>JBAUMF010000030.1:0-217906 GCA_049578545.1 Thiobacillaceae bacterium
ACAAAAATCTCCACCGCCTCAACCACTCACTTCCAAGTCAGCCTGTACACCACTTTCGACCATAGCTCTCAAAGTAATCCATATCCAGTAGTACTTGCCAGCTGATGATGGCGGTGCTTTTTTCCGGTCAAATTTCTCACTTGGCTATAACTTTTGGCATAGAGCCTGATGAAAGTATTTAAGGTAGTGTTGAGGCTTCATCAGCGCAGGCTTCACAGAATGCTGAGTGATTTTGAAAGGGTGTTTAAAACCTTTTGATTTAACAATACTTTCACTAGCTCCTTTTATGCTGTCCCTATGGCACGGAGTCTGCAAGTAGAGAGACGTAGCCAAAAGGAGCGCAATCATGATGGAACTGAACAGCGGTAACAAAGTAGATATCACCCTTGAAGAAGATGAGGGTGGAAAAGATCAGATCGTATTTTCCTTGGATGAAACCAGCCAGATAATAATGACGCCTCACCAGGCACGGGTGCTTGCAACCGAATTGATCATGGCAGTGAACAGGGCTGAAGTGCGTGGCAACCTCAAGCGCAGCCATAATTTTTCCCGTAAGTCCGAGCCTTCCTCAAGCGGTAGCCTTTTTCAGCAGGCTTTCGCCAAATAAATCTCGAGCGCCCTGGCTTCGGGGCGAACAAAGGGGGTGACCCCACACCAACAACCTGCGCACTTGGCGCAGACTCGGCACCGTGTTAGGGTGCGATCTAAGGCGCGGCCATGCTGCGCCGCTTTTGTTTTTTTTCTGGAAGACACAAATGGCGACCTTGGAACTCACGCAAACCAACTTTGAGCAAACCATCAATGGCAACGATGTGGTGATTGTCGACTTCTGGGCGCCATGGTGTGGCCCGTGTCGGGCATTTGCACCGATTTACGAGGCAGCCTCGGAAAAACACTCCGGGGTAGTGTTTGCCAAGGTGAATACGGAAGTGGAGCAACAGCTTGCCGCGTCGTTTAGCATCCGCTCCATTCCCACGCTCATGATCTTCCGCGAGCAAATCATTCTTTTCTCCCAGCCTGGTTCGCTACCGGCGTCCGCCCTGGATGATATCGTCGGCAAGATCATGGAATTGGACATGGACTCGGTGCGCAGGGAGATTGCGGAGGAGCAGGCGAAGAACGCCTGATCTACCGGTTGGGCAGGAGTGCCTTTAGCAGGGGCAGGCTTATCCGCCGCTGTTGTTCCAAGCTATAACGATCCAGAGCTTCCACGACTGCCAGCAGCTGGCGCAAATCCCTGGAATAGCGGGTCAGCAAGTAATCCGCAATGACCGGATCCAGTTGAAAGCCAAGCTGTTCGGCACGCCTGAGCAGCGCTTGGCGTTTGTCCTTGTCATTCAACGGGTGAATCTGGTAAATCAGGCCCCAGCTCAGGCGGGTGCGCAGATCGTCACGAAGATGCGTCAACCCCGATGGCGCTTGCGAGCCGGTGGCCACCCAGACCTGCTTTTCCGCCTTGTTGCGGTTATAGCGATCAAACGCCACCAGCTGGTCTTCTGCTGACAACTTGTCCGCATTGTCAATCAGCAGTGCGCAGGGGCCATCCGGCCAGTCCGGCTGTTTTCCGTCAATGGCCGGCGCGCCCTCCAGGCACTCAGACAGCACATTGATCATCAGGCTTTTCCCGCAACCGGCCGGCCCCCAAAGGTAGACCGGCTCCGCATCGCGACCTTCGCAGATCGAGCGCAACGTGGCCAGCACCTCGGCATTGCGGCCGCCGACGATATCCCCCAGCCTGGCTGGCATGAGGGGTTGGATATTCAGGACGAGTTGTTGCATGTGCGACCAAGATTATCCGATAGATTACCGGCCTGCCGTGCGCACAACTCCAAAAGCGGCAATACTGCGGGCCTATTCCTCTGGATCTATTGACTTCGAGCGGCAGGAGTTCAGGCTGCGTCGTCAGCCAATATAGTTACAGAACGTACTTGGCCAAGTCCTCGTCACCGGCGATTTCTTGCAGACGGGCGTTCACGTAGGATGCATCGATCTTGATGGTTTGACCCTCGTGCTTTTCGGAGTCAAACGAGACATCTTCCAGAAGTTTTTCCATCACCGTATGCAGGCGGCGAGCACCGATATTTTCAGTGCGTTCGTTGACATCGAAGGCAATCTCCGCCAACTGGCGTATACCGTCAGCCGTAAAGTCGAGTTTGACATTTTCGGTTTCCAGCAACGCCTGATACTGGCGCGTGAGGCAGGCATCGGTGGACGTCAGGATGCGTTCAAAATCTTCTACCAGCAGGCTTTTCAATTCAACCCGAATGGGGAAGCGCCCTTGCAATTCCGGTATCAGGTCGGATGGCTTGGAAAAATGAAACGCGCCGCTGGCAATGAACAGGATGTGGTCGGTCTTGACCATCCCATACTTGGTGGAAACCGTGGCGCCTTCTACCAGCGGAAGCAGGTCGCGCTGCACGCCCTGGCGGGATACATCGGCGCCATGGGTTTCTTGGCGGGCGGCGATCTTGTCGATCTCGTCAAGAAAAACAATGCCATTCTGTTCCACCGCTTTCAGAGCGGCGAGCTTGATGTCTTCCTCGTTCACCAGGTGTGCCGCTTCTTCTTCGACCAGCAGCTTCATCGCTTCGGCCACTTTCAGCTTGCGTGTTTGACGACGGCCGCTGCCCAGGCCCTGGAACATGGACTGGAGCTGTGAAGCCATGTCCTCCATGCCGGGCGGGGTCATGATCTGCATCGACGCAGCGGGACTGGCAACTTCGATCTCGATTTCCTTGTCGTCGAAGCTGCCTTCGCGCAACATCTTGCGGAATTTCTGCCGGGTGGCGGAATCTTCCTGCTTTTGTGGCGAGCCATCAAAGCCGGTGTCCGCAGAGCGCGGAGGAGGCAACAGGGCATCGAGAATACGCTCCTCCGCATTGTCTTCGGCGCGCAGTTTGACCTTTTCAGTCTCGCGTTCGCGCACCTGTTTGACCGCCGTTTCCATCAGGTCGCGGATAATGGAATCGACATCCTTGCCGACATAGCCCACCTCGGTGAACTTGGTGGCTTCCACCTTGATGAACGGCGCATCGGCCAGGCGCGCCAGACGGCGGGCGATTTCAGTCTTGCCCACGCCGGTAGGGCCGATCAGCAGGATATTCTTGGGTGTTATTTCCTGACGCAGCGGTTCGGCCACTTTGGCACGACGCCAGCGCGAACGCAGGGCGACGGCCACGGCTTTTTTGGCGTCCTTCTGGCCGACGATGTGCTTGTCAAGTTCGGAAACGATTTCTTTGGGCGTGAGTTGAGTCATGAGGTGTGAGGCGTAATGTGCGTCAATCGAGGGTTTCGATGACGTGGTTCTGGTTGGTGTAGATGCAAATGTCTCCAGCGATGCTCAGGGATTTGGCGACAATGTCACGCGGGGCAAGCTCGGTGTTTTCATACAAGGCCTTGGCTGCTGCCTGTGCATAGGCGCCGCCAGAGCCAATAGCCGCGATGCCCAGTTCCGGTTCCAGCACATCGCCATTGCCGGTGAGGATGAGGGTCGCGGTTTTATCCGCCACGGCGAGCATGGCTTCCAGCCGCCGCAAGATCCGGTCGGTGCGCCAGTCCTTGGCAAGTTCCACGGCAGCGCGTACCAGTTGGCCCTGATGCTTGTCCAACTTGGCCTCGAAACGCTCGAATAGTGTGAATGCGTCGGCGGTTCCTCCGGCAAAGCCCGCAATGACCTTGTCCTGATAAAGCCGACGGACCTTGCGCGCCGATGACTTGATGACGACATTGCCCAGGGTGACTTGACCATCGCCACCAAGAGCGACGACATCGCCGCGACGCACAGAGAGTATGGTGGTGCCGTGATATTGGTCCATAGGGGGAGAATCTTGTTTTGAAAACAACAAATGAGGGCGCTCACGCGGTTTTCAAGGTTTGGCTTGACTGGCTTGCCACATTTCCATGCAATGAGCGGGCTCAAAGCCTTTCATGACTTCCGGTCCAACCTTAGGCGTTCCGTAGCCTGTCAAATAAGGGGGGCAGGTCTTAATTCTGCCATGTGCTGAACGCCCATGGACCTGAGCAATTCATCGACCAGGCTGTTTTGGCCCTGCAGGACGATGGCCTTGCCACTGCCCAGAATATTCATCAGGGTGCTGATGAGGCCGCTGACGCTGGCGTAATCAATGCGCGTAACCGCGCTAAGATCAACCACGACCGGATTACGGGTTTGCGCAAAACTCGCCAGGTCTTTATAGGCCCGAGCTTGCTCGCCGCTGATGATGCCGGTCCATACACAGGCATCCTTGACCATGGCGGGGCGAGGCTTAGCTGCAGCGACTTCCTGTGCCACGGTGACGGTTTCCCAGGATGGCGGGGAAACTTCAAAGCGCACGGCATAGTTCACGGCCAGGTCTTCGAATTCTTCCTGCCTGCCTAACAATTGATAGATTGCCAGTAGCAATAACCAAGGTCCGGTCTCGTCCGTTTGTGCCTCAGTTTGCTCTTGCAGGGTTTTGATTATCCCCTTAATGCCGCTGATCTGAAGTTTGCGTTTGCCCCTCGTTGCCCGATTCAGGATACGGGAGATGCTCTCCGCGCCTGTGGGCTCGGTATGAATTGTCTGGGAAAAATCCAGGCGCAACGGCGCTGTCTGCCCGGCGAAAAAAACTTGTTCATCAAGCAGCTTGGCGGCAGATTGGTCGAGTATTTGGGGAAGGACGACCGCCGCCGTTTCAGGGTCGGCTTCTTCAGCAGTGTCATTCTCCTGCCATACCGGCGGTGAGGCTTCGAATTTGACAGCGTAATCCATCGCCAATTGTTCGAATTCCTTGTTTCGTCCAGTAACACGGTAAAGGTCGAAAAGCATGGCCCAGGCGCGCTGCACTCTGCTATCCAGCAGCCCTTTCAATGTGGCTTCGGTCGCTTCAACCTGACCATTGGCATAAAGAATGGCCGCTTCGTCGGTAGCGGTATTTGAGGTTCCGCCGCCAACCTCTTCAACCACGATGGCGCTTTTAAGTGCATCGGGTGACAGGGCATCCAGACGGGTTGCGCCCTCGACCGTTTTCGGCGCTTGAGCTGGGTCGGCTCGCCTTGGAGGAACTTCGGGCGATTGGTCCTTGCCTTTACGGAAAAATGGAATTGCCACGTGGTTTTTCGGGTTTCATTGATCGTCTATAGGCCAATGTTAGCTTTGCAGGCCCTGGCCCACAAGCCATGCATAGCAACATAAATTTACTGCGCACCTTGATGGCTCCCCTCCAGGTCGCGGTCGCGCCCATAGGCGCAGCAGTCGGGCCCCTCTTGGCGTCGCGCGCCACGGGACGGACACCAGGCGACGCCAATGCGCCCTCTGCTTCCTGTCTCGGGGCCGCATCCCCGCAGGCGAGCCCCCCGCTCTGCACTGCGCAGTGGCCCCGGAATCCCTATGTACTTCTCTATACGCTCGGGTTTCTGCAACCTGCGCACGGTGCCTTCAAACTCTTTGCCAGGATTCCTGCCGCTATGTGTGCTTTGTCCGACCTGGGTTATCGCTTGTCCACCAAATAGTATTAACGGCGAGGATGCTTTGACGCTTTATGCCGACTGCGGGCTGTTCTTCCGACCTTGCCCTCCCGCCCATTGTAATGCGCTCACATTTCGCCACTTCGTGCCGAATCGATAAAGTCGTCAAGCACCTTGGCGACGAACGGGGGGTCCAGGTCACGGATGATGAAGACAAACCGGCTGCGATGGTCATCGTCCGGCCACGTATCCAGCGTCACTTCGGGATACAGCACACGCTGTACGCCATGGAGGACCAGGGGTTTGGCCTCGTCTTTCAAGTTTACAATCGCCTTGAATCGCAGGAGGTATTCGGAGCGGAACGAAACCAGCATGGCTAGGGCAGCTTGCAACCCGCAGCGGCTTACGGGTTCATCAATGATGACGCTGAAGGAATGAATCCGGCTGTCGTGACGGTCGGCCGGCGTCGCGGGTCTTGTTTGGCACGGCGCAGTTGCTTTGACCGGTTTGTAGCGGGCTTCATTCAGCCAGCGTTTTACGTCGGGCGATTTGGTTTCGGTGTTGTACAGGCCCAGATCAAGCAGAAGGAAGGGGTCAAGATTGCCATTGATAACGGGCATGATTTCTGCGGCGGGGTTGAGCACACGCAAGCGGGTTCCCAGCGAATCGACCCTGGCTTCAGACGCAAGGTCAGTTTTGGTCAGAAGCAAGCGGTCGGCCACAGCGACCTGCCTGACGGCCTCGAAATAGCTGTCCAGCTGCTGTTCTCCCAGCACAGCGTCGATTGTGGTGACTACGCCATCAAGCCGGAAACGGGCACGCACCCAGGGATCATTCAACAGAGCATCGAGAATTGGGGCCGGGTCAGCGATACCTGTGGTTTCGATGACTACCCGCTCAAAGGCAGGAATGTCTCCCTTGCTGCGCGCCATCCATAAATTTTTCAGGGTCGGGGATAGGGAGCCCACAACGGTGCAGCAGATACAGCCGCCCGTTAGCAGTGCCATGGGACCTTCGGTCTTTTCCAGCAATTGATGATCCAGTCCCACCTCACCGAATTCATTCATGATAATGGCGGTACGGGGCAGTCGGCGTACCAGGGTGTTAAGCAGAGTAGTCTTGCCCGAGCCGAGGAAGCCGGTAAGCAGGGTGACGGGAATGGGTGGGGACGTTTCCATAGCTCGAATTCTACCGGGCATGGCGTCCCGGTTACATTTGGGTGCGCGAACCATGATCATTTTGTACGTAAAAAATGTTGGGGGATCAGATGGGCATTAGTAAATACAAGGTGAAGCCGGGTGCCAAGATCAGTCTGTCAAAGTGGGACCGGGGCGATCAACCTCTGGTGGGAAAACGCAAGACCGATGCCAGGCGCAAACTCTTGACGCTGACCCAGGAACTGGATTTGCAGCAGGAATTGCTATTTGCAGAAGGCCGGCACAAATTACTTATCGTGCTGCAGGCCATGGACGCGGCAGGCAAGGATTCCACCATTCGTTACGTGTTCGAAGGTGCAGACCCCCTAAAGGGGTCGGTGTAACGGGTTTTCGTGCGCCCAAACCTGCAGAAGTGCCGCATGCTTATTTGTGGCGGCTTCACAACAAGGTGCCAGGCAAGAGCGAAACCCTGATTTTCAACCGCAGCCACTATGAGGATGTGTTGGTTATACGAGTCAATGGCTGGATCGATCTGAAGAACTGCTGGACGCGTTACGCTCAAATCAACGCATTTGAAAAATGCTGGCGGACACCGGTACCCCTATCTTGAAGTTTCTTCTGTATATCTCAAAAAAGACGAGCAAAAAAGGTCTGTTAGAGCGACGCGATGACCCGGCCAAGCAATGAAAATTCAGTCAGGCTAACCTGAAAAGCCGCGAGAAATGGGATGAATCGTATGAACGGTTATGAAGGCGTCTTGTCAGCCACCAGCACTGAATATGCGCCCTGGTATCGGGTTTCGGCCAATTCCCAGCTTCAGCGAAATTTGATCGCTGCCCAAGCGATAAACGATACCCTTGATTCCTTGAAACTGCGCTATCCGCAAGTGTCGCCGGATATAAGCAGGACAGTAATCACCTGAGGGCAAGCATAGCTGGAGCGTTTGCTTCCTGGGGCGCTGTTCTATTTGAGGGAAGACAACTTGCTCTCCAATCAGGCAGGGGCTCGGGCCGGTGAACATGGTAGCCCTGCAGGAAATCCACACCTATCTCGCCGAGCAGCACGGCAGTCTGCTCGTTTTCCACATGTTCCGCAACGGAGCGCAGGCCGAAATCCTTGGACAACTGTACGATGGATCGTACGATGGCCTGATCCTGCCTGTCCTCGACCATACGATGCACGAAGCTGCCGTCAATCTTGATGTAATCCGCTGGCAAGTGTTTGAGGTAGGAGAACGAGGATGCTTCCCGGCCGAAGTCGTCAAGTCCGACGCGGCAGCCATGTTTGCGCAATCCTTCGATCAGGTTGCGTGCATTGTTGAGGTTGACGATGGCTGCGGTCTCGGTAATTTCAAATCCGATCCGGCTGCCCGGCAATTCGTAGCGATCAAACAGTTCGCGCGCGGTGGCAAGGAAGTTTTCATCTGCCAGCGTCTTGCCGGACAGGTTGATGAAATAGACGGCTTGATCCTCGGGCCGACGCGACAGATAGGAGATGATGCTTTCGAGCATCCAGCGGTCCAGGATCGGGGCCTGTCCGTAGCGCTCCAGTGCAGGTAACAATTTTCCCGGGCCTTCAATTTCACCGCTGGGCTGTTTGATCCTGACCAGCACTTCGTAATGCGATTGGCCTTGCGGGTTGACGGTCTGAATCAGTTGCCGATATGGCACGAAACGTCCGGCCTCCAGCGCCTGAGTGAATTCCGCAGCCAGCCCCATTTCTTCCTGTAGTCGTCGGAATCCGATTTCATCCGCTTCGTAAACCCGCATTAATCCGGAACCTTCTGCTTTGGCACGATAACAGGCCATGTCCGCCTGGATCATGACGTCTTCCAAGGAGCGGGATGACTGGTCTATACGCGATATGCCTGCACATGCATCTACGGAAAAGCTGCGCCCGTTATGGGTAAAGCGGAAACCCTGTATGCACCTGATCAAGCGGTGACAAACTGCTCGGGCCTGCGTCACATGGGCATTGAAGAGAATCAGGCCAAACTCGTCCCCGCCCAACCTGCCCAGGTAGGCATTGGCGGGTAACTCCTCGCCCATATGCTTGGCCAGCGACGCCAGCAGCAAATCACCGGCAGAATGACCGCATGTGTCGTTGATCAGCTTGAATTGGTCGAGGTCGATGTAGCAGAACACATGATCGAGGCCATCCTTTCTTGCGGTTCGGAGCGCACGTTCCAAACGTCCTTCAACTGCCCGCCGATTTGGGAGGGTCGTGAGACTGTCATGGAAGGCCATCACGCGCAAGTTGTCCATGAGCTGTTTCTTCTCCGTTTCATCGCGCAGGACATATATTGCACCAAGATGGTTCCGGTGGCTAAAGGGCGAACAGCGGCAGCTTAGGGACAGCTTCTGGCCGAGGGAACGGGATAGGCTTATTGACCCGGTTACGGCGCTGTTAGGAATTGGAGCGGCCTGGACAAAATCATAAAGCCCGTCCTGCTCAGCGCCATCCAGACGCAGTATTCGACCTATCGGGGTCGACAAGGCGGCCTCCTGGGTAGTTTCCAGCAAAACCTCAGCTGCAGGGTTAAGGTAAATCACGAAGTTTTGCGCATCTGTAACCACCACCCCGTCGTCAACTGACGAGAGCATCGCCTGCCAGCGTTCCTTCTCCTGATTGAGTGTGGCTTCCTGATCGCTCAGGGTTGCAAGTAAGCTTTGCAGGGCTTCCCCCATGTGATTGAACGCCCCGACAGCTTCCCGAATCTCTGGTGGTTGCCAGCCACTGACGGCGATTTGGCAACGGTAATCGTCCAGTGCAATGCGTTGGGCCGCCTTCTGCAGACTGAACAGGTCCTTTAGATTAATCTTTAACAGATAACTGATGGAACTGCCTGCCAGGGCCAGGCTGGCGATGATCCACATCACCCACCAGAACATCAGGTGCCATAAGTAGTCTTCCTGAGCGCGTGGAGAGACGGCCAGACTGACTCGTCCGTAGTTTGTGCCACCGATCCAAAGAGTCTGCTCAACACGCGGAATGCCGAGACTGATGAGCCGGGCAAACCATGCAGGTCGCTCCACGGCAAGAATCGGCAGGGCGGGGGAGACGATCCTGCCCTCGGGAGAGATGAAACTGAGCTCTTGCAGGCCGCCTGCCCTGATATACACCTTGAGCTTGTCTTCAATCGAATGGTAGCTATGCTGCTTTGCCTCGGGCAAAATCTCGGCAACGATCTTGCCCAGTTGCAAGCCTGCCTGCTGAGTGAGCAGGGCGCGGATATCTCGGCTAACACGTTCGAGGATGTTGTAGCCTGCCAGGGCAAGGATCATGGCCATCATGAGGGTTACGGTGGTCAACACCCGGCACGGCGTCGTGCAGTTTCGCAGCCAGTTCCTTACGAAACCCGGTCCACCCTTAGACGAGGGGTCATGCTTTGTGTGGATGGAGGTCGCGATTCGGCCCATATATGGGCAATCGACCGAAAACAGCGTTTTTCCAGACCTAATTAGGTCCTGGCTTTCCTATTTTTTACGCGCCCGCGGATGGGCCTGGTCGTAAACTTTGGCGAGGTGTTGAAAATCCAGATGCGTATATACCTGCGTTGTGGAAATGCTGGCATGGCCCAACATCTCCTGCACGGCCCTCAGGTCCCCAGATGACTGCAACACATGGCTGGCAAAGGAGTGGCGCAACATGTGGGGGTGGACATGGACCGGCAGGCCAGCCTTGATGGCGGTGCGCTCAAGTCTAAGGCCGACACTTCGCGGGGAAAGGCGTTTCCCGAGCCGATTCAGGAACAGGGCCGATTCGGATGGCCCGGCAAGGCTGGAGCGTGCAGCCAGCCAGGCTTGAAGTGCGTCCAAGGCTTTCCGGCCCACCGGCAGAATCCGGGTTTTTGAGCCCTTGCCTGTGACGGTGGCTTCCTGCGCAACCATGTCCACGTTTGCCACGTCCAGTCCCGTGAGTTCAGAGAGTCGCAGGCCGGAGGAATAAAACAATTCGAACATAGCCGCGTCGCGCAGGTCGAGCAAGTCGTTGGCTTTCTGGTCAAGCAGCTGGCTGCATTGTTCAGGGCTCAACACTTTGGGCAGTGCCCGGGCTGCCTTGGGCGGGCGAATGTCGACGCACGGGTTGCCCAGCCAGCCCAGACGGCGATTGGCATAGCGGTAGAAACTGCGCCAGCCGGAGAGAATCCGGCTTAATGATTTTGGCGCCAACCCTTGGCCATGAAGCCGGGCGGTAAAACTGCGAATCTGGTGCGGGGTAACGTTCTTAAGCGGTGCATTGCCCGACTGCTCCAGCAGGAGGGTGAGGTCGCGCCGGTAGGCAGACAGTGTATTTGCGGATAGCCGCTTCTCGGCTGCCAGGTAAAGCAGATAGGCGTCGATCTCTGGAGGAAAGGCAGGCGCCGAAGTCATTTCATCCGGCTGATTGCTGCACCCAGCAGCTCGCCCAGGCGCTCCAGAAACAACACGCCCATTTCCGGATAAAACCGCTTGGGGTCTTCCGAGGCCAGTACCAGCAAACCATACGACTTGTCGCTGGCCAGAGGTATGGCGGCAAAGGAGCGCAGGTGGGTGGCAGACTCCCCAAACCAGCCGAGGGCTTCTTCATACTTGAGCGGGCCACAAGCGGGGCGACGTTGGCCACCCACCTGCGTGCGGAGCTTGTCGCTGACTGGTTCCAGCACGC
Source organism: Thiobacillaceae bacterium (assembly GCA_049578545.1). GTDB lineage: Bacteria > Pseudomonadota > Gammaproteobacteria > Burkholderiales > Thiobacillaceae > DASQBT01. Next base: position 11,250 of record JBAUMF010000030.1, read on the forward strand.
TCAGACTTGCGTCGGTGTGCAGGCCCCAAATGCGCATCGAACTATGCGGAACAGCGAAGCCTTCATGCAAATGACTTTCCAACGCAGCCAGCAGGGCATAAATATTGGTTGACCCCGTCAGGTCAACCGCCAGTTTGTGCAGCTTGTCCGAAATCGCGTCATTTTCCTCACCGAACTGAATCAGGTCGGTGAGCTTGCCTTCAAGCAGCCGTACCTTGTCGCGCAGCGATAAGACCTGGCGCTCGGTAATGGATATCGCATGGGTGCCATGGGGGTGGGGAATGTGCAGGTCTGACAGTAGTTCTGCGTGCTGGTTGAAAAAGTCCGGATGGGACTTGAGGTAGTCCGCGATGTCTATGCTTGGAATTTCCATTTCAGACTTCTATTTCTCCGTCAAAGACCATTTCAGCCGGACCAGTCATCATAACCGGATTGCTCCCCCCGGCCCACTGGATGGTAAGGTCTCCACCGCGAGTCTCCACCTTTACCTCTGCATCGAGCAGGCCTCGTGTCATGCCTGAGACTGCTGCAGCACATGCGCCTGTGCCGCAGGATAGCGTTTCGCCTGCGCCACGTTCATACACCCGCAAGCGAATGTGCCTGCGGCCCACGACCTGCATGAAACCGGCATTGACCCGGTTGGGAAAGCGGCTGTGGGATTCAATGCGTGGTCCTGTAGAAGCGACGGGGGCTGTATCGATATTGTCCACGATTTGAACGGCGTGGGGGTTGCCCATCGACAGGGCGCTGATTTCTATGATGCGGCCATCAACATCGAGCGCATAAGTGAGCGCCTGTTCTTCCGCCTGAAAAGGAATGTCGCCTGGATTGAAGCGTGGCGGCCCCATGTCGACCGTCACGCGACCATCGGTTTCCAGCCGAGGGGTGATGATCCCGGACCTGGTTTCCACGCGGATTTCGCGCTTGGGGGTCAGGCCCTTGGCGTGCACGAAGCGCACGAAACAGCGTGCCCCGTTGCCGCATTGCTCTACTTCCCCGCCATCGGCATTAAAGATTCGGTACCGAAAGTCAGCTGTCTTCGTCCTGGGCCTTTCCACCAGCAGCAGTTGGTCGCAGCCTATACCGAAATGGCGGTCAGCCATAAGCCGCACTTGAGCAGCCGCGAGCTTAATCGACTGGCTGATGCCGTCAATCACGACGAAATCGTTACCTGCACCATGCATCTTGCTGAAACGGATGATCATAGATTATGCGCCAGGTATTCCTTCCAGATGCAGCGATCCATGACGGTGAAAATGCCTTGGTCACGTGCTTTGAAACAGGCTTCATCATGCACGATGCCTTCCTGTACGCACAAGGCGGGAACCTTGAGGGCGATGCATTCCTCCACAATCCCGGGAATGAATTCCGCAGCGCGGAATACGTTCACCAGATCAACCGGAAAGGGGATGTCGCTCAACTCTTCATAGGCTTTCTCGCCAAGTACTTGGTCCACTGCGGGGCGCACCGGCACGATGCGAAAGCCAAAGCCCTGCATGGCCCTTGTTACCATATTGCTGGGCCTATTGGATTTGAGAGAGAGTCCTGCCACGGCAATGGTTTCCACCTCTTGCAGCAGAGTTCTGATCTCATCTCCCGTGGGATTTTGAAATGGTTTGGTCAAGTGTCAGTTCCATGAAGTGGTCGTCCATCACGTAGCCACCGCCAATATCGCAGACGCGGCTTTCGATAATCCTGAAACCATACTTGCGGTATGCTTTGAGGGCAAGCGCATTGTGCCGGTTGACTTGGAGAACGAGGCGGTTTCTGCCAGAACTCCTCGCCCAGTTGCTGACCTGTTTCAGCAGAGCGGCTCCCAAGCCCTGGTGTTGATGGGCAGGGTGAACATAGAGTTTGTCCAGCTTACAGTGGTCCGGCATGAGCACAGCATGGGCAAAGGCGGTAAGCTTTCCATCATCTTCCCCGACCCACCAGCCGTGATCCGTATTGGTCAATTGTGCCCTTACCTCGCTTGGGGCGTATCGCTGGACCAGCATATATTCGATCTGGTCGAGGCTGATGATGGCGGGGTAGTGCTGATGCCATATTTCCCTTGCAAGCTTGGCCAGATCGTCCACGTCTTCCGCAGCAACTGGGCGAACATAGTCTGATCTAGGCATATAGTGACGGCTCGCCTTCCGGCCGGGTTTTGAAGCGTCGGTGCAGCCATAAGTACTGTTCGGGCATTTCCCTTATCCGTTCTTCGATAAAGCGATTCATGCGCGCCGTATCGGCCTCCATATCGTCGGTAGGAAAATGATCCCAGGCCGGATAGAAACGCGCCTCGTAGCCTTGACTGCCGGGTAATTGGCGCGTGACCAGAGGCACCACTTTTGCCCCTGTGATTCTTGCCAGCCGGGACAGAACGGGGACAGTGGCAGCAGGAATGCCAAAGAAGGGAACAAAGATGGACTCCTTGCGGCCTTGGTCCTGGTCAGGCAGGAGGTAAAACGGCAAACCCTTCTTTATGGGGCGAATGAGGGGTCGGATGCCATCATGGCGCGATACTAGTACCGGATCGTTAAAGCGATTGCGAATTTTCTTCATAAAGGAGTCAGCGACCGGATTTCGCTGACGGCTATACATGGAAACACCTTGTCGATCGAAGACCAAGGCGAGGCCGCCCATGTCCAGCCCCACGAAATGGGGAGCCAGAACAATGACCGGTTTGCCCTGCAACTTATCCAAATACTGGACATCCACGAGGCGAATGACCTGTCTAAGCTTGTGTTTTGGAGTCCAAAGCAGGAGACCATGATCTAGAGCGGCGCGTGCGGCTGACATGAAATGTCGCGTGAGCAAGTCATTTCGCTCAGCTTCAGTCAACTCGGGAAAACAGAGCGCAAGGTTGCGCTCAACAATCTTGCGTCGACGGCGGACGAGAAGGGCGGTCAGTCTGCCCAGGCCATTTCCTATCGCAGCCTGCATGGATAGAGGAAGCCAGTGGAACAGCCAAAGAATGGCGAATCCGAGATAGGTCATATTCAGATCAAGTCAGGCGGCAGGGGCGCATCACCCGGTTTTTTATATCGCTGGTAGCTCCATAGGTACTGCGCCGGAATCCTGCGCACGACGTTTTCCACTTCACGATTCAGTTGTTCGGCCGCCTTTTGCTTGTCATCAGGGAATGAGGCAACAGGCACGATATGGATATGGTATCCACGGCCCCAGGAGAGACGTTCCGCATAGGTGATGAAAAGGGCGGCGCCAGACGATTGGGCAAGACGAAAAACCAGGGTCGGAGTGTAAGCCCAGCGGCCAAAAAAGGGTGCCCAAACCCCGTCGCCCATTGACGCCACCTGGTCAGGAAGGATGCCGATGGCTTCCCCTTTTTTCAGTGCCCTAAGCATTGCCTTGATCCCTGTCATGTCGGTGGGCACAAGGTGAGCCTGGCCGCGTTGCCGGCCTTCCTTCATGATTTTGCCGACAACCGGATTGCGCGCCGGCTTGTACATCGAAGTCAGGGGCAGACGGGAAGACAGGTACTGGTTGATGATTTCGAAGCCACCGATATGCGGTGCCATCAGGATCACGCCCGTTCCGCCTCCGAGCGCCTTGTCCAGCATTTCCTGGCCTGTCACCTGGCGGACGAGCTTGATCGTTTGATTTAGCGGGCGCATCCAAAAGGGCGCCAATTCAAGTATTCCCTTGCCCGATTCCGCGATGGCCTGACGCAGCAAGGGCTGGCATGCCGGGTTGCCGCACAGCCCGCTTTGTTGAAGGTTGGCGCGCATGCGGGAGCCGTATCGGCCCGGGGCCAGATAGACCAGCCAGCCCACCCCGATGCCCACACCATGCAGGACAGGCAAGGGCAACAACGACAGCAGACGGAGCACTAAAGTGAGCATCGGGCTTGACGATAAGGGGAACAAGGCTTCAAAATTACGCTTGCCGCCGTGTTAATGCAGACAACTTGCGGGCGGGATAAAAATACTGCTAAAGCGTCGCCGCTCCAAACCCCCGGGCCGGTCGCGCAGATCAGTCGGGGGAATTATTTTGGGGACGTTATGCTTAGAGACTATATCTTTACCTCGGAATCGGTTTCCGAAGGCCATCCAGACAAAATCGCCGACCAAATATCAGACGCCATACTGGATGCGATTTTAACCCAGGACAGTCATGCACGTGTCGCTTGTGAAACCCTTCTGACAACCGGGCTGGTTGTGATTGCGGGGGAAATTACCACCACCGCTGTTGTCGACTTCAGCCAGGTGGCGCGCCAGACCATCAAGCGCATCGGCTACGACAGTTCCGAAATCGGTTTTGACTACAACACCTGTGCAGTGATGACCGCCATTGGCAAGCAGTCGCCTGATATTGCCCAGGGCGTGAACGAAGGGGAAGGCCTGTTTCTGGATCAAGGAGCTGGGGACCAGGGTCTGATGTTTGGTTATGCCTGTAGCGAAACACCTCAGTTAATGCCCATGTCCATTTACCTCGCTCATCGGCTGACCCAGCGCCAGTCCGAACTGCGCAAGGATGGCCGACTCCCCTGGCTCAGGCCCGATGCAAAATCGCAGGTGTCCGTACGTTACGTGGACGGAAAGCCACAGCACATCGATACGGTGCTGCTTTCCACCCAGCATCATCCAGAAATTTCCCACGCCCAGCTTACTGAGGCGGTGATCGAGGAAGTCATCCGCCCCGTGCTGCCCAAGGAGATGGTCACTGCAGACACACGTTTCCTGGTTAATCCCACAGGCCGCTTCGTGATCGGCGGGCCCATGGGTGACGCCGGACTGACCGGGCGCAAGATCATCGTCGACACTTACGGTGGCGCGGCTCCGCATGGCGGCGGTGCATTTTCCGGCAAGGACCCTTCAAAGGTTGACCGATCGGCTGCGTATGCAGCACGCTACGTGGCCAAGAACATTGTGGCAGCCGGATTGGCCGAACGCTGCCTGGTGCAGGTTTCATATGCAATCGGCGTGGCCAAGCCCACTTCCCTAATGGTCGAAACCTACGGAACCGGCAAGGTACCGGATCATAAAATGGCGGAACTGATCGACAAGAATTTTGATTTGCGGCCGAAGGGCATCGTACACATGCTCGACCTGCTGCGCCCGATTTATACCAAGACTGCAAGCTATGGTCATTTCGGTCGAGATGAGCCCGAATTCACCTGGGAACTGACCGACAAGGCCGCAGCCTTGAAAGCCGGTTCAGGGTTATAATTCAGCCACTTGTGAATTTGCAATTTAATTTTGGAGTCAACCATGGCCGAACGTAAACGCACCCGCCGCAACACCCTGGAGCGGCGCTGCCTGCCAAAAACCTTCAAGCGCATGTTTGTCGGCGCCCCCAAGGGTATTTTCAAAATGCTGGAAACCCTCAAGCCGACCAAGAGCGGCAAGTCAGCTGCTTAACTGATTTTCAGGACACTTCCGGTGTCCATCGACAAAGCCCCGAGGAGCGTTGCGACTCTTCCAGAGCCAGGCTCGGGGCAGCCGCAAGGCTTGGCAACGGCGCTCACGTTAACTTTTCATTCAGAAAGGAGAGCGTGATGAGCGCCACCGTGAATCTAGCAACCAGTTCAAATTCCAAACACGATTTTATCGTGGCTGATCTTGCCCTTGCCGACTGGGGGCGCAAGGAGATCAAAATTGCCGAGACCGAAATGCCGGGCCTCATGGCGATTCGCGACGAATACACCGCTACCCAACCGCTGCGCGGCGCCCGCATTACCGGCAGTCTGCACATGACTATCCAGACTGCAGTGTTAATCGAAACGTTGGAAGCACTCGGCGCAGAAGTGCGCTGGGCGTCATGCAACATTTTCTCCACTCAGGATCACGCCGCGGCAGCGATTGCGGCCAATGGCACGCCGGTGTTTGCAGTGAAGGGCGAGTCGCTGGAGGATTACTGGAATTACACCCACAAAATTTTCGAATGGCCGGATGGCGGCTATTCCAACATGATTCTGGACGACGGCGGCGATGCCACCCTGTTGTTGCATCTGGGCGCCAGGGCCGAAGCCGATCACACGGTGCTGAGCAACCCAGGCAGCGAGGAAGAACGCGTGCTGTTTGCCTCCATCAGGGACAGACTCGCGGCTGATTCCAAGTGGTATTCCACCCGCCTTGCCCACATCAAGGGCGTGACGGAAGAAACCACCACCGGCGTGCATCGCCTTTACCAGATGCACGAACGTGGTGAGCTGAAATTCCCGGCGATCAACGTGAATGACTCCGTCACCAAGTCCAAGTTTGACAATCTTTACGGCTGCCGTGAGTCGCTGGTGGATGGCATCAAGCGTGCCACCGACGTGATGATAGCTGGCAAGATTGCCGTGGTTGCAGGCTATGGTGACGTGGGCAAAGGTAGCGCCCAGGCCTTGCGTGCGCTGTCTGCACAAGTATGGATTACCGAGGTTGACCCGATCTGCGCACTGCAAGCCGCGATGGAAGGCTATCGTGTGGTGACCATGGATTATGCTGTGGATAAGGCGGATATATTTGTGACGGCCACCGGCAATTTCCATGTCATCACCCACGACCACCTGGTGAAGATGAAGGATCAGGCCATCGTCTGCAACATTGGCCACTTCGATAATGAAATTGATGTGGCTGCCATCGAGAAATACACCTGGGAAGAAATAAAACCTCAGGTCGATCACATTATTTTCCCCGACGGTAAGCGCATCATTCTGCTGGCCAAGGGACGCCTGGTGAACCTAGGTTGTGCCACAGGCCATCCCAGCTACGTCATGAGTTCCTCCTTTGCCAATCAGACCCTGGCCCAGATTGAGCTCTATAGCCAACATCACAAGTATCCGGTCGGCGTGTACACCTTGCCAAAGAAGCTGGATGAACATGTTGCACGCTTGCAGTTAAGGAAGCTCAATGCACAGTTGACAGAACTGACCGACCAGCAGGCGACCTATATTGACGTGCCAAAGGACGGGCCATACAAGGCTGATCATTACCGCTACTGACGCAGCGCCAATAATCGTGGTGTGATGGAGCGTTTAATGAGCACACTCACTTTAAGTTTCGAGTTTTTTCCACCCAAGAGCCCTGAGGGCGTGGACAAGCTGCGCGCAACCCGGGAAAAGCTTGCTGCGCTGAAGCCGAAGTTCTTTTCCGTGACCTTTGGCGCGGGCGGCTCCACACGCGAGCGCACGCTGGAAACGGTAATGGAGATTCAGCAGACCGGTTCGGAGGCCGCGCCGCACTTGTCCTGTGTTGGTTCCACCCGGGAAAACATCCGTGAGATATTGAATACCTACAAGTCCAATGGCATTCGTCACATGGTAGCGTTGCGAGGTGATTTGCCCTCCGGCATGGCTGACCCGGGCGAATTCCGTTATGCCAACGAACTGGTGGAGTTCATCCGCGCGGAGACCGGTAACTGGTTCAGTATCGAAGTGGCAGCCTATCCGGAAATCCATCCACAGGCGAAGAATGCCCAGTCTGATCTGGAGGCGTTTGCACGCAAGGCCAGGGCTGGCGCCGACTCGGCCATCACGCAGTATTTCTTCAACGCAGAGGCCTACTTCCGTTTTGTTGACGAGGTGCGTGGCCTGGGTGTGGACCTTCCCATCGTGCCCGGCATCATGCCCATTTCGAACTTTTCCACGCTGGCAAGGTTTTCCGATGCATGCGGCGCAGATATCCCGCGCTGGGTGCGGAAGCGGATGGAAGGCTTTGGCGATGATGCAGATTCAGTCCACGCCTTCGGGGCCGATGTAGTTACCGCACTGTGCCAGAAGCTTCTTGCCGGAGGCGCGCCGGGATTGCATTTCTATACCCTGAATAATGCCAAGCCGACTATGGAAGTCTGGAAACGTCTGGGCTTATGAGTGACATTCCCCAGACCCCTTTTGATGTTGTGGGGGGCGATGCCGGCGTACGTCGCCTGGTTGACCGCTTTTATGACCTGATGGATGAATTGCCGGAGGCCCATGGCATCCGCAAGTTTCATCCAGAGGATCTGTCTGGCTCGCGCGACAAGCTCTATTGGTTTCTGTCGGGCTGGCTGGGCGGGCCACAGCATTACGTTGAGCGCTTTGGCCATCCCTTCCTGCGGGCACGACACATGCCTTTCACCATTGGCGAAGCCGAGCGGGATCAGTGGCTGATGTGCATGCGCCGGGCGGTTGAAGAACAGATTCATGAAGGCCCTTTCCGCACCAAGCTGTGGGAAGCCATCACGAGTCTGGCTGACCACATGCGCAACGCATCGGAGTAACCGTGAACCTGTCAGGGTAGAGCGCCTGCCAGCCCATCTATATAATCAATTGCTGATTGAGAGGCTTCACAGGCACCTTCCCATGGTTCAGACATTCATTCCGGCGGTCCCCGTCTCTGAAGTTCCCCTTTCCGGAATTCTCAAGGTTCGGGTCGGTGGTCGTCCCATTGTGCTGACATCCGTGGGCGGCGTGATTTTCGCCGTGGCGGACCGCTGTTCACATGAGGATGTACCCCTTTCTCTTGGCTGCATTCGTGGCGACACAATCAAGTGTTCCTACCATGGCAGCCGGTTTTCCCTGCGCACCGGCGAACCCATTGATGAACCGGCCGATACGCCGATCCGGGTTTACCCCGTCAAAGTGAAAGGCGATACAGTGCTTATAGGCATCGACCAAGAGCCAACATGAGCGAAGTAATGAGCCAGGATCCCAAGGCCCTGATGCACAGCATTATTCAGCGTGTCGCTACAGGACCTGAACTGTCCAAGAGCATTTCCCGCGCTGAGGCCCGCCAGGGTTTGCATGCTGTCATCGATCACAAGGTTGACCCGGTTCAGGCTGGAATCTTCCTTATTGCCCTGCGCATGAAGCGCGAAACTGATGAAGAGTTCATCGGCGTTCAGCAGGCTCTCATGGATGTAACCGAAACTGCACCAGCGCAGAGCGATGAGGTGCTGACCATTTCCGATCCCTTCGATGGCTATAATCGAACCCTGCCGGCTTCACCCTTCCTGCCCGCGGTTCTGGCGGCCTGCGGGCTGCACACGGTAAGCACGGGGATGGAAAGCATCGGCCCCAAGTACGGAATCACTTATCGGCTGGTGTACCAGGCGCTCGGCCTGCCCGTCGATCTCACTCCGTCACAGGCGGCTGCGCGGCTCAACCAGGAAGGCTGGGCGTACTGCGACCAGGCGCAGTATGCACCCAGTCTGCATGCACTCAAGGACTTACGCAAACTCATGGTCAAGCGACAGGTTATTACCACGGCAGAGACACAGGCCATGCCGGTGAAAGGCAGGGTCAAGAATCATTTCATGACCGGGTTTGTCCACAAGCCCTACCCGCGTATTTATGCCCTGCTGGCGCGTGAGGCTGGCTTCGATTCTGCCCTGATTGTGCGAGGCGTTGAAGGCGGCGTGATTCCTTCGCTGCGTCAGGATGCACGCATGTTCGTCTACCAGAACAAGGGCGCAGAAGTTCAGTGGGATTTCAAACCCGCCCAGGCCGGCATAACCCAAGAGGTCCGTGCGCCCCTTCTGCCCGGCTATTCCGAAGGTGCTGAGTTGGAAGAAGACAAGCTTGCGTTTGACGCGGCGTCCATGTCACAGGCTGCTGCTGCTGCAGGATTGGCAGCATTGAATGGCCAGAAGGGCACCACCTATGATGCGCTGGTTATGGGGGCGGGTCTGGCACTGTGGGGTGTAGGCAAGGTGGACAGCCTGGCAGCGGGTGCTGATCAGGTAAGAAAGGTGCTGGATAGCGGCACCGCCAAAGCCAGGTTGTCGAACTAACAAAGCTTGCCAAGTAGGCGGGTTCCCACATCATGCAGGCGTGGGAGGTGCTGATGGCTACTTATGCATCACCCGGCCAAGCGCGCTCAGACAGGTATCGATGTTCTCGATCCGGCTGGAGTGGCCCATGAGGCCGAAGCGCCATACTTTGCCCGCGTAGTGACCAAGGCCGGCGCCTATTTCGAGGCCGAATTCATTGAGCAGACGTGGACGCGCCGTTGCATCGTCCACGCTTTCAGGAATCCACACGCTGTTCAACTGCGGCAGCCGGTAAGGTTCCTCGACGACGAATTTCAGGCCCATGGCCTCAAGGCCGTCCCTGAGCTTTTCGTGGTTCGATCTATGCCGTGCCCAACTGTTTTCAATACCTTCTTCCACCAGAGTGACCAGGGCTTCGTGCAACCCGTATAACGGATTGACCGGTGCCGTATGGTGATAAGTGCGCTTGCCGACGCTACCCCAATACCCGAGCACCAGGTTCAGGTCGAAAAACCAGCTTTGCACGGTGGTCTTGCGCGTCTTGACCCGTTCTACCGCAGCAGGGCTGAAAGTGACGGGGGAAAGTCCCGGGGTGCAGGACAGGCATTTCTGGCTGCCAGAGTAGGCAGCATCGATTCCCCATTCATCAATCAGGACTGGCGTACCGCCGAGTGAGGTCACGCAATCCATGATGGTAAGCGCATCATATTTCTTGGCGATCTCGGCCAGGCCAGCGGCATCGCTTTGCGCGCCGGTCGAGGTCTCCGCATGAACAAACGCCAGCACTCGGGCAATGGGATGGGTCCTGAATGCATCCTCCACTTTAGCCAGGTCAACGGGTCTGCCCCACGCGTCATCGACAATGACCGGTGTTGCGCCGCAGCGTTTGACATTCTCAATCATGCGTCCGCCGAACACGCCATTGCGACAAACAATGACGGTGTCGCCGGGTTCCAACAGATTGACGAAGCACATTTCCATGCCGGCCGAGCCGGGGGCAGACACGGGCATCGTCAGGTCATTGTTGGTCTGAAAGGCGTAGCGGAGCAATACTTTCATCTGCTCCATCATCTCCTGAAATTGAGGATCAAGATGGCCCAGCGTGGGGCGCGCCATGGCATCGAGTACGCGCTGGGGCACATCGGACGGACCCGGTCCCATGAGAATGCGCTTGCCGGGGATAAAGGAAGAGATCTGAGGTTTTTCCACAATCAGGTCCAGGTAAATCAAAACCTGACAATTCTACTCGGGCCAGGCTTTGGGGTTCAAACGGGAGGGCCCATCAGCGGCTTCATGGCAGTAAGCAGACTGGCAAAAAGCCTGGGATTCTGTTTCTCCTGCTCCGCGAGCATTTGCTTCATGGCATGGCGTTGTTGCGGTTTGGCAAAGCAGGCGGGGCAGTTCTCGAAAATCACAGGCAATCCTGCCGCCTTGGCAAAAGCGCGGGTTTGGCGTTCGCGCACGTAGACAAAGGGGCGAATGACGCGCAGGTCACCGGCATCATTGAGGTAATGGGCCTGCATCGTGCGCAGCTTGCCGCCGAAGAACATCGACAGTATCAACGTCTCTGCCAAGTCGTCCAGATGTTGCGCGAGCGCCAGAACGTTGTAACCATTCTCGCGTGCGACCCGGTAGAGGATCCCTCGTCTCATCCTTGAGCAATAAGCGCAGAATGAATCTGTGTCCTTGGTCAGGGTTTTCTGTGCCTCGGTGACGATGGGTTGGGAATCGTAGAAATACGTCACGCCAAGCTCGGCCATATAGGGCTTGAGTGCAGAAGGATCAAACTGGTCCGATATCGGATCGACCGTGCAGGCGGCGAGTTCGAATTTGACCGGCGCCTTCTTCTGCAAATGCAGTAACACATGCAGCAACGACAGCGAATCTTTTCCACCAGAAAGGCCCAGGAGTACCTTGTCGCCATTACTGATCATGGCGTAATCGCCAATCGCCCGCCCTGCTGCGGAGATCAGTGAGCGCGGGGGGTGGGCAGGCGCGAAGCCGCTCAAGCGTGTTCCCGAAACTGCATGCGGTAAAGGCGTGCATACGCGCCATCTTGCACAAGAAGTTCGTCGTGAGTGCCTTCTTCAACAATTCTTCCCTGATCAATCACGACGATACGATCTGCCCTTTCGACGGTAGATAGGCGGTGCGCGATGACGAGGGTGGTACGGCCCTGCATCAATGTCTCCAGTGCGGCCTGCACGTGGCGTTCGGATTTGGTATCAAGTGCGGACGTGGCTTCGTCCAGAATCAGGATGGGTGCATCCTTGAGCAAGGCACGGGCAATGGCGATGCGCTGACGCTGGCCTCCGGAGAGCTTCATGCCACGTTCGCCAACATAGGTGTTCAGACCTTGTGGCAGTTTTTCGATGAATTCCCAGGCATGGGCAGCCTCTGCGGCAGCAATGATCGCCTGGTCGTCAGCCGAAGCGTTTGCTCCATAGGCAATGTTGGCTCGCAGGGTGTCGTTGAAAAGAATCACTTCCTGGGAAACCAGTGCGATCTGCGCTCGCAAATCGACGAGTTTCAGCTCAGTGAGCGGAATGCCGTCAAGCAGAATCTTCCCCTTGTCCGGATCGCGAAAGCGCGGAAGCAGATTGACGAGTGAAGTCTTGCCGCTTCCAGAAGCGCCAACCAGCGCCAGGGTTTCGCCGGGGCGGATGTGCAGGTTCACGCAATCCAGTGCGGGCCGATGCGTATCAACGTAGCGCAAGCCTACATTCTGGAATTCAATATCGCCCTGTGCCCGGATGAGTGCTCGTGTACCAGTATCCTTTTCGCCAGGCTCGTCCAGCATTCCGAAGATCATTTCCGCCGCAGCCAGCCCCCGCTGCAATTGGTCGTTTATTGACGTAACCCGTTTAACCGGGCCAAACAACAGCAACACCGCGACCAGGTAGGACACAAAGCCACCCACTGTAGTCTGGTCCTGAGTGGCCTGCCAAATGGCAACGGCAATGATGATGGCTACGGCGAGCGCAGCCAGCAACTGGATGAGGGGGTCGTAAGTTGCCGCAAGCGAAACCCGCTTCATGTAAAAACGGCGGGAATCATCAGCGGCTGTGTGAAAACGGCCAGACTCCTGTGTTTCGCCGCCAAATATTCGCACAACCTTGAAGCCAACCAGGTTTTCCTCCAGAAGGCTGGTAAGTTCGCCCAGGTTGCGCTGGGATTCACGCGACAGGTGGCGCAAGCGGTAGCTGAGGCTGCGAATCAGCCAGGCGGTTACCGGGGAAATAACAATAATGATGAGTGTGAGCCGCCAGTTGATCCACAGCAGCCAGCCAATCAGTCCGGTGATGGAAAGAAAGTCTCGCACTACCATGGTGAGAACATTGGTCGCAGATTGTGTGACCTGATTAACGTTGAAGGCAATGTTGGCGACAAAGTTGCCTCCCGTCTGGTTTTCCAGTGTTGGAACGGGTAGTGTCATCAGTTTGTCGAACATGGCTTCGCGCAAGTCCATCACTACCCGCTGGTTAACCCAGCTCATACCATAATCGGATACATAGCTGGCAATGCCGCGAATGATGAACAGGCCAATCAGAGTGATCGGCGCCAGCCAGATCAGGGTGCGATCTTTTTGAATAAAGCTTCCGTCGAGCAAGGGTTTGAACAAGGCGGACAGTGCGGGTTCCGTTGCCGCGGCAACGGCGAGGCCTACCAGCGCGGCGGCCAGCCTTCGCCAGTATGGGCGGACAAAAGCCAGCAGTCGCAGATACAGAATGTGGCTGCTGTCCTTGCTAAGGAGCTGGCTTGAAGGTTTCACAGAAGAATGAGGCTGGCAAGCCCAAGGAAGATGAAGAATCCCATGCTGTCGGTGGTTGCCGTCAGCAGCACCGATGAACCCATCGCTGGGTCCCGATTCATGTGTTCCATCGCCAGAGGAATGAAAATGCCAGCAAGCGCTGCAACGATCAGATTCAGTAACATGGCGAGCGCCATTACGCCACCCAGCGCCACATTGCGGTACAGTGCCCAGGCAAACATGCCAACCGCGGCACCCCACACCACGCCATTAAGCAGTGCCACGCCCAGCTCCTTCAGCACAAGACGGCGCGCATTCGCCGGGGTAATCTGGCCCAAGGCAAGCGCGCGAATGATCAGGGTGGTGGTCTGATTGCCGGAATTTCCGCCAATGCCGGCAATGATGGGCATCAGCGCGGCCAGGGCAGCCAGCTTCGCGATGCTGCCTTCAAATACACTGATTACTCGCGACGCTATGAATGCAGTACAAAGATTGATGGCAAGCCAGGTCCAGCGGTTGCGGGCCGCTTTCCACACGGTAGAGAAAAGGTCTTCCTCTTCTCGAAGGCCGGCCATCGACAGCATGTCTGATTCGGATGATTCGCGGATATAGTCCACCACAGCATCGACCGTCAGGCGGCCCAAGAGCCGACCGGTGTTGTCAACCACCGGTGCCATCACCAGGTCGTAACGTTCGAAGGCCTGGGCGGCTTCATGGGCATCGTCTTCCGGCTTGAAGGTCACAGCATCTACTGCCATGACGGCAGCTACAGAGACTTCCGGGTCGTTCGTAAGCAATCGCTTCAGTGGCAGCACGCCGATCAGCTTGTCGTTGCGTTCCACCACAAACAGCTTGTCCAGCTGGTCAGGCAGTTCACCCAGGCGGCGCAGATAACGCAATGCCACCTCGAGCGTAACGTCAGCCCTGATGGTTACCATGTCGAAATCCATCAGGGCGCCGACCGTATCTTCCGGATAAGACAGCGCGGATTGAAGGTGGATTCGCTTTTGCGCATCCAGTGAGACAAGCAATTCCTGGATCACATCCTTGGGCAGGTCTGGAGCCAGGTCGGCAATCTCGTCGGTATCAAGCGTGCCGGCCGCCGCCAGCAACTCCTGGTTGTCCATGCTGGCAATGAGTGACTCACGCACGGCATCGGATACTTCCACAAGGATCTCGCCGTCACGTTCTGCCTTGACCAGGTCCCAGACCCGGAGACGATCATTCAGTGGCAGACCTTCGAGAATGTAGGCGACGTCCGCGGGGTGCAGTTCATCGAGGCTTTTCTGCAGATCGGCAAGATTCTGCTTGTGGACAAGGTTTTCAACCAGATCCTGCTTGGGACCGCCCTGACGGTGAACGAGCTCCTCAACCAGCTTTTGACGGGCGAGTAGAGACTGCACCTGTTCCAGGTGTTCTTCCAACCCGTCTTGATTGGTGTGATGCGAATCTGTTTCTTCTGTCATCGTGTTGGTCAGCTTCAGGGCTGGATTTTAACCCTGCGCGGAGCTTTTGCTTTCACTCGGGCCTGCTCAGCGCGGCACTTGGGCATAGCGCATGCGTGCAGCAATGACGGCAACACGATGCTGATACTTGCGTGAAGCGCGATGGTCCTCGAACCAGCGCGGGTTTGGCACCATCGCAGCCAGGGCGGCAGCCTGACCGGCATTCAGATTGGCCGCAGCTGTCCTGAAGTAATGGCGGGAGGCCGCTTCGGCGCCATAGATGCCATCACCCCATTCGATGATGTTGAGGTAAATCTCGAGAATCCGCCGCTTGCTCATCACGTTTTCGATCATGAGGGTGATGATGGCTTCCTCCCCCTTTCTGAGGAAACTTCTTTGTCCTGACAAAAACAGGTTCTTTGCCAATTGCTGGCTAATGGTCGAGCCACCAGCGACGACGCGGCCTTTCTTCAGGTTCTTTTCCACCGCATTCTGGATACCTTCCCAGTCAAAGCCTTCGTGGTCGAGAAATCTGCTGTCTTCTGCCGCCACAATGGCCTGCTTGAGGTGAATCGAGATTTTGTCGTATGGCGCCCACTTGTGGCGCAACTCGGCATTCGGGTCGGTTGCCTGGAGGCGTGCGAGTCCGGCTTGCATGAAAGAACTCGAAGAAGGATTGTGATCGACCCACCACAGCACATGAGCGAGCATCCAAAGCTGGAATACGACAAACAGACCCAGCAATACATAGGCCCCGTTTCGGGCCACGCGCACTGAGGCGCGGATCATGACTGGCGAAGCTGCGAGATTACGGTGCGGGTGTCGGGATGGACTCCGCGCCAGATATAAAAGGATTCCGCCGCCTGCTCTACAAGCATTCCCAGTCCGTCGGCAATCCTGCTCGTTCCATGAGTCCTGGCCCACGACATGAAGGCGGTCTCCAGTCCATACATCATGTCGTAAGCGAGCGCGTTTGGAGCAAAAATGGTGGGTGGCAATTCCGGAATGTGCCCGGCAAGGCTTGCTGAAGTGGCGTTGATGACAATATCAAAACGAAGGCCTCCAAGGTCGCCATAGCCGCAAGCTGTAATCTGTTTGTCGAACAGTTGAACTAGCTGTTCTGCCTTCTCGGAGGTGCGATTCACCAGGACGAGTGCGGCGGGATGCTCCTGCAGAAGGGGTTCAATCACGCCACGAGCCGCTCCCCCGGCCCCCATCAACAAGACAGACTTCCCCTTTATCGCGATGCCCAGATTACCTGTCAGGTCGCGCGCCAATCCTGCTCCATCTGTATTGTCACCAAGAATCCCACCCCGTTCGAATTTGAGTGTATTGACGGCACCTGCGGACTGGGCGCGCGCCGTTTTCCTGGTTGCGAGTGCGAAGGCCTGCTCTTTGAAAGGAACAGTCACGTTCATCCCTGCCCCACCCCCAGCCCGGAACGCTTCTACCACCTCGGCAAATCCATCCATGGGTGCGAGCAATCTCGAGTAGATCAAATCCTGCCGGGTCTGGCGGGCAAATTCGGCATGAATCAACGGGGATTTTGAATGGGAGATGGGGTGGCCCACAACAGCGTAATGATCAGTCATGGTGCTATTTTAGATGGGGGCACCATTCATTGGATTCGGCACGATGAAATTTGAAATGCGCATCAAGGCTAATTCCATGTACAAATCCGTGGTTGAGACAGACCGCAAATCTTCGCTTGATCCACGAAAGGTATTTCGCTGCCAGACAAGATGACTTGGGACCGTTTCGTTAACCGCCGGTCACAGGTCAGGGTACTTGCACCCAGGGAAGCCCCCGTGCTCTCCAGCCGTTGATTTCATTCCGGTGGTTCGTGGCTTTGTTGAAGTCGCCCTCAAAACCTTCTGCCACATTAAAGCTGTTCCGCCATCCCGCTTCGGTGGCTGCAATGGCCGCGTTGTGGGAGCGGGCGCCATTGCGACAGATGAACATCGTCAGGGCCTCAGGATCAACCATCTGCTTGAGCTGTGTGAGGAAATGAGGATTCAGAGCCCAACCGGGAAAATGCCGGAATTCTGCATGAATGGCATCGGGAATCATGCCCACCAGATCAAGCTCAGAACGGCTGCGAACATCGACCAGTTTGGCCCCAGGGGCAAGTTCCAGCAGTTCTTCCGCTTCATGAGGAAAAAGAACCCCCTCATAAGGAAGATTGGCCTCTTGCGCGCGCTTGTGCGCGGTTGTGAGGATTTCGGTAAGGCGCCCCATTGTTGTTCTCCTGTCTTCAATTCGGGAAGCAAGTAACAATCATCAGTATAAGCCGCAAAAAACAGCGCGCAAATGCACCATAATGGGGCAAGCCAGCGATAAATTGCTCTTGTGTGGTGCCAACCAGAATTCATGGCTTAGGCTTTAAGCGTTATGGCACAATCCTTTGGTCGAAAAGGTGGGATGGCACACAATCTGCTTTTTCCGGGTTTGCGACATTCGTTTAGATGCTTTTAATCCTCAAATTTAGGAGATTCACATGGCGGCAGCCGATGTATTCAAGATGATCACTGAAAAGGAAGTCAAGTTCGTCGATTTGCGTTTTACTGACACGCGCGGCAAGGAACAGCATGTTAGCGTGCCAGTGACGGCCTTCGGCGAGGACAAGTTCACCGACGGACATGCGTTCGACGGCTCGTCTATTGCCGGCTGGAAAGGCATCCAGGCTTCGGACATGCTGCTGATGCCAGACCCCGACACGGCCAACATCGACCCTTTCATGGACGAAGCCACCTTGATATTGTCCTGCGATGTCATCGAACCGGATACGGGCAAGGGCTACGACCGCTGCCCGCGCTCCATCGCCAAGCGCGGTGAGGCCTACCTCAAGTCCACTGGCCTTGGCGAAGCCGCCTACTTTGGCCCGGAGCCGGAATTCTTCATTTTTGATTCAGTGGCCTGGCATGACGACATGTCGGGCTGCGGCGTAAAGATTTCTTCCGAAGAAGCGGCCTGGTCCTCCGGCGAGCAAACGGAAACCGGTAATCTCGGCCATCGCCCCAAAGTCAAAGGTGGCTATTTTCCGGTCCCGCCGGTTGATTCACTGCAGGACATCCGCTCCGCCATGTGCCTGACCATGGAGGAAATGGGCGTCGAAGTCGAAGTTCATCACCACGAAGTGGCGACCGCCGGGCAGTGCGAAATCGGCACCAAGTTCAATACCCTGGTGCGCCGGGCCGACTCGACCCAGATCCTGAAATACGTGGTACACAACGTCGCCCATGCCTATGGCAAGACCGCCACTTTCATGCCCAAGCCCATCGTCGGGGACAACGGTTCCGGCATGCACGTGCATCAGTCGATCTGGAAGGACGGAAAGAACCTGTTTGCGGGCAATGGTTACGCGGGCCTGTCCGAGTTCGCGCTCTACTACATCGGTGGAGTCATCAAGCACGCCAAGGCGCTGAACGCCATCACCAATCCCGGCACCAACTCATACAAGCGTCTGGTGCCCGGCTTCGAGGCGCCTATCAATCTGGCCTATTCGGCCCGCAACCGTTCCGCCTCCATTCGAATTCCCCACGTGGCCAGCGACAAGGCGCGCCGCATCGAAGTCCGCTTCCCCGATCCGACCGCCAACCCGTACCTGGCCTTTACCGCCATGATGATGGCCGGCCTGGATGGGGTGCAGAACAAGATTCACCCTGGCGACCCGATGGACAAGAACCTGTATGATCTGCCGCCGGTCGAAGCGGCCAAGATCCCGCATCCCTGCGCTTCGCTGGACGAGGCCCTGGAAGCGCTGGAACAGGATCACGAGTTTCTGACCCGCGGTGGTGTGTTCAGTGAAGACATGATCGCTGCCTACATCGAACTGAAGATGGAAGAAGTTACGCGCTTCAGAATGACCACGCACCCGGTCGAGTTCGACATGTATTATTCCTGTTAAGAGCGTGGGCCAGAAAGCCTGGAGGGCGGCGCGAGCCGCCCTTTTTACGTCTTGCAGTTCAGGAAACTAAAGAAGCAGGCTGGGAGTCCGTTTCAAAGACTATCCGGTACACTATTTGCCATGAATCCTGATTTTCAAATGAAATACGTTGTGATTTGCCTGACACTGGCCGGCACGCTGGCTGCCAGCCCGGTCAAGGCGGAAATCTACAAGTACATTGACGAAAACGGCCAGGTAACGTTTACCGACATGCCTCGCAAAGGCGTAAAGGCCAACCATATCTACAACATGCCAGCCGGTCCGACCAACCTTGGAGCAGGCAGCGGCAGGCAATTGATAAAGAAGAATGTATCCTTCCGGCCGGCAGATTTTCCCCGTATCGATCCAGCCACGCAGCGCAAGCGGGATGACATACGTCGCCAGGTGTTGCGGGAAGAACTTACCAGCGAACGACAAAACCTGGCGGAGTCCCAGCGCCAGCTGTCTCTTGGGTCCAGAACGATGACCGGCGAGAAGGCCAGCGACGACAGCTATGTAAGCCGGGTCAAGAGGCTAAAGGATGCTGTCGAGCAGCACCAAAGCAATATTGCAGCTATTCAGAAAGAGCTCGACACAAGCCGTTAGGACCAAATTTCGTACCTGGCATATTCAGTGCTAGGTTATGGGGGCACCATGATTCCGCAGACACCCCCAACCCTTCCTGATTTCGCTACGGTTGATGCGCTCTCTACAGGCGTTCTGGCCTGCGATGTCGCAGGAACAATCATTTATATCAATCCAGCCGAGGAAACCCTGCTCGGAATATCGGGTGCGTTGCTGTCTGGAATGCACTACGAAGGGGCATTTGAACACAGCCCTGAGTTGCGCGGAGCGGTACGGTCAGCCCTGGAAACCAGGGAGATCGTGACTGAGCATGATCTCGAAGTATCGGTCAACAGCCATCCAGCGGTAAGGGTTACTTGTACGGTCACGCCGACAGAGAAGGGTGAGTTCCTCCTGGAAATGCGTCCGCTGGATCAGCGTCTGAGAATAGCCCGGCAGGAACAAATTCGCATGCAACAGGAAGCAAGCCGCGATCTGCTCAGGAACCTGGCGCATGAAATCAAGAATCCGCTGGGCGGAATTCGCGGCGCAGCCCAGCTTCTGGAGCACGAATTGCCGCGTGAAAGCCTGCGTGAGTATACGCAGGTCATCATCAAGGAAGCGGATCGGCTCCAGTCGCTGATGGAGCGGCTGCTCACACCTCATCGCCTGCCGCGTTACAGTCGAATCAATATTCATGAAGTTCTGGAGCGTGTGCGCACTGTGCTGCTGGCCGAGACACCTGCAGGACTCACCATTACACGCGATTACGACACCAGCCTGCCGGAGTTGGAGGCGGACCCGGAACAGCTGATTCAGGCCGTACTCAACATTGCGCGCAATGGCGTGCAGGCAATGCAGGGACGGGGTGAATTGATCTTGCGCACCCGCGTTGCGCGTCAAATGCAATTGGGAACCAAGCGCCACCGCATCGTCCTTAGTGTGCAAATTATCGATAATGGCCCTGGCATCGCAGATGACATACGGGACCGTATTTTTTATCCCCTGGTGACCGGCCGCGAAGGCGGCAGCGGCCTCGGCTTGCCGCTGGCACAGACTCTGGTAGCGCAGAATCAGGGCACGATCGAATGTGAATCGCGGCCCGGCCACACTGAATTTTCTCTTCTCTTCCCCTTGCAATCATGATGAAACCTATTTGGATTGTTGATGACGACCGCTCCATTCGCTGGGTGCTGGAAAAAGCCCTGGAACGCGAAGGACTGACTGTCGAAACATTCAGCTCAGCAGGCGAGGCATTGATCAGGCTGGAAAAAAGTCAGCCCTCCGTTGTGGTGTCCGATATCCGCATGCCGGGCCCATCCGGGTTTGAATTCCTGCAGGCCCTCAAGGAGCGCATGCCGAGGCTGCCGGTCATTATCATGACGGCATACTCGGATCTCGATTCCGCTGTGGCTGCGTTTCAGGGGGGCGCGTTTGAGTATCTGCCCAAGCCTTTTGATGTTGATACCGCGGTTGAACTGGTGCGTCGTGCGCTGACTGAAAGCAGTCGCTCGGAGGGGGTCAAGGAAGAGTCCATCGATCTGCCCGAAATTCTCGGCCACGCCCCTGCAATGCAGGAGGTGTTCCGCGCGATTGGCCGTCTTTCACAATCGCATGCAACCGTATTGATTACGGGGGAATCAGGCACAGGCAAGGAACTCGTGGCGCATGCGCTGCATCGACATAGCCCGCGAGCCAAAGGTCCATTCATCGCGATTAATACCGCAGCCATACCCAAGGATTTGCTCGAGTCGGAATTGTTCGGCCACGAGCGCGGCGCATTTACAGGTGCAGCGGCTCAGCGGCATGGCCGTTTCGAGCAGGCAGATGAGGGTACGCTGTTTCTGGACGAGATCGGAGACATGCCCGCCGAACTGCAGACCCGCCTGTTGCGTGTGCTGGCGGACGGACAGTTCTATCGCGTCGGCGGGCATTCGCCGGTAAAAGTGAACGTCAGGGTCATAGCGGCCACACATCAGAACCTGGAAGAGCGCGTGCGTGCCGGATTGTTCCGGGAGGATTTGTTTCACCGGCTCAATGTCATCCGTCTGCGTTTGCCGCCCTTAAGGGAACGGCGTGAAGACGTTCCACTGCTTGCGCGCCATTTCCTGCAAAAAAGTGCCAAGGAGGCGGGGCTGGAAACCAAGAAGCTTTCGGAATCAGCGCTCAAATATTTGAGCAGCCTGCCCTTGACGGGCAACGTCCGCCAGCTGGAAAACGTTTGCCATTACCTGACCATCATGGCACCGGGTCAGATTGTTGAAGCGGGGGATCTTCCCAGCGATTTGCTGTCATCGGATACGCCCGGCCAACCCGAAGGCGAGTGGCAAAGCTATCTGGCGCGCAAGGCTGATGAGGCGCTCAGTCGAGGGGAGAAGGGCATTCTCGATGGCTTGAACCGCGAATTTGAAAAGACCCTGATCAATATAGCCCTCAAACATACTGGCGGTCGGCGTATAGAAGCGGCAAACCTGCTTGGCTGGGGACGCAATACGCTTACCCGAAAGATTCAGGAACTTGGGCTTGAAGAGCAAGGCGGTCACTGAGGAAGCAAGGTGGAAGGGGGATCCGATGTGCACAAGAAGACTGACCTGGCTCAAGTAATGAAGCTCCGCCGCCATGGAAAGTCGATGGGCGACGGCAAGACCCGCCGCGAAACCGAGGAAACAAGTTTTTTACGGTATTGCGCTAACCCAGTGTAGCCATTACCGGCGCATGGTCTGAAGGCCGCTCCAGTTTCCGCATGTCACGATCAATGACGCTGCTCGTGCATTTCCTGGCCAGCGGTGCGGACAAGAGGATGTGATCAATACGCAACCCGTGGTTGCGGCGGAATGCCATCATTCGATAATCCCACCAGGAAAAGCTTTTCTCGGCCTGCTCGAACAGCCGAAAACTGTCTTTCAGGCCCAGGGCAAGCAGCTTGCTAAATGCCTGCCGCTCTGGCCCAGAGCACAAGACCTGCCCGCGCCAGGCGCCTGGATCATGGACGTCGCGATCTTCCGGGGCGATGTTGTAATCCCCCAGCAGGGCCAGGTTCGGATGACGCGTGATTTCATCGCCCAGCCAACGGGCCAGTGCCTCCAGCCAGTTCAGCTTGTACTGATATTTGTCCGAATCGACACTTTGACCATTGGGGATGTAGACGCATACCACGCGTATGCCATCCACGCTGGCGGCGATAACTCGCTTCTGTTCATCATCGAATCCCGGAATGCCGGTTTGCACATCGGTCAGCGCGTTTTTCGACAAGAGGGCGACGCCGTTGTAGGTCTTCTGTCCCGAAAAGGTGACCTGGTAACCGGCTGACTCAAGCTCGGCCCTGGGAAAGTTGTGGTCTTCCACTTTGGTTTCCTGCAGGCAAACAACGTCAGGTTGCCGGGTCGACAGGAAGTCGAGAAGTTGGGGCAGGCGAACTTTCAGGGAATTCACATTCCACGTAACAAGCTTCATGGGCGAACCGGTAGCTGGCTGTACTACCTTATGCTACCAGTTCAATCCTTAATTGAGGTTGTTGACCCACGCCATGGCATCCAGTTGAGCCTGACAGAGATCCTCGGGAGAAATTGCAGGAAGTTTTTCCAGCAGCTCCGTATTGTCAGCAAATTCGGCGTGTTCCAGCTGTTTTGCAAGAGCGAGCAGCGCGCCCAGTTCGCCTGCATGGTTTAACAGTGCGTGCTCAATGAATTCGGGTATGTTCAGCTGGTTGATCAGATCCTTCAGCGGCATTTCCAGCAGGGCATCCAGCAGGGAGAGAAGCCCCGTCATGAATGCCTGATCCTGATAATCCTTATCATTGGGCCTCAGCTTGCCGGCAAGCAATTCCATGAGGCGTCCACGAGTTGCAGCCAAATCCATCAACGGGCTTGGGTATTCAGCTCCCTTCTGCAAGGTAAAGAGGAGAAGCTGCAGCCAGCGCTGCAGCTGTCTGCGCCCCAGAACCATGATGGCCTGTTTTACCGTGCTGATTTTGCTGACCATGCCCGATGCCACGGAATTGACCAGCCGAAGCAGGTTAAAGGTGAGGTTGGGACTTTGTCTGAATATCTGTTCAATCTCGCCGGCGTCGGCATCCCCCAACACCAGGCCGAACAGCCTTAGCAACGGCAGCTTGGCAGGGTCGACGCCCTTGCCGTTCAGCATGTCGGGCCTGGCGAAGTAGTATCCCTGAAACAGATCAAACCCCAGCTCCATGCAGCGAGCGGCCTGCTTTTGTGAGTCAACTTTTTCGGCCAGAAGTTTGACTGGCCACGGCCTCAACTGCTGGACGACCTTGGTCAGGGACTGGTCGTCATGCAGGGTCAAATCGATCTTGACTATATCGCAGACCTCCAGCAGCGGAATGTAGGCATCTGCAAACTGGCCGAAGTCGTCCAGCGCCAGGGAGTAACCCATCCTTTTCAAGTTCTGGCAGCGGTGGATGATTTCGTCATTGATGGAGATGGTTTCCAGCAGCTCGAGCACAACCCGCTTGCGTGGGAGCAATTCAATCAAATCGCTCAGCAGCAAATCGGCGCTGAAATTGATAAAGCCACGGTGCTTGCCAAGAATATCCTGCGTATTCATCTCGGTAAATACCCGGCTGATGACACTGGCGGTGGCCTGCAAATCGTTGACTGCATTGCTGGCATTATTGACCTGGCTGCCACGAAAAAGGAGCTCGTAGGCCACCAGGTTTTGATTGCGGCCAAGAATAGGCTGGCGGCCGAGAAAGATTTCCCTGGAATATCTTTCATCCGGATCTGGAACGACCGATGTCGTGTTTGGGTTCGGTATGGTAAGCATTCAACGATGTCAGTTTTATAGTGCGATCATGGACTGGCGGAGCGCCGGGTTATCAGGAGGTGAAGGGTAGGCGAGTGCATGTCTGCCTGCCCTACTGAAGGTAAACGCCAGTTCGTTTTTTCAGAAACTCAACCACTTCCGGCTTGAATTCTCCCCAGTCCAGTGCCTGCCGAAAAACAACCTGTGCCTCGTCATGGCGTTGTGCATTGTCCAGAGCCAGCCCCAAACCCAGCAACCAGCCCCCTTTGTGCGGCTCAGCCTGCAAAGCAGATTGGTAGGCGTTGATCGCCTCCTGATAACGGTGCTCCTGCGATAGCAGTGTGCCCATTAACGCAAAATCAGCAGGTCCCAATCTACCGCTTCCAAGGGAAAGCCAGTTTAGTGCTTCAACGCGTTGCCCGCTTTCCGCATATGCCCGCCCCAATGCCACAGCCAGGATGTCATCGCGCTGCTGGTTGTATCCAGCCTTTAATACCGAGAGTGCGGATTCGGTGTCGCCTCCCTCACGCAGCGATCTGGCTAATTGAATGCGCGCCTCAGTCAGTGCAGGATTACGTTCGAGCGCCTCACGATATTTGCGGCGCGCGGCCTCGACTTTACCTGCATGGAGTAATGCATTGGCTTGGTCGCAGAGTTCTCGCGCCAGTGTTTCGGACGAAACTTCAATGGCAATTTGAGCTGGCTGACGGGGAAGTGGCATCGTTAGGTCATTTGTTAGTGTGGCCGACAAGGTCAACTCAAAAGGCTTTCTGGTGCTTGCACCAGCGTGCCTTGTTGCAGGATGGAGCGCAGGCGTCATCCCTTGCTGATCGGCAGCGGAACTGCGATGGGTCGCTTCG
Source organism: Thiobacillaceae bacterium (assembly GCA_049578545.1). GTDB lineage: Bacteria > Pseudomonadota > Gammaproteobacteria > Burkholderiales > Thiobacillaceae > DASQBT01. The sequence goes on from JBAUMF010000030.1 coordinate 36,240, forward strand.
GTTGTTTTCGCAATGTGTACATCGGCTTTTGGCGTGGCCACAGGAGCGGCATTTGTGGTAGCTGAATAATTCTGCTGGCCGGAAATCATTGACGGAGGTATCTCCGCTGGCGCGCGCGTGGAGACCGGTGAGGTTTTCGCTATACGCTGGGTTTGAAGGCTCAGACTGACGTAGCTTCCGGCCACAAATAAGACTCCCATGCCTGCCAGGCCGAGCAATGTCAGCTTTTTCCTCCGGTTTCCCCGGTAATCAAGAGTACCCGCCGCTCTTGATCTTGCCTGATTTGTGGGCGCTTGATCTTGATTGACACCACGCGCATCCAGATCACGCAGCATTTGGTTGATCGTGCTCATGCTTTAACGCAGCCACCTCATGCCTGCGACAGCGGCCGCTGTCAGGCCCAACATTGCCAGTCCCCAAATAATGATTGCTGGGCGTAGGCCCTTGTGCGCAGCAAGTGTGTCACGTGCGGCTGCGACGACATGCTGGCGCTGTACCCGGCCGTCGCCATGACCATAAGCCAGCATCATGGCTTTGGCGGCGATGATGTTGATTAACCTTGGCAGCCCCCTGGAAACCTTCCAGAGCGCCCACTGTGCAAACGGGGTGAACATTGCTTCGCTGCTGCCGGCGACCGCGAGCCGGTGGCTCACATAGGCGTTAAGCTCAGAGCGGTCAAGTGGACGCAACAGGGCATGAAAGCTCACGCGGGTTAGGATCTGCCGGGTATCTTTCCCGGTCAGTCTTGCCATCAGTTCGGGCTGGCCAATCAACACGACCTGAAGCAGCTTTCGTTTCTCCGTTTCGAGGTTGGTCAGTAAGCGGACAGCTTCCAGCGTGGCGGCGGGCAGCACCTGTGCTTCGTCGATCAAAACAACAGGCCGTTTGTCCCGTCGCGCAAGATCGACGAAATGCCGCTCAAGCCTGTTCATCAGCGCTTCTCTGGAGCCTTTGGCGGGCAAGCCGAACTCGCTGGCAATGGCCGCATACAGACCACGTGGCTCCAATGCCGGGTTGGGCACGAAAGCGGGCTGGAAATGTGCAGGCAAGGTGTTGAGCAAGCGGCGTAACAGCAAGGTCTTTCCTGTCCCGACTTCGCCGCTGACCACCATAAATCCCTCGCCCGCACTTAGCGCGTAGATCAGCGTTTCGAGAGCTTCCTGATGGGGCTGTGCAGGAAAGAAATACTTGGTATCCGGCGTCAAGCCAAAGGGCGGGTCATGCAGGCCGAAGTGGTCCCACCAGGTGCTCAAGGCTGCTTCTCGCCAAGGTTATAGCCTTGAAAACGCCGCTGCACCTCTTCCAGATCGCGCCCCCAGTCCTGACTATCATGGATAACCGTGGTCTTGATCAATACCACCAGCTCGCGCTTCTGGCTGGTCTGGCTGGTGTTGCCAAACAGCTGCCCCAGTCCGGGAATGTCGCCCAGTATGGGGATGCGATTCTTGCTGTCATCGAAAGTCTGCTTCATCAGCCCGCCGATGGCGACGATCTGGCCATCCTTGAGGCGCACCACGCTGTCAGTTTCTGAAATACTGCTGGAGGCCAGGGGCAATGTATATGTTCCCAGACTTCCAAGATCGATGGTCTTGGTTTTCTCTGTCACATTGCTGACGGAAGGTCTGACATGCAGCGTGATATTGTCCTTGTCGTCGATCTCCGGCGTTACGTCCAGCGCAATACCGGAAAAGAAAGGCTGGAGAACGACATTGGGGGGTGTGGCGGGCGTTAATGTTGTCGCTACAGTGCCGCCTGTGACTTCTGTGACAAAAAAGTCATCCGAGCCGACCTTGAGCACGGCTTTCTGGTTGTTGAGGGTGGCAATACGCGGGCTTGACAGCACATGCACCGTGCCCTGGCTCTTCATCAGATTGATGACGGCGCCAAAATTGCCGTCGTTGAATGCTACGCCAAATACGCTCCCTACGTTGCCGGGGATGGCGCCCCCAAGCATTTGCGCTACGGTTCCACCGAGGTTGACCGTTGTGGCCCCATCCGGATTGAGGCCGTTCACCCCAATTGCCGTCTTGCCATTATTTTGCAGCGTTGCCCAGTTGATGCCGGACTGGTAGCCGTCATTCAGTTGCACCTCGAGTATTTTCGCCTCCAGCATCACCTGGCGGTTGATCACGATCTGCGATGCATGCAAGTACTTTTCCACCATGGACAAACTGGCGGGCGCCGCCTTAACGATAATGACGCCGGATTGCGGGCTTACCACCACATTGCCGCCGTCGCCTACGAGAGCTTTGAGAGAGGCGCTGACTTCATCCCAGTACTTGGAGTCAGTTGAGGTTTGCACGCTACTGGTCTCCAGCGATTTTGAAAAACTGCCGGGCCCGGTCCCACCTCCGCCACCGCCACCGCTACTATTACTCAGGCTGACCGAGCCGGATACCACACGCATGTCTGACGCCCCCTTACGCTGCATCGCCAACGCATTGAGGTAGTAAACGCGGGTTTGCAGCGCGGGTGACGGCACGATGATGCGCTTGCCCTGAACTTCATATTCGTAGCCGTACAAGGCACGTATCGCTTCCATGGCTTCGGGCACAGTCACGTTCTTTAGGTTGAGCGTGAGAGTGCCGGTGACATCGGGATGCACCAGCATGCTGTATGGGGTACCGGAGACCATGCCCATGAACACCTCCGCGGCCTTGGCATTGTTCACGGTCAGATTGAAACGTGGCTCGATGTCCGGCTTGGCTGTCGCGGCGGTTTTAGGCACTGGCGCCTGCACAGAATCCAGCACCGCCTGCTGCACCGCCGCGGGGGGTGATGGCAGGGGCGCTGGTGGTGCAGGGGGATTGATGAGTGCATTATCCACCGCTTGCTTGCCGGCCATCCCAAATGGTCCGGCACACCCGGATAGGATCAACAGCGCCAGAACAGTATTCATTTTCATGTTCAATCCCTACTAATGCTTGCGTGAGCGCGAAGGCACCATTGGCTTATGCTGGACTTGCGGGTCAAGCAGTGAAACGGTGCGGCGACCACGCCGTCCGGCAAGGACAATGTGATCTTCACGGATCGCAACGATACGTCCCCCCTCCACCCGGTCCCCTAGTTTGACGACTGTTCCGTTGTACCAGGCAATGGAATCTCTTCCATTTATCCTGACCCAGGCCAGACTGGATTCGGTTGGAACCTCGTTGCTCTTCATTTTTGGTGGCGCGGTAGGGTCAAAATCTGCCGACACGGTGCCAGTGCCGAGCCCAGCCAGCAGGCAAAGCAATCTTAGAATCGGGCCCAATTTGGCTCCCGGCTCACCGTGTTAAGTTTCAGTGTCATTTCAAGGGTGGGGTAGCGGCGTGCATCCAGACTCAGGTCTTCCCACTGAATGGGCGATGGCAAGCCTTCAAGATGCCTCATATACTCGGTCAAGCCCGCGTAGCTCCCCTGCACTTGAAGTTCCATACCGTGCCTGTAGAGTTGCTCTTTGGGCGGCACGGCGGCGGCTTGTGAAGTCGCCGCGGGAGCGGCTTCGTCCGCAGTCTCCTGCAGCACGGGGCTCGGCGCGCTGGTATGCAGTGATAACAGCGTCAGGCCAGGTTGTGCCGCAAGCAGGGATTTCAAAGCGTCGATCATTTTTTCCGGCGGCACCATGCCGCTTTCATGGCTCTTCACCGTCTGTTCGAGCGTGGCGGCTTCCGCGCGTAGCCGCTTAAGATCACCGTTCTTTTCGCTCTTGCTTTTCTGTTCTGCTTCTATCAATTGTGCCTTCAACGCGAAATTCTCCTGTTGCAGGGCGCTTGCATTCAATAGCATTTGTTCCTGTCTCTTCAACGCCGGCTCAATGAGTCCAACTAACATCAGACTGAGTGTGGCGCCGGCCACTGCCAGAAAAATAAGCAATCGTTCGCGGAAACTCAATGCATCGATTCTCAATGACCAAACCTGCCAGCGTTGCTTCAGCGGCTCCATTATTGTGTTTCCGCAGCGGAAGTCACTGCGTCTGGATTAACCGAGAAGGCCACACCAACCTCATTGATGCCGTCTTCTGCCAGGGACCTGGTGATGGTGAAGCCAGTAAATGGCAAGTCTTTCATCGCCGCTTGGCGTGCCAGCAGGGCCAGATAATCTGGAATGCGGTCGGACTGCAGAGCCCGCCCCTCCAGATGAAAAACATGATTTCCCACTTCGAATCCAGTCAGCCAAACGCCTTGCATGCGAGCCTGTGCAAAGGCTCGCAAACGCGCTGAAAAGCTGATTTTTCCCTGTCCGGCGCCCAATGCATCCTGCAAGGTCATTAACCGTGCAATGTGCTTCCTTTCCTGCGCCACAGCCTGTGCCTGTTTGTCCAGTTCAGCCTGTTCGTTTTCGACAGGCCGGGCCAGCGCCTCGAGTTTTGCCTGAAGTTCGTCATGCTTGGTCTGCGCCCGATCCAGCTGCTGTCTGATTCCACCTGCGCTGTATTCAACCAGCGCATATATAACCAGTCCCATCACGATCACGGCCATCAAGGTCTGGGTTATGGTGCGGGTGGAGAATGCCACCCGTGGGGAAAGCAGTTGCGGATTGAGCAAATTTATTTGCTGCATGCTCACAGGCGTCTTTCCTCGCGTCGCAGCGCGCCGCCTAATGCAAACCAGCATGCCGTCAATTGCTCAGGGTCTGTTGGGAGTTGCCCTGTGAACAGGCTGCTCAGGTCCGCCGTCTCCAGCGGCAAGTAAAGCTGCTGCTGCAGATGCTCAGCCAAGCCAGCTATGGCAGGCGGAGGGGCGAGTATGATTTTGTCAAGATGCCAATCAGAGTGCTGGCGTTCAATATGGTCGAGACTGCGCTGGAGTTCCAGCGCGACACGGTCAAATGCCATCGCCCTGCGGTATTCGCCCTGGTTAACAAAATCCGCGGTATTGCACTCCAGTCGGCGAAAAAAACACAGCTCGTTGTTGCGCGTTACGGTTAGCAATCCGCCCTGCGGGGTAAATGACAACAAAGCCAGCGCCCGGTTTGGCTTTTCCAGCAACGCCGAAATGTTGCGCTGCGCCAGTTCGGGAATATCAATGGTTGCCAGACGCAGCTTGGCGCGTTCAGCCAGGCCGATGTATTTTTTCAACAGCTGATTGCTGGCTACCACGGCCAGCAGCTTGTTCTTCAGGTCTGCTCCCCCTTGATCCAGGCGAATTACATCCACAGTAGCATCGTCAATGGGCAAATCGATTTGATCCTTGATGCGCCAACGTACTGCCATTTTCAGTTCATCAGCGGGTACCGGCGGTGCATCAAGCGGCAGCAGTTGATATTCTCCAGCCGACAAGACGACTCCGACCGGAACCGGAGCATCGCCGTAGGCTGCCCAGGTCTTGGCTGTGTCGCCGTTATCCGTCCGCGACATGCAGGAGGCAACCACGGGATGGCCATTCTGCCAATTGACCTCAACAAGGGAAACGAACCCAGGTCCAGCCTGAGTTGCCAGATAACCAGTCTGCTGCTTACGTTTGGGCCAGGTAAACAAGCGCGGATTCTGTAAGAGTGTGAATTGCGGTTGAGTATAGCAAGCTAATGCCGGATTCCATTACTCGGATTAGCGGCTGAAAACAGCCGCTTTTGTGCGCTCCGCATAATCCGGGCTGCTGGTGTTCGTGCCGGCATAGGTTGCCTTGGCGGTAATTTGGTAAGTCGTGACCGGGTTGCCTCCTTCGCTGGTTGTAGCCGACGTACAAGTCACATTGACGCTGGCTGCAGCCAGCGTGCCGGGCAAGGCTGGTAATGTTGTGCTGGGGCTACAAATGGGCAGCGGTTGGCGCATTACCTGATACGCTCCCCATTCCAATCCCGCTTGCGCCGCCAGATCCACCACGTGCGACATGCGTTCCAGTTGCTGATTGGCGCTCTGCCCGCCTACCATTGATGCCACAAACGCCGTCAGCCCAGCCAGTACCACGACCAGTATGATCGCGGCGACCAGGGCGAATCCCTGTTGATGCCGATTCATGGCAAGGACTCGAGGCGAATGGCGTGATAGAGATTCAGCGTATCGCCCGCATTGCTGATTGTCAGGGTCAGTGCCAGCAAACCTGCACGGCGCTGATTGCCTGGAAAGAATCTCGCGCTGCAAGCCGTGATTTGAGTCGCCAGCGTATCTGGCACGCCGGCCGGCGGTTGTGGCTGTAATGCCGCAATGCCGTAGCCGCTGTAGCGCTTCAATGTGCCTGCAACAGGATCACAGAAATAAGTCACTGGATTGCCGGCGATCTGGAAACGATGATCAGGTGCATCTGACAGAAAGGTGTGGCCCGTGTGCGTGATGGTGGTTCCCGCAATGCCGACAAGCGCCGCGCGCGAGTTCCCTGCCCACACATCCGATCCTGGTAAATCGTTATTGACCACTACCCAGTTTCCGGGCGATGGGCACGGAACGGCAGGAGCGGAGCACAATGCATCGAAAACCGTGTTGGCTGTGCCAAAATTTAGCACGTTGCCCGGACCGCCAATGCGATAACGGCCTCCGCTCAGTACCGGCAGGAACTCGAGATAGAAGCCGCTGCCGCTGGGTGTTACCCGAACGCTGTTGGGCACGGCCTGGGATATTTCGAGAGTCAGTCTGGCCATCGCCAGTTCCCCGCTGTCGGCAAGGCCAGTGCGTCGTTCGACATCGAAATAACTGGCGATGGGGCCGCGCAGGAACACGGCGGTAGAGGCACTCAAAATACCCAGGACGGTGATCGCGATAATCATTTCGATCAGGGTAAAACCGCGACAGGATGGGATATGCGCAGACGCCATCATGTGGTGGGCGTATAGCGAAACCGAACGCCATCGAGGCGGGCCGCCGCACCATTGGGTGCGGAAGCCGTCACGGTCACCTGCAGGGCTTCGCTGTTTGGAAGGCCGAAACTTGCGCCTGCGTAAGCCACGCTTACCTGCACGCTATAACCAGCCAGGCCGGGCAGGCCTGTGAGCGCAGCCCCGGTAATGTTGAACCCGTTGTAGTCGTTGACGTTGTCAAACGGAATTGGCCCGCCACGGGTTTCGCCTGGCTCCGGGCCCATGTTTTCAATCATGCTGGCGCATCCGGTTGGGCCAATTGTTGCACTCGTCGCAGTCGTTGCCTGACTATCATCCGGGTCACAAAAGGTAAACGGTTGACCAAGGATTTCGTTCATCATGGCGGAAGCAATGGCCTGAGCCTGCTTGTCCGGCAGCAGGCTGGCCGAATTGCGCGTAAGACCGGCAAACACGGCCAGCATGGCGTTGGCGGCAATGCCGATGATCACTATGAACACCAGCAATTCGATCAGCGTCAGGCCTTGTTGAGGCTTACTGCACATAGCCGGTTTCCTGTGCCACGGTGACAGGGACAGTTCCGCCCACAGTCATGTTCACAACGGCATTGGGGTGGGGACGCCCTTGTGCGTCAAAGCGAAAAGAAACGCCGGGCGTTAGCGTGATGCCTGCGGGTGGGGTCACGATGTAGCTGGGGCTGCTGCCGTCCGGGCGGATAACGGACTGGCTGCATGCGGCGCCCGATACCAGCGAGGGGTTGAACATGAGGGTCAAATCAGTTGCTGTCGTGGTCACGCAGACTTCACGATTCTTCGCCATCGCCAGCCGTTGTGCATAGCGCAGTGCAGTGCGGATATCGCTGGCGCTGCCCCGTGTTTGAAACGCACTGCGATCGACCAAGCGTGGTACTGCCACTGCGGCGATGATGCCGGCAATCATAATCACCAGAACCAGTTCCACCATGGTAAAACCGCGGCTTAAGCCGCGGTCTAATTGCGTCATGATTGCAGAAGATCAGCAGCCGGTTGTAGTTACTGCGCTGACCACGGGGGCTGCATTGGCGGCGGGCGCTGTGTAGGTAAAGGAGCACGTAGCAGGGGCTGAACCGCCAGTGACTTCCACGGTCAATACCGAGCCGGCTGCCGCACCACCGCCTGCGGTGGCGTAGCCGTCCGGAGTCAGCGCCGCAGCGGTTGCCGGGAAGACCGAGGTCAAACCCGCAGCGCTGACAAGGCCATTCAGGTCGGCCGTGGGATAGACGTTGACGATGGTAAGGCGACCGGATTCAGTACAAATGTTCGTTGTGTTATTTGCCGGGTTAGGGCCTGTTCCTCCCCCCGGACAGGCCACGGTATCCGCCACACCCCCACGAGCCAGAGCGGTACCATGAATCAAGGATGCGGCACCCTGCACCGCACCGCGTGCTGCGTTCAACTTGGCGATGCGTGCATCACGCTGGATGTTGGTAAAACGTGGCAGAGCCACTGCCGCCAAAATGCCCAGAATCACGATCACGACGATCAGTTCGATCATGGTGAAGCCGGTCATGCGTTGGCGCACGTTGGTGCTCTTGTTGTTCATCGATGTTCTCCAAGTGGTGAATACTCAGTGCGGTGACTGCACTTGGTGAAGATATCGACTGAAAAAGGGCGGTCTTTAACGTCATTGCAGAAATAGGCACGAAAAATGCCCCTATTCCCGGCTTGCCGAATTTAATGGCCAAAGGTTTTTGAACCCAGATCCCAGATCGGCAGGAAGACCCCCAGCGCCAGCACCAGCACCATCGCGCCCAGCACAACGATGAGGATCGGTTCGATCTGCTGTGACAGGGTGGAAATTTCGTATTCCACTTCTTGATCGTACATTTCGGCGATTTCCTGCAACAGCGTGTCCAGCTCGCCGGTTTCTTCACCAACAGCCAGCATTTGCAGTACCACAGGAGTAAAAATGCCGGCCAGCGTGGCGGTTCTGAGCACTGATTCACCGCGCTCCACACCTTCGCGCATGCCGCTTATTTTCTCGGCGAAGAAGCGGTTGTCCGCAACCGCCGCAACGACAGATAGCACTTGCAATATGGGCACACCCGAGCGCGAGGCCAGGGCAAAGCTGCGGGCGAATCGCGCGAGCGCCGACTTGCGCAGGATCTTGCCGGCAATGGGAAGCCTCAGCTTGAAGCGATCCCAGCTGTAGCGTCCCTTCGATGTGCCGATCCAGCCCCGAAACCCGAGCAAAGCCACACCCAGACCCCCGAGCATCCAGTGGATGTAGTCTTTGGTAAAGGAGGATGTGGCGATCAATATTTTCGTCATTAAAGGCAAGTCGGCATGCATCCCGGCATAGACTTTGGCAAAAGCGGGAATGACGAAGAGATTGATAATGGCCATAGCGACCACCAGAGCGATGACGACGAATAGCGGATAACGCACCGCCCCCTTCACTTTCTCGCGCGAGCGGCGTTCGAAATCCAGGTGCACCGCCAGCCGGTCCAGAACGATATCAAGGCGGCCTGTCATTTCGCCGACGCGAATCATGGCAAGGTAAAAGCTGTCGAATATCTTGGGATGGCGCGCAAGACATAATGAAAGTTCGCGACCTTGTCCCAGGCCGTCATTGATGTCGGCCAGAACCCTGGCAAAACTGGGATTGACGCTGGCTTCGCGCAAGCTGGACAGTGCACGCAAAATCGGCACCCCGGATTTGAGCAGGGTATGAAGCTGGCGTGAAAAAAGTTGCAGCTCCACCACATCAATCTGGCTGGACCGGTTTTTGCCCAGCAATGCCCCTAGATTGAATTCCACAGGATCGGGCAGTTCCCGGATGTCGACTGGAATCAGCCCCGAAGCAAGCAAACGATCCGCAACCATGTTGGAGGTGTCGCCGTCGAACCGCCCCTTCTGCAGTTCGCCGCGTGCGTTGCGTGCCTTGTAGAGAAACAGGGCCACGTCTAATCGTCAGCCTGGTTGCTGACGCGGACCGCTTCAGCCAGACTGGTTATACCGCTGCGCGCCAGCGCCAGCGCGTTGTGACCGAGGGTTTGCCCCCCCATGGACTGTCGCGCCGCAGCGAGAAAATCCTCGGGATCAGGTTGGTTTGCGGCATGCGCAAGCACGGGGTTCATTTCCAGCATTTCATACACAGCCATGCGGCCATGATAACCAGTATGGTTGCACTGCTGGCAGCCGGCGCCCTCAGAAAAGCCGCTCGTATCGGACATCCCGATGCTTTCCAGCCAGCTGGTTTCGCTTGTGGTCAGGTTATGTGGGGTGGTGCAGTGCGGACACACCATACGCACCAGGCGCTGCGCAATGACAGCTTGCAAAGCGGTTGCCACCATGTAACGTGGCGTACCCATGTCGAGCAGCCTGACGGGAGTGCTTGCAGCATCATTGGTGTGCAGGGTGGAAAACACCAGGTGCCCGGTAAGCGCTGCACGCAGGCCGATTTGCGCCGTTTCGGCGTCGCGCATTTCGCCGACCAGAACCACGTCCGGATCCTGACGCAGGATCGAACGCAGCACGCGAGAAAAGGTCAGATCGATTTTCTCGCTGACCTGCACCTGCATCACGCGGGGTAGGCGATATTCAATCGGGTCTTCTGCGGTAATGATCTTCCGTTCCACGCTGTTGAGCGTGGCGAGCGAAGCATACAGCGTTGTCGTTTTGCCGCTGCCGGTTGGCCCCGTTACCAGCACCAGCCCATTGGGCCGGGCAATTATTGCGCGATACCGCGACAACATGGCCTGCGGCATTCCGATGCGCGACAGATCCAGCAATCCGCTGTCGGTCGTCAGCAGGCGCATGACGATGGATTCGCCATACTGGGTGGGCAAGGTTGAGAGCCGAACGTCCAGCGGTCGGCCTTTCAGGATGATCTGAAAACGCCCATCCTGGGGCAGACGCTTCTCGGAGATATCCAGGCCAGACATGATCTTGAGTCGCATTGACATGGCAGACGCAACGCTTGGATCGGCTTCATTCTGGGCATGCAGTATCCCGTCAATACGGAAACGGATGACCAGTTTCCTTTCCAGAGGCTCGATATGGATGTCCGAAGCGCGAACCTGCAACGCATCCTCAAAGACAGTCTGGATCAGGCGCACTACGGGTGCATCGGGTGACCCAGCCTCCACGTCAAGCGCATCCAGCGGAGTAGTCTCACGGTCCCTGAGTGAGTCCTCGAGCTCTTTGGCATAACCGCTGATTTCTTCAGTACGTCGATAGTAGCGGTCGTAGGCGGTGAGCAGATCGCTTTCCGTCACCACCGCAATGTGAATTTCTTGCTGGGTGAGCCTGACCAGCTCGTCATACGCAAACAGGTCGCCGGGATCAGCCATGCCTACCAGCAACCCCCGCTCCTGAAGGCGCTCCACTACCTTCAGCGGGATAACGCGAAGCCGTCGGGCTGTACCTTCCGGCAGAAACTTCAGCGCCTTCATATCGACCGACGACTGCTTTAGATCAACGTATGGAAGGCCTAATTGCCGTGACAAGGCCCTTGCAATCGACTCCTCGGTAACCACGCCGGAATCGATCAGCACACGCCCCAGGCGGCGTCCTGACTGCTTCTGTTCTGCCAGTGCCGCTTTCAACACTGTTTCAGAAATCAGTTCATCTTTGACGAGTAGATCGCCTAGGCGAATTTTCTCAGGACGAGCCATACAATTATCGTTTGGGCTGACGGTGGAAATCTTACAGTGATATGCGGCGATCCATGGTTATTCTTAAGCGCCGCACAGGGCCTGAGGCACAAATCCGAAGCAGGGTCAGGCGAGCACTTGCTTGACTTCTATGGCTTTGGATAGCTCTTGGCAGAAGCCACCCGGCAAGTCTGGGACAATGAGCGGGGCTGCCTTAGCGGGGTTGCTCTGATGAAGATGGAGGTGCCGCGGTTTTGCCTTCAGCCTGGGTTGTCCTGGGTTTGGGAGCGTTTGGCGCAGGCGCTTTTGGGTAACCTGCTGAATCCAGCGCGCTGTCCCACTGGCTGTCCTCGAAACCCGTCAGATTCTGGCTGCCGACAACGAGGGTTGGAATACGCAGGTTGCCGGTCAGATCGCGCAGGGCTTTCTGGTTCTCTGCATTGTTTTCAAGATTCTTCATCGAATACGGGATACCGCGCCGGTCCAGCAACTGCTGGGCCATATCACAGGCCGGTCCGCAGCCGGAGGTGTACAGCGTTACCGGGAACTTGTCTTTGGCCTCACGCAAGGCATAAGACTCGCCACTCTCAACAAAACTTCCCTTGTAGTTCTTCTGGCTCACCGTTTTGATCCTCGGCGGCGGGGGTTGATCGCTGTAATGAACGCGCCCTGTCTCATCCACCCAGCGGTACAGGTTGTCCGCAAGGGCGGGAAGAGAAAAGATCAGGCTCAAGCTTAGGATCAGGACTTTCATGGGTAAATCCAATTATTGTTAATGCCCTGATAACGGAAAAAACAGAGCCCGACTTTAGACCATGCCGTTATGCCTCAACAGGGCGTCTATGGCCGGTTCCCGGCCGCGGAATGCCTTGAACGACTCGATCGCCGGGCGTGCGCCTCCCTGGGCAAGGATTTCGCTCCAGAAGCGGTGACCGACTTCGGAGTTGAGCACGCCATTCTCCTCGAACAAGGCATACGCATCAGCCGATAGCACCTCGGCCCATTTGTAGCTGTAATAGCCTGCTGCATAGCCGCCGGCGAAGATGTGCGAGAAATTGTTGGGGAAACGGTTGTACTCAGGCGGAATGACAACGGCAACGCGTGCACGTATTTCATTTAATAATTGCAGCGCGGTTTTGCCGGGTGGCAGGTCGTAATGCAGATGCATGTCGAACAGAGAAAACTCGATCTGGCGCATGGTCTGCATGCCGGACTGGAAGTTCTTGGCTGCGAGCATCTTGTCGAATAATGCACGTGGAAGTGTTTCGCCGGTATCGACGTGCCTGGCCATATGGCGCACGACATCCCATTCCCAGCAGAAATTTTCCATGAACTGGCTGGGCAGTTCGACCGCATCCCATTCCACGCCATTGATGCCGGAAACGCCGAGATCTTCGATTCGGGTGAGTAGATGGTGCAGTCCATGGCCAAACTCGTGGAACAGGGTGATGACTTCGTCGTGAGTAAACAACGCAGGCTTGTCTCCGACCGGAGACGAGAAATTGCAGTTGAGGTAGGCAACCGGAGTCTGGATCGAACCATTCTTCCTGCGCCGCGTGATGGCATCATCCATCCATGCACCGCCGCGCTTGGATGCGCGCGCATACAGGTCGAGGTAGAACTCGCCAATCTTTGCCCCCGTCCTGTCCGTGATCTCGAAAAATTTGATGGTCTCATGCCAGACGGGGGCGGCTGTTGCGCGGATGGCCAGGTTGTATATGGTTTCCACCACCTTGAACATGCCGGCCAGCACCTGGGGTTCCGGGAAATATTGCTTGACCTCGTTATCGGAAAAACTGTAGCGCGCCGCACGCAGTTTTTCTGACACCCACGGGATATCCCAGGCCTGGAGGTCAGCCAGCCCCAGCTCGCGCCGGGCAAACTCCCTCAGTTCCGTCATGTCCTTTTCCGCGTAAGGTTTGGCGCGCTGGGCAAGCTCGTTGAGAAAATCCAGTACCTGTTCCGGCGTTTCCGCCATTTTGGGTTCCAGCGAGACTTCCGCGTAGTTCCTGAATCCCAGCAGGCTGGCGGCCTCCTGGCGCAGTGCCACGATTCGGCTGATCAGCGCCGTGTTGTCCCATTCGGCCTTGCCGCCCAGTTCGGAGGCACGGGTGACGTAAGCGCGGTAGAAGGTCTCGCGCAGGGTGCGGTTGTCGGCGTATTGCATGACTGGCAGGTAGGACGGCATGTGCAGGGTGAACTTCCAGCCCTGCTTGCCATCGGCTTCGGCCGCTGCTCGCGCCATGGCCAGCACATCGTCAGGCAGGCCGACCAGGTCCTTTTCGTCCTCACAATAATGGGCGAATTCATTGGTGGCATCCAGCAGATGTTCCTCGAACTGAGAAGATAGCCTGGCCAGCTCTTCCTGTATTTCCATGAAACGCTTCTTGTCGTTGTCGGCCAGATCGGCGCCGCCGAGGCGGAAATCGCGTAATTCGTTGTCGACGATCTTGCGCTGTGCAATGGTAAGCCTGGCGTACTCGGGGGACGCCCTGAGCGCCTTGAATTTTGCGAACAGGCCTTCATGCTGGCCCAGTTCGGCGTAATACAGCGTGATCTTGGGGAGGTTGGCGTTGTATGCCTCGCGCAGCTCGGGGCTGTCCAGGACGCTATGCAGGTGGGAAACCTGCCCCCAGGCTCGCCCCAGCTTCTCATTGGCATCTTCCAACGGAGCAACAAAGCTTGCCCAGGTGGGATGGGTGGGGTCGCCTGCGGCTTTCTGAACCACGTCCCTGCATTCGGTCAGCAGCTGATCCACAGCCGGTGTGACGTGCACGGGGCGGATTTCGGAAAAACGCGGAAGGCCCGCGAAATCGAGAAGTGGATTCATGGCGACAAACCTTTACGTAAATACACGGAGTGAGGGGCGCAGGAGATCGCTGCGTCAGCAACCATTATAATTGGGGCAAATCCGGGTATTTCAAATCTTCACTACCTTTGACCATCCATAACCTCTCCCCTTTCGATGGGATCTCGCCTGAACTCGCGGATGGTGCGTGGGTGCATGAACGTGCCACCGTAATCGGCGATGTGAGGCTGGGGGTAAAGGCCAGTGTCTGGCCGGGCGCGGTCGTCCGCGGGGATGTGAACTCCATTCACATTGGTGCCGGTAGCAATGTGCAGGACAACTCGGTGCTGCATGTGTCGCACAAGACCGCAGCCAACCCGGGTGGCGGACCCCTGGTCATTGGCAACAGGGTGACGATAGGCCACACCTTCATTCTTCACGGCTGCACGATTGAAGACGAATGCCTGATCGGCATGGGCTCCATCATTCTGGACCAGGCCGTGGTGAAAAAACAGGTGCTGCTGGGCGCAGGCAGCCTGGTTCCCGAGGGCAAAGTGCTCGAATCCGGCCATCTCTACCTGGGCCGCCCGGCCAAACTGGTGCGGGCACTGACCCCTGAAGAGCTCGCCTATTTCAACTATTCTGCCGAGCATTACATCCGGCTCATGGAAGCTTATCTATAGGGACTGTCATGCCCAGCCTGCGCAAATACATCATTGGTGTGCTGCTCGCTTTTTTCATCGGGGGCGCCGTCATTCATGCCCTCACGTCGAAAGTACAGGCGCCTGCTGCCATTTTCAGCACCCTGACGGGCGACAAGATCAATCTGGCCAAACAGAAGGGCAAGGTGGTTTTGGTGAATTTCTGGGCAACCACCTGCCCAGGCTGCGCACACGAAATGCCTGCGCTCATACAAACGTACAATGCGTACAAGGGCAAAGGTCTTGTCGTGGTTGCGGTGGCGATGCCTTACGACCCGCCGAATTACGTGCTGAGCTATGCCCAAACTCACAACCTGCCGTTTCCCGTCGCACTCGATGTGATGGGCGAGGCGATGAAGGCCTTTGGCGATGTCAGAATGACACCCACCAGTTTTCTCATCGGCAAGGATGGAACCATTGTGGATCAGAGAACGGGCGAACTGGATTTCAGCTGGCTTGAGAACTATCTCAAAAAGGAATTGGGATAACCGGCAAACCGCAATACTCCTACCAACACATCAGACGAAACTTCAAAATGGCTCAATACGTTTACTCCATGATGCGAGTGGGCAAGATCGTTCCGCCCAAGCGCCAGATCCTGAAAGACATTTCCCTGTCCTTCTTTCCGGGGGCAAAGATCGGTGTGCTGGGCCTTAACGGTTCAGGCAAATCCACGCTGCTCAGGATCATGGCCGGGCTGGACAAGGACATCGAGGGCGAGGCCATCCCGATGCCGAACCTCAAGATCGGTTACCTCTCGCAGGAACCGCAACTCGACCCGGACAAGACCGTGCGCGAGGAAGTGGAAGCCGGCCTGGGCGAGGTGATGGAGGCAAAGAAAAAACTGGAGGAAATCTACGCCGCCTATGCCGAGCCCGATGCCGACTTTGACAAGCTGGCCGAAGAGCAGGGGCGGCTGGAAGCCATCATCGCCACGTCCGGCGCCGATGCCGAAACCCAGCTGGAGATTGCCGCCGATGCATTGCGCCTGCCGCCCTGGGATGCGAAGATCGCGCCGTTGTCCGGCGGTGAGAAGCGTCGCGTGGCACTGTGCAAACTGCTGCTGTCCAGACCCGACATGCTGTTGCTGGATGAGCCCACCAACCATCTGGATGCGGAAAGCGTCGACTGGCTGGAACAGTTCCTCGTGCGTTTTCCCGGCACTGTGGTGGCGGTGACGCACGATCGCTACTTCCTCGACAACGCCGCGCAATGGATCCTCGAGCTGGACCGCGGTCATGGCATTCCCTGGAAGGGCAATTACTCCAGCTGGCTGCAACAGAAAGAAGACCGCTTGAAACAGGAAGAATCACAGGAATCCGCGCGTCAGAAAACCATTCACAAGGAACTGGAGTGGGTGCGGCAAAATCCCAAGGGCCGCCAAGCCAAGGCCAAGGCTCGCATCGCCCGGTTTGAGGAGCTCAACTCCGTCGAATACCAGAAACGCAACGAGACCCAGGAAATCTTCATCCCGCCGGGCGAGCGCCTGGGGGAGAAAGTCATCGAGTTTCACAATGCCAGCAAGGGCTTTGGCGACCGCTTGTTGATCGACAAGCTTAGCTTCAGCGTCCCGCCTGGTGCCATTGTCGGCGTCATTGGCCCCAACGGCGCCGGCAAGTCCACGTTATTCCGCATGATTACCGGCAAGGAAAAACCCGATTCCGGCGAGATCTTGGTCGGCCCCACCGTCAGGATCGCCGCAGTCGATCAGACGCGCGAGGGGCTCGACAACAGCAAGACTGTATTCGAGGAAATCGCCGACGGGCGCGACATTCTGACGGTAGGCCGGTTCGAAATGCCGTCCCGCGCCTATCTGGGCCGCTTCAACTTCAAGGGTGCCGACCAGCAGAAAATTACCGGCAATCTTTCCGGCGGCGAACGTGGCCGGCTGCATCTGGCCAAGACGCTCATCGCAGGCGGTAACGTGCTGCTGCTTGACGAGCCTTCCAACGACCTTGATGTTGAAACATTGCGGGCTCTGGAAGACGCGTTGCTGGAATTTGCCGGCTGTGTGCTCGTCACCTCGCACGATCGCTGGTTCCTCGACCGCATCGCCACCCATATTCTCGCGGCAGAAGGTGATTCCCAATGGACCTTCTTTGCCGGCAACTACCAGGAATATGAAGCGGACAAAAAGAAGCGCCTGGGTGAAGAAGGGGCGAAACCCCATCGTATTCGCTATAAGCCCATCTCCCGCTAAGACGGTTAACCGAAGAGCAAGCGCGTGCTTGCGGGCAGGCGATAACGTAAATGCGATAGAATTTCTCCCCCGAAACCAGTCCTGGAGACTGTCTTATGTACCAACTGGTTAATCGACTCGGTCTCGATGACTTCGGCAATCCGTTGCTCGTCAATGTGCTAATCATACTGGGGGTGGTGGCGCTGGCCAATCTCGTTGCCTATTTCCTGCTGCGCCATGCAGAGCATGCCGCCGGGAGAACGGCCAACGCCTGGGACGATGCGCTTATCACTTCAGCCAAGCATCCGTTGCCTGTCCTGATCTGGGTGGTGGGCATTGCCTATGCCGCGCAAATGGTGCGGCAGGCGACGGATAACCCGCTTTTGAACTTTGTCGCCCCGGCCAGGGATGTGGGCGTTATTGTTTCCCTTGCCTGGTTTCTGTTCAGGCTCATTCGTAACGTTAGCAGAAACATCCTGGCGGAGCGGGGGCGTACCGGTAGCGAGGTGGATTCCACCACGGTTGATGCACTGAGCAAGCTTGCCCGGGTGGCGCTGCTGGTGATTGCTACGCTGGTGGGACTGCAGACCCTGGGCTTCAGCATCACCGGAATACTGACATTTGGTGGAGTGGGGGGAATTGCGGTCGGTTTTGCCGCCAAGGATGTGCTGGCGAATTTCTTCGGTGGCTTGACCATTTACACGGACAGGCCTTTTGTCGTCGGCGAGTGGATACGCTCTCCGGACAAGGATATTGAAGGCACAGTGGAATATATTGGCTGGCGCCATACACGGGTCAGGGCCTTCAGCAAGAATCCGATCTATGTGCCCAACGCGCTGTTCACCACCATTGTGGTGGAGAATCCGACTCGCATGACCAACCGCCGCATCAAGCAGACGATAGGGCTGCGTTATCAAGACATCAATAAACTCCCCCTGATCGTGGCCGATGTAAAAGCCATGCTGATGGATCATCCGGAAATCGACGCCAACGCAACCCTCATCGTCAATTTCGATGAATTCGCAGACTCGTCACTCAATTTCTTCATTTATACGTTTACAGAAACTACCGAGTGGGTGCGCTATCACGAGATCAAGCAGGATGTGCTGCTGAAGGTGGCGGCAATTATTGATCAGCATGGGGCCGAGATCGCCTTTCCCACCCGCACCCTGCATATCGAACCTGCGGCCGATGCGCCCGCTTCAGCGAGCTGACCGTGTTTTTATTTTTGCTGTAACAGAGGCAGCACCAGATCGTTGAGCCGCCCGTTGTGGACCTGCCCGGCGATCTTGTAGCGGATGATGCCATTGCGGTCAACAATAAAGGATGTCGGGACCGTTGACACGCTGCCAAACGTATTCAGGACGGTCTGATCCATTGACGCCGCAGTGAACCGGTAGCCCTTGTCCTTCATGTAACCGGCAATCTTTTCCGGCATGTCATCAACGCTGACGGCCAGTACCTCGAAGCCTTCTGCCCGGTGTTGTTCCCAGAAATCCTCAATGACAGGCATTTCCTTTAGGCAATAGGGGCACCAGGTGGCCCAGAAGTTGACCAGCACGACCTTGCCCTTGAGCGATTCGGAAGCCAACAGTTTTCCATCGGGCAGCTGAACAGCAAAGGGTGCGGCAAGGCGGTTTTCGTCAGTGACGGTCGCCGGTGGACGGAACCACAGGTAGGTGATCAGCCCGATCAGAAACAGGGTGACAGCGTGTTTTTTCATGAAGGCAAGCAGGGTTTTCATGACATCAGGAGTGTGCTCGGGAGATAATTCACATAGATGGCGACAAGAATCTGCAATGCATCAACGGCCGGGTTGCAGGTTGCATGGAGCCTTAAAGCCCTTCCATGTGCGGTGTGCTCGCTCTGCACATTGCTCTGCAAATGCTGCCAGGAATTGGGCCTCTATGACTGGAGGGGACACATATGCTTTGGGTCAAAACGTTTCACATTGTATTCGTGGTGAGCTGGTTTGCCGGTTTGTTTTATTTGCCGCGCATCTTTGTCAATCTGGCCATGGCGGAAACGCAAGCTGAGAAAGACCGCCTTAATCTGATGGCGCGCAAGCTGTATAAGTTCGTTACCCCCATCATGGGGCTCGCGCTGATATTCGGCATCTGGATTTGGCTGGTGCAATGGAGGCCTACTCCAGACTGGCTGTGGCTCAAAGTTGCGCTGGTGGTATTGCTGGTCGGCTACCATCACGTTTGTGGCCGCCTGATGAAGGATTTTGCCGCGGGGCGCAATACGCGAAGCCACGTGTGGTTTCGCCGGTTCAATGAAATTCCGGTTGTCGTCCTGCTGGCAGTGACGATTCTGGTTGTAGTGAAGCCATTCTGATGGCCGATAAACCCAAATCGGGCACGCTTGGCTTGGGTAAAAGGCCGACGAAGAAGAGCGGCAGGGTGGAAAAGGCACGACCAACACTGTCGGCGTTGCGGCGTGGCAATCCTGAACTGCATCGCGGGAAAAAGGAACAGCAGGAAAAGCCAGTTGCTACGGTAGAAGAGCGAAAGCCACCACGCGAAAGACGTCCAGGATCAGATCAGGAAGAACGGCAGCAAGTACGACGCGACGTTGAACGCCCTCGTAAACCAACAGGAACGCCGTCCGCAAGACCTCAGAACAAGGGTGGGCAAGTGGTCGCCAAAGAGGCGGATACAGCCCGGCTACGCAGGCGTGTTGTGTCTGACCGGGGGAACACGCGGCCGCAGCGGCCCGAAAATGGCGATAGGGAAAGGCCGCAAAAGACTTTTCCGGTCCAGATTCAGACTTGCTTTGCCACCTGCCCCCGTGGCCTGGAGTCGATTCTTGCCGATGAGTTGAAGGCGCTGGGCGCCGGGGATACCGAACTTACCGCAGGAGGCGTTGGATTCAAGGGCGACTGGTCGGTGGTTTATCGGGCGAACATGCATTCCTATTTGGCCACACGGATTCTGCTGCGGGTGTCCGCCGGCAAATACAAAACCGAGGACGACATCTACCAGGGCGTGCTGGCGGTTTACTGGCAACGCTGGTTTGAGCCGTCACGAACCATCTCGGTCAAGGTTGTTGCACAGAATTCACCACTAAAAAGCCTTAATTTCATAACGCTTAAAATCAAGGACGGAATTTGTGACCGTTTCCGCGAGGAAACGGGTCAGCGCCCGAGTGTGCAAACGGTTGAGCCGGATATCCGCATCCGGGCGTTCCTGACCAAAGATCGCTACACGCTTTATCTCGACACATCCGGTGAGGCACTCTACAAACGTGGCATGAGAAAACAGGCGGGCCTCGCGCCCATCAACGAGAACCTCGCTGCCGGCATTCTCAAGCTATCCGGCTGGCAGCCCGGCGAGGCACTCTACGACCCCATGTGCGGCAGCGGAACTTTCCTGATGGAAGCGGCGCTGATGAGCCTGAATCGGGCGCCAGGACTCGGGCGAAGCTTCTCCTTCGAAAAGTTCTCCCGGCTTGATTTCAAAACCTGGCAACACATCAAGGAGCAGGCGCAACGCGACTGCAAACCCATCACTGCGTTGCCCATATACGGCAGTGATGTGCTGGGACATTCGCTAAGAGATGCCGACACCAATCTCAAGGCAGCAGGTTTACGGGAAGCAGTGACGCTTAGCAAGGTCGACATTCTGGATATGGAGGCGCCTGCCGAGACCGGTGTCATGGTGATGAATCCACCTTATGGCGTGCGTTTGGGGGCCGAGGCCGAATTGGCTGAAATGTATCCTAGGCTGGGTGATGTGCTGAAACAGAAATTCACCGGCTGGCGGGTTTATATCATCAGTGCTGATGCCAACCTGCCCAAATTGATACGTCTGGACGCGAGCAGAAAGACGCCGCTATATAACGGCGCCCTGGAATGCCGGTTGTATGAGTACAAACTGGTGGAAGGGTCGAATCGATAGAGGGTCGTTCTCCCCCTCGCCCCGCTTGGCGGGGAGAGGGGATGGGGGTGAGGGGGGGTTCCCTTCTCCCAGCGGGAGAGCAGTTGGGGATGAGGGAGAGCGCTTCAATCATCCCAAGCGGCCCCAAATATTAGATGTGTTTAGGCCGGGGGTTGCCCGGCGGCAAGTTACTTTCTCTTGGCCAAGCAAGAGAAAGTAACCAAAGAGAAGGCCACCCCCTTCGCTGGCCTTCGGCTCCCCTTAGCCAACAGCCTCAAGCCGGGCAATGCGGAAACTCGCTTCGCTTTTAATTTCAAAGGAAGCGGAGCTCAAACATCCGCATTGCTATTAACCGGCTTGAGCCTGCTAGCTGCGGCAGCTCAGAGGGGAAGAAAAGAAGAATCTTGACCCTGGCTTGGTCAAGTGGTGGGATGTTGGTTTGCAAGATTTGACGCATTGTGGACCCTTGCGTGTGTAGACTTGCAGAAAGAAATAGAAGGATGCGTATAAGGCCGAGGGCGTGTCGGGCTAGAGTTCGACATCGAGCAGGGATTCACTAGTGGAGTTTAGGCTATGCAGCTTTTCGTGAGTTGGTCCGGCGACGCGAGTCGCGAGGTCGCCGAAGTACTAGCCTCATTCATTCAACACGTCGTACGTGGGGTATATACCTTTGTCTCCACACACGATATTGATGTAGGTGATCGTTGGGAGGGACGTTTAAGCGAGGAGCTGGAAAGAATCAATCACGCGATACTGTGCGTCACCAGAGATAACCAAGATTCCCCTTGGATAAATTACGAAGCTGGCGCATTGGGGAAGCTGTTCGGTCGTGCGAAGGTAATTCCTTACACGCTTGGATTCCCGTCCGGAGAAATGAACGTGGGCCCGCTCAGTCGGTTCCAGGGCGTTGAAAACGACAAAGCTGGCACTTGGAACCTCGTGCGGAGTCTGAACCATACTCTTCCATCACCCAACGAGGACGAATTCGTGCGGGAAGCTTTTGACCAATGGTGGCCGCGATTCGAGAAGCAGATGGCAGAGGCATTAGTGAAGGACCCTAACGCAACTGAGCGAAATGCCCCTTCAGAGAAAGACTTGCTCCTCGATTTACGTCCAGACGTTCAGCGTCTACTCGACCATTTCCGTAGCCAGGAACCCGAAAATATTCAAACAGCGATTAATGTCCTTGAGGGCGCGCTGCGCGATCCACTGACGAAACTGCCAAACAGGCATGCTTTTGCAGAGAGAGCTTCGGAGTTGGACACGGCCGGTACACCGTATGTAATTGGTTTTATCGATTTGGACGCCTTTAGGCATATCAATGACACACTTGGACACGCGCGAGGCGATGAGCTGCTCGCTCTATTGGCCGCGCGAATGAAGGAGCAGCTATCATCTGCAGATATGGTTGCGCGTCTGGGAGGCGATGAGTTCGCTGCGATCTTCCGGAATACACCTCCGGAAGTGGCTGTTGAAGCGCTCAGGCAGCTCATAACTGTACTGCCGCGACTCGCTGCCGAGTTCGGTTTTCCCTCCATAACGGCGAGCGGTGGCGTCAGCAGTGATCGCATTGAGCCGAGCGAACTAAAGCTAAGGGATGCGGATAGGGCGATGTATCAAGCGAAGAACGAGGGAAGGGCGAGAGTCAAGCTCGCCGATTAAGTTGGAAGGCCAAGCGGAGCGAGCGACGAGAGGCCTGAGGTTGTTTCCTTCCCTCTGAGCTGCCGCAGACGGCAGGCTCAAGACGGTTAACAGCAATGCGGATGTTTGAGCTTCGCTTCCTTTGAAATTATGGCGAAGCGAGTTTCCGCATCGCCCGGCTTGGGCCTGTTGGCTAAGGGAAGCCGAAGGCCAGCGAAGGGGGTGGCTTTCTCTTTGGTGACTTTCTGTTGGCCAAGCAAGAGAAAGTCACTTGCTGCCGGGCAACCCCCCGCCAAAGAATTTCAAATCAGCGAGGACTCTAGCTACTCAATACCAAGCGTGCTTCGCGCCAATTCTATAACTGGATTGTCGCGCGCCTGCGGCGCTCGCAATGACGGCGAGGACCGCCGTGCTTACACGATATCCAGATGATCCAGCCCGGTCAGCAGGTCCTTGCCTTTGGATTCGTTGCTATGCAACTTGATCTTCAGACGCAGGTCATTGAGCGAGTCGGCGTTGCGCAGGGCGTCTTCGTACGAAATATATCCCGCTTCAAACAGGTCGAACAGCGCCTGGTCGAAGGTCTGCATTCCCAGCTCGCGTGATTTGCTCATGATCTCCTTTATCTCGTGTACATGTCCCTTGAAGATCAGGTCGGAGATGAGAGGGGTGTTAAGCAGGATTTCCACCGCGGCGATCCGCCCGCCGCCATCGCGGCGTGGAATCAGGCGCTGGGAGATGAACGCTTTCAGGTTGAGTGACAGGTCCATCAGCAACTGATCGCGCCGGTCATCGGGGAAGAAGTTGATGACCCGGTCCAGTGCCTGGTTGGCGTTGTTGGCGTGCAGAGTGGACAGGCACAGGTGTCCGGTTTCCGCAAAGGCAATGGCGTATTCCATGGTTTCCCGGTCGCGGATTTCCCCGATGAGGATCACATCCGGTGCCTGCCGCAACATGTTCTTCAGTGCAGAGAACCAGTTCTCCGTATCCACGCCCACCTCCCGCTGAGTGATGATGGATTTCTTGTGTTCGTGCACATATTCGATCGGGTCTTCCACCGTGATGATGTGGTCCGCAGACATTTGGTTGCGGTAACCCACCATGGCTGCTAGTGAGGTCGATTTACCCGAGCCGGTGCCGCCGACGAAAATCACCAGGCCGCGTTTGACCATGGTGATGTCTTTCAGAACGGGAGGCAGGTAAAGCTCCTCAAACTTGGGAATCTGGGTGTTGATGGTGCGCAATACCAAGCCGGTTCGACCTTGCTGAACGAACGCGTTGCAACGGAAGCGGCCGATTTCAGGTGGGGCAATGGCGAAGTTGCATTCGTTCTTGGCTTCGAAGTCGGTCCACTGTTTGTCGTTCATGATGGCCCGTGCAAGTTCACGTGTGTGTGATGGCGTCAACGTCTGGTTTGAAACCGGAGTGATCTTGCCATCCACTTTTATGGCGGGCGGGAAGCCTGCGGTAATAAACAGATCGGAAGCCTTTTTTGCAACCATCAGCCGTAGCAGGTCATGGACGGTCTTTTCTGTGTTCATTTTCTGTTCCTCAAAAACAACTAGGGTCTGTTCACCGTTACACGTGTGCGACGGCGGCCATTTCTGCTGGCCTGCTAGGCGCGGACTGCGGAAATCGCCCCGTCCCTCCGGGTTGCCTCGGAAGGGCGCGTCTACTGCGTTGCACTCCTCGCCAATGTGAATCACTATTGGACTCGTCGCGCGTCTTGCATCCATCACCCTCTCGCGAGCAACGCGTCATGCGAAATAAGGGTGAACAGGCCCTAGGCAAGGAAGGAATCCTTGTTTTGCGCGCGCGGTCTGGCTTCGCCGATGGCCACGATATTGCGCCGCACTAGATCCAGCAGGCATTGATCGAGAGTTTGCATACCCAGGTTGCCGCCCGTCTGGATTGAGGAGTACATCTGCGCAACCTTGTTCTCGCGAATCAGGTTGCGGATGGCCGGTGTCCCGATCATGATTTCGTGCGCGGCAACCCTTCCCGTTCCGTCCTTGGTTTTGAGCAGGGTCTGGGCAATAACGGCGCGCAGTGATTCCGACAGCATTGAGCGCACCATTTCCTTCTCTGCTGCCGGGAATACGTCGACGATACGGTCAATCGTCTTGGCAGCAGAAGAAGTGTGCAACGTACCAAACACCAGGTGACCGGTCTCCGCGGCGGTCAGCGCCAGGCGAATGGTTTCGAGGTCCCGCATTTCTCCGACCAGAATGACGTCCGGATCCTCCCGCAAGGCAGAGCGTAGCGCGTTTGCGAAGCTCATGGTGTGCGGGCCGACTTCGCGCTGGTTGATCAGGCACTTCTTGCTCTGATGCACAAATTCGATCGGGTCTTCGATAGTGAGGATGTGGGAGTACACATTCTCGTTGATGTAGTCGATCATCGCCGCCAGGGTGGTGGATTTACCCGAGCCCGTTGGCCCGGTCACCAGAACCACGCCACGGGGCTGGTCGGAAATTTCCTTGAAAATGGCAGGGGCGTTGAGATCCTCCAGCGTCAGCACTTTTGACGGAATGGTACGGAAAACCGCAGCCGCACCATTTTGCTGGTTGAAGGCATTAACGCGGAAACGCGCGAGCGAGGGAATTTCAAACGAGAAATCCACCTCCAGGATCTCTTCATAGGCCTTGCGCTGATGATCGTTCATGATGTCGTACACCATGCGGTGAACGTCCTTGTGCTCCATGGGCGGCAGATTGATACGACGTATGTCGCCGTGTACCCTGATCATGGGGGGCAGACCGGAAGACAGGTGTAAGTCGGATGCTTTGTTCTTGACCGCGAAAGCGAGCAGTTCAGAAATGTCCACGTGTTTTGTCCTGAGGGTTTTTTGGCGGGATAATCCCTATATATCGCCTATATATTACGTCGAGCAGAGCCCTAACTTGAGTCCGTTCCGGCCAACAACGGCCAAGGATACGGGCTGGATAAATGGCCAACCCGACCGGCCTTCTGGCACAGCATGCCACAAGTGCTGGAACGCAGCCAGATTGCGTTTAATGTCAGACTTAACAACTTAGAGGTGTCTATGCATAACAAGATTACATTCATCGGCGGAGGAAACATGGCGTCTGCCATTATCTCAGGCCTGATTGCAAGTGGTATCCCGGGCAGTCAGATCGAAGTGGTGGATCCATCGGCAGAGGCGCGCGAACGCTTGGCAGGACGATTTGGCTTGCAGCTTAAATCAGGTATCGGCCAGGCACATCTATACGAAATTATCGTACTGGCGGTCAAACCCCAGCAGTTACCTGTCGTTGCGGCAGAACTGGCGTCCAGGCTCAAGGAACAGCTAATTGTCTCGATCGCTGCAGGAGTGCGCGTAAATGACCTGTCCCGTTGGCTGGGCGGATATGGTGGCATTGTCCGCACCATGCCCAATACCCCTGCCATGGTCGGGGCAGGCATCACTGGGCTATTTGCGGCAGAAGGTGTGGACGGCGCGGCCCGTTCAGCCGCGGAAGGTATCATGAGGGCAGTGGGTGGGGTTGTCTGGGTCAAGGATGAGGCACTTCTGGACGCGGTGACCGCCGTTTCCGGCAGCGGTCCGGCCTATGTGTTCTATTTGATTGAAGCCCTGGAAGTCGCGGGTGTGGAGGCTGGCTTGACTCCTGAAGCCGCGCGAACCCTGGCGTTGCAAACCTTTCTCGGCGCCTCGAAACTGGCGCTCGAATCGGGAGAAGAACCTGCATCGTTGCGGGCCAGGGTAACGTCCAAGGGAGGCACGACCGAACAGGGCATCGCCACGCTGGAGGCAAAGCAGGTCAAGGCAGCGATCGCCGAGGCAGTTAGAGCGGCATGCGCCCGTTCGGTTGAACTGGGCGAAGAACTGGGGAGGTTGGCCTGATGCTCGCGGGAGTGTTGTCTTTTTTGATTCAAACCCTGGGCAACCTGATGGCCATTGCCTTCCTTCTGCGTTTTGTCATGCAGGCGTTACGGGTGCCCTTCACCAACCCGTTTGCCCAGTTTGTGATGGCGGTAACGGATTTTGCAGTTCGTCCGCTGCGCCGCCTTATTGCCGGATGGGGTGGGCTGGACTGGGCCAGCCTGTTCCTCGCCTGGCTGATGGTGTTCGTCGTTACCATCAGTCTGCGCTGGCTAAGCGGGTTCCCCTTTTCCCTGGTGGGAGGCGGTGTATGGCTGGCTCTGGCCGGGCTGGCGGTGGTGGAACTGGTCAAATTGGCCATCTACCTGCTGATCGGACTGGTGGTTATCCGTGCCGTTCTTTCCTGGATCAACCCCTATTCGCCACTTTCCCCGGTGATGTATCCCCTGACCGAGCCTTTCCTCAGACCGTTGCGGCAAGTTCTGCCCGAAGTGGGGGGCGTGGATTTGTCGCCTTTGGTACTGATCTTGCTGGCTCAACTGGTCATCATGGTCCCCCTGACCCTGCTGGAAGGCGCTTTGCGTTCGCTTTTTTAGGGAATTTCCATGCCTGCTTGGGCCCGTTTCAGCCAGGGGGTTTGGGTGTTGGATGTCCATGTCCAGCCCGGTGCAAAAACCAGCGAGGTCGTGGGCGAACACGGCGCCCGTCTCAAAGTAAAGATTTCCGCGCCACCTGCCGATAATGCAGCTAACGAGGCATTGATTGAATTCATCGCCAAGACCGCAGGGGTGCCCAAGTCCCGGGTGAAATTGATACGTGGGCAATCCAGCCGATTGAAGACCCTTGCAGTGGAAGCACTGGAGGCTCGATTGATTGAGAAGTTGTTAACCGCAACAAGAAGACGGTTTACCCCATGAGTGCACTGCTGCAACGTGAAATAGCTGATTACACCTCCCGGCGCGACCGCCTGGTTTCCGCCATTCTGGATTTCTCCGATTGGCTTGATCGCTACCGCGGAATCGATGCCGAACGCAACCTGCGTTTGCTCGACACTGCAGAAGCATTGAAGAAAGATCGCCTGACCCTGGCCTTTGTCGCGGAATTTTCCCGTGGTAAAACCGAACTCATCAACGCGCTGTTTTTTTCGGATTATGGGCGCCGCCTTCTTCCCTCTGATGCGGGGCGCACCACAATGTGCCCGACAGAAATCTATTTCGATCCGCTGGAAGAGCCCGGCTTGCGGCTATTGCCCATCGAGTCGCGTCTGCGTCCAGAGTCGCTCACCCACCTCAAACTTCAACCCGTGGAGTGGAGTCGGACCAAGCTTGATCCGCAACAGCCAGACCAGGTCGCACAGGCGTTGCGCATGTTGTGCAATGTCAAACGGGTACCTCTTGGCGCGGCGCGTGCCCTTGGGTTATGGGAGGAGGGTGATGAAACCCGCACGATCCATGACGATGGCTCGGTGGAGATTCCGGCATGGCGTTATGCAAGGATCAATATTCCGCATCCCCTGCTCAAGGCCGGACTCACCATACTCGATACCCCGGGCCTTAACGCGCTCGGCGCCGAGCCGGAACTGACCCTGTCGGCCATTCCCAGTGCGCATGCTGTATTATTTCTGCTGGCAACCGATACCGGGGTGACCAAATCCGATCTGGAAATCTGGCAGAAATACGTGCATCGCCATGCCAATTACCACATTGCGGTGCTGAACAAGATCGACATGCTTTGGGATGATCTGAAGACTGATGAGGAAATACGGTCCACGATTCAGCGTCAGCAGGAGGATACCGCACGCATACTCAAGTTGCCCGCTGATCATGTGTACAGTGTTTCGGCACAGAAGGCCCTGGTTGGCAAGGTGAAAAAGGATGCCGAGCTGATTGCGCGCTCAGGACTTATCAACCTGGAACAGGTCCTGGGCAATACCATCATTCCGGCTCGTCGTGAAATTGTCAGTCACGCTGCGCTGGCTGAAATCAACAGCATGCTTGAAACCCAGCAGGTGCGGCTGGCGGGGCGCATAAGATCGATTACCCAGGACTGGCAGGAGCTTTCCGGTCTTACCGGCAAGAGCAAGGAAGTGGTTCACCAAATGCACGAGCAGATGGTGAAAGACAAGCAACGCTACGATGCGACGGCTGACGAGTTCAGGGGAACTCGGCACTCCGTTATGCTGCAGGGTAACGAATTGATGAATCAGTTGTCCAGAAAGGAACTGGAACATCTTCTTGAAGAGGCGCAGGCCCAGATGGAAGGGCGCTGGACAACCTCTGGCCTCATTCGCAACATGCGCGATTTGACAGACCAGGTAAAAAGCCGTTTTTCCAAGGCGGGGCGCCTGTCGAACAACGTGAAGAACTATCTCAATCAGGCAGGTGAACGTTTTCATCGTGAGCATGGCCTGGCCTCTATCGTGATCCCGCCACTCGACCTGACCGCCTACCATTACCGGATCGAAAGCCTGGTTGAGGAAACAGAGGAGTTCTGCAGGGATCCGGCCAATCTGCTGGTGGAAAAACGTTTCATGATTCGCCGCTTCTACACAGCGGTGGTGGATGAAATCCACAAGGCATACCTTCTCGCAGCCAAGGAGGCGAAACGCTGGCTGCGTATTGCCATGGATCCAATCATGGTGAGAATCATGGAACACAAGGGACTGCTTGATGAGCGCCTGAACACTCTGAAGAAAACCCTTGCCAACATGGATCAGATCAAGGCACGCATGTCCGAGCTGAAAACTGAGGCAGCTGACCTGCAGAAACAGCGTGCGCTGCTGGAAAATATCGCGGCCAGATTGAAGGATTGATCGGGCCCAGGCTACAACAGGATGATGTCAAATTGTTCCTGGCTGTAGACCGTTTCCACCTGGAGTGAAATCGGCTTGCCGATAAAGTCGCCCAGTTGGGCAAGATTTTGCGACTCCTCATCCAGAAACAAATCAATCACGCCTTGCGAAGCCAGAATTCGGTATTCGCGTGCATCGAACTGGCGCGCCTCGCGGACTATCTCACGCAGGATTTCATAGCAGACCGTGCGTGCTGTCTTGATTTCGCCTCGACTCTGGCAGGTGGGGCAGGGCTCGCACAACACATGGGCGAGTGATTCGCGGGTGCGTTTGCGAGTCATTTCCACCAGGCCCAGATTTGAGAAGCCGTTGACCGATGTGCGGGTAGGGTCGCGGGTCAGGGCTTTCCGCAGTTCGGATAAGACGGCTTCCCGATGATCCGGATTTTCCATATCGATGAAGTCGATAATGATGATACCGCCCAGATTACGAAGCCTCAGCTGACGCGCAATGGTCTGAGCTGCCTCAAGATTGGTCTTGAAAATGGTGTCATCAAAATTGCGCGCGCCGACAAAGGCCCCGGTGTTGACATCGATGGTGGTCAGCGCTTCGGTCTGGTCAATGATGAGGTAGCCGCCGGATTTGAGGTCCACGCGCCGCGCCAGTGCTTTCTCGATTTCGTCCTCGATTGCATGCAAATCGAACAATGGCCGCTCGGCAGTGTAATGCTGAAGTTTTCCGCTGCCGAGGCTGCTGTAGTTGTGGGCAAATTCATGCATCTTCTGGAATGTCTCGCGAGAGTCGACCAGGATGCGCTGAGTTTCAGGATTCATGAAATCCCTGATCACCCGCAGGCTCAAGTTCAGGTCATGGTAGAGGCTGCATGGGGCAATGCAGTGATCGCCCTTGCCCTTGATATCGACCCAAAGCTTGCGCAGATAGGCGATGTCAGCCAGCATGTCTTCATCGTTAGCAGTCTCTGCCACGGTGCGGACGATGAAGCCGCCATGCTCATCGGGCGGGATCAACTTGTGCATGCGCTGGCGCAAGAATTCCCGCTCCTCCTCACCTTCGATTTTCTGTGAGATGCCGATGTGGGATTCTTGCGGCAGATATACCAGATAGCGCCCGGCGAAGCTGATCTGGGTTGAAAGTCGAGCGCCCTTGCTGCCGATCGAGTCCTTGATTACCTGAACGATCAGCGACTGCCCCTCGTGCAAAATCCGCTCGATCGGCCGATCAGCTTCGCCATTGCGGCCTTCGTCCCAGATGTCTGCCACATGCAGGAACGCCGCGCGCTCCAGGCCGATATCGATAAAGGCGGATTGCATGCCGGGCAGCACGCGGACCACACGGCCGAGATAGATATTCCCTACCAGACCCCGGCAGGTGGCACGCTCAATATGAAGCTCCTGCACCGAGCCCAGACGCAGGACCGCCACCCGCGTTTCTTGCGGTGTGACATTGACGAGTATCTCTTCGCTCATGGCGAATTCTCCAATTCTCAATCAATACACTCGTGTGTGGTGGTTAAGAACTGCTTTTGCTTCCCCTAGACCCGGCTCTCACGTTGTCGCTTCACATTCGAATGCTTGCATTAGGCTACGCTGAAACGGCGTTTTCGTCCCCCTATTTTGCTTGTCGGCGTCACGCGATGATCCTGCCTTAAGGCGGGCATTACAATTTGATCCCGGCCAACAGCAGCAGTGCCGCGGTTTCATACAGCGGCAAACCCATAATGCCCGAATGACTTCCTTCGATGCGGCGGATGAAAGCTGCAGCCCGGCCCTGAATTCCATACGCTCCGGCCTTGTCAAGGGCTTCCCCGGAGCTGAGGTAGCGCTCAATCTGCTCTGCTGAAATGGATGCAAATCCCACCCTGCTCGAGGAGAGCCGCGTTTCCAGGCGTTCTCCCCAACTTAGGGCGATGCCAGTATGCACCCAGTGAGACCGGCCGGAAAGACGTTCCAGTATTTCGCGTGCATGGTTGATATCACGTGGCTTGCCGATGATTTCGCCATCCAGATCGAGCAGGGTGTCCGCACCCAGTACTGGCAGCAAGAGGAGGCGCCGGTTGCATGCCACCTTGGCGCCACACCTGGCCTTGTCACGCGCCATGCGCAAAGCAAATTCTCTCGGCTTTTCCTTGGCTTCGGGAACTTCGGCCACGTCCTCGCGGTCGGGGGACGAGCGCAACGGCAGCACCTCGAAGTGCACGCCGATCTGCTTGAGCAGTTCACGTCGCCGGGACGACTGAGAGGCAAGGTAGATGCGTTTGTCCAGAAAAGTCATGGGGTCCTCAACTACCATACTTACGTCCCGACGTGCGGTCCGCTTGAGACGTCTACTGGACTATTCGCGATGATACGGGTGGCCTTTGAGCAGCGATATGCACCGGTAAAGCTGCTCGGCCAGCACGACCCGCGCCAGTCCATGGGGCAGGGTCAGGCGGGAGAGCCCCAGCCGCAGATTGGCTTTTCCGTCGACTGAAGGATCCAATCCGTCGGCACCGCCAATGACAAAACAGGGATTTGCTCCATCCTGCATCCAGCGGTCCATGGATTTTGCAAGCTCAGCCGTGGAGAGCTGCTTGCCGCCTTCGTCCAGCACGATCAACAGCGGCTGGGGCGGAAGGGCTGCCAAAATTCGGTCCGCTTCCTGTTTCTGGATGCGTTCAGCGCTGCTGCCTGCGGCGCGTTTTTTCGGCTTGATCTCAATCAGTTCGATGCACGCGTCATTAGGCATGCGGCGGGCATATTCGTGAAAGCCAGCCTCAATCCAGTCCGGCATTTTGTGACCAACAGCCAGAATGCGCAGTTTCATGCGCTGAACGGGTTAGCCCGCACGTCTGATGCGGGCGGCGGCTTCATTGCCCCACAACTCCTCCAGGTTGTAATACTGACGAACCGCAGGTTGCATGATGTGAACCACGATGTCTCCCAGGTCAACCAGGATCCACTCTCCTGATTCCTCGCCCTCCATGCCGATTATATGCAGTCCAAGTTCCACGGCCCTGTCGTGAACGCTGCGGGCCAGCGCCCTGGTCTGTCTGCCGGAGTCGCTGCTGGCGATGATGACCCGCTCAAACAATGCGGTGAGCGGTGCCGTGTCGAGCACGGTAATGTTGTGTGCCTTGATGTCTTCGAGGGCGATCACCATGGCTTTTACTTTGTCTTCAAGATTCATGCGTGCAGGTAGAGGTGGTGGGTGTGTATGTAATCCAGAACGGGTTCCGGCATTAGGTAGCGCGGGCTTTTGCCTTCGCGGATGGCAGTACGAATTGCAGTGGCAGAAATATCCAGTTGGGTAACTGGCCTCAGGACGATCTGTCCCGCGGCCTGGTTCGGAGCGGCGTCCTTGACATGATGAAGTTGCAAGGCTTCCCGCAGTTCGTCACCCAGCGCATCGGTTTGTGCCACGCGATAGCCGGGTCGATGCGCCACAGCAATGTTGGCCAGATCAAACAAGCGCGACCAGTCTTTCCAGGTGTTCAAGCCTATAAATGCATCGGCGCCCATGAACAGCCAGAGATGAACAGCCGTTCCCAGTTCCTGCCGCAGGCTGGCGAGCGTCTCCACGGTATAGCTCACTCCCTTGCGTTCCACCTCACAGGTGTCCAGCATGAATCTTGGATTGGCTTCGATTGCAAGTCGAGTCATTTCCACCCGATGATGAACTGCGGTCCGGGGTTGTGATCGATGCGGCGGCTGGGCAGCGGGGATGAATCGCACTTTATCCAAGGCCAGCCAGTCAGCCAGTTCTTCTGCCATGCGCAGATGGCCGAAATGGATGGGATCGAACGTGCCGCCCAGCAATCCAATCATCATTGGCCTCTACCAGGAAGTAAAGAAAGTAGCGAAGTCAACGCCAGGCATGGAGTCGCGTTGCGAGGGAGCGAAGCGGCACAGAGGGGTATGGCGAGCGTTCGGCCGCGCAATGAGGAATTTAAGCGCTCCCGTAGCAGTTCCTATCCCCGTATATTGCCGTCGCCCAGCACCACCCATTTCTGGCAGGTGAGGCCTTCGAGTCCCACGGGGCCGCGCGCGTGGATCTTGTCGGTGGAAATGCCGATCTCTGCGCCCAGGCCATATTCGAATCCGTCGGCAAAGCGGGTCGAGGCATTGACCATGACCGACGCGGAATCGACTTCGCGCAGGAAACGGCGCGCTCGAGTGTAGTCCTCGGTAATGATGGCGTCCGTGTGCTGGGAGCCATACTTGCCGATATGCACCATGGCTGCATCCAGGTCATCCACCACGCGGATGCTGACGATGGGCGCAAGGTATTCCTCGTACCAGTCGGCCTCCGACGCTTCCTTCATCGCGGGCACAATGCGGCGCGATTCGGCACAACCACGCATTTCCACGTGTTTGGCGCCGTATACGGCGGCGATTTTCGGCAGAAATGCTCCCGCCACCCCTTTTGCTACCAGCAGGGTTTCCATGGTGTTGCAGGTACCGTAGCGACTGGTCTTGGCGTTGTCGGCAATGTTCAGGGCCTTGTCCAGATCGGCCTTGTCATCCACATACACATGGCACACGCCGTGCAGATGCTTGATGATGGGGATGCGCGCATCGTTCATCAATCGCGCGATCAGGCTCTTGCCGCCGCGTGGAACGATGACGTCCACATATTCGCGCATCGTGATCAATTCACCTACCGCCGCGCGGTCGGCGGTTTCGATCACCTGCACGCAGGCTTCCGGCAGATTGGCCGCCTTGAGGCCGTCCTTCACGCAGTTTGCGACCGCCTGATTGGAACGGATCGCCTCGCTTCCGCCGCGCAGGATGGCGGCATTGCCCGATTTGAGGCACAGGCCCGCGGCATCGGCTGTTACGTTAGGGCGTGCTTCATAGATGATGCCGACGACACCGAGCGGCACGCGCATCTTGCCCACCTGAATCCCGGAGGGGCGATAGGCCATGTCGGTAATGGTGCCAACCGGATCGGGCAGTGCCGCAATCTGTTCAAGTCCCTCCGCCATGCCGGCGATGGTTTTTTCTGTCAGCGCCAGACGATCCAGCAGCGCCTCACCCAGTCCATCCGCCTTGGCCTTTGCCATGTCTGCATTGTTGGCGCTGACCAGACTGGCCGCATCGCGGCGAATTGAGCCTGCAATCGCCAGCAGCGCCGAATCCTTTGTGCGCGTGTCTGCTGCGGCAATGGCGCGGCTGGCTTCCCGGGCAGTGCGGCCCAGGGTGTGCATGTAGCTTTTGATGTCAGGGTTTTCCATGTCATTCCATCGGCAAATTGGGGCCAAATCTGGCGCTTACTATGCGAGCTGCCGCCGCTGCTTCCGGGCTGAAAGTTGCCAGGCTCACGTTAGCCTGCACCGAAACTCATTTTTTTCGCCACCCGCGTTCGCTCGTCGCTTTACCTCATTTAGGCTGTCCTGTCTCTCACTCAGTAGCTTCCTTTGGTTATGCTGATTGAGCGATGGGTTCAGGCAGCCGACAGTATCAGGCTGATTCCGGCCATGCTCACCCAAGGATCACCCTGCTCGGCGCCCTTGATCTGGCGATCAACCAGAGCACAGGCACGCAATGCGTTTTCCAGCGCCTTGCGGCTGTGACGCTTCAATCCGGATTCCACCATGGGGCGGCGCTTTTCCCAAACCCGGGCGGCAGCCAGAAGTTGCGGAAGCGATTCACGCCTTTCCAGCCCCCATTTTAACTGCAGCAGCAGGCGGATGGCTGTCGTAATCTGCCACAACACGACTGGCAATGCTTCCCCTTCCTGGCGCAGACTGTTCAGGATGCGGTTGTAACGGCCCCAATCGCTGCTGAAAAGCGTGTCCTGCAACTGTTCGGGCTCAAACCGGCTCACATCCACCACGGCTTGCTGGATACTGGCGAGGCTCAATAACCCGGGCCGCAGCAGCAAGGCCAGTTTGTCCATTTCCTGCCTGGCAGCGAGCAGATTTCCCTCCACACGCTCGGCCAGGTAGTTCAATGCATCTCGGTCGGCCTTGAATCCATGCGTGGCTAGACGGCGCCCAATCCAGTTGGGCAACTGGCCCCGTTCCACCGCACGCGACTGAACCACGATACCCGAACCTGCCAGCGCGCCAAACCATTTGGTCTTGGTGGATTTCCATTCCAATCCCGGCAGGCTGATCAGTGTCACCGTATCTGCAGGAAGTCCGCAGGCGAGTTTTTCCAGTGCTTTGCCGCCTTCAATTCCGGGCTTGCCGGATGGAATGCGGATTTCCAGCAGGCTTTTGCTGGCGAAGAGCGAAAAGTTGTCGCTGTCGGAGAACACCTTGCTCCAGTCAAACTTGCCCTGCACGGTATGGACCTTGCGCTCGCTATGTCCGGCCTGGATTGCGGCAGTACGGATCGCGTCTTCGGATTCCAGCAGGGTAAGGGGCTCCTCGCCCCAAATTACATAAAGCGGAGCGAGACCATGAGTCAAGTGATCGGCCAGGCGGTCGGCGGACAGTTCCATGACTTAGGACACCCCTGCCCGCGTCCTGTCCCGTCGCGCTACAACCCGTGCCGCGTGCCTTGCCTCTGGGCCTCTTCTGTCACAAACACGGTTCATGGAGGAATTGATCAGGGGTCCCTTAGGGTGTGACGTGGCGCAGATGGCGCAGGATTTGTTGGGCGGCGTCTTCATCCATCCTTTGATAGAGGAATTCTTCTTCGGCGGCTTTGGCGGTGTACAGGCTATCGTCGTAAGTCATGTCACGAATGAACTTGATTTCGGTTTCGGCTAACCGTTCTTTTCCGGCAGGTGTCTGCGCCTGGTATGTCAGGCTCATTTGCAGCCGGTATTCCGCCACGCGGCCGGCGCCGGTCAACGACAGGATGGTCTTGGTCCGCTTTTCTGCGCCCAGTTTGAAGATGATCTCGGCTTTGTCGGGCGAGTCGGTAACGGCAGCGCCGGCGGCTTCAAGCAAGGTGCGCATGCGTTCGGCCATGACATTGCGCTGGTAGCGGGTGACTGGCGCTTCGACGTACACCGATTTGAAACCCAGTGGGCTGGCTCCACGCAGTTGAAAGCCGCAACCCGAGAAAGGAATAGCCGTAATCAGGGCAAGCAGGAAAGCGCGGCGCTTCATACGACAATATTAACCAAACGCCCGGGTACCACCACCACTTTTCTCGGCGGCCGGCCGGCAATGTGCTTTTGCACATCCGGGTTGGCCATGGCCGCGATTTCGATGGCAGCCTGATCCGCATCCCTAGCAATGCGGATGTTGCCGCGCAGCTTGCCATTGACCTGCACCACCATCTCGATTTCGTTCTGCTCCAGCGCACTGACATCGGCTTCCGGCCACGCCGCCGTGAGGATGTCGTCGCCGTAGCCCAGCGCCTTCCACAGTGCCTGCGTGATGTGTGGGGTAATCGGCGCAAGCAAGCGTAGAAGAATGGACAAACCTTCCGCCTTTAAATGGAACCAGGGATTAATCGGAGGAGGGATTATCCCACCTGAAAGTTCATGTGGATCAGGGTTTGCTTGCTCTAGCGCTCGCAAGATTTTCATTGCTGCAGAGACCACAGTATTAAATTGTAGTCGCTGAAAATCATAGCTGGCCTGTTGAAGGATTGCGTGTATTTCTCTGCGGACTGCAATCGCCTTAGGTTCCAAACCTTTCAATGCGGCTATTGCAGTATTGTTCGGTAAAGCCGCAGAGCGAAGCTGGGATTGCCATCTGTTCGAGTACGCCCAAAGTCTTTTTAAGAAACGGAAAGCACCTTCCACCCCGGAATCCGACCACTCCAGCTGTTGGTCCGGCGGTGCCGCGAACATCATGAATAGCCGCGCGGTGTCGGCGCCGTATGCGTCAATGATGGCCTGCGGATCGACACCGTTATTCTTGGACTTGGACATTTTCTCCGTGCCGCCGATCGCCACCGGTTCACCATCGGACTTAAGGGTGGCCCCAACCGGGCGGCCCTTTTCGTCGTTGGTGATGTCCACATCAGCAGGGTTGATCCACTGCTTCTTGCCTTCAGGGTCATCACGGTAGAACGTTGGCGCTACGACCATGCCCTGCGTAAGCAGATTGGTGAAAGGTTCATCGGTATGGACCAGCCCCTCGTCGCGCATCAGCTTGTGGAAGAAGCGCGCATAGAGCAGATGCAGGATCGCATGCTCGATTCCGCCAACATATTGATCCACCGGCAGCCAGTATCGCGCGCGTTCGTCCAGCATGGAGTGGGCATCCGGGCAGGCATAACGGGCGTAATACCAGGACGACTCGACAAAGGTGTCCATGGTGTCGGTTTCGCGCCTCGCCGGCTTGCCGCACTTGGGGCAGGTGCATTCGTAAAACCCGGGCATCTTCGCCAGCGGCGAACCGCGCCCAGTGATGGTCACGTCTTCCGGCAGTATTACGGGCAAGTCTTGCTCGGGCACCGGCACGTCGCCGCAGGATTCGCAGTGAATGATGGGAATCGGACAGCCCCAGTAGCGCTGGCGCGAAATGCCCCAATCGCGCAGGCGGTACTGCACCTGCTTGCCGCCCAGGCCTTTGGCTTTCAGATCAGTCGCGATGGCATCAACGGCGGCCTCATAACCCAGACCATCGTATTTGCCTGAGTTCACACATACACCATCTTTGTCTGCGTACCACCCCTGCCACTTTTCTGTCGAGAATTCCAAGAACCTCAGTGAGGTTTCATAGTCAACACGAACCTTCTCTGACAGCTTATCTTTCCGCGATGCCCTTTCAACCATGAGATGCTCACCTGCATCAATCACCTGCCTGATCGGCAAGCCATACTTCTTCGCAAAGCCGAAGTCGCGCTCGTCGTGGGCAGGCACGGCCATCACCGCGCCTTCGCCATAACCCATCAGCACATAGTTGCCAACCCAGAGCGGGACCGTTTCCTTGGTCAGGGGATGGACGACCTTGAGCCCGGTATCCATACCCTTCTTTTCCATGGTGGCGACGTCGGCTTCCGCCACGCCACCCTGTTTGCACTCCTCGATGAAGGCGGCAAGTTCGGGATTGTTCTGCCCTGCACGGCTGGCCAGCGGATGTTCCGCCGCGACCGCGACAAAGGTCACGCCCATGATGGTGTCGGCGCGGGTGGTGTATACCCACAGCAGTGAGTCTTCCTCGCCCGCAAGCGGGAAGGCGAAGCGCACGCCGAGTGACTTGCCGATCCAGTTGCGCTGCATGGTCTTGACCTGCTCGGGCCAGCCCGGCAGCGTGTCCAGCCCGGTGAGCAGTTCTTCGGCGTACGAAGTGATGCGCATGAAGTACATCGAAATCTCGCGCTTTTCCACCAGCGCGCCGCTTCTCCAGCCGCGCCCGTCGATCACCTGTTCGTTGGCCAGCACGGTCTCGTCCACCGGGTCCCAGTTGACGGTGGCGTTCTTGCGGTAGATCAGGCCTTGCTCGAACAGCCGGGTGAACAGCCACTGTTCCCAACGGTAATATTGAGGCTTGCAGGTCGCAATTTCGCGATTCCAGTCGATCGCCAGTCCCAGAGATTTCAACTGGGTGCGCATGTGGTCAATGTTCTGGTAGGTCCACTTGGCCGGCGGAACATTGTTGGCCAGAGCTGCGTTCTCCGCCGGCAGGCCGAACGCATCCCAGCCCATCGGCTGCATGACGTTGTAGCCCTTCATGCGGTGAAAGCGCGACAGCACGTCGCCAATGGTGTAATTGCGCACATGGCCCATGTGCAGCTTGCCTGAAGGGTAGGGGAACATCGACAGGCAGTAATACTTGGGTTTGCCACTGGATTCAGTAGCATGGAACGCCTGCTTGTCTGCCCACGCTTCCTGCGCGATGCGTTCGATTTCGGAGGGATCGTATTTTTCCTGCATGTCGGGCTGAAGGCGAAAAGTGCTGAGAAAACAAAGGTATGATTATACCCGGCCATGACAGGGCGAGGCGGCTCCGGTATACTCCTCCGGTCCATAAAGATCGAAACCCCCAGAGTCAAAACCACCTTTTCAGGAGCTTTCCATGTCCCAGAAGCATCCCGTCATTGCTGTCACCGGTTCATCCGGCGCGGGAACCACTACCGTCAAGCGGGCGTTCGAGTCCATTTTCCGCCATTACGAAATCACCCCCGCCATCATTGAAGGTGACAGCCTGCATTCACTCGGCCGGGTGGAATTCCGTGAGCGCGTAAAGCAGGAAGAAACCAAGGGCAACATGACTTTTTCCCACTTCGGACCCGAAGCCAATCATTTCGACAAGATCGAGGAAACCTTCAAGGTCTACGGCAAAACCGGCGGCGGCAAAAAGCGCTATTACATCCACAGCGATCAGGAAGCGGCCGAACACAACGCACGTCTCAAAACCAGCCTCAAACCCGGTGAATTCACTCCCTGGGAAGACATTCCCAAGGGCACCGACCTGTTGTTCTACGAAGGACTGCACGGCCTGGTTGCGCATGGCAAGATCGATGCCCCCAAATATGTTGACCTGGGCGTGGGCGTGGTGCCCATCGTCAACCTGGAATGGATACAGAAAATCCATCGCGACGGCGCCGAG
The DNA here is from genome assembly GCA_049578545.1 of Thiobacillaceae bacterium. Taxonomy (GTDB): domain Bacteria; phylum Pseudomonadota; class Gammaproteobacteria; order Burkholderiales; family Thiobacillaceae; genus DASQBT01. Next base: position 75,892 of record JBAUMF010000030.1, read on the forward strand.
CGCGGCTACGCGGCGGATGTCATCGTCGACACCATCCTGCGCCGCATGCCCGACTATGTGAACTACATCACCCCGCAATTCTCGCGCACCCACGTCAACTTCCAGCGCGTGGCCACAGTCGACACCTCCAATCCCTTTATTGCCCGTGACATTCCCACGCCGGATGAAAGCTTCATCATCATCCGCTTCCGTGACCCGCGCGGCGTGCCGTTCCAGTACCTGCTCAACATGATTCCCGGCAGCTTCATGTCGCGCGCCAATACCATCGTCGTTCCCGGCGGCAAAATGAGCTACGCCATGGAGCTTATCCTCACACCCATGATCGAGGAAATGATCGAGGATAGCCGCAAGGCTTGACATCGTTGCCCACTCGCCCCGCTTGCGCGGCGAGGGTTGGGTGAGGGGGAAAACAAGAACGGGGCCATGTGTCCCGTTTTGTTTTGTTAGGGCCGCTTTTCTTTCCCCTGAAAGCTGCAATTGCAAATGCCAAATCGCAGCGGAAAGGGGGACGCAAGTAGCCCATTCGGACCAGAGGCGTATGGCAGATGATAGTCAAACGCCGGGTAGCTTATTCGGCCAGCGCGGACACTGGAGATTTCCCGAAAGGGCAGTTTGAGTGGGCGCGGGTACCGTCCGCTTCCAGAATTTCTGAATCGTCATTTTCGCCCTGCAGGAGACGTTTGCGCCAAAAACCAGCGACTGTCCGCTCATCGACACAGACGAGGCAATTCGAGCTTATCCGGCAGCATCACGGCAATCACCATTGACAGCGACCGAACTTTAGCCAAACTACCGCGTTACCGATTTCGCGCACTACGGAGATATCCTTTGGTGGAAATATTTGTGGCATCCCCTCGTGATCTCGCTGCTCGCGACTCATCGTCAATGCTTGAAGCAATTCGACAAGCGCAAGCGCGCTTCATTGTCGATACGACGCCACGCGAATCCTTTGGCGACCTGCTGGATATCCTGCTTTCTATAACCGAGAGCGAATATGGGTTTATCGGCGAGGTGTTCAACAAGAATGACGGAACGCCATACCTGAAGACGCATTCCATTACCAATATTGCTTGGAACGAGGAAACGCGTGCTTTATACAATAAATATAGCGCCGAGCAGGGGATGGAGTTTCATAACCTCAAAACATTATTCGGTCAGGTATTGGTAACCGGAAAGCCGGTGATTGCCAATAACCCGGTGAACGACCCACGTGCGGGCGGCCTGCCGCCAGGGCATCCAGCCATGCGCTCGTTCATGGGATTGCCTTTCTTCTTCAACGGCAATATGGTCGGCATGATTGGCGTGGCAAACCACCCCAAGGGTTATGCCCAAGAGCTGGTCGACTGGCTGACGCCCGTCTTGAACACTTGCGCTACCTTGATCGTTGGTCATCGCAATTACAGGGATCGCGCGCAAGCTGAACAGTCTCTGCAAGAAGCCAATAATTACTTTAACGCCGTATTGCAAGCCGTACCGGACCTAATGTTTGAATTGGATGGAACGGGCCACTATCTCAATGTTTGGGGCGTACGCGGGGACTTGCTGTTCGCGCCGAGAAGTGGGCTGACAGGACGCTCCGTTGCTGACGTTCTGCCCGCAGAGGCGGCAGATCAGGTGCTGGCCTCAATACAGGATGCAGATGAAAATGGTATGTCCTTCGGGCGCCAGATTGTGCTGCCCCTGCCCCAAGGGCCACGCTGGTTCGAATTATCGATTTCGAAGAAATCCAACACCTTGGGCAACCCAAATAGCTACATCGTGTTGTCTCGCGATATCACTGCTACCAAGAAGACAGCGGAGGAACTCCGCATCTCCGCGGCCACATTCGAAACTCAGCAGGCCATCCTGATCACTGATTCAGCTACAAGAATCCTGCGCGTCAACAAGGCCTTTCAAGAAATTACCGGCTATAGCGTATCAGAGGTAATCGGGCAGAATCCGAACAGTCTGCGATCAGATCGCCATGATGATACCTTCTACCGGGCCATGTGGTCAGAACTGCGCGAAACCGGGAAATGGGTTGGCGAGGTATGGGATAGGCGCAAGAGCGGGGAACTCTACCCCAAGCTCATGACCATCACGGCTATCTATGGTGACAACCAGCAAGCGTCAAACTATGTCGCCGTGTTTACCGACATTGCTCAGCGCAAGCAGTCGGAAGAGGAAATTCATCAGCTGGCCTTTTACGATCCGCTGACGGGGCTACCCAATCGCCGTCTGTTGGTAGATCGGTTGCAGCAGGCGATAGAGAAAAGTCTGCGCAGCGGACACCGTGGTGCATTGTTCTTCCTGGATCTGGATCACTTCAAGGTAATCAATGACACGAAAGGTCATGCCATCGGTGATTTGCTGTTGATTGAGGTGGCACGCAGGCTGAAGACCTGCTTGCGCGAGGGCGACAGTGTGGCAAGACTGAGTGGCGACGAATTTGTGCTGGTGCTCGAAGAACTGAGCAAAGAGTCGGATGAGGCGGCCACACAGGCGGAACTGGTCGCTGAGAAAATTAGCGCTGAACTACGTCAGCCTTACGTCTTGGAAGACTATAGCTGTTACACCAAGCCTAGTATCGGCATCACTCTGTTTTGCGGACATCAGGACGGTACCGACGCCCTATTCAGGAATGCTGATGTCGCCATGTACCAAGCCAAGGCGGCGGGACGTAATGCCATTCGCTTCTTTGATCCGCAGATGCAAATAGTGCTGGAATCTCGACTGTCGCTGGAAGCAGATTTGCGGCAGGCCCTCGACAAGCAGCAATTATCGCTGCACTACCAGATTCAGGTGGATAGCCGGCACCATCCGTTGGGCGCAGAAGTGCTGTTGCGTTGGGAACAACCTGCTCGCGGTCTGGTTTTTCCCGACCAATTCATTCCGCTGGCTGAGGAAACCGGGCTTATCGTGCCGATCGGGCTCTGGGTACTGGAGAGCGCTTGCGCGCAGATCAATGAATGGCAAGGCGATGCACTGACGCGCGACCTGACGCTGGCGGTGAACATCAGTGCCAAACAACTGCACCAGACTGACTTCACTGCCCAAGTGCAGCGCGTGTTGCGTGAAAGTGGGGTGAATCCTTCTCTGCTGAAACTGGAACTGACGGAAAGTATCGTTCTGGAAAACTTTGAGGACACCATCGACAAGATGCAAACGCTGAAAGAACTTGGCGTGAGCTTCTCATTGGACGACTTTGGCACCGGGCAGTCATCGCTGACCTATCTGAAACGACTGCCGCTGGATCAAATCAAGATCGACCGTTCCTTCGTGCGCGATATAGCCACCGATCCAAACGACGCCACGATCGTGAATACCATCATCGTGATGAGCAAGGCGATGGGCCTGGATGTGATTGCGGAAGGGGTAGAAACCGAAGCTCAACGTGAGTTTCTTGATCTCCATGGTTGCCAGGCCTTTCAGGGCTATCTGTTCAGCAAACCAGTTCCGCTTGATCAATTTGAGGAGAAATTGAGGAGCTCTTCTCTTGGCTAAGAACAAAGCCGCATTTACCTGCGCTCACGCTAAGCCAGTCGCTCGAACTCCGAACAAAGCAAATTGCCTGCGTGCGGATAGTCGGCTCTGAGCAAAGAAAAAGTTTACCCGGAATCCAGAATGGCTGCCCGGCGAACACAACGGTCACCCAGGAGGACCTGCAGCGAGTGACAATTCGTGGGGGATGACGGCTTGATTGCTCAGGCCGGCCGTTCAATGGTGGCGAATTGGAAAGTGCCAAATGACCGCCAGGTGCCGATTTGAGACTGACGTAGCCTTACCGATCGCAATCGCCGTTCTGGGCGAACGCTAAGTTTGTCTAACTGATATGAAAAGGAGTTCCACCGCTGCATATTCGGGCTGACTGCTCCGGCCGAATGATCGCTTGCGCCACTAATCTCATCTCGAGCTTCAACTTACCACTATGCGGGCTTAAAACGCTACCAGTCCCACCTCGTCTCCTGCCTTCAGTTCCGCACTGCCTTCCGGCATTTCCTTGTTGATCGTGATGCGCAGTTTGGGATTGTCTTGTATCGCCAGTTTCCATTCCTTGCCGCGCATGGAAAGCAGCTTGAGGAGCTTTTCCGAACTGTTGATGGCAGGGGGAAGTTCGAGGTTTTCGCTGGTGACGCCGGCGACATCGACAATGCGGCCGAAGTAGAGAATCCTGATTTTCATTCTTGCTCCATGGGGCCATGTAGCGCCCCTATAATTGTGGTGTGAGATCGCCTGAATTTTATCCTGATGACTGATGTCCTGTTAGATCACCTGAATCCCGAGCAGAAGGCAGCGGTGACGCTGCCGCGCGAATCGGCGCTGATTCTGGCAGGCGCGGGCTCGGGCAAGACGCGGGTGCTGACAACGCGGATTGCCTGGCTGATCCAGACCGGGCAGGTATCGCCGCTGGGGGTGCTGGCGGTAACCTTTACCAACAAGGCGGCGAAGGAGATGCTGACCCGGCTCACTTCCATGCTGCCGATCAACACCCGTGGCATGTGGGTGGGCACGTTCCATGGCCTGGCCAACCGCTTGCTGCGTACACATTACCGTGACGCGGGCCTGCCGCAGACCTTCCAGATTCTGGATGTGCAAGACCAGCTTTCTGCCATCAAGCGGCTGCTTAAGGTGTCGAACGTGGACATGGAAAAATACGAGCCGAAGAAGGTGCAATGGTGGATCAATGCGGCAAAGGAGGCAGGACTGCGGGCCTATGATGTGGAAGCCTATGACGGCTTTTCGGAGCGCATGAACGAGTTTTATCTCGCTTATGACGAGCAGTGCCAGCGCGAGGGTGTGGTGGATTTCGCCGAGCTGCTGCTGCGTTCCTATGAACTGATGTCGCGCAACGAGGTACTGCGCAACCATTACCAAAGCCGTTTCCGCCATATCCTGGTCGACGAGTTCCAGGACACCAACAAGCTGCAATACAAATGGCTCAAGCTGTTTGCCGGGCAGGAGACCGCGCTGATGGCGGTAGGCGATGACGATCAGTCGATCTACGCGTTCCGTGGCGCACACACCGGTAACATGCAGGAGTTCGAACGAGAATACGCGCACGGTCGGGTGATCAAGCTGGAACAGAACTACCGCAGCTACGGCCACATTCTTGATGCGGCCAATGCGCTGATTGCGCAAAACCGCCAGCGTTTGGGCAAGAGCCTGTGGACTGCAGAGGGTGAAGGCGAAAAGCTGCGCGTGTTTGAAGGCTACACCGATCAGGAAGAAGCCGCCTTTGTGGTGGACGAAGTAAGGCAACTCAACCGCGAAGGCCCGGCCCTCTCCGACATGGCGATACTGTACCGTTCCAATGCCCAGTCGAGGGTGATCGAGCATGCCCTGTTCACGGCCGGGGTGGGATACCGCGTGTATGGCGGCCTGCGCTTTTTCGAACGTCAGGAAGTGAAGCACGCGCTGGCTTACCTGCGCCTGCTCGCCAACCCGGGCGACGACGGCTCGTTTCTGCGCGTGGTGAATTTTCCTGCGCGCGGCATCGGTGCACGCACGCTGGAAACGTTGCAGGTCGCGGCGCGCAGCACCAACGCCAGCCTGTGGCAGGCTGCGGTCAGTCAGGGTGGCAAACTGCTGGGGTTTGTTGGTTTGATCGGCGAATTGCGCCGTGCAACCGAGGGCCTGCTGCTGGCGGAAACGATCGAACACCTTATCGAGGCGAGCGGTCTGGCGGAGTATTACCGCAACGACAAGGAAGGCGCCGACCGGCTGGAAAACCTGGCCGAACTGGTGAACGCCGCTGCGCTTTTTGAGCAGGACCCGGAACTGAGCCTGGAAGAAGGCCAGACAGTGCTGGCTTCATTTCTCGCTCACGCCAGTCTGGAGGCCGGTGAGAACCAGGCCAATCCGGGTCAGGACGCGGTGCAGTTGATGACGGTGCATGCGGCCAAGGGACTCGAATTTCACGCCGTGTTCATCACCGGGCTGGAGGAAGGCCTGTTTCCGCACGAGCAGAGTTTTTCCGAAAACGCCGGGCTGGAGGAGGAGCGAAGGCTGATGTATGTCGCCATCACCCGCGCGCGGCGGCGGCTGTATCTCACCCATGCCCAGTCGCGCATGCTGCACGGCCAGGTGCGTTATGGCATTCCCTCGCGCTTCTTGTCCGAGTTGCCCGATGAGGCGGTGAACTACCTAAACCGTAAAGTGAGCGAAGCCCATGCAGCGCCCGTCTACTCGACAGCGCCACAGCAAAATATCGGCACACGCTACAGCGGCAATGACAGCGGCTACCGCGTTGGCCAGAGCGTGGCCCACGCCAAGTTCGGCATGGGCGTCATCCTGGATGTCGAAGGCCGTGGCACCGATGCGCGGGTGCAGGTGAAATTCCGTGAAGTAGGGGTGAAGTGGCTGGCACTGGCCTACGCCAAGCTGACCCCAGTCTGATCCCCTTCCAAGTCAGCCCGTCACCTTGTGGCTGCGGAATCCGCCTCACGGCTTGTTGATGTCGTATAAAAATGTCTGCATTGGCACGTGCCTGCGGCGCTGGCAGCGACATCTGTCCCACGAAACGGAGTCGACGAAGCAATCCGGGCTTGATCAGGCCGCATCAATCAAGGGGGGCTGCTCGCCCCGTACGGCAAAGATGTCCTGATACGCCGTATACAGCGAACCCATCAGAATCGGCCCAGCGACCAGCATGCCCAGAAGGAAGGGGATCAGTCCCGCCATTAGAACAATGGGGATCAGAACCACGCCATATACCGTAAGCGGCAGCCAGTTGCGCAGGCAGGCCTTGAGGCTGATCCCCAGAGCCTGCAAGGGCCCAGCATTGCCAAACAGCACCAGTGGTGGAGCCATCCATGTGGCCATGAGAATGGGGGTAAGCAGGACAAGTCCGGTTAGCAGTGCGGCCATTCCCTGCTGCACCAGCTTCATCATGGTTTCAACATCGCCGTGGTTGGCGGCTTCACCAAGAGCCTTGGTGTCCAGCCCGAGCATTTGCATGATCTTGGCAATGGCCAGCAGGGCCGCAAGATAGAGTGCACCGACCATCGCAAGCGGGATGGGGCGGGAAGTCAAGCCGGCAAGAAATTGGGGCAATTCCAGCTCTTCACCCTGATCCAGCGCGCGGAATGCGGTCATGAATCCGGCCACCATCAGTGGAGTGAGAATTTCGGAAATGGCAGGGCCGACCAGAGGGATAAGGTTGACCGCAAGCAGCGCACCCATGAACAGGCCAAAGGCAGCCCCCAGCAGCAGGGGATTCTTGCGAAACAGCCTGAAGGCAAGCGTTACCCATTGCAGGCCGGCGGATGCGGGCAATATACGGGGGATCTCTTCGTTCATGGCCATAGCTCGTGCAGTTGGTTATAGCGTTTTGCCCGATTTTGCAGAATGCGAGCAAAGTGCTCCGGATCCTTGGCATGGGTCAGTTCACCCGGCCGCGGGAAGTGCAGGTCAAACAGACGCGAGAGCCAGAAGCGCAATGCAGCACGGCGCAGCATTGCGGGCCAAGCGGCGTTCTCTTCTGCGGTCAGCGGGCGGCGCGCGTGATAAGACTTGAGCAGAGCAAGTGCGAGGTCCTCATCCAGGTCTCCTTCGCCATCAACACACCAGTCATTTGTGGCGATGGCAACATCGTAGAGTTGTGTGTCGTGGCAGGCGAAGTAGAAGTCGATGACGCCGCCCAGCCTGTCGCCGTCGAACAACACATTGTCGCGGAACAGGTCGGCATGTATCACGCTTTGCGGCAGGTTCTCAATGGCCTGGTGCGCCTGAAAGTGCATTTCTTCATCCAGCATGGCGGCGCGCGCCGGCGAGAGATGAGGCCGCACCCGCGGAGCGGTTTCCTTGCGCCATTGGGTGCCGCGCGGATTGGGCATGGGATGTTTGTAAGTGCGGCCCGCCCGATGCAGGTCTGCAAGCACCTCGCCCACCTGGACGCATTGTGACGCTGATGGGGCGGTGACCGGCCTGCCGGCAAGACGGCTAACGATGACAGCCGGTTTGCCATTGAGCCGGTTAACCATGCGGTCGTTCAAGTCGGCCACCGGACGCGGACATGGAACGCCGTGGTTGGAGAGATGGGTCATGAGGCCGACAAAAAAGGGGAGTTCCGCTTCGGTCAACTTTTCGAACAGGGTCAGCACATAGCGGCCATGCGCGGTAGTAAGGAAATAATTGGTGTTCTCGATGCCGTCGGAAATGCCCGTCAGATCAACAAGATCACCCAGCACAAAATTTTTCAGCCAGGCCCGGGCCTCGTCGGGGCTGACCGTAGTGAATACGGACATGGAATCAGGTTAATGTGCAGATGCGCAATCTTACCTGATAAGGAGAGCAGAATTTCCCGGAAATGCGCCAATCAGAACGTCTTGATAAGCCACATGGGTACAACCAACGGCACCGCTGGCCCTTCATAGCGCACGAATTTGCCGTCACCGGTATTGTCGATCAGGTAGTAAGGCCGGCCTTTGGGCGGGGTCACCTTGACCATGTACAGCTTGCCGTGCAGGCGATACTCTTCCTCCCGATGCGTGCCCCGGTTGCGGATGGTGATCTGCGGTTCTTCAATATCCTTGGCAGCAGGCGCCCCATCGGGTACCGGCTGGGCATCGGGGGGCGGACCGGTCTTTCCTGCGGCTTGAAGACCCGGCGGCAGGCCTAGTAACAGCATCAGCAGCCATGAATATTTCGTCATTTGGTTTCCTTTTTTCATGCCTCAAGAATAGCTTATAGGTTGAGCTGTATCTCGCGCTCTGCCGCAGAAGGCATGAAGCCGCGTTTTTCATAGTGGCTGAAGATGGCTTCGACCACGTCCTTGGGGTCGTCGATCAGCTGGATCAGGTTAATGTCTTCGGGGCTGATCATGCCTTCACCCACCAGGCGATCCTTGAACCAGTCCAGCAACCCCGCCCAGAACTTGGAGCCGACCAGGATGATGGGAATGGTGCGGGTCTTGCCTGTTTGTACGAGGGTCAGCGCCTCCATCAACTCGTCCAGTGTGCCAAAGCCACCGGGCATGACCACGTACGCCGAGGCAAATTTGACGAACATGACCTTGCGTGCAAAGAAATGCTGAAAGGTTTGGGAAATATCCTGAAACGGGTTGGCATGCTGTTCATGCGGTAACTGGATATTCAAACCTACGGAAGGCGAGTGAGCGAAGTAGGCACCCTTGTTGGCGGCTTCCATGATGCCCGGTCCGCCGCCGGAGATGACCGAAAAACCGGAGTCGGAAAGCAACCTGGCGATTTCCTCGGTCAGTATGTAGTAGGCATGGTCGTGCGGCGTGCGCGCGCTGCCGAAGATGGATACGGCAGGGCGGATGGCGGAGAGGCGTTCGGTGGCCTCGACGAACTCTGCCATAATGCCGAACAGCCGCCAGGATTCCCGGGCGGAATAGTCGATTTCCTCGGGTCCCCTGGGGTCGGCGAGGTCAGGCAGCTTGATCTTGCGCATTCGAGTATTCCTTGAACGATACGGTTATTGGGGCGGCGTTTAGCTTTGTGAAAGATAGCATGTCAGCCCACTGTGCAGGTACCAGCCCAAATATTAGGGCCACCTCAATAACCTGATCCATTAACCCATTATTCGGCACTCCTTGGCAGTAGAAACGTTCACGTGCAAATTTCCGCAAGCGGCCTACTCAAATTGATATGAGTCTAATCAATAGAACCCTGCTATTGGTGGATGGCTCGTCCTACCTGTACCGCGCCTTTCACGCCTTGCCCGATTTACGCAACAAGGCGGGCTTTCCAACCAGCGCAATCTACGGCGTCATCAACATGCTGCGCAAGCTGGAAAAGGATGTGCCGGCCGATTATATCGCCTGTGTGTTTGACCCCAAGGGGAAGACGTTTCGTGACGATCTGTACCCAGAATACAAGGCACATCGTCCCCCTATGCCGGAGGATCTGTCGGTGCAGATCACGCCCCTGTTCGAGGCCATTCGTGCAACAGGCTGGCCGCTGGTGGTGGTCGAAGGCGTGGAGGCCGACGATGTGATCGGCACCCTCGTGGTGGAGGCGGCCAAGCAAGGCATTCGCAGCGTGGTTTCCACGGGTGACAAGGACATGACCCAATTGGTCAATGACCATGTCAAACTGGTTAATACCATGAGCAACGAAACACTGGACCAGGCGGCGGTCGAGGCCAAATTTGGCGTGCCACCGGAACGCATGGTCGATTACCTGACCCTAATCGGTGATGCGGTGGACAATGTCCCTGGAGTCGAGAAAGTGGGTCCCAAAACCGCGGTGAAATGGCTGGGCGAGTACGGCACCCTGGATAATGTCTTGGCACGCTCGGGCGAAATCAAGGGCGTGGTTGGCGAGAACCTGCGCAAGGTCGTCGACTGGCTGCCGTCTGCGCGCCGGCTGCTGACGATCAAGACGGATGTCGACATGCCGTTCGACTTGCAGTCCCTGCAAAAAAGACAGGTGGATACAGAGGCACTCAAACGGCTTTATGATCAATTTGATTTCCGCGCCTGGTTGCGCGAGCTGAAGGAAAACAAAACGGACGCGCCCAAGCCGCACCCGTCACGGGATAGCCAGCCGCCCGTGCCTCCTCCGTTGCTGACTGAAGATCATCGCGCCGCCTATGAAACCATCCTGAGCGAAACTCTGCTCGAGTCGTGGCTGGCGAAGATCACAGAATCCAGGCTTGTAGCGCTGGATACGGAAAGCACCAGTCTTGCCTCGCTGGATGGACAGATCGTAGGCTTGTCATTTGCCGTGTCGCCTGGCGAATCAGCCTATGTTCCATTGGCGCACATGTATCCGGGTGCGCCGCAACAGCTGAATCGCGAAACGGTGCTGGAACGGCTCAAACCCTGGCTGGAAGATCCGGCAAAGGCAAAGCTGATGCAGAACGGCAAATTCGACCGGCACATCTTTGCCAATCACGGCATCCGTCTTCGTGGCGTGGTTCACGACACGCTTCTGGAATCCTATGTGGTGGAAGCGCATCAGGCCCATGACCTCGATAGCCTGGCTGTGCGGCATACGGGGCTCAAGGTCATCAGCTATCAGGATGTGGCAGGCAAGGGCGCGTCACAAATCGGATTTGACCAGGTGAGTGTGGAAACAGCGAGCCAGTATGCGGCCGAAGACACCGATGTGACGCTGCGCGTGCATGAGGTTCTATATCCAGTCATCGAAGCGGATAGGGGCCTGCGTTATGTGTACGCGCAGATCGAAATCCCGCTAGCAGAAATCCTGTTTCGTATGGAGCGAAATGGTGTCTTGCTCGATAAGCACAGTCTGGCCAAACAAAGCGGTGAACTCGGACAAAAAATGCTGGCCCTGGAACAGCAGGCTTACCAGATCGCGGGACGGCCATTTAACCTGAATTCGCCCAAGCAGATCCAGGAAATATTGTTTGGCGAAATGAAGCTCCCGGTGATCAAGAAGACACCGGGCGGTACACCTTCGACCGATGAGGCGGTGTTGCAGGAACTGGCAGCGGATTATCCTCTGCCCGCCGCATTGCTGGAATACCGCGGCATGGCCAAGCTCAAGTCAACGTATACCGACAAACTGCCACAAATGATCCATCCCCGCACTGGCCGCGTGCATACCAGCTATTCGCAGGCGACAGCAGTAACCGGGCGGCTTTCCAGTTCGGATCCGAATCTGCAGAACATTCCCGCGCGCACCCTGGAAGGCCGGCGTATCCGCGAAGCATTCATAGCGCCAGCCGGGTCAGCGATCATATCTGCGGACTATTCGCAGATTGAGTTGCGCATCATGGCGCATTTGTCTGATGATCCCGGGCTATTAAAAGCATTTGCACAGGACAAGGACATTCACACAGCCACTGCGGCCGAGGTGTTTGGTGTCCCTCTTGCCGAGGTCAACGCAGACCAGCGGCGCATGGCCAAGGTGATCAATTTCGGCCTGATCTATGGCATGTCGGCCTTCGGCCTTGCATCTCAACTCAATCTGGATCGCGTTTCGGCCCAAGCTTATATTGACCGCTATTTTGCCCGCTATCCCGGCGTTGCGCGCTATATGCAAGAGACCCGGCAGACGGCGCGGGAGCATGGCTGCGTGGAAACGGTTTTCGGCCGCCGGCTGGTGTTGCCTGAAATCAATAGCCGCAATCCCCAGCGCCGTCAGGGAGCGGAGCGGGCTGCCATCAACGCGCCGATGCAGGGCACGGCCGCGGACCTGATCAAGCTTTCGATGATTGCGGTGCAGCACTGGCTGGATGAAGAAGATCTGCATACCCGCTTGCTGCTCCAGGTACATGACGAACTGGTGCTGGAAGTACCTGAAGCGGAACTGTCAACCGTGAAGCAGACCTTGCCCCAACTGATGGAGGGGGTGGCCAGGCTCAAGGTGCCCCTGAAGGTTGGAGTGGGGGTGGGGCCTAACTGGGAAGCCGCGCACTGACCCCCCTCCTGAGTCAGGCCATCGCGCGCCGACGTCTAGTGGTCTTCCTGACTGCGATAGGAGGGACAGCGGTTGGCCGCAAAGGCCGCTCAGGCAGTCACCCCGAGAATTGCGGAAGCCCACTCGTCGCCCGCGTGCGACAGCTATTTCTTCAAGCTGTCGCGAATTTCCCTAAGCAATACAACATCTTCCGCAGGAGCAGCCGGAGCGGCGGGAGGGGCCTCTTTCTTCAGCTTGTTCATTTGCCTGACCATCATGAAGATGATGAAGGCAAGGATGAGGAAGTTGATCAGGATGGTAATGAAATTCCCGTAGGCAAACACCGGAATGCCCAGTTTCTTGACTTCGGCAAGTGTGGTGGCGGTGGCGCCCGCTGGGATGTCCTTCAGGGCAATAAACATGTTGGAAAAATCAAGGCCGCCGAAGATCCTTCCAACGATAGGCATGATCAGGTCATTCACAATAGAATCGACAATCTTGCCAAATGCCGCGCCAATAATGACGCCAACAGCCAGGTCCATGGCATTGCCTTTGACGGCAAATTCCTTGAATTCCGTTACGAAGCTCATGATTCCTCCTTGATGTTTTTCGGGTAGAGTACTTATACAGACCAAGGGCCGACTTGTCGCGTCGCAGACTGTAAAGAATTAAGATAGTTCCCGCGTAGGGTATGGAGGGGTAAAATTCGACGCTTATGCGTATCGGCCCCTACGTCCTCAAAAACAATCTTATTGTTGCCCCCATGGCAGGGGTCACCGATCGCCCCTTTCGCCAGCTGTGCAGGCGGATGGGCGCGGGGATGGCGGTGAGCGAAATGGTGACCTCCAACTCGCTTTTGTATGGCAGCAGCAAAACCCAGCGACGGGCCAATCATGCGGGCGAAGACGAGCCGAAGTCGGTACAGATTGCCGGCGCTGATCCAGCCATGATGGCTGAAGCTGCACGTTATAACGTTGATCGGGGCGCTCAGATCATCGATGTCAACATGGGCTGTCCAGCCAAGAAAGTATGTAATGTCATGGCAGGCTCGGCGCTGTTACAAGATGAAAAGCTGGTGGAAAGAATCCTGACAGCAGTGGTCAAAGCCGCGCAGAACGTGCCTGTCACGCTGAAGATTCGTACCGGCTGGGATAAGGAGCATCGCAACGCATTGCAAATTCTGAACATCGCGCAGGATGCCGGGATTCAAGCTTTGGCCATGCATGGCCGTACAAGGGCTTGTGGTTACAGCGGCCAGGCAGAATACGACACTATTGCCACAGTCAAAGCTCGGGCCGCAATTCCGGTCATTGCCAACGGTGACATCACCAGCCCGGAAAAAGCACGTTTCGTGCTTGACTACACTGGGGCAGATGGAATCATGATTGGCCGCGCTGCGCAGGGTAGACCCTGGATCTTCCGCGAAGTTGATCATTACCTGAGAGCCGGTCGTCATCTTCCACCGCCCGAGGTGCGCGAGATACATCTGGTACTGATTGCGCATCTGGAAGATTTGTACGGCTTCTACGGCGAGCAAACGGGTGTGAGGGTCGCACGCAAGCATATTTCCTGGTACACGAAAGGATTGGCCAATGCCAGTGCATTCCGTCACGCCATGAATCAGCTTCTGACGGTGGGCGAACAACTGGATGCGGTGAATGAATTTTTCGGCCAGGCTGCAAGGGCTGGCAATTATCTGCAATATCAAGACCAGAGTGTAGAGATGACAGAACTGGCTGCTTAAGGGAGTGGGAAGTTGATAGAGGAAAATGATATCGCCGCGTGTATACGGCGGTCGCTGAATCGCTATTTCAAGGATCTGGATGGCGAGGAACCAAACTGCATCTACGATATGGTGGTGATGGCAGTGGAAAAACCCATGCTGGTCTATATGCTGGACAAGGCAGAAGGCAACCAGACCCGGGCTGCCGAGCTGCTCGGGATCAATCGAAACACCCTGCGCAAAAAACTCAGGCAACACGGCTTGTCCGAGTAATTCAACTTTAATTCTTACCCATGAAAATTCAACGCGCCCTGATCAGCGTGTCGGACAAGTCCGGCGTGCTCAATTTTGCCCGGCAGCTGTCCAGTCTGGGGGTGAAGATCCTGTCGACAGGCGGCACCGCCAAGTTGCTGGCAGACAATGGTGTACCGGTCACGGAAGTCGCGGATTACACCGGTTTTCCCGAAATGCTCGACGGACGGGTTAAGACCCTGCATCCAAAGATTCATGGCGGTATCCTGGGGCGACGGGATTTGCCCGGGCATGTATCCACCATGCAGGCGCACTCAATTCCGAACATTGATCTGGTCTGCGTGAATCTATATCCTTTCCGCCAGGCCATTGCCAAGCCGGGCTGCACGCTGGAAGAGGCAATTGAGAATATCGATATTGGCGGCCCTGCCCTGGTGCGGTCTGCTGCAAAGAACCATGGCGCCGTTGCGGTCGTGACAGAGCCTGCGGATTACGCGCCAATTATTGATGAAATGAAATCGAGCAACGGTGCGCTTTCACAGGCAACGCGCTTCAAGCTGGCGAAGAAGGCGTTTTCGCACACCGCCGCTTATGATGCCGCCATCTCCAATTACCTGACCAGCCTGGATGAAACCAACCAGCCCGGTTTATTCCCTGAGCAGCTCAACCTGAATTTCGTTCGGGTGCAGTCGATGCGTTATGGCGAGAATCCACATCAAGCCGCTGCGTTCTATCGTGACCCGAATCCAGCGCCCGGCACCCTGGCGCATTTTGTTCAGTTGCAAGGCAAGGAGCTGTCTTACAACAATATCGGTGATGCCGATGCAGCGTGGGAATGCGTGAAGACGTTTACTGTACCGGCGTGCGTCATCATCAAGCATGCCAATCCATGTGGCGTGGCGGTGGCAGATAATTTGCCAGAAGCCTACCGCAAAGCGTTCGCCACGGATTCCACTTCTGCCTTTGGTGGCATCATCGCATTCAACGGTGAAGTGAATGCCGCAACAGCCGAAGCGGTATCCGGCCAGTTCCTGGAAGTGCTGATTGCGCCGGCCTATTCCGCCGAGGCCCGTGAAGTATTGAGCAAGAAGCAGAATGTGCGAATGCTGGCCTTGCCGTTGGCACACGACTCCAACAGTCTGGAACTCAAGCGCGTGGGTGGCGGTCTGCTGGTGCAGACCCCGGATACATTTAATGTGTCGAAAGCCGACTTGAACGTTGTTACGCGGCGCCAGCCCACTGAGGAGGAAATTGCAGACATGCTATTTGCCTGGAAAGTAGCCAAATTTGTGAAATCCAATGCGATTGTGTTTGCCGCTGCAGGCCAGACATTGGGGGTGGGCGCGGGCCAGATGAGCCGGGTTGACTCCACCAGGATCGCTGTCATAAAGGCAGGCAATGCCGGATTAAAGCTTGCTGGTTGCGCAGTCGCATCGGATGCATTCTTCCCCTTCCGCGATGGCTTGGAGGTGCTGGCCCAGGCGGGCGCCAAGGCAGTCATTCAACCCGGCGGCAGCGTAAAGGATGCAGAGGTGATTGCCGCCGCGGATGATCATGGGATTGCCATGGTGTTTACCGGACACCGTCATTTCAGGCATTAAAAATCGTGAGGAGCGGCATGCACGGGGAGGTGCGCAAAATCCCTTATCGCGTCTGTTCAATTAGGACTTAAGCTTTTTCAAATTATGAAGATTCTCGTGATTGGTTCCGGCGGCCGTGAGCATGCGCTGGCCTGGAAGCTGGTGCAGGCGCCCAAGGTGCAGATGGTTTATGTGGCACCGGGCAATGGCGGCACGGCGATGGAACCCGGAATGAAGAATGTCTCGCTGAGCGCTATTCCTTCCCTTGTTGAGTTCGCCAAGCGCGAACAAATCGGTTTGACTGTCGTTGGGCCGGAAGCCCCATTATCTGAGGGTATCGTCGACGCCTTCCGGGCTGCGAAGCTGAGGATTTTTGGCCCCACGCGTGCTGCCGCCCGACTGGAAAGCTCCAAGGATTTTGCCAAGCAGTTCATGCTCCGGCACAAGATTCCAACGGCTGAACACCAGACCTTCACTGATGCATCGGCTGCCCATTCCTATTTGCAGGAAAAGGGTGCGCCGATCGTCATCAAGGCAGATGGCCTGGCTGCTGGCAAAGGAGTGGTCGTCGCGCAGAACCTGGACGAAGCGCATGCTGCGGTCGACAGGATGCTGGGCGATAACAAACTGGGAGCAGCCGGTGCACGTATCGTGATCGAAGAATGCCTCACAGGTGAAGAAGCCAGCTTCATTGTGATGGTAGATGGCGAACATGTCCTTACATTGGCAACGAGCCAGGACCACAAGCGCTTGCTCGATGGCGATACCGGACCCAACACCGGCGGCATGGGTGCCTATTCTCCAGCCCCGGTTGTTACTCCGGAAATGAATGCCCGCATCATGCGCGAAGTGATCATGCCCACCGTAAACGGCATGGCGCGTGACGGTACTCCCTATACCGGCTTTCTCTATGCGGGCGTGATGATCAATTCAGCGGGTGTTCCCAACGTGCTCGAATTCAATTGCCGCATGGGTGACCCGGAGACCCAGCCCATCCTGTTCCGGCTCAAGTCGGATTTGGCTGTCTTGCTTGAGCGTGCGAGTGACGGCACGCTGGATTCGGTCGAGGCCGAGTGGGACCGGCGTATAGCATTGGCTGTCGTGCTGGCCGCAGAAGGATATCCCGAGCATCCGCGCAAGGGCGATGCGATCAGTGGGCTTCCAGCGGAGGCTGAAGACTGCAAGGTGTTTCATGCAGGCACATCAATTCAGGATGGCCAGCTTGTGACCAGCGGTGGACGGGTATTGGCTGTTACGGCGCTGGGAGACAGCGTCAAGATTGCACAGAAGCGGGCTTATGAAACCGCCACCGGCATCCACTTTGCGGGCATGCAGTATCGCAAGGACATCGGCTGGCGCGCAATTGAGCGGAAGAAGTGAAGCGTGAGGCCTTGCGTGCCTACCTGAAGCTGGGCGGGGTCATCGCCTACCCCACGGAATCCTGCTACGGTCTGGGCTGTGACCCCTTCAATCGGCAGGCGGTTCGCAGGCTGATTCAACTCAAGGGCAGGCCGGTTTCCAAGGGACTGATTCTCATCGCTGACCGGTTTTCGCGTTTTCAGCGCCTGCTCAAGCCACTAAGGAAGAATCAGCAATCCCGCTTATGTGCTACCTGGCCGGGGCCGCTTACCTGGATCTTGCCCGCCAGGGACAGGGCACCCTGGTTGCGTGGAAAGAACCTGGGGTTGGCAGTAAGGGTCACCGCCCATCCCCCGGCCGCAAGACTCTGCCGTGAGCTTGGCACGGCCCTTGTTTCCAGCAGCGCAAATAAAAGTGGTGGTTACCCTGTGAAAACTGCCCGAGAATGTCGCAGAATATTCGGCAACCGGGTGCGTGTCATCGAAGGACGTATCGGCAAGCGAAAGCGCGCTTCCACCCTGATCGATTTTATTAGCGGAAAAGTATTGAGACCCTGATGGCTTTTGATAAGAGCACAGTCAAACACTACCTCCTCGAGTTGCAGGATCGCATTGTCACCCGGCTGGAAGAGATTGATGGCACACCCTTCAGGAAGGATCAATGGGACCGGCCTGAGGGCGGCGGCGGCATCTCCAGGCTGGTCGAGGAGGGCAATGTGCTTGAACGGGGTGGAGTGAACTTTTCTCATGTGATGGGCAAGCAATTGCCGCCGTCGGCTACGGCACACCGGCCGGAAGTGGCTGGCCGGGCTTGGGAAGCCATGGGTGTATCGCTGGTGTTTCATCCGCGCAATCCCTATGCGCCGACCGTGCATATGAACGTCCGCCTGTTCGTCGCAGAAAAAACAGGTGAAGAACCGGTATGGTGGTTTGGCGGCGGCATGGACCTGACGCCTTATTACGGTTTTGAGGAAGATGCCGTCCATTTTCACGCGACCTGCAAGCAAGCACTTTCTCCGCTGGGCGCCGATCTGCATGGACGCTTCAAGAAGTGGTGCGATGTTTATTTCTTCCTCAAACACCGTAACGAGCCACGAGGCGTGGGTGGCGTGTTTTTCGATGATTTTGCTGAAGGCGGATTTGATCATGCATTTGCCGTGACCAAGGCGGTGAGCGATCATTTCCTTCCTGCTTACGAGCCGATTCTGTTGCGGCGCAAGGAATACTCCTACGGCGAGCCGGAGCGGGATTTTCAGGCCTACCGGCGAGGACGCTACGTTGAATTCAATCTGGTCTTTGACCGCGGCACCTTGTTCGGTTTGCAATCGGGCGGACGAACCGAATCCATCCTCATGTCCATGCCGCCCATCGTCAAATGGCGCTACGACTGGAGGCCTGCGCCAGGTACCCCGGAAGCCAGGCTGTATACGGATTTTCTCGTAAGCAAAGACTGGGTCTAACAAGGGTTCGCTGTGCATCGCTTTCCGCGACGTCTGCTCATCTCTCTGGGGATGCTGCTGCTGATACTTCTGGCAGTAATCGGCGTTCTAGTTTGGGAATTGATGTCGTCTGACATTCAGGCCAAATACTTCGCCAAGACCGCAAGGAAAATGACGTTTGAAGTTAAAGAGGGGCCGTCAGACCGGATCCGCTTTCCCCAGGCTGGGCCCTACGACCTGCGCATGGGATATAGCCAGATCCCTGCCTTCACAGCACGGTTGAGTGGGGCCGGCTGGCAGATCGGGAAGCAGGCAAAGATCAGCATCCAGATGGCCCGGGTCGAGGACCTGGGCATTAACCCCCCTTACCGGGAAAAAAATCAGGGGGGCCTGACGTTGTTGGACAGCGAGGACAAGCCTCTGTTTCAGTCGCGTTATCCGCAACGGATCTATTCCCGTTTCGAAGATGTGCCGCCGGTGCTGGCCAACAGTCTGCTGTTTATCGAAAACCGGGAACTACTCAATGACCGCTTTCCCAGCAAGAATCCGGCGGTAGAATGGGATCGGCTGGGCGAAGCCGTGCTGGAAAAGGCGTATAGCCTGGCAAACCCGGCCCATAACGTGCCAGGTGGGAGCACCCTGCCGACGCAGATCGAGAAATACCGGCATTCACCCGATGGGGTAACGCTAAGCATGCTGGATAAACTCAAGCAGATGGGTTCGGCCAGCTTGCGCGCTTATCTGGACGGGGAAAATACGCTATCAACGCGCAAGCGAATCGTGCGTGATTACCTCAATACCGTGCCGCTTGCCGCTGCGCCAAGATATGGCGAAGTGAACGGGCTGGGGGATGGCGTATGGGCCTGGTATGGACTCAATTTTGACAGTGTGAATCAGGCATTGAGTGAGGCCAACAAGGCCCCAGGGCATGAGACGGCAGTTGCGCTGAAACACGCGCTTTCCTTGCTGGTTTCCGAGCGCAAGCCTTCGTATTACCTTGTCAAGAACCGGACGCTTCTGGATAGTTATACCAACGTACATCTGGATTTGCTGGCCGACGCCGGCATAATTTCCAACGCCCTGCGGGACAAGGCAAAAAGGGTGAAGCTGCGCCCATGGAGTGAGCGCAAGGATCCGCCCAAACCCCCTTTTGCCGCACAGAAAGTCCAGAGCGCCCTGCGCACAAGGCTGGCCGGCCTGTTGGGCCTCGATCGCCTGTATGACCTGGACCGGCTCGACCTCACCGCGCAGAGCACACTCAATGGCCCAGCGCAACAAGTCGTCAGCGATTACCTCATCGGCTTGGCTGATCCCGCCAAGGTGGCCGAGGAGGGGCTGTTGGGCAAGCGCCTGCTAAAGCCGGACAATGATTTCAAGAAAATAATATACAGCTTCAACCTGTACGAAAAAGCGCCACAGGGGAATCTGCTCAGAATACAGGCCGACAATCTGAACCAGCCTTTCGACATCAACCAGCAAACCAAGCTCGATCTGGGATCAACGGCAAAATTTCGCACCTTGGTGAGCTATCTGGAAATTATTGCCCAGTTGCGCAAAGCCTTTGTCGGCATGACTCCTGAACAATTGCGTGCACAGACCCAGCCGCGCCGTGACGTGTTGGCGCAATGGGTGGCGGAGTACCTGCTCGGTCCCCAGGACAAGAGCCTGGCCGCCATGCTTGACGCCGCCATGGCACGACGCTATTCAGCGGCGCCGGAGCCCTTTTACACTGGTGGCGGGGTACATAATTTCAGCAATTTCGACAAGGACGACAATGGCCGGATCCTGGACTTGTGGCATGCCACGCAGAATTCAGTCAATCTCGTGTTCATTCGGCTGATGCGGGATGTGGCGCGCCACTATATGGAGCAGAGTCCGGGGGCGGTTGCCAGGGTGCTGGATGACGCCAGTAATCCGGCGCGCCGCACCTATCTGTTGAGGTTCGTCGACCAGGAAGGCAAGATCTTTCTTCATCGTTTCTACCAGCGCCATCAAAATCAGACACTCGCTGAGATGACAGAAGAGCTGTATGCGCGGGCCGGACCGAGCGAGAGGCGTTTCAGTGCGATCTTCCGATATCTGGAACCGCAGTCTGGCCTTGATGTCTATGGTCAAGTGCTTGAAGCGCGCTTTCCGCGTTCCCCTTTGCTAAAACCATCCAGGTTGGAGTCGATGTTTTCTACCCTCGATCCGGCTATCCTCAATCTGTCAGATCGGGGCTATGTGACCCAGATTCACCCGCTGGAGTTGTGGCTGGTGAAATACCTGCGTGAACATCCGAACGCCAGCTTTGATGAGGTGGTAGCGGCCAGCTCGAACGAACGGGTTGAGGTGTATGACTGGTTGTTCAAAACCAGCCGGAAGAACGCTCAGGACATCCGCATTCAGAGTCTGATGGAAGTGGAGGCATTTGAGGCGCTGCTCAAGGACTGGAAACGGTTGGGCTACCCCTTCGACAGTCTGACGCCTTCCTACGCCACTGTAATTGGCAGTTCCGGTGACCGGCCCGCCGCGCTGGCCGAGTTGATGGGCATCATCGCCAATGATGGGGTCAGGTTGCCCATGGTCAGTCTCACCCATTTGTCGTTTGCCGCAGACACCCCCTACGCCACCGAGTTCGTGCGCCAGCCACCACAGGGCGAACGTCTGTTCCCAGCCGAAATTGCCCAGGTAATACGCAAGGCCCTGCGCGGCGTGGTTGAAGGAGGTACGGCTGTGAGGCTCGCTGGCGCGCTCAAGGACAGCAATGGTCAGCCGATCGTCATTGGAGGCAAAACCGGCACGGGAGACCACCGCTTTGAGCACTTTGGTCAGCATGGTCAGGTTATCGAATCGCGTGTCGTCGACCGGACGGCAACATTTGTGTTCTACCTGGGCGACCGGTATTTCGGCACGATTACTGCTCTGGTGCCGGGGCCGGAAGCGGCCAGGTACGAATTTACCAGTGCGATGACGGCGCAGATTCTTCGCAGACTCTTGCCCCGGCTTCAGCCGCTGCTGTTCAAGGGCGCGACCACCGAAGCGGCAGCCCCCGTTCTGCCGCCGAAGCCTGAAATCCTGGGCCCAGTCAAAGTGCCTCCCATTCCGCCCGCAGCGGCCAGACCGGCAGCCAAAAAGGCAGCGGAAGCCAAGGAAGGAACCGCCCGCGAGGCTGAACCCAAGGTGCCGGCCGATAACGGAACCGAGGGATTCCCGCAGGACCTGGATCCGGTGCTCCCCTCGCAACCTGCCCCGTCGCCGCGTCCGGCTGCCCCGGCAGGGGCGGTTCCCGTTAAGTAGCTGGGTTAGAATTGAGCTTGTCCTGAAATTAGATCCATTTATGCATCTTTTTGCGTTTGGCGTGAACCATCACACGGCCCCGGTTTCCATCCGGGAGCGGGTGGCGTTTGCTGCCGAACGCATGGATGAGGCCTTGCATGACTTGACCCGCCGCCCCGAGATCAAGGAGGCGGCCATTCTGTCCACCTGCAATCGAACTGAGATCTATTGCCACACCCCGGACGCTGATGCGCCCATCAACTGGCTGTCGGATTTCCACAGTCTCAAACGGGAAAACGTTGAGCCCTATCTCTATCGTCTGCCGCAGGCTGAGGCGGTTAAACATGCTTTCCGCGTAGCCTCGGGACTTGATTCCATGGTTCTGGGCGAAGCCCAAATTCTGGGTCAGATGAAGCAGGCCGTCAAAACCGCACAACATGCCGGCACACTGGGGCTGCTTTTGAACAAGCTGTTCCAGAGCACCTTTTGTGTCGCAAAGGAAGTTCGCACTGCAACGGAAATCGGTGCAAATTCCGTCTCCATGGCGGCTGCGGCTGTACGCCTGGCAGAGAGGATTTTTCCCAGCATCCAGCAACAAAACGTGCTGTTTATCGGTGCGGGAGAAATGATCGAACTGTGCATGGCCCATTTTGCCGCCCAGCATCCGCAGCGCATTCTGGTCGCCAACCGGACCATCGAACGTGCCCGTCCATTGGCTGATCGTTTCAAAGCAGGCGTCATCCCTCTGTCTGATTTGCCTGAGCACTTGCCGCACTACGACATCATCGTCACATCCACCGCGAGCCCATTGCCGATTCTGGGCAAAGGCATGGTCGAGCGGGCATTGAAGGCCCGCAAGCACCGCCCCTTTTTCATGGTGGACCTGGCCGTGCCGCGTGATGTGGAAGCGGAGGTTGGCGAACTGGATGACGTATTTCTCTACAGCGTGGATAACCTGGGCGACGTGGTTAGGGAGGGCCAGGATTCCCGGCAGGCCCAAGTGGCGCAAGCTGAAGCCATCATTGAAACCAGTGTCAGCAATTTCCTCCACTGGATGGAGACCCGCGGCATGGTGCCCACCATTCGGGGCCTGCGTGACCATGCCGAGCGACATCGCCGCCATGAGCTGGAAAAAGCACAAAGAATGTTGGCCCGTGGTGATGATCCGCACGAGGTCATGGAAGCCATGTCACTGGCGCTCATCAACAAGCTGCTTCATTCCCCCACAGCTGCCATTCATCATGCCACCGACGAAGAGCGCAACCAGCTCGCTGCGCTGCTGCAAAAGCTCTACGACATCAAACCGGAATGAAAGCCACACTTGCCGCCACACTCGGCCAACTGTCCGAGCGTCTGGAAGAACTTGACCGCGAATTGTCGCATGAGGATGCAGTAGCCGATCTGGATAACTACCGGAAATTAAGCCGCGAACACGCGGAAATTGCACCCGTGGTGGCGCTCTATCGCCAGTACCGGCAAGTCTCAGAGGATGTCGTTGCAGCCCAGTCGATGCTGGCTGATCCCGACATGCGGGAGCTGGCCGAAGCGGAAATTGAGGGCGCCAGGGAAAAACTGCAGTCGCTCGAAATGCAGCTGCAAACCGAGCTGGTTCCCAAGGACCCGAACGACGAGCGCAACATCTTTCTCGAGATACGCGCTGGCACAGGTGGGGACGAATCAGCATTGTTCGCCGGTGACCTGTTTCGCATGTATTCACGCTATGCAGAACGCCAGGGCTGGAAGGTGGAATTGATTTCCGCCAGCGAATCGGAAGTGGGCGGTTACAAGGAAGTGATCGCGCGCATTGTGGGTGAGGGCGCGTATTCGCGGCTCAAGTTTGAATCCGGCGGTCATCGCGTTCAGCGCGTTCCCGCCACCGAAACCCAGGGACGCATTCACACTTCGGCCTGCACCGTTGCCGTGCTTCCGGAAGTGGATGAAATCAGCGATGTGGTGGTCAACCCGGCTGACATCCGCATCGATACCTTCCGCGCCAGCGGTGCTGGCGGCCAGCACATCAACAAGACGGACTCGGCCGTTCGGATTACCCACCTGCCGACAGGCATTGTCGTGGAATGTCAGGACGACCGCTCCCAGCACCGCAACAAGGCGCAGGCCTTGGCGGTGCTGGCAGCGCGGATCAAGGATGCGCAAACGCGCGAACAGCAGGCCAATATTGCCAGTACCCGCAAGTCACTGATCGGCAGCGGGGATCGTTCCGAACGCATCCGTACTTACAATTTTCCCCAGGGCCGGGTCACCGATCACCGTATCAACCTCACCCTGTACAAGATCGACTTCATCATGGATGGTGATCTGGCCGAATTGCTGGATGCCCTGTCGTCAGAGCATCAGGCCGAGCAACTCGCGGCGCTGGGCGAACAGGAATAGAGATCTGGTGTTAAAAGACCCTAGTCTTTCAACTTGGTAATGCCAAGCGCACCAAGCACGAATTTTTCATACAACGGCTCCGTGGAGCCTTTTTTCATCTTGCGAATGAAGTATTTCTCGAATGCCACCTTGGCGAGGTGCACCCACTTGCCTTCCTTGAACCAGTTGACATTGCGTGGCGGGATTTGCGGCAGGGCGACAAAGGCTACGCCGGTATCACCCATGTCGGCCAGGCAGATGGCGTTCCAGGTGGCCATCTTTTCCGGTGCGCGGCCGTCGATGGCGGCACGGATATTGTGTGCCGTTGCGCTCACCATGCATTCGATCATGTATCCGGTCTTGGGGGTGCCTGTAGGGACGGGCGTGGCCTCGACCGGGGGAATGGCGACGCAGACGCCAATGGAATAGACGTTCCTGAATCTGGGATTGCGCTGATATTCGTCAATCAGGATGAAGCCGCGCGGATTGGTCAAGCCCTCGATACCGAATACGGCGTCCACGCCCTTGAAGGCGGGCAGCATCATGGAATACTTGAAGGGCAGCTCATGTTCCCTCTTTACGTTGCCCATGTCGTCATGTTCCGTCACAAACATCTTGTCCGCCTCGATCCTGCTGACCTTCGCGTTGCAAATCCACTTGATATGGCGGTCGCGCATGGCAGATTCGAGCAGTCCGCGCGAATCGCCCACGCCGGCCAGGCCAAGATGGCCGATGTAGGGCTCCGCGGTGACGAAGGTCATGGGAACCTTGTCGCGGATCTTCCGGCGTTTGAGGTCGGTATCCATGATGAAGGCGAATTCGTAGGCCGGGCCAAAGCAGGAAGCCATTTGCGCTGCGCCAACGACGATAGGGCCCGGATCACTGACAAACGTCTTCCAGGTATTGCCGGATTTGGCAGCATGGTCGACGTGGCAGATGGAATTGGAAAAATGCTCGGGTCCCATGCCATCGACCTCATCGAACGCCAGTTTGGGGCCGGTGGCAATCACCAGATAGTCGTACTTGATGCGTTCGCCGTCGCCCAGTTCAACCTGATTTTCTTCCGGATGAACCCGTTTGGCCTTGCTGTGGATGAACTTGATGCCCTTCTTTTCGAGGCAGGGGCGAATGGGAAACGTGATGTCCTCCCGGGTGCGCCAGTTGACCGCCAGCCATGGGTTTGAAGGCACAAACTGGAAACGGTCGCTATCGTTTATGACCGTAACCGTGTCGCCAGGGCGGCAAAGTTCTTTCATTTCGTAGGCCATCGGCATGCCGCCAAGACCTGCACCTAATACAACTACATGGGCCATCCGACCTGTCTCCTCTAATTTTGTACTGCATTAGGCCGTATGATGCATGCCTGAAGCCGAAATTATCCCTCAATTACCCTCGATCATTGATGAATTATCCCGGTGACTCGCGCCGTGTAAAGACGGTCAGGGAGATACTCGAACGAGACGCGCCCCAGCTATCGAAAACCTCGGACCTGGACTGGAGCGAGGCAAGACTGGAAATACGGATCCTGCTTGAATCTGTGCTCGAGGCTGATCGCGCATGGCTGCTGGCTCATGAAGCTGAGGAAGTGCAGGCTGAATTGATACAACGTTATGAGCAGTTATTTGCGCGTCGACTCGCTGGTGAACCCATAGCCTATATTGTTGGGCAGCGCGAGTTTTACGGGAGACTGTTCAAGGTTGGACCTGACGTGCTGATTCCCAGGCCGGAAACGGAATTGCTGGTCGAACTAGCCATCGAATGTTTGCCCGAGACTAGAAGCGCAGATGTGCTTGATCTGGGCACAGGTAGCGGCTGCATTGCGATTACCCTGGCCCTTGAACGGCCAGCTTCTCATGTAGTCGGGGTGGATGCCTCGCAGTCCAGCTTGGAATTGGCAATGGATAATGCAGCGGCGCTAGGGGCGAGGGTCGAGTGGCAATGCGGGAACTGGTACTCGGACCTGAAAGGAAGGCGATTTGATCTGATCGTCAGCAACCCGCCGTACGTTGAGGAGAACGACATTCACCTTGAATCGGGTGATGTGCGCTTTGAACCTCGACATGCACTTTCATCCGGTCCAATGGGGCTCAATGACCTTGTGCCCATTATTCAGCAGGCACAGACCCACCTCAAACCAGGAGGGTGGTTATTACTCGAACACGGCTGGGACCAGGGCCCAAGTGTCTTAGGGTTGATGAAATCGCATGGCTTTGAGCAGATTGAGACCTACAAGGATTACGCCGGGCATGATCGGGTTAGCTTAGGAAAGTGTCGGAAAATTTGACAGATTGGATGTACATTCAAGGTACTGCATGCAGTCAAACCCGGCCAAATCGCGTTTTAACGGGAGATTTGCTGATTGGCGCAATAATTGCTTATTATTGAACAGAGGATTATGCTTAGGTGCGCTATGGATAATGAAAAACAGCCAGAGAACGTGGAAGAAGTAACCCAATCCCAATCCGGTCCTGACCAGACCCGGCGTCGTTTGACGGGCAGCGCTCTTGGCGTGTCGGCGATTTTTACGCTGGCAAGCCGTCCGGTACTGGCGATGGAATGCCTGAGCCCTTCCGGTTTTGCTTCTGGCAATCTCAGTCATCATGGCGCAGCGCAGACATGTATCGGCAACAGCCCGGCCCAATGGGTTAATCGGCTCCCAGATGATGGCACTGGGGGGAATAGCAAATTCAAGGATGAGTTCACCCACGCGGACGGCACGGGTATCGGGGTCAACTGGGGTAATGATCGTCTGAAAGCCGTCATGAACGCAGGGGATAATGTCAACGTCACTCCGAAACCCAACCCGATTTCGAAGGAATTTGCGGCGGCGCTGTTGAACATTCGTGCCGGCCTCTATAACGCAGGCATAGACGAAACGGGTCTGAAGGGGATGTGGACCGAGTATGCCACAACGGGCTATTATCAAGTTACTGCAGGCCCTTGCCCGGGCAGCTGCTGGGGTCCAGCCCAGATCGTGGCGTATTTGGTATACCTCAGGAGCTGATCGGCTCTCGACTGACTAATTGTACAATAGTGGGGTGAAGTCCCAATCCCGCTTTCTGGTAAGGTTTATTGCAGGTGAGGCGGCGGTCTATGATCGCCTCAGTGGCGATACCCATTACCTGAATGGCCTTGCCTGTGCCATATATTCCCTGAACGCCAAGCCCGGCGGCCTGAGCCTGCGGAAGCTGGCGCAATGCCTCGACTGCCCTGCGGATGAGCGGCTCGCTGCGGACATGCAGTCAACGGTCAAGGCACTGGCGGCGCTGGGTTTGATCGTGGACCGCGGGCAATGCGGGTAGCTGAGCTGGCGCCCCAGGCGTTGGAGTCGCGTTTGCGCGGCCAGGGCCTTGGGCTGCAAACGGGAACGTTCAGCGTGTGCATCCGCAGCCGGATAGCAAGTGTGGGGACCGGAGTCGCGCAGCTATATGCAGATTTTCCGTTGCAAGACACAGCGTTTGCCGATTTCCACGTGGAACTCGGGCGCCCGGCCGGCGTGCGCCGTTGGCTCAAGCCCCAGGTAGATTTTCTGTTTGATGGCGAGCGCCCGTTCAAGCCGTTGCCTTTGAATCAGGCCTACCCAATGCTGGAATGGGGATTGAACTGGTGCGTATCCATGCATGCCCACCACTACCTTGTCATCCATGCTGCCGTGGTGGAAAAGAACGGCTTTGCCGCAATACTTCCTGCTCCGCCGGGCTCCGGCAAGAGCACTTTGTGCGCAGGGCTCGTGTTGTCAGGCTGGCGCTTGCTCTCCGACGAACTGACATTGATTGACCGGGTAAGCGGTCTGATTCATCCTCTGCCCCGCCCGGTCAGTCTCAAGAACCAGTCGATCGACATCATTCGAGGATTTTCACCCGGGGTGTTCATTAATCGGGAGTCGCGCGATACCTCCAAGGGCACGGTTGCCCACATGCGTCCACCGCGTGACAGTGTGCTGCGTCAGCACGTGCCGGCGCAGCCAGGTTGGGTGATCTTTCCCGAATGGCGGCCTGCGGCGGCCACAGAACTTGTTCCCCGCTCGCGGGCGCAAACCTTCATCTATCTTGCGCAAAATGCCTTCAACTATAGCCATCTGGGTGAGCACGGTTTTGCCCTAGGCACGCAAACGGTAGAGCAGTGCGACTGCCACGATTTCACCTACAGCGACTTATCGGAAGCAGTTCAGCTGTTTGATTGCCTGGCAGCGAGGAGAAGGCGGGCAAATCCATGAAGACCCCGCTGATCTGTGCCGCGCTGAAAGACATGCAGTTTCTGCAGAATCTGGATCTCGGAACTTGGGATGAATTGGTGCGTCAAGGCAGACGCGGTGGACTGATCGCGCGGCTGGCGGTTAACTTGCAACAGGCGGATTGCTGGGACGTGATTCCTGAACCGGTACGCTGGCATTTTACGGCGGCCTTGGCCCTAGCAGAGCGGCAGCAGATAGCGGTTCGTTGGGAAGTTATGCAGATCCAGCAGGCGCTGGGGCCATCTGCTTGCCCAATTATTCTGCTCAAGGGCGCGTCCTATGTGATGGCTGAGTTGCCGGCGGCAAGGGGAAGATTATTCAACGATATAGACATCCTGGTGCCGCGTGAACGCCTGGCAGAGGTCGAAGCTGCGCTCATGCTGGTGGGGTGGCATGTGCAGGCGCAGGATGCGTATGACGAGCGATACTACCGGCAATGGATGCACGAGATTCCACCGATGCAGCATGTCAAGCGCGGCAGCGTGCTGGACGTGCACCATGCCATCCTGCCGCATACCGCCCGCTATCATCCTGACCCGGCCAAGCTGCGGGCAGCCGCGGTGCCGGTGCCCGGCGAACCGGATGTTTGGGTGCTGGCTCCGGTCGACATGGTGCTGCACTCCGCCTGCCATTTGTTCCATGACGGCGAACTGACGCACGGACTGCGCGACTTGTCGGACCTGAACCTATTGCTGAGGCATTTTCCGGAACATCCAGGCT
Organism: Thiobacillaceae bacterium; assembly: GCA_049578545.1. Taxonomy (GTDB): domain Bacteria; phylum Pseudomonadota; class Gammaproteobacteria; order Burkholderiales; family Thiobacillaceae; genus DASQBT01. Next base: position 105,137 of record JBAUMF010000030.1, read on the forward strand.
TCTGGGAACGCTTGCCACAACGCGCCGCAGAACTGGAGCTGACGCGCCCGCTGTATTACGCATTGCGCTACGTGCGTCATTTCTTCCAGACACCAATTCCGCCGAGCGTAGATGTAGCACTAAAAGAGGTGGCGCCTGGCGTGCGGCCAATTATGGACGCAATGTTCCATCGCGTACTCGGGCCCGATCACGCAAGCTATGACGATGGCTTTGCCCAGCCGGCAAGGCTGGCAGCCTACGTGAGGGCCCATTGGCTGCGCATGCCGCTCCGCCTGCTGATCCCTCATTTGCTGCACAAGGCGTTAATCAAACCCAAGGAAGAGTTGACTTGATTTATATTAGCGAGACCTTATAATACCTGAGTAAATTACTCAGGCTTCCAGGAGCATCAAAATGAGCATTCAGGACAAGATTCGCGAGACGGTAGCAGGGAACAAGGTTGTGCTGTTCATGAAAGGCACGCCGCAGTTTCCGCAATGCGGCTTTTCTTCCAACGCAGCCAACATTCTCAAGGCATGTGGCGTCACAGACTATGTTTCAGTCAATGTGCTGGCTGATGCCGAAATCCGCCAGGGCATCAAGGAGTTTTCCAACTGGCCCACCATTCCCCAGCTGTATGTCGGCGGCCAGTTCGTCGGCGGCTCGGACATCCTCACCGAGATGTACCAGAAGGGTGAGTTGCAGAAGCTTCTGGCTGATGCAAAAGCGGCCTGAGCGAACCGCTTCAAGTTGAGAAGCCCGGCATGCCGGGCTTCTCAATATTCAACAGGCAGCGGGTCGAGGCTGCGCCACAAGTACCACGTGGCAACCGTGCGCCAGGGTTCCCACGCGACACCCAGTTCCCTGGCTTGGCCCGGAGTCAGCTTCTCGCCTTCGCGATAGTGCAGGCTGATCGCTTTCAGCAGGCCCAAATCGTCCACTGGCCAGACATTTGGCCGCAGCAGGTGAAAGATCAGGAACATCTCGGCAGTCCAGCGTCCAATGCCGCGAACGTCGGTCAGTTCATCGATGATCGCTTCGTCGTCCATGTTTGACCAGCGGCGCGGTCGAATGCGGCCTTCAGCGAAATGGCCGGCAAGGTCAAGGCAGTATTCTGCCTTTCGGCGTGACAGTCCGCAGGCGCGGATTTGGTCAACAGCGAGCTTGCTGACTGTCTTGACTTCTATGGGCGTGAAAGCGCATAGCCGGCCCCAAACCGCATCAGCGGCCTTGACCGAAATCTGCTGGCCAACGATTGCTCTTAACAGGGTTTCAAAGGCATTGCCCCTGCTCCGCAGATTGGCATCGGGATAACGCTTGATGAGCCGCTTCATTACCGGATCCCTGCGGCTTAGAACGCGGCATGCTTCGGTCCAGTAATCGGCTTCCCGCATGAGCGATTGCCTGGTGGATCAAGCGTTGAGTTTGGCGAGCAGATTGAGCGTCTTGTCCGGATCGATATTTTTCAGCAAACGCTGGGTCAGATCGGTAACTTCATCAATCTGGCTGCGCATGATCTGGTTCTTCACCTGTAACAGGCTGGTAGGATGCATTGAAAATGAGCGCAAGCCGAGACCGAGAAGAAGACGGGTAAGAACGGGATCGCCTGCCATCTCGCCACACACGGCGACAGGTTTACCTGCTTTCGTTGCCGCCTTGATGGTCTGCCGGATGAGCATGAGTACCGCTGGATGCAAGGGGTCGTAAAGATGGGCGACGGCATCATCGGCCCGATCGATCGCCAAAGTGTACTGGATCAAGTCATTGGTGCCGATCGAGAGAAAATCGAGATGCTCTGCAAACGTACTCGCCATCAAGGCAGCGGCCGGAATTTCTATCATGCCGCCCATGAGCACATGGTCATCAAACGCAAGTCTTTCATCAGTCAGGCTCTGCTTTGCCGAGTTGACCAGCTGCAGGGTCTGCCGCAACTCGCCGATGTGCGCCAGCATGGGGATAAGAATGCGAACCTTGCCGTAGTTTGACGCGCGCAGTATGGCCCGCAACTGCGAAAGGAACAGTTTCGGTTCGGCCAGACACAGGCGGATGGCACGCAAGCCCAGGGCTGGATTGTCTGCCGAGGTGTGTCCCCACGGCGCCTGTTTATCGGCGCCGAGGTCGAGTGTGCGGATGGTGACAGGCTTCCCCTCCATTGCTTCAGCGACCGCTCGGTAAGCTTCGAATTGCTCATCCTCGGACGGCAGGTCATCCCGGCTGAGAAAAAGAAATTCGCTGCGAAACAGGCCAATGCCCTGGGCACCGGATTCCTTGACGGCGTCAATGTCCTGCGGCAATTCGATGTTGGCAAACAGCTCGACCATGGTGCCGTCGAGCGTGCGGGCCTTGCTGGTCTTGATGCCCTTGAGCTTTTCGGTTTCGCGCCGCCAGAGTTCCTGCTTGACCCTGTATTCAGCCAGGATGGCCTCATCCGGGTCGACGATAACCACGCCTTCCCGACCATCGACGATGATCCATTCGTGATCGCGGATGAGGCTGCGCGCATTGTGCAAGGCCATTACGGAAGGGATATTCAGACTTCTCGCCAGAATCGCCGTGTGAGAAGTGGCTCCGCCCAGATCGGTAATAAAGGCGGCAAAGCGAACATTCTTGAACAGAATCATGTCTGCCGGGGTGAGCTCGTGGGCTACCAGCACGCAGTCCTGTCCATCCATGTTTGCCAAAGGCAGGTGACCTGGATGCCCCATCAGAACCTTGAGCACACGCTGCACGACCTGGACCACATCCTCGGCCCGGGAGCGCAGATAGGGATCGTCCATGGCCTCAAACTGGCCCACCAGGGCTTCCATCTGCTGGCTTAATGCCCACTCGGCGTTGCACTGGGTTTCACGGATGATGCGCTTGGGCTCCTCATCAAGAATGTCGTCATTCATGATCATCAGGTGCATATCCAGAAATGCCGCCATTTCCTGCGGGGCGTTGGACGGTATGTGGTCGCGGAGCCCCTCCAGTTCTTCCTTGGCCTGGTTGAAGGCGGCGTCGAACCGCCTCAACTCTTCATCCAGGTATTCCCTGGCAAGCACATAATGGGGAACCTCCACCCGGGTGCTGGATGCGAGATGAGCACGACCGATGGCGATGCCGCCCGATACCCCTATGCCGTGGAGGCTGAACATGCCCCTATTCCCCCTCGCCGAACTTGTTGTTGATGAGCATGATGAGGGCGTTCATGGCATCCTGTTCATCAGGCCCATCGGTTTCAAGTTCAACCGTAGCTCCCTTTGCGGCGGCAAGCATCATCACGCCCATAATGCTCTTTGCGTTGACCCGCCGCCCGTTGCGGCTCAGGTGCACCTGGCTCTGGAATCCGGAGGCTGCCTGGGTCAGTTTGGCTGATGCCCGGGCATGCAGCCCGAGCTCGTTGGTGATTTCAATAGACTGCTGAAGCATTGGTATTGAGGTGGTCTTTAAGATTGAAAATACCTTCGACACCGCCCGAAACCGCCTTTGCGCTGAGCTCGGCCAGCGTGAGATAGCGATAGCTGAGCGCCTTGACGAGCATTGGCAGGTTGACTCCGGCAACACCTTCAACGTTGGCTGTGGTCAGCGCTTCAGCCACGCAGTTGCAGGGTGTCGCGCCGAAGATATCTGCCAGAACCAACACGCCTTCGCCCTGCTCCAGTTCGGCCAGCCTGGCACGGATGGCAGGAAATACGTCGTCATGGCTGGCATGGCCCCTGATATTGACCGCGGCGACCTGTTCCGGAGGCTTGCCAAGGATATGAGTCACGCAATCAATCAGCGTATCGCCCAGCGTGCCGTGGGTAACCAGCAGGATTCCAATCATGATAGCCACGCAGAAAAACAATAACGGCATATTGTAGCCGGGGTGGGGCGGCTCTGAACAAAACTTGTTCAGAGCCGCCCTAGATCAGGTGATAAGCCTGTTTGGGGTCTGTCCACTTTAGGCGGGAAAGCAGGTCACGGGAAACCCATACCTGACCGCTAGGATCAATCGCCAGCACCAAGGGGGTTCCCAGCTGCCTCGATAAACCGGGCAGAGCCGGAATTCCTGCGATAAACAATGGCTTGGTCAGTACATCTGAGCGCACGCCTGAACGGGCTCCATTGACCACAATGGTGACGGACTGCATGCCATCAGCGGGCCGACCGGATCGAGGATCGATCAGGTGGCAATAGCGTTTGCCGCCTGATTCAAAATAGCGCTGATAGTCGCCCGAGGTGCCGATGGCCTCGCCGTCTGCAAGTTCAAGTGTTGCAATCACGCCCGCTTGTCTGGGGTGCTGGATGCCGACCTGCCATGGCCGCTCACCATGGTGTCCCAAAGCCAATACATTGCCGCCGATATTAACCAAGGCATTGCTGACGCCCTGTTGCTTCAATATGGCTGCCGACTCGTCCAGTGCATAACCCTTGGCATAACCCCCCAGGTCGATTCGTACGGCCGGGTTGTCGCTGCATGCCTGATGGTCTGTCACATGGATGCCGTCCATGCCGGGCTTAAGTGCGACTTGCTGGGCGACCAGCTCTTCGGCAGGCGGGGCGTTCAGGGGAGTGTCGCTCTGGAATCCCCAGAGCTTGATCAGATTGCCAATGGCGGGGTTGAACAGTCCATTGGTTTGTTGAGAAAAGGTTTTTGCATCCTGCAGTATGAAAGCCAGTTCTTCATCAACGGTTACCCGCTTACCCGCTGATGCGAAAGCAGCATTCAGCCTCTGCAAGTCCGAGGGCTGCCAGGCATGCAGTTTGTGGTGCAGCCGGTCAAAGCGGGAGAGCACAGCGGCAATCGCCGCGTTGGCCTTCTTTTCCTCCGCGCCATAAATGGACACCTCCACCAGCGTGCCGAATACATACGCCTGCTGGCGAGTGAGTGGCTCAGCTTGCGAACAGGCTGCGAGGAGCAAGAGCAGCAGGGTGTTGACATTTAGACGCACAACGAGGCCAACAAATCTGCCGCTATTGCCTAGCCAGTGCAAAATGTTTCCAGTTCGGCGGTAAAGTAGTCGGCCACATCGAAGCCGGTTTGCTCGGTGATCTCCACAAAACCGGTCGGGCTGGTGACATTGATTTCTGTCAGGCAGTCGCCGATGATGTCGAGCCCGACCAGAAACAGCCCCTTTTCTCTTGCCAGCCGGCCCACTGCCATGGCAATTTGCCGATCCCGTTCCGACAGGTTCTGGGCTACCCCTCTGCCGCCTGCCGCCAGATTGCCGCGCGTTTCACCGGCTTGCGGAATGCGTGCGAGCGCATAGGGTATGGGCTCGCCATTGATCAGCAACACCCGTTTGTCGCCGTGAACAATGGCGGGCAGATATTTCTGTGCCATGATCGCGTGGCTTCCATGCTGCGTCAGGGTTTCCAGTATGCTGTTGCGGTTGGGGTCGGCAGGGCGCAAATGGAACACGCCGCTTCCACCCATGGCATGCAGTGGCTTGACGATCACATCCCCATGTTCGGCGAGGAAATCGCCAACCAGTTGCATGCTTGCCGTCACCAGTGTGGGAGCGATGAATTGGGGAAAGCGGAAGATCGCCAGCTTTTCGTTGAAATCCCTCAGGCCCGATGCGCGGCTGAACACGCTTGCTCCCTGGGCTTCAGCCAGCGAAAGCAGGTGGGTCGTGGCGAGATAGTCGATATCCACTGGCGGGTCCTTGCGCATGAGGACGCCATCAAATGTGGACAGTGAGGCTTCTTCGTCAGCTCCTTCCTGGTACCAATGCGCCGCATTGGAAATTTCCAGCCTGCGTGTGCGTGCGCTGACCTGGCCTTCAAGACAGAAAATATCCTGCTGCTCGCAGGCCGCAACTTCATGGCCTCGTTTGTGCGCCGCACGCATTATGGCGATGCTTGTATCCTTGTAATGTTTAAGGCTGGAGAGCGGGTCGAGAACGAAAAGCAGCTTCATGCCGCCGTCTCCGTTACCTGCATGACTGTTCCGGCACCGTCGTGTCGGCTCCCGGCGGTATTCGCGGGCGTGCGCATCCCAGCCACGTGGGGAACCGGCGTAACGGCTGCGCCTGCATAGCTGCGTAGTGGAGCCGGTTCGTTATGGCGCATCCGTCGCACACGTTCCGAGGCGCGATGCTTCAGCGGCATCTGCTTACTGCTCATGCCGCCGCCATGTCATTGAGGGTCTCGTCCAGTTCGATACTGGCAGCGAGCATGGCCAGCCGGGCGATGACGCCATAGGCATAAAACCGGTTGGGCATCGCGTCAGGATTAAGGTTGCGGTCGGGCAGCTGGCAGGAAGCTTCAAAGGCCAGGGGAACGAAATGCATGCCAGGGGCATTGAGGTTTTCGTCCACGCCGCGTCCGGTATGGACGCGGTAAAAGCCGCCCACCACAAAGTGATCGACCATGTAGACCACCGGCTCTGCCACGGCTTCGTTGATGCTTTCAAACGTGTAGACGCCCTCCTGGATCAATACCTGGGTATTTTCCGTTCCCTCCTTGATCACCGCCATTTTGTTGCGCTGCTTGCGGTTGAGGTCCATGACGTCTTCCGCTGATTTAACGGTCATGATGCCCATGCCATAGGTCCCGGCATCCGCTTTCACAATGATGAAGGGATCCTTGTCAATCTTGTATTCCGTGTATTTGGCCCGGATTTTATCTAGCATTGCGTCGACCTTTTCCGCCAGACAAGCCTCTCCCTGGCGGGACTGGAAATTGATCTGCCCGCATTGTTCAAAATAGGGATCGATCAACCAGGAATCGATGTTCAGTAAACGGCTGAATTCATTGGCCAGGTGGGCGTAGGCTTTGAAATGACGGGACTTGCGCCGCTGGTGCCAGCCGGCATAGAGCGGCGGCATGATGGTTTGCTCAATATCCCTGAGCACCTCCGGCACCCCGGCAGACAAGTCGTTGTTGAGCAACACGGCACAGGGGTCAAAGTCCTTCAATCCCACCCGGCCACCGTTGCGGACAATGGGTTCGAGGGTGATGCGGCCGCCATCCGGCAGTTCCAGTGTGGTTGGCTGGGTGATTTCAGGAATCAATGTTCCGATGCGAACCACCAGGCCAGTTTGCCGCAATATTCTCGCGAGCACGGCCACATTCTGCAAATAGAATGTATTGCGCGTATGGTTTTCTGGAATCAGTAACAATCGCTGGGCATTGCCACATATCTTTTCCACCGCGCCCATGGCGGCATGGACGCATAAGGCCATGAACGCGGGGCTGAGGTTATTGAATCCACCGGGGAACAGGTTGGTGTCGACCGGCGCCAGTTTGAAACCGGCGTTACGGATGTCCACTGAGGTATAGAACGGCGCCGCATGTTCCTGCCATTGCTGGCGGAACCAGAATTCGATTGCAGGCTGCGCATCGAGCAGACGTTTCTCCAGTTCGTGGAGCGGGCCGGTAAGTGCGGTGGTGAGGTGAGGAACCATATGATGAAATTTGTACGCAATGGGGTCATTCTAGCGAATGTTTGACATTGTCCTGTATCAACCTGAAATTCCCCCCAACACGGGCAACCTCATTCGTCTGGCGGCCAACACCGGCTGCCGTCTTCACCTGGTCAAACCACTTGGTTTCAAGCTGGATGACAGGCAACTTGTGCGAGCCGGTCTGGACTACCATGACATGGCCAATGTAACCGTGCACGAAAACTGGCAGTCGGTGAGGAGCGCACTGAAAGGCAGAATGTGGTGGGCGTTCACAACCAGGGCCGCATGCGTTTATGGCGATGCCCATTTCGAGCCAGGCGATGTATTGTTGTTCGGCCCGGAAACCAGGGGCTTGCCGCTGGAACTGCTGGAAGAATTTCCGGCGCAGGCCAGATTGAAGCTGCCGATGAAGAAAGACTCGCGCAGCATGAATCTGTCGAATGCAGTCAGCGTTGCCGTCTACGAAGCCTGGCGGCAGAACGGGTTTGGCTAGAACTGGTTTTCTGCTTTCTGGCTGCGACTGAGCAAGTCTTCGACAGCCTGCCGCGCGGGCAGGCTGTCGAAAAGGATATGTTTGACCGCGCCCGTGATGGGCATGTCCACGCCAAATTGATCGGCGAGCTTGATGGCTTCACGAGCGGTGTTCACGCCCTCGGCCACATGGCCAAGTTCCAGAAGGATTTCGGGCAGTGTTTTCCCCTCGGCCAGCTTGAGGCCGACCTGGCGGTTGCGGGAGAGCTCACCGGTGCAGGTGAGGATCAAATCGCCCATACCTGTCAGGCCCATGATGGTTTCGGTGTGGGCGCCCAAGGCAATGCCCAATCGGGCCATCTCCGCTGCGGCGCGGGTAATCAGCGCGGCGCGGGCATTGTGGCCAAAGCCGAGGCCGTCGGAAATGCCGGCCGCAATCGCCATGACGTTTTTCAGCGCGCCGCCGATTTCCACGCCGATCACGTCCTCGCTGGTGTAGATACGCAGGCTGCCGCCGTGAAGCCGGCTGGCAATGCGTTTGGCAAATTCTGCATTGCTGCTCGCCAAGGTGAGCGCGGTAGGGTGGCCTGCGGCAACCTCCTGGGCGAAGCTGGGGCCAGAGAGTACAGCACGTGGCAGGTTGGATGGGAGCACTTCTGCTGCAACCTCATCCAGCCTTTTGCCGGTGCCGGGCTCCAGCCCCTTGCATACCCAGATGAGGGGCAGGGATTTGTCTGCGATTGCATGCAACATGGGACGAAACCCCGCCGTGGGGACAGAAATGATCAGCAGCTCGGCGTTGCGGCAGGCGGCGTCCAGATCGGATTCAAGTTTGAGCGTCGATGGAATGGAATGACCCGGGAGATAACGGGCATTCTGCCGATCGCTTGACATGCTGCTTATGTGTTCAGGGTTGCGACTCCAGAGCGTGACCTGATGGCGCGGGGCAAAGTGAATCGCCAGAGCGGTCCCCCAGGCGCCCGCACCCAGGATGGCAATGTTCATTGTCCCCAGATGTCCAGCAGGCTGAGGTAGCCTTCACCGCCTTGCGGATGGCGAACCCTGAGCCAACCGGGCTCCCCGGAATCACCAGACAGTTCGAGGGATACCCCCCGTGTCACTCGGTACCGAGTTGGTGCATCCGTCTGCGGCTTTTCCAGAACATTGGCTGTGGCCGATGTCACGACTACCCTGGGTTTCCCTTGAGCGTCAGAGGATTCAATCCAGAGAAGATCGCCGGTTTGATCGCGCACTTTCAGCCAATTTTCGACACGAACCAGCACTTCGAACGGGTAGCCTGGCCCGACGATGGCGCTCCTGGTTGCCGCCACGGACGGAGCATCATAAAGAATTGCCGGCCGGCCTGTGGTGACATAATCAAGGTCAGCTTCAGCTACCGGGGCAGCCATGAGGGCTAAACCGGCCAGCGTGGCTGACGCGATGCAACGTATCAATGCGTTGCGCTGCCGGGCTGTTGCGCGGCCTGTTGTTGCTGCATGAACAGGGCCTCAAAGTTGACGGGGTTGAGCAGCATGGGCGGGAAGCCGGCACGGATCACTACATCCGAAATGGATTCGCGCAGATAAGGGAACACGATGTTGGGGCAGCCTATGCCCAGCACCATGGGAAGCTGATCCTGCGGTACGCCCTGGATGCGGAAAATTCCCGCCTGGGTAATTTCCACCAGGAACGCAGTCTTGTCCTTGATCTTTGCGTTGATGGTTGAGGTGATTGTGACCTCGAACATGTCCAGACCGATGTTGTTGGCCTGGGTGTTGAGCTGCACATCGATCTGGGGTTGCTCGCGCTCCAGGAATACGGCGGGTGCGCCAGGAACTTCCACTGACAAGTCCTTGACGTATAGTTTTTCGATATTGAAACCCATCTGGGCCTGTGGTTGCTCTTCAGCCATGAAAACTCCCTGTGAATGTCGTGGGGCCGATGGGGTCGGCCGATCAAGCCGCTATTCTAACTGAGGTTCGAACGTTCCATGTCAGCGGACTACACCCCGTTCGCAGCCAGCCAACGCTTTAGGTTGACCCCATCCATGGCCCCTGCCTGGCGGGCGATCTCCCGGCCATTCCTGAAAATGGCCAGCGTGGGAATACTGCGAATGCCATAGCGTGCAGCCAACCCCTGCTCTGTTTCGGTTTCCACTTTGGCAAAGCATGCGCGGTTAGCCAGCTCGATCGCAACCTGGGCAAAAACCGGCGCCATCATCTTGCAGGGGCCGCACCAGGTGGCCCAGAAATCCACCACCACGGGCAGGCCGGATCGGCTGATAAAGGTATCAAAACGGCTGCTGCTCAGGTCAATGGCTTTGCCAGGCAAAAGCGGCTGGTGACATTTCCCACAGCTGGGGTGATCAGTCAGACGTGAATCGGGAACACGATTGATGGCTGAGCATGAGGGACAGACGAGTTCCATGGCGCATCTCCAAAATATCTTTTATAGAGATGCGGGCGGTAGGGCAAAAATCAAGCGCCAAGCAATGGGTCCAGTTCGCCCCTGGCATTGAGCGCCGACAGTTCGTCGAAGCCACCGACGTGACGTTCGCCAATGTAGATTTGAGGCACTGTGCGTCGACCGGTCCGCTCCATCATTTCTTCGCGCAGGCCTGGTTGCAGGTCAATGCGTATCTTTTCGATCTGCGCCACGCCTTTTGAACTCAACAATCGTTCCGCCGCGACACAGTAGGGGCATACTGCAGTGCAATACATCGTGATCTTGGTCATAACCTGGGTCACTTCTTGATGATAGGAAGATTGGCCTGTTCCCAGGCGATGATTCCGCCTGTCAGGTTGTGTGCCTGTTGGAAACCGTTCTTCTTGAGGGTGCGACAGGCTGAGGCAGACCGGTGGCCACTTCGACAACTCACGACAACGGGTCTGTCCTTGTACTTGTCGAGTTCCGAGATTCGTTTGGGCAGCTGCGCCAAAGGAATGTGCTTTGCATTGGGCAAATGGCCTTCGGCCCACTCCTTGTCCTCGCGCACATCCAGGACCAGGGCGTCGTCATTGATCAAACGGGTGGCCTCCGCCGTGCCAACCTGGCTTACGCCGGATATCTTGTCGCCAAAACTCTGCCACAGCAGCATGCCGCCGCTGACAAGTGCAACGCCGACCAGCAACAGATTATTTTGCACAAACTCGATAGTCGTCATATTCAAAGCCCAAGACTTTCCTTAACGCCGATTTTCTTTAGCATGATATCCATGGGACAGAAGCGCGTGAAGCCCGACTGGAACAGGTTGAAGCCAACGAAGGCAGTAAACCAAAGCCAGCTGATATGGGAAAGATCGGCAGTACCGTTGAAATGGGCGAGTGCCAGCGAAAGCATGATGAAGAAACCCGCAATGATGCGGACAACTCGTTCGACAGACATGATTCAACTCCTGTGTTGGTGACTCATAAAATAGAGTGGGTACTGACAATTTCAAGCCTCAGCGCCATCGCCCTTCTGCCAGATGTAATACAGAAGCGGGATGACAATAAGGGTCAGCGCCGTCGAGGCGAATGTGCCAAAGATCAGTGATACCGCCAGACCGCCGAAAACGGGGTCGGAAATCATGATGGCAGAACCCAGTATGATGGCCAGCGCAGTGAGCAGGATGGGGCGCAGCCGCACTGCGCCGGCCTCGATCACGGCTTCCTTGAGGCCATAGCCCTGATTCCGGTAGTCGACGATGAAGTCAATCAGCAGCAGCGAGTTTCGCACCACAATTCCGGCCAGGGCGATGACGCCAATCATGGAGGTCGCGGTGAACGCCTGGCTTGTGGCCCAATGGCCGGGGAATACTCCGATCAGAGTAAGGGGAATCGCGCCCATCACTATCATCGGCATGATAAACGATTTGTAATAGCCCACCAGCAACAGGTAGATGAATATCAGGGCGATGATGAACGCTGAACCCAGGTCGCGGAACACATCGAGGGTCAGGCGCATTTCGCCGCCCCACAACAGGTGGTTGTTCGTCAAGTCATCTGCCGGGGTTTCCGTAAACCCAAGATTGCCGGTTTTGAATTTCACGCCATTGCCCAGTAGTTTGCCGTCCAGCATTTTGTCCAGGGCCAGAACGGCATAAACCGGACTTGAAGTGATCATCTCGCCGCCGACCATCACCATGGGATGCTGGTCGCGGCTGTAGATGGGTTTGTCCTGGGTGATTTGTTCCACCCGGGCGATGGCTCCCAGCGGTACCTGCTGCCCCATCATGTTGGTCAGTCGTATGGACATGAACTGCTCTGGCGACTGGCGTTCAGATCTGGGCAGGCGTACAACAATGTTGATCGGTTCGCGTGCATCGTCTACATGAACGGCACCAATCGAGAGACCGGAAACATAGTCACGTAACAGCTTGGCAACCTGGCCGGATACGACCCCTGACAGGGCAGCCTTCTCCCGGTCAATTCTGATGGAATATGCCTGCATGGAAGCGGTTACCGAATCATCCACATTGATCATGCCGTAAACGGATGCAAACGCCTTGCGCGCCTCCGGGGTTGCGGTACGCAACTTGTTGTAGTCAGGTCCATAAAGCTCAGCCAGGACTTGCGCCTGCACAGGCGGGCCGGGAGGCGTCTCATACAGCTTGATGCGGGCAGCAGGAAACGCCTGGCGCAATGGCTGCAGACTGTCATTCAATGTCTGCACGATTTTGTGCGAGCTTTCCGAGCGATGATGCTTGTCCACCAGATTGACCCGAATCTGAGCAAGGTTGTCGCCACGCTTGATGAGGTCGCCCCGCACCAGGGCCGCAAAGTCGATGGGCGCGGTCATGCCGAGGAAGGTCTGGTAATCCGTGACATAGGAATTCTTCGCCAGCACATCGCCGACTGCGCGCGCGGTCTGGTCGGTTTCTTCCAGTGTGGTGCCTGCCGGCGTGTCGACTTCAACCAGGAACGTGTTGGTGTTGTCGTTGGGCAGCATTTTCAGTTCAACGCCAAGGGCTGAGAGCGGGCCATTCATGCCGGAAGGGCGGATGAACTGCCAGGCGGGCATGAGCATGGCGACCAGCAATAAGCCAAGCACCAGCAGGAACATCAGGTTTCGCTTGCCGCGGCTCTCGATGAATGGTGTAACGACGCTTACGTAAGCCCGGTGCAGCGGATCGGTTTTCTTCTCACCCGCTTCTTCCAGGCTTTCCGTTCTCGCCAGTTCGCTCTGTGCAGCTTTCTTCCGCAGCCACAAGTTGGTGGCCCACGGCACCACGATGTAGGCAATCAGGAGCGATGCGATCATCGCCACCGGCACATTGAAAGGAATTGGGCGCATGAAGGGGCCCATCATGCCCGTCACAAAGGCCATGGGCACAAACGCCAGGATCACCGCAATGGTGGCGATATTGGTCGGATTGCCGATCTCGTTGGTGGCCTCGATGACGACGGATTTGAAGTCCTTGTCACCGATGCCGTGATGCAAATGGCGATGAATGTTTTCCACCACCACGATTGCAGCGTCTACCAGAAGACCCAGGGACAGGATCAGAGCAAACAGTGTAATGCGATTGATGGTCTGGCCGGCAAACAGGCCGATGGTCAGAACAACGAACAGAATAAGCGGCACGGTGAGGGTGACGATGCCGGCTTCACGCCAGCCGAGGAAGAACACCAGAATGACGACGACCGAACCGATGGCGATACCGAGGTGCTCCACCAGCGTATTGACCGCATCGTTGGCCTTTGCGCCGTCATTGCGGGTGACGCTCACCGTGATGTCAGCGGGGATGGCTTGGCGCTTGAGCTGTTCCACTTTCTGCAGCACTGCATTGGCGACCACGACAGCATTGGTCCCGGCTTTCTTGGCAATGGCGATGGCAACGGCGGGCACTTCGCCCTTGTAAACGTTTGCCTTGGCCGCCGGACCGAATGCGAAGCGTGAACTTTCATCGACTTCCTGCGGACCATCCTCGATAGTGGCCACATCCCTGAGGTAGACAGGATGTCCATTGGGTGCGCCGATAATGATATCTCCCACATCCCGGGCGTTGCCGAGGAATCCATTGATCCGCAGCGGATGCACCTGATTGTCATGAACCAGATCGCCAGCCGGTACCGAAACGTTTTGGCCCTGCAGCATCTTGTCTACCTGGTCAAGCGCAAAGCCGGCGGCCGCCAATTTGGCGGGCGAAATCCACACATTGATCGCACGTTGCGAACCACCCATGACTTGGGTGAACGAAACGCCGGGCATGTTGCGCAGCTGTTCCAGAACGCGATCAGCAACCTGACGCATTTCAAGATCGTTCACCGTTGCAGAAGAAAGGGTCAGCGTCATGATGGGAACGTCGTCCACATTGATGGGCTTGACGATGGGCTGCATTGCCCCGGGTGGCATGCGGTCCATGTTCTGCATCAACTGGTTGTAGAGTTTGACCAGGCTTCTTTCCTGATCCTCGCCAACCTTGAACTGGACAGTGACGAGACCGAAGTCGGGAGCGGCATAGCCATAGGTGTGGTCTACACCCGACTGCGCGTTCATGATGGCCTCCAGCGGCCTGACCACCAGGTTTTCGATTTCTGCGCTGGACGCGCCGGGCTTGGCGACGATGATGTTGGCGGCCGGTACCACAATCTGCGGGTTGTACTCCCGCGGTGTGACGAACAGCGCCATCATGCCGGCTAATGCAAGCGCCACCATGATCATGGCGGTGATCTTGGACTCGATGAACATGCGAGCAAGCTTGCCCGCTATGTTCAGCGGCATTTCGCGTTCACTCATGAGAGCCGCCGCTTACCCTATCGCCATTTTCGAGTTGGTCTGCCTGTGATACAGCAACGGTCTCACCCGGGTTAAGTCCAGCCTGAACATCAACCCGGCCATTATTCGCAGCACCAATGCGCACCATGCGATAACGAGCGATGCCGCTCTTGTCGATCACGAATACGCCGGTAATGCCTGCACGTTCGACAACCGCGCTGGCAGGAATCTGGATCCCCTCACGGTTGCCAATATCGAAGCCGACACGGACAAAGCTGCCGCTCTCAAGGCCGCTGGTCCGGGGTAGATCAATCTTAACCAGATACGTATGGCTGACAGGATCAGCCGCGGGCACGACTTGGGCAATCACACCCAGCAGCTCTCCGTTCTTTGCGTCCGGACGAATGCTTACTTTGTCGCCTGGTTTGATCTGCCTGAAAATGTCGTCGCTAACGCTGGATCGTACCTGAAGTCTTTTCAGCCCCTCAATTACAACGACTGGCCGGCCAGGAGCGGCCAGATCACCGGCGTTTGCCATCTTCTGGGTGACGACACCACTGATCGGGGCGGTCACAGAGGCATAGCGCATTTGGCTCGATGCCGTGCCAAGGCCTGCCTTGGCTGCTGCAACCTGTTGCTGGGCAATCTGGTGCTGCAAGCGCACTTTGTCCCACTGTGCCTTGGGGATGGCTTCTTCCTTGTACAGTGCGCCGAAGCGATCGTAATCGGACTGGGCATCGGCGAGCGAGGCCTGTGCCTGCGCCAGGCTCGCCCGGGCCTGACTGACCTGGCCCTGGATGTCTGTCGGGTCAACAACAAACAGCAGTTGGCCGGCTTTCACCGCCTGGCCTTCCTGCACCTTGATTTCCCGTATGTAGCCCATGAGTCTGGAAGCCACTTGCACCTGATCTACCGAGGCCACCGTGCCGGGCACTTCCAGGCGCAGTGCCATGGCAGCATTCTGAACGGTATATCGATCTGCGGCCAGCGTACGTCCGACCTGGGATGCCCTTTCTCGGCTGGATTGCTTTTCTCCACAACCGCAGCTCAAGCTTACGAGCAAGCCAAGGGCTGCCAGAGGAAACAGAGAGGGGAAGCGCTGTGAGCTCATGTCGGCAATCTCAAAGTTGATCGGGTTGTAAATGACCTGCAGCCAGACGCGCTGCTGCACGCTGCACTTTCAGCTCGTAATGGGCTGCCACCAGGTCAGCTCGTGCTTTATCCAGCTGGGCTTGGCCGCCGAGCAGTTCGACAATGGTTGCAACACCATTTTCATAGCGTTTGCTGATGATGCGCTGGGCTTCCTCGGCCTGATCGACCGCAAGTTTGCGGGCGGATACCCTTTGTTCTGCTTCCTCTGCCTTGCGCCAGGCATCAGCGACCTGATAGCCGATTCCGCTTTCGGCCTGCTGCAGTTTGGCCGAGAGTTCGTCGCGGCTGGCTTGAGCCCGGGCAACGGCACTGTTGGTTACCCCCCCGTCAAACAACTGCCATGAGACCTGCCCGCCAACGGTGTAGGAATAGGCATCGAAACCGACGTTCGGAGTGTTCCAGTCTGCGCGGGCAAGCAATCCGACTTGCGGATATTTGTCGGAGCGCGCCACTCTTATACTGGCCTGGGCTGCATCCATCTGATTGCGCAGCGCGGCCAGACCCGGGTTGGATTTGATTGCTTCTGCCTGTTGATCCGTGACGTTGCCTTCCAGTGGTTTTACCTCCACCGAACCTGCGACATCCAACGGTGATGAAAGGGGCATGCCCAGAAGTAAATGCAGTTGGTCTATGGCCTGGCGTTCGGCATTTTCCGCCTGAGTTTGCTGAACCAAGACGTCCTGCAGATGCACCTGGGCGGAAAGCAGATCACTTTTCACCACGACCCCACCCTTAAGCAGATTGCCAATCGTTTTAACATAGGATTCTGCGGCCAGCCTTGCCTGCTTCGCGACATCCGCATAGGCGCGAGCCGTATGCACCGCTTCATAGGCGCGCAGCACATCAAATGTGACCTGCTGGCGGGCCATCGCATTGCCCTGCTGAGCAGCGCGCAGGTGGGCGTTGGCCTGTTCGCTGTAACCCTCAATCTTGCCGCCCGTATAGATGGGCATTTGCACTTCAAGTCGCGGGTTAAAGTTGTTGACTGGATCCGGATAGTTCAGATTGTGCGGTGCAACCCCAAGCGCAGAGGGGCCGGTAAATTCACCGGCGCCGAAATCATTGAACGTGGCGTTGCGCTGGGAAAGCTTTAAGCCGAAGGCATTGAGAGCATCATCGGTGCGGGTCAGGTTAAGCGAGGCCGTAAGCTTGGGCAAGCGCGCGCCACTAGCCTGATTGACGGCTGCTGCCGCCTGGCCGATCTTGGCAGTGGCGGCAAGGATGTCGGGGTTTTGTGCCAAAGCGCGCGCTACCGCTTGTTTGAAATCTAGCGTTTCCGCCTTTGCTTGCAAAGCAAGGGCGGAGAGGGCCAAAACCATTGCGCTTACCCGAATCGGGTAGGTACGAAACACGTGCATTGATTGCTCCAAGAGGCCTGACGGAACAAGCCCGCAAGAAATATAAGCGAATAATTATATACTTAATTATTCTTAATTTTCAAGTGCTTTCCCATATTCAGGGAAGCATTGGACAATCAATAAATCAAGAGATAACTTCGGGTGCCGTATTGAGACGATTGGGAAATCTACTGGGGAGACAGAATCCGGGCGCTCGAACGGCCGGCTTAGTCGCCCTTGGCAAAGCCGCAAAATACATCCCGCATCATGCCGATCAATTTTAGGGTGCGTGTGTCTCCAACCCTGTAAAATACGCGGTTTGCGTCTTTGCGAGTGCGAAGCACGCCTTTGTCACGCAAGATCGCCAAATGCTGGGAAATATTGCTCTGAGAAGTGCCGACACTGTCGACGATATCCTGTACGCTAACTTCCTTGTCACCTAGAACACACAAGATCTTCAGCCTTAGTGGGTGGGACATCGCTTTCATTGCACGAGAAGCTTGCTCAATGTGTTCATCCTTATTGATTAATTCGCTGTCTTCGATGATAAGAGCGCCCATGGTCGATCCCTTCTTAATTGGTATTAGAACAAGTCTAGATTAGGAATACCGCATATATTAAAATAACTAACAACAAATAGATACAAAAGCCCGCAAAAAAATACTATCCAATGAATCCTCATCCCGTCCTGTTGATTATTCTTGATGGATTTGGCTGCCGCTCCGAGCGTGCCCACAACGCCATCGCTCAAGCGAACAAGCCAAACTGGCAAAGATACTGGGATCGCTATCCACACATGCTGATTCACGCCTCTGAATCGGCAGTTGGCCTGCCATCAGGCCAAATGGGGAACTCGGAAGTGGGACACCTCAATATAGGGGCCGGTCGGGTTGTTTATCAGGAATTCACCCGTATCGATCACGCGATAGAAACCGGATATTTCTATACCAATCATACCCTGAAACAAGCCTGCGCCACGGCTCGGGATCGGGGCAAGACCTTGCATATACTTGGCCTGCTGTCCGATGGCGGCGTGCACAGTCACGAGCGTCATATCCACGCCATGCTCGAAATGGCCAGGCGTGAGGGCGTGCGGCGGGTGTCGATTCATGCCTTCCTGGATGGGCGCGATACGCCGCCCAAGAGCGCTGCAACATACATCACCCGCATGGAGGAAAAGCTCAAGGAAGCCGGGGTGGGGCGGATTGTCTCCATCATCGGCCGCTATTACGCCATGGACCGTGATCGGCGCTGGCAGCGTGTAAGAAAAGCCTATGACCTGTTAACGCAGGGCGTCGCACCCTATCGAGCCGAGACAGCCATGGAGGCTTTGAACATGGCTTATTCGCGTGGCGAGACGGATGAGTTTGTCGATGCGACCGTGGTTGGCCCAAAAGGCGAGACGCCGGCACGAATGGAAGATGGCGATGTGCTTGTCTTCATGAACTTTCGTTCCGACCGCGCCCGGCAACTATCACGCACCTTCATTGAGCCCGATTTTGCCGAGTTCGAGCGCGAACATCTGCCCAAACTCGCAATGACATGCACACTCACAGGTTATAGCGATGAA
Source organism: Thiobacillaceae bacterium (assembly GCA_049578545.1). Lineage (GTDB taxonomy): Bacteria > Pseudomonadota > Gammaproteobacteria > Burkholderiales > Thiobacillaceae > DASQBT01. The sequence continues at coordinate 123,718 of JBAUMF010000030.1, forward strand.
TTCCATGTCGATGTCGCTTTCCCGCCGGAGCGCATTCGGAATGGCTTTGGCGAATACATTTCGAGCCTGGGCCTGCACCAGTTGCGGATAGCAGAAACCGAGAAATATCCTCACGTCACGTTTTTCTTCAATGGAGGTGAAGAGGTTTCCTATGCAGGTGAGGACCGCATCCTGGTGCCCTCACCGGATGTGGCTACGTATGATCTGAAGCCCGAAATGAGTGCGTATGAAGTGACGGACAAATTACTCACCGCCATCAGTAGCAAACAATATGATGCCATCATCTGCAACTATGCGAACGCCGACATGGTGGGACACACCGGTGATATACATGCTGCAACCCGCGCGATTGAAGTCATCGACGATTGCCTGGGGAGAGTCGTGGAAGCCCAATTGGCACGCGGCGGAGAAGTGCTGATTACGGCGGATCACGGCAATGCCGAATTCATGATGGATTTGAAGACAGGCCAGCCGCATACTGCTCATACCACCAACCTTGTGCCCTTGGTGTACATAGGCAGGCGTAAGGCGCATCTTTCAGAAACTGGCGCGCTCGAAGACGTCAGCCCAACGTTGCTGAGGATGATGGGCCTGCCTCAGCCTGGTGAAATGACCGGCGAAGCCCTCATCAAGTTCGAGTGATCCGTTTCATAGCCTTTCTGCGGCTTCTGCTTCTGCTTGGGCTTGCTGCACCTGCATTGGCGAAGAACCCCAGCCAGGAAGATCTCGACAAACTGCGTGATCGGCTCAAGCACCTCCAAGAGGAATACCAGAACACCCGGGAAAACCAGGCGGATGCGACCGATGCGCTGCGCGAATCAGAGAAATCGATCAGTGAAGCGCGGCGGAAACTGCGTGGCTTGGAACTTCAGCAAAAGTCGACGCAGGACACCCTCAAGCAAACTGAGGAACAAGCGAATGCGCTCAAATCGCGCATTACCGGGCAGCAGATAAAGCTTTCCGAAGTGCTGCGCAATATCTATCAACATGGGCAGGGGGATAGTCTCAAATTGTTGCTGGATGGCCAGAATCCCAACCAGATTGCCCGCAATCTTCATTACCTTGGCAGTCTTTCCCGTGCCCAGATGGCATTGATCGAATCCCTGCGGGCCGACTTGCAAAAGCTGTCCGGGTTGCAGGAAACGGCACAGGCAAGATATCAAGAATTGAAGCAGATCAAGGCTGACCAGCTTTCTGAGCAGGAAAGGCTCCTCAAGCAGAGGCAATCCAGGCAGCAGGTACTCAACAGGATCTCAAACCAGATTAAAGCTCAGCGCAAGGAAATTGCTACGCTCAAGCGCAACGAACAAAGATTAACCAAGCTGTTTGAGAGGCTCGCGGCGCTCATGGCCAAGCGCGAAGCTGAACGCCGCTCGCAACAAGCAAAGGCCGCCGCCAAGGCAGCCGCGATGAGCAAGAAGTCCGGGAAGACTGACTCGATTGGGTCCAACCGCACGCCAATTGTGGTTAATACGAGTGTGCCCGAAGCAGGGGATGAAATAGTTTCAACTTTCTCTCGTCTCAAGGGGCTGCTCAAGCTACCGGTCAAAGGGGAACTGATGAATCATTTCGGTGCTCTTAGAGAAGATGGCGGAACGAGTTGGAAGGGTCTGTTTATCCGGGCGCCAGCCGGCGCTGAAGTTCGTGCGGTTGCATCCGGACAAGTTGTCTTTGCGGACTGGATGAGGGGATTCGGCAACCTGATCATTCTCGATCATGGCCAAGGCTACATGAGCCTGTACAGCAATAATGAAAGCCTGTATAAGCAGGCAGGAGACGCTGTCAAGACGGGCGATGCGCTTGCAACCGTCGGCAACAGCGGTGGACAGGCTGAACCTGGTGTGTATTTTGAGTTGCGGCATAGAAGCCGCCCGATCAATCCTATGGAATGGGTTAAGTAAATGAAGGGGCAATTTCGCAAGCTGTTTTTAGTGGGCATCGTTGGCGCTCTGTTGGGTGTGGGGGTAACCCTCAACTATTCCGCCGTGGCGGACAAGGAAGCAGAGGCACCCCTGCCCATCGAGGAATTGCGCGCATTTACTGACGTATTTGCCCGGATCAAGAGTGACTATGTGGAGCCGGTTGATGACAAGAAGCTCATCAACGGCGCAATCAACGGAATGCTGTCTGACCTTGATCCCCACTCGGCGTACCTTGACCAGGAAGGTTTCAAGGAACTACAGGTCGGTACCCAGGGGGAGTTTGGTGGCTTGGGCATAGAGGTCGGTATGGAAGACGGCTTTGTAAAAGTCGTATCGCCTATTGAAGACACGCCCGCCTACAAGGCGGGACTAAAAACCGGCGATCTGATCATTAAGCTGGATGACACCCCGGTCAAGGGAATGACACTCAACGATGCAGTCAAGCGCATGCGCGGCAAGCCGGGAACGCAAATAACGCTCATGATCTCGCGCAAGAGTGAGCCCAAACCTTTTACCGTGACACTCACCAGAGCGATCATCAAGATCAAGAGCGTGAAGTTCAAGCTCTTGCAACCGGGCAATGGCTATGTACGTGTCACCCAGTTCCAGGAACATACGGGGGAGTTGCTTGCGGATGCCCTGCAAAAGATGTACAAGGAAAACAGGGAGCCGCTCAAGGGTTTGGTACTGGATCTGCGCAACGATCCCGGTGGTTTGCTTAATGGTGCGGTGGCGGTTTCTGCTGCGTTCCTTAAACCAGATGTTCTGGTGGTTTATACCGATGGTCGCAGTGAGGACGCCAAGATGCGGCTAACAGCCAGCCGTGAAAATTACCTGCGGCCGCTGCAGACTGATTTCCTCAAGAATTTGCCGGAAGGGGTCAAGACTGTACCGATGGTCGTACTGGTAAACGGGGGCTCCGCCTCTGCTTCCGAAATTGTGGCGGGGGCTCTGCAGGACAACAAGCGGGCGATCATCATGGGTACACAGACGTTTGGCAAAGGTTCCGTGCAGACGATTCTGCCATTGGGTAACGGCTCGGCCATCAAGTTGACTACGGCGCTGTATTACACGCCATCCGGCCGTTCCATTCAGACCAAAGGCATTACCCCTGACATTGCAGTCGAGGATCCGGCCAACCCCAGTGACGATGGTTTTGGCGTCCGCGAAGCCGATCTGGACAAGCACCTGAGCAATCCCCAAGGGGATGAGCAGACTGAAAAGCCGGCTCAGCCCGTGCCGGAAAAGGCGCCCAAGCCTGAAAAGCAGAACAAGGATAAGACCATGGAGAAGAGCCCTACTCTGGAGCCTGGTGAAATCGTTTCCAAGAATGATTATCAGTTGAATCAGGCGCTCAATCTACTCAAGGGACTCAGTATCGTTCGCAACCAATAAGAATGTCTTAGAAGCCTGGACTTGCGCTTTGTCAGTCCGGGCGCGATACTGAGATTAAGGATTTCCCTGGACTTGCCATGTTGCCCTGTGATCTCGACAAAACCCGCGAAATTGTTTTTCACAACCCTCCCGAGGGGCAGGCGGAGAGAGCTCACCAATTGCTGCACGACCTGGATGGGATCATTGCTGATGTCAGCCGGCCAAATGTTCTGGCCGTTCGCTACAACGTGAAGGATTTCACCCTGGAAGGGCTGGAGTCGGCCTTGAGTTCTCAAGGACTTCATCTGGACAACAGCATCATGAGCAAAATCAAACGCGCGCTGGCGCGCTATTGCGAAAATGTCCAGCGTGAGAACCTCGCGGCAAATGTACCTGACGCCAAATCACAAAAAGTCTTTGCGAAAGTGTATGAGCAGCGCCTGCACGGAGACAAGGACGAAACTCCGGAAGAATGGCGTGCGTACAAATAACTGAATAGGCGTGATCTGCTGGCTCAGAACTGTCTACTGGTCAACGCAGTGAATCCAACGATGCAGCGATCCGGTAACTTCTTGATTCCATACTGAACTGGGTTGCTTTCCTCCAGCCATGCGTGTGGGCGCCATGACAGAAGTGACTGAATCAGCGTTTCTCCGGATAAATAACCTGCTTGAGTTCCTTTAGGTGTTTTATCCGCCTTTCAAATGAACGACGAAGAACTGCTGCGCTATAGTCGTCATGTGCTGTTACCCCAGATCGGAATCGAGGGTCAGGACAAGATTGGCAAGGCCTCTGTGCTTGTTGTCGGAGCAGGTGGGCTGGGCTGTCCGGCAGTTCTCTATCTTGCGGCAAGCGGAGTGGGCAAACTGCTGGTGGCAGACGGTGACCAGGTCGAACTTACTAATCTTCAGCGCCAGATCGGTCATCGGACAGTATCAATTGGCCGGAATAAGGCCGACTCGCTATCTGAGACAGCTGGTGCGATCAACCCCTTGGTGCAGCTCATTTCCATACCCGAACGACTGGAGGAAAGGAGGGGGCTGATTAACGTTGTGGCAGATGTAGACGTGGTGGTGGACTGCTCGGATAATTTTGCCACACGTCACGCAATCAACCGTGCCTGCGTAGCTGAAAAGACGCCATTGGTGAGCGGGGCAGCCATTGGCTTTTCCGGCCAGCTGTCCGTGTACGATAAGCGCAACGCAGAGAGCCCATGTTATGCCTGCTTGTTTCCCGAGCAGGGCCCCGAGGAGGAACTGCGCTGCAGTGATGCGGGCGTGTTTTCGCCCTTGGTAGGTGTGATTGGTGCCCTTCAAGCGCTGGAGGCTTTGAAGCTGATTGCACTCGCAGATCAATCAGTGGCTGGAAAGCTCCTGTTGTTTGAAGGATTGGGTATGACGTTTCGTGAAGTGCGTGTTCCCCGCGACCCAGCTTGTCCCGCTTGCAAAGTCAGCTGATCATGATCTTAAACTGATTGCTGAAATCTGCTCCAGGATCACGCGTAAAGCCGCTCTTGGCAAATTGATGCCAGCGCCCAACCACAAAGCAGATTAGTAGGTTTGCCAGCGGATTGACATCCGAATCTGTGCCAGCACGGGCAAACCTGAGGCATTGACGCAATTGGGCCTCAAGTCTGTCGATCAATTGGTTGATGCGCTGTTGCAAACGCGGGTTCTCATTGACCAGCGCATCTCCGATCAGCACCCGGGTCATACCGGGATTCTTTTTCGCGAAGCCGAGCAACATGGTCAGGATGGCTTCCACCTGTTCCATCGGGTCGGAATTTTCGTTGGTAATTTTGGTGATCAGGGAAAAGAGCGTCTGCTCGATGAATTCGATCAGGCCTTCATACATCTGTGCCTTGCTGGCGAAGTGGCGGTAGAGGGCAGCCTCGGAAACATCCAAGCGTTTGGCCAAGGCGGCGGTAGTAATTTTCTCCGCGCTGGGTTCTTCCAGCATGGCGGCCAAGGTCTGCAGGATTTGCAAGCGCCTCTCACTGGGTTTTCTGGCCTCTCCTTCCATCTTTTCTCCCTGATGCCAATCATTCTGGTGGGCCCGGTGGGACTCGAACCCACGACCAAAGGATTATGAGTCCTCTGCTCTAACCGACTGAGCTACAGGCCCGATGAGGTCATCTCATTTCTAAATCAAACCCTAACGCTGTTGCTTGCCTCGCGCGCTCTGCGCTGCATAAATTTGTATCCTCTGCGTCAATTGCGCGTTGGCATTGCGTGGTCATCTAGATTCATAAACGGGGCATCAGGCGATTATTATTATGTTGACCTTATTCATTGCCGATAAAGCTTTTCAGTTTCTCAGACCGGGTCGGGTGGCGCAGCTTGCGCAATGCCTTGGCTTCAATTTGGCGAATCCGTTCACGCGTCACATCGAACTGCTTTCCAACTTCTTCCAAGGTGTGATCGGTATTCATTTCGATGCCGAAACGCATGCGCAGTACCTTGGCTTCCCTGACGGTAAGGCCGTCTAGAATCTCACGAGTAGCATCGCGCAGATTTGCGTACACAGCGGAGTCATCCGGCGCTAAGGTAGACTGATCCTCGATGAAGTCGCCCAGGTGCGAGTCTTCGTCATCACCAATCGGCGTTTCCATGGAAATGGGCTCCTTGGCGATTTTCATGATCTTGCGGATCTTGTCCTCGGGCATTTCCATTTTCCTGGCCAGCGTCGCCGGATCAGGCTCCTGTCCCGTTTCCTGCAGAATCTGGCGCGAGATGCGGTTCATCTTGTTGATCGTTTCGATCATGTGCACCGGAATGCGGATGGTGCGCGCCTGGTCGGCGATGGAACGGGTGATCGCCTGACGAATCCACCAGGTGGCATAAGTCGAAAACTTGTAGCCGCGACGGTATTCGAATTTATCGACTGCCTTCATAAGGCCGATATTACCTTCCTGTATCAGGTCAAGGAATTGCAGCCCACGGTTGGTATACTTCTTGGCGATGGAAATCACGAGACGCAGGTTGGCCTCAATCATGTCACGCTTGGCGCGCCGTGCTTTGGCTTCACCTGTCGACATCTGGCGGTTGATTTCCTTGAGTTCCTTGATCGGCAGGCCGGCGAATTCTTCGATTGCCGAGAGCTTCTCCTGATGTTCTTTCATTTCATACTGCACGCGAGCCAGTGCAGCGCTGTATGCTTTCTTCGCCGCCATCTCCTTGTCCACCCAATCAGGGTTGGTTTCGTTGCCTGGAAATGAGCGGATAAAATGGACACGTGGCATGCCGGCCTTGTTGACAGCGATGTCCATGATCTGACGCTCATGGCTGCGGATACGTTCTACCGTGCTGCGCAAGCCGTCACAGAGCGCTTCGACCTGTTTTACGGAAAAACGGAATTCCATCAGCAGCTCGGTCAGGTCAGATTGTGCCTTTATCTGCTGTTTGCTTCCCAAGCCATATTTGGCCCAAGCCGTTTGCAGTTTCTTGTAAGCCCTGGCGATGGCTTCAAAGCGCACAAGTGCATCGGCCTTCAGTTGGGCGAGGTTGGCAGCGGCGACAGCAGCACCATCGTCCTCATCTTCCTCGCTCTCGTCAGAATCGTTGCTGGCCTCTTCGCTACTAGTGCTGTCATAGGCAACAGTATCAGCGTCGGCATTGGCAAAACCATCAACTAACTCGTCGACACGAATTTCATCGCGTTTGATCTGCTCAGCCAGATTGAGAATTTGCTGGATGGTCATCGGACAGGAGGAAATGGCCTGCACCATGTGCTTCAATCCCTCCTCGATGCGCTTGGCAATCTCGATTTCGCCCTCGCGGGTCAGCAGTTCTACAGAACCCATTTCGCGCATGTACATGCGAACAGGGTCGGTCGTGCGGCCAAATTCGGAATCAACGGACGAGAGCGCCTGCTCGGCTTCTTCCACCACATCTTCATCTGCGACCTGGGCGGTGGATTCGTTCATCAACAGGGCTTCGGCGTCAGGCGCCTCGTCAAATACCTGGATACCCATGTCGTTGATCATGCTAATAATGCCCTCGATCTGTTCGGCATCCAGCATTTCGTCCGGCAGGTGGTCGTTGACTTCTGCATAAGTCAGGTAGCCGCGCTCCTTGCCCAGCATGATCAGGGTTTTTAGCCGCGTGCGACGGGCTTCCTGTTCGGCCTGAGTCAGTTCGGTTTTTTGTTGGGCCTGGGCCTTGGAAAGGGCTGCGTCAATCTTCTTGTTGGCTCTTTTCAAGTCTGACGCTTTGACTTTGACTTTTACTTTGGCTTTAGCAGTAGGCATAATTCGCATCCATTATAGAAGTGCTCCGCACAATCCCATCTGTGAGAGCGTTCCGCTAGGGTATTTCATCGCAAAACCGGTAATTATACCCAGTTTCACGGTATCGCCATAAGGCAAGAATTGGGCCATATCAGGCCCGCGTTTGGGCCAAAAGTTCCTGAAGTTCCTGGCGTTCTGTTGGGCTAAGCTCGTGCAGCGGGGTATGGCTCAACTCAGCGTAGCGCCAGCGGTCCCATTTGGCTTTGATTTGCCTGAGCAGGTCGTTCATGACAGTTGCCTGATCGTCTTCAATACCGGTCTCCATGGTTTCAGCATGCAGGGTTTCTACCAGCTTTTCCAGCGGTCCACCGCGAGCAGCCTCTTCCAGCATGGCACCGGAACTGGCCGGCAGCCTCGTCATCCAGCTGACCAGAGAGGCAAGCTCCCGGGCAAAAGGCTCATTCGGCAGCAGCTTCTTGGGGTCGATCTGATTGGCCCAGTCAGGTTGCTGCATCAACAGATAGGCCGCATGACGGTATAGGGAAGGCTGTCTGGGGGGCATTGTGGCTTGTGCGCGAGACTTACGGGGTCGCCATTCCGGTTTTTGCCCTGTGGGGGGGGGTTGTCCCATCAGGCCAGTCACCTCTGATGGATTCATGCTCAAGCGCTGTCCCAACTCGCGGCGTATCAGGGCAGCCAGCAGAGGTGCGCCCCTCAGTTTGGCCAACATGGGCTGCGCGGCCTTGAGCACCTTGGCTCGGCCTTCCTGAGTGGTAATTGTCTCATCGCGGATCAGTTCGCGCACCATGAATTCAGAGAGAGGTACGGCCTGCTGCTCCAGCATTTGTTCGAACGCCTTTGCCCCCTGGTTGCGGACAAAAGTATCCGGGTCTTCTCCTTCCGGCAGGAAAAGAAAGGCGACTTGCTTGCCATCCTGCAGAGCATCCAGTGTGTTTTCCAGTGCTCGCCAGGCAGCCTTGCGCCCTGCATTGTCGCCGTCGAAACTGTAATAGATCCGGTCGGTATGCCGAAGCAGAGTGCGGGCATGAATGGGGGTCGTCGCCGTTCCGAGTGTCGCGACCGCGTAGCTGATGCCAAACTGGGCAAGCGCAACCACATCCATATAGCCTTCCACCACCACCACCTTGCCCATCTCCCGTATGGCTTGGCGGGCCTCGAACAGCCCGTAAATCTCGCTACCTTTATTGAACAGGGGCGTATCGGGTGAGTTCAGGTACTTGGGTTCTCCGCGATCGAGGACGCGTCCGCCAAAGCCGATGACATTGCCTTTAGTGTTACGGATCGGGAAGATGATGCGGTCACGAAAGCGGTCGTAGCGACCGCGCTCCCCGTCAATCACGAGACCAACCGTCGCCAGTTGTGCCGCATGGTAATCAGGGAAAACTGACTTGAGTGCGTCAGCTTGACCCGGGGCATAGCCCACGCCGAAACGCGCGGCAATGACTCCGGTCAAACCACGGTTCTTAAGGTAATCGATGGCACGTTGCGAGGCCTTAAGCTGCTGTTTGTAATAGGCAGCCGCGGCTTCCATTGCCTCACCCAATTGGGGGGCGGCCTTGGGTCGCGGATTAAAACCCGAGTCTTCGGGCACGTCCAGACCAGCATCTTGGGCCAATTCTTTCACTGCATCGACAAAACCCAGACCGCCGTATTCCATTAAGAAACCGATGGCCGTGCCGTGGGCGCCACAGCCGAAACAATGATAAAACTGCTTGGTCGGGCTGACGGTAAAAGAGGCGCTTTTCTCGTTATGAAAGGGGCAGCATGCCTGGTAATTCTGACCAGCTTTTTTCAGCGGCACCCGGCGGTCGATGATATCGACAATGTCGACGCGGGATAACAGCGTATCGATGAAATCCTTCGGGATCATCGTGCCAATTTAGCACTAACTTGAGTGAAAACGAGTCCTAACTTCCCAACCGCTGTTTAACCCAAGCTGAAACTTTACCCATATCGGCTTTGCCGGAAAGCTGCGGTTTAAGCTGGCTCATCAGCTTCCCCATGTCCTTGGGGCCTGTCGCGCCTGTGGAAGCAATGGCCGAATCAATCGCCGCAAGCACTTCGGCTTCAGAAAGTTGGGCAGGCAGGTAGGCTGAGAGCACGGCTAGTTCGGCGGTTTCGGCGTCCACCAGATCCTGGCGCCCGGCTTTGCCGAATTGTTCGATCGAGTCCTTGCGCTGCTTGATAAGCTTTTCCACGATGGCCAGAACCTGCGTGTCATCGAGTTCGATTCGCTCATCCACTTCTTTTTGCTTCATTGCGGCGGTCAGCATGCGCAGGGTGGAAAGTCTGGCCGCCTGTTTGGCTTTCATTGCTGTTTTGACGTCTTCCTGTATTTGGGCTTTAAGGCTCATCTGAACTCCATAAATGACAAAAGGCGGAGCACGCTCCGCCTTGTGGCCAGTCAACATTGGCTATGCGCGCAGAATCAGTACATTTTGGGCGGCAGCATCTGGCTGCGCAGCCGCTTGTGGGTTCGCTTCACCGCTGCCGCCAGCTTGCGCTTGCGCTCGGAGGTGGGCTTTTCGTAGAACTCGCGAGCCCGCAGTTCTGTCAGAAGACCAGTTTTCTCAACAGCGCGCTTGAAGCGGCGCAGGGCTACGTCGAACGGCTCGTTTTCTTTGACCTTGATGTGCGGCATTTGAAAATTGCTTCCTTGACCGAGAAAAGTCCGAAATAATACCTTGGTTTACGGGATTTTGCCAGTACCCCCATTTCATGCTCATTCTAGGTATCGAGTCCTCCTGCGATGAAACCGGCCTAGCCCTCTATGACACAGAGCAGGGCATCCTGGCTCATGTGCTTCATTCCCAAGTGGCGATGCATCAGGATTATGGCGGTGTGGTTCCCGAGTTGGCCTCCCGAGACCATATTCGCAGAATTACACCCCTCGTACGCCAGGTTCTGGCAGAGGCGGGTAAGACGCTTTCAGATCTGTCTGGTATCGGATTCACGCAAGGACCTGGGCTGGCAGGGGCTTTGTTGGTAGGGGCGGGTGTTGCCCGGTCCTTGGCTTATGCACTCAAGATTCCGGCTGTTGGGGTCCATCACCTGGAAGGCCATCTGCTTTCTCCGTTGTTGGCAGAACCACGGCCGAAATTTCCGTTTGTCGCACTGCTGGTCTCGGGAGGGCACACCCAGCTAATGCAAGTGGACGGAGTGGGCGCTTACCTGACTTTGGGGGATACGCTGGACGATGCGGCCGGCGAAGCATTTGATAAGACCGCCCAGCTGCTGGGGCTGGGTTATCCCGGCGGCCCCGCCGTATCAAAACTGGCTGAACAGGGCAACCAGAGCCGTTTCAAATTGCCTCGCCCATTGCTCAATTCAGGTGATCTCAATTTCAGTTTCAGTGGTCTGAAAACAGCAGTGCTAAGCTTGCGTAACAAGCATCCAGCGCAAGCCGACCGCGCAGATATTGCTTCCGCTTTCCAGGCAGCCATGGTCGAGGTTCTGGTGGCCAAGTCCCTGCAAGCCTTGGAGCAGAGCAGAAGCCAGCGCCTGGTGGTGGCCGGCGGGGTGGGGGCAAATCGTCAGTTGCGTCACCGCCTATTGGAGGAAACGGCCAAACTGGGCGCCCAAGTTTACTTTCCGCCGCTTGATTTATGCACTGACAACGGCGCCATGATTGCCTATGCCGGCGCTCAACGCATGGTCCACGGTATTACCGGGCCAGCGTCATTCGCTGTCAACCCACGCTGGAATCTGCAGGAGATCGAACGTGCATGAAGTAATGAATTTGTAGTCCCTGTCTATCGATGCAAATGTGGCATTGCGCCACGCACCAATTCCAACAATCCCTTGCCACCAGGGATTTGGGCGAGCATATCCGGAAACAGCACCAATCCAAATAACAGGGCGGCGAGGCAAAGCAAAACCAAATTCATGAAGATGCTTTCAGGGCGCAATACGCCCCAATAGCGCATTGTCAGGTACATGGCATCCTTCTTGTGTTCGCTCATGGTCATCCAGCGCCGGACCAGGGAGACGGCGAGGTACACCACATAGCCGCCAGTGAGCGACGCGAACACGATGCGGAAAATGCCGAACAGATCGAGCTGACCCCCCATGAAATGCTGGTACATGTAGGAGACAGCCCCGACCAGCATGGATGCCATGACAGCAATGACTACATTGGCGAACAGCCGGCGCCTTTCGCGCGCAAGATCGGCCTGACGGCGGATAAAGAAATCATCCACCTCCAGTTTGAAGTATTCGACTTTTTCCTCAACCAGACTGGAAATCTCGCGCTTGGCTACCGCTACACGTTCGTCCAGCACGGTGGACAGCCTGTCAGCTGCATAGTCCACCAACTCGCGCACATCATCCTTGGTGAACTGGCGCTGGTTGTGCAGCTCAAGGGAGATCTTGTCCAGCTTGGCATCGATCTCCTCGCCTGCATGCTGAATGACTTCGCGCAACTCGGTGCCGGCCTGGACAACCCCATCCTTTACCACGTTGGTCAAGCGCTCGCCGGCGCGATCAATGGCGTGCTGCGAAACTTCCGCCAGGCTGTCCTTGGCGAAATTCATTTCCTTTTCAAACCAGGCCATGGGCTACTCCTTTTTCGAGATGCCGGTTGGTTTGGCAAAACCGCCTTCTTCGCCTGAAAGAAGGCGCCTGATGTTACCTCGATGCCGCCAGAATAGCAGGCCAACGAGCACGCTCAGAATGCCCACGGCTCCATAGTCGTTCAGTAACACGTACGCGTAGACGGGCGCGGCCGCTGCGGCGGCCAGAGCAGAGAGCGATGAAATGCGGGACAGAGCGAATACTACCAGCCAGGTCGCCAGGCACCCCAAGCCCAGCATTGGGTGCAGTGCAAACAGAATACCCAGCGCAGTCGCTACGCCCTTGCCCCCGTTGAACCCGAAATACAGCGGAAACAGGTGGCCAATAAACACGCCCAGGCAGGCGGCGTAAATCGCGGCCGGGTTGAGCCCATAATGTGCCCCGATGTATTCGGCCAACTTTACGGCTACATAGCCTTTGGAAAAATCGCCCAGCAGGGTTAGCACAGCTGCCGTCTTCTTGCCGGTGCGCAGCATGTTGGTGGCGCCCGGATTGCCCGATCCAAATGAACGCGGATCGGGCAGCCCCATGAGCTTGCTGACGATGACGGCAAAGGACAGCGAGCCGATCAAATAGGCACCGGCAAAATAGGGCAGGGTAAAGGGAAGGCTTTCCATTAAAATTCCGGTTTTGCTCTGGCCGTTCGGCTCATGGACATATTGTTTTTGCGGGATTTCCGTCTCGACCTCATTATCGGCATATACGAGTGGGAACGCAAAATGCCTCAGCCGGTGCGTTTGGACCTGGAAATCGGTCTGCCGCACAACAAGGCCTGTGACACCGACCACGTAGCGGATACCATCGATTACGGCGCTGTGGCAGGACGGGTCAGGGAATATCTGACCAACGCACCACAGCCAATTACATTGGTGGAGTCGGTGGCTGAGCACGTGGCCCGGGTCGTGCTGAACGAGTTTGGTGCGCCCTGGGTCAAGGTGAGCGTCACCAAATTTGCCATCGTTCGTGGCATCAAGGAACTCGGCATTACCATCGAGCGGGGCTCCCGCATTTGACCGCATCTTCAACAACCTGCTACGCAGCCGGACGACAGTGTTGCGCGGGGGCGCCCGTGTTCCATCCTGTGCAGTCGGCCCGGGATCCTCATGCATTACCAGTGCACCTCGGTACCTGAACGTTGCGCGCCTTGCTCTCCAACCGCTCGCTACGGTTCGTGGAGGCGCCATTGAGTCTGGGCCACGGGCTTTATGCCTTCCTGGTTCTGGCTTTGGCGTATTTCATTCGCGGCATCAGTGGGTTCGGTTCAGGCTTGGTGGCGGTGCCGCTGCTGGCCATTGTCTTTCCCCTGTCCCTGGTTGTTCCGACCATGCTGCTGCTCGATTTCACCGCATCGCTCGTTCTTGGCGGGCTGAACCTGAAACACGTGCGTTGGAGTGAGCTGAAGCCACTTTTCCCCTTTGGGCTGGCTGGTGTAGCGCTCGGTACAATCATGCTTGTCAATTTGCCAAGAACGCCACTGCTGATGGGGCTGGGCGTGTTTCTGCTGGTCTTCGCCATTCGCAGTCTGCTCAATCTGCATGGCGACAAACCCGTCTCGAGCTGGTGGGCGATTCCTGCAAGTTTCGCTGGCGGCACCATCGGCGCGCTGTTCGGCACTGGTGGTCCGCCCTACGTAGTTTATCTTTCCCATCGGCTACGGGAAAAAGACCAGCTTCGTGCAACGCTCTCCGGCTTGTTTTTCTTTGAAGGGTTGATGCGGATCATAAGCTTTACCCTGGCAGGTTTGCTTCTAAACATACCGGTTTGGAGAGGTTATGGATTCGGCCTGCCTGTTGCGTTGCTTGCCCTATATGGCGGCAGCCATGTACACACCGGCTTGAGCCGGTCGCAGGTGATGCGGATGATCGGGGTCTTGTTGTTGCTCAGCAGTTTGTCGCTGTTCGTGAAAGCCTGCGCATAACGACAGAAGACCTAGCCTCTGGGGTGATGGCTCGCATGTAGCTGCTTGAGTCTCGCCCGTGCCACGTGCGTGTAAATCTGGGTGGTGGAGATATCGGAGTGACCCAGCAGCATTTGCACCACGCGCAGGTCTGCGCCGTGGTTGAGCAGATGGGTGGCAAAAGCATGACGTAATGTGTGGGGCGAGAGAGTCTGGGGAAGGCCCGCGGCTTTTGCACGGCGTTTAAGCAAATACCAGAAGGCCTGCCGGGTCATACCCTTACCTTGCTGTGTGACAAACACGGCATCGCTAATTTGTCTGTCGAGCAAATCCGGGCGGGCTTCTTTCAGATAGCGGCTTAGCCAGAGTATGGCTTCTTCACCCAGAGGTACCAGCCGTTCTTTGCTGCCCTTGCCAGTCACCCGCACAACGCCGGCATCGAGGTTCAGATTGAGAAATGTAAGACCCACCAGCTCGGTCACCCGCAAGCCCGTTGCGTAAAGGGTTTCCAGCATGGCTTTGTCCCTCATGCCGAGGGAAGTGTGCAGATCGTTAATCGCCAACAGGTGCTCAACGTCCAGTTCAGAAAGGCTTTTGGGCAATGGGCGTGGAAGTTTGGGGCTATCCAGGTTGAGGGTGGGGTCGACAGAAATTCTGCTTTCCCGAGCCAGCCAGCGGTAGAAGCGTTTTAGGGTGGAGAGATAGCGTGCAGCGCTGCGCGGTTTGGTCTTTTGCAAGAAGCGGTGAGCCAGGTAGGCTTCCACGTCCATTTGCAGTGCTTCTTCCACAGCCTTGCCTCGCTGTGCCTGCAGCCATTTGGCAAAGCCATGCATGTCGCGCCGGTAAGCCGCCAGGGTAAGGTCAGATAGACCTTCCTCCAGCCATAACCGGTCGCAGAACTGATCGATCAAGGCAGGGTCAAGCTTGTCCTTCATGCGCTAGCAGCCAGGATTTGATGTTCAGGGAAGCAAGGGATTTTGTGCGCATGAAGCCACCCAAGCCTGTAGCGGAAACTACCCGGTGACAGGGCACGATGACGGGAAGCGGGTTGGAGCCGCAAGCGCCACCAATGGCACGTGGTGCGGTGTCGAGTATTTGCGCCAATTGTCCATAGGTGAGTGGTGCACCGGCCGGGATCTCGCACAACGCTTTCCAGACCTGTTTCTGAAACCGTGTCCCATTAAGATTTATAGGCAGGTCGAATGCATGCCTGGGGTTGCAGAAATAGGCATTCAGCTGCGCCTCGGTTTCCTTGAGCAAAGGAGAAGCGGGTTTCTTCAGCGCATGCCGTTTAGGCAGAAATTCAATTCCGGTGAGGAAATCGCTTTCGGCACTCAGCTTCAACTGCCCAAACGGTACATTGATGACGGCTTCATCCATGGGGACATTTTAATCCTCATCAGCGGCCAATAAACATTCCGAAACGAGTGGGCACCTTGCGTTCGATAGGCAGCACCTGGCAATCAAATTGAGTCTTGCGTGACCGCTGGTGAGGCCCAGCAGACGCTCATGGGTATTGCGGTATGATTTCAGGGGATTTACGCTATCCGCCCGGATTTATGCGACCTCTGTGGACTCCACCAGGAAATTTTGGGAGCAGAAACATGGATGAACCCGCGCCCTTGCAGGGTTGAGCTCAACTGGCCCGGGGGCTTGAATTTACAGCGCAAAGTCGCTTCCATTAGTTTACTTCCGTTGTTCGCCATTCCAGCCGGCAATCCGGACATGTCTTTCAACGCAGTCTTTCAACGCAGTCTTTCAACGCAAAAACACTATCTTAATCTCATGTCCGTTGCATCCAACATGGACGGGTAACCTGGCGGATCAAGCAAATTAATTGTTTCCACAGTGTCAAAGATTCCGTGATCCTGACGATATACAGTGAAGTCAACAACAAATTTGCTCATCTCATTCTCCGTTAAGGGGGTGGTGTGTTCCACAAAGGGCTCGAATCTTGGACATCAGGCACGTCATCCTGTCGCAGCCGGACATCACTTCCCTGGCCAAGACTCCGGGCTTCACGGCGACGGCCGAGGGCATCGAGACCCTGGAGCCAGCGGGCCTCCGTCATGTCCTCGACTGCGGAACGTTGCAGGGATGCTGCATCAGCAAACCCTTACCACCGGGATACCTTGCCGCATCGCTGGCACAGTGCATGACGGTAGATAAACCGCATGGCCCCGGCCCGCAAGAATGATTACGAGAACATGAACAAGGTCGATCATCTGCGGATAACCAGCCAGCTTCCCAGTCCCAAGGGGGTGGCGCTGGCAATCATGGAGATCAGCGGGCGAGAGGATGCGACCGTGCATGAGGTGGCCAGAGTAGTGCAGTCCGACCCCGCCCTGTCCGGGCGCCTGTTGCGTCTCGCCAACTCGGCAGCCAACCCTGGCCGGGCCGTGGCCTCGATCAATGAAGCGGTCATGCGTCTCGGTATGTCCACCGTGCGCCAACTGGCCTTGGGCTTCTCCCTGGTGGATCAGTATTCGCAAGGGTCCTGCAGGGGTTTCGACTATCCGACCTTCTGGTCCCACTCTCTGTTGATGGCGGTCGCCAGTCAGGAACTGGGGAGGATGGTGAGGATAAGTACGCCTGACGACCTGTTTTCCTGTGGCTTGTTGGCGCAAATTGGCAAACTGGCCCTGGCCACGCTCTATCCCGTTGATTACAGTGTTATTCTTCAACAGGAAGCCAATAGGGAGGCGTTATTGGCGCTGGAACGCGAGCGGCTGCAGGTGGACCACATCGAGTTTACCGCCGCTCTGCTGGCTGACTGTGGCATCCCCAAGGCTCTGGCGGAGCCGGTCTATTATCACGAAGCACCGGAACTATCCGGCTTTGTCGAAGGCTCCCGGCCCTACTGGCTGACGCATTTGTTCTTCCAAGCTCGACGCATGGCCGATCTTGGTCTGGCATCCGAGACAGAGCGCCACAGCAAGATATCTGAACTTATGCGCCTTGGTGGCATGATTGGCCTGGACGCGGAGGCTTTCGGCGAGCTGTTCGACAACGTGGTACGCCAATGGCAGGAGTGGGGCGATCTGCTCAAGGTTCCCGCCGCGAAGCTGCCCTCCTTCGATGCCATGGCCAATGCTCCGGCACCTCGCCCAGTGCAGCAGGAGTCCAAGACGACCTGCAATCGGGTATTGCTGTTGGAAAGCGAGCCTGCAACCCGCATCATGATCGCAGGGGCGTTGCGACAACTGATGGGCTGCACCGTCCACACGGCCGAGAATGGCAAGCATGCACTTGCACTGGCTTTGGAGGTGATGCCCCAGATCGTAATTACCGATTGGCTGATGCCGGAAATGAATGGGCTGGAATTTTGCCGTGCCCTGCGCGCCACCGACTGGGGCCAGTCCATGTACGTGATCATGCTGACCGGCGCAGAGACGGAGGAAATGATCGTCCAGGCCTTCGAGGCCGGGATAGACGATTACATGTTCAAGCCGGTGAACGTCCGCGCCCTTAATGCGCGCATGCGAGCCGCACAGCACTATGTGAAGCTGCTTGAGGCCTGGGAGCAGGACCGGTCGCAACTCAAGCATTTCGCGGCGGAGCTGGCCATCAGCAACCGCCGGCTGGAGCATGCCGCGATGACGGATCTGCTCACAGGGATACCCAACCGGCGCGCAGGCATGGAGGCCCTAGCCAAGGCCTGGAGCGCCTCTCAGCGTGCCGCTCGTCCTGTAGCGGCACTCGTCATTGACATCGACAATTTCAAGTCTATCAATGATCGCCACGGCCACGCGGTCGGCGATGTCGTTCTGCAGGAGGTGGCCAAGGCCATCCAGGCCGCCGCCCGCAAGCATGACAATGTCAGCCGCATCGGGGGCGAGGAGTTCCTCCTGATATGTCAGAACGCAGACCCCGGCGCCGCCCTGCTTGCAGCCGAGCGCCTGCGCAAGATGGTCAGGAACCTGAGTATCAAGGTGGCAGATCTGGACGTCCAGACATCGGTCAGTATAGGAGTGGCTAACCTTGAGACGGGTATGACGGATGCGGACGACATCGTCCGCGGCGCCGATAAGGCCCTCTACGCGGCCAAGCACGCAGGTCGGAACCGGGTCTGTGTATTTTCGCAGGGCAAGACACATTGTGCCCAGAGCCAGTAACGGCGTGCATCAGGAATAATGCCTGAGCCTTCAGCGCACATCCATCGTGAGGGGCAGGCCTGCACAAGGGCAGAAAGATCATCCAGTAACTGGCCGGGGCTTGCGTTCGACAGACTGCTGTTGCAATCGGCGCCAACCTTAATCGTCGCCATTCGGCAGGTCGGGTAGGGCCGCTGTTACAGGTCACTGCTTGTGAAAACGGCAAGCAGCTTACTTGGAAAAAATACAATTTGTGGCGAAGCTGGCCCTGGTGGCCTAAAGAGTTGTTGAGTGATTTTGATTTCTTCATGCCGTATTCGGCTAAATAGAAAAGCCCTCACGAGGAGGGCTCTCCTGTTCAGGCAAAGAGTTGCTTACTGGGCCGCTGCAGCCTTGGCGCGGTTAGGTAGCTTTTCCTTGATGCGGGCACTCTTGCCGGAGCGCTGACGCAGGTAGTAGAGCTTGGCGCGGCGCACGTCACCGCGGCGCTTGACTTCAATTCCAGCGATTAGCGGGGAATAGGTCTGGAAGGTTCGCTCCACGCCTTCGCCGGCGGAGATCTTGCGTACGGTAAACGCGGAGTTGAGGCCGCGGTTGCGCTTGCCGATCACCACGCCTTCATAGGCTTGCAGCCGTTCCTTGTCGCCTTCCTTCACCTTGACCTGCACCACCACCGTGTCGCCGGGAGCGAAGGCGGGAATGGTTTTGCCCAGGCGATCAATTTCTTCCTGTTCGAGTTGTTCGATGATGTTCATGTTCATTTCTCTTACAAAATCGCGAATTGGTTTCCAGCGGAAACGTTGCGCGGTTAATGATCCTCTATTCGAGGCCTTCTTCTTGCCGACGGTATTCGTCGAGCAGTTTTTGCTCGTCGGGGCTCAAGCCCCGACGAGCAATCAAATCAGGGCGTCTCCGCCAGGTCAAGCCTAGGCTCTGTTTGAGCCGCCAGCGGGCAATGGCCTTGTGATTCCCGCTTTTCAATATCTCGGGAACCGCTTCGTCCCGGTACACCTCGGGCCGCGTATAACACGGCGCATCCAGCAACCCATTTACAAACGAATCTTCCACCGCGGAAGCGTCATCGCCCAAGCTGCCGGGCAACTGGCGGATGATCGCATCGATCAGCGCCAGTGCAGGAATTTCACCGCCGGACAGTACAAAGTCGCCCAGCGAGATTTCCTCGTCAACCCTGCGTCTCAACAGCCGCTCATCGACGCCTTCGTAGCGCCCGGCAATGAACGTGAGGGCCGGCCTGGCCGTCAGTTCCATCACCTTGCCGTGGTTCACCACTTGGCCCCGCGGCGTGAAATACACCACCCAGGGCGCCAATCCTTCATTTGCCTGGACGGCTTCGATCGCGTCCAGCGCGGCGTCTAATGGTTCGGCCAACATCACCATGCCGGGGCCGCCGCCGTAGGGCCGGTCATCCACCGTTTTGTGCGTATCGGTGGCGAAGTCCCGCGGGTTCCAGGCCTGGAATTTGAACAGGCCGCGGTCCAGCGCACGGGCGGTGATGCCAAAATCCAGCACGCTGTCGAACAGGTTGGGAAACAGGGTGACGATATCGAATCTCACCAGTCCGGCCCCCAGTCCACTTCAATCCGCCTGCCGGGCAAATCAACCTGCTTTACATACGCATCAGCAAAGGGGATGAGATGTTCCTTGTTGCCCTTTACCACCAGCACATCATGGTTGCCGGTTTCCATCAGGGTGGCTACCTCGCCAAGCTTGATGCCTTCGCGGTTTATCACGCTCAGGCCGATCAGGTCGTTCCAGTAGAACTCGTCTTCCGGCGTTTCCGGGAGTTCTTCCCGGTTGACCGCAATTTCCCTGCCGCGCAGGTCAGAGGCCTGATTCCGGTCGTCGATCCCCGCCAGCTTGGCAATCAACCCGGCGCCATGAACTGCGGCGTCTTCAACCTCGAACTCATGCCAGTTTTCATTCCGCCCGACCTGCCAGATGTGGTAATCGAACAGGCTGTCGGGGGTTTCGGTATAGGGTTGAACCTTGATCCAGCCTTTGATACCGAAGGGGGCGCCCAGACGCCCCATGACAATTCTTTGTGGCATGAATCTGCTGACTCGCTGCGATTCCTGCCGCAGAAGCGCCAATCAGGCAGCGGCCTTGGCTCGTTCCTTGACCAGACGGGCGACCGTATCGGACATCTGGGCGCCGTTCTTGACCCAATGGTCGATGCGCGCCAGATCTAGTCGGGTACCCTCAACGCCTTCGGGCGCGACCGGGTTATGGAAACCCAAACGCTCGATGAAACGGCCATCACGGCGGCAGCGGGAATCGGCTACCACTACATTGTAGTAAGGACGGTTTTTTGCGCCGCCACGCGTAAGGCGAATGACAACCATGGTTTAAATCCAGTAGAGAAATCGGAAAACTGCAAATTGTAGGCGAAAAAAAGCTTTCCCGCCAGTGGGTTGGGATGGAGATGGGGTCCCTCGGGAAATCATCGCGAGCGGGCGCAAGTCGCGGAAGGATATGGCGCGGGAACCGAAGTGAGCACAGCAGTGCCGAGGATTTCGAGCACCGTCCGACCCTGGATCACAAGCATGCAGCAGACCTGGAGGCAGGTTCTATTTCATTCCAGGCATCATGCCCTTCATTCCGCGCATCATCTTGCCCAGACCGCCCTTGGACATCATTTTCATCATTTTCTGTGCCTGCTCGAACTGATTGAGGAGTTTGTTGACCTCCTGGACCGAAACGCCTGCTCCGGCCGCGATACGGCGCTTGCGCGAAGCCTTTATGATCTCAGGCTTTTGCCGTTCCTGTCGGGTCATCGCATTAATGATGCCCTCGACCCGGTTGATCGTCTTGTCTTCATTTCCGCTGAGCTGGGGCATCTGGCCCGCACCGGGCAGTTTGTCCATGAGTGCGGAAATGCCACCCATCTTCTTCATTTGCAGGATCTGGCTCTTGAAGTCCTCCAGATCGAAGTTCTTGCCTCTCTTAACCTTGTCGGCGAGTTTTTTGGCCTCTGCCATATCGACGGAGGTCTGAGCCTGCTCGATCAGGGATAGCACATCGCCCATGCCAAGAATGCGGGAGGCCATGCGCTCCGGATGAAAGGGTTCGAGGCCGGTGGGTTTTTCGCCCACGCCGACAAATTTTACGGGTTTGCCGGTAATGTGGCGAACCGACAGCGCCGCCCCTCCTCGGGCGTCGCCGTCCAATTTGGTCAATACCACGCCGGTCAGCGGCAAGACCTCATTGAAAATCTTGGCGACATTAACGGCATCCTGACCCTGCATGGAGTCGACCACGAACAAAGTCTCTACCGGGTTGAGCGCGGCATGCAGCGACTTGATCTCGGCCATCATGGCTTCATCGATGGCAAGCCGACCGGCAGTGTCCACAATCAACACATCGAAAAACTGCTTTCTGGCATGATCCTGAGCGGCGCGGGCGATAGCAACCGGCGAGTCAAGGTCAGCTGATTCAAAAAAGGCGACGTCAAGTTGCTTGCCAAGCTGACGCAGCTGATCTATGGCAGCAGGGCGATAGACATCGCAGGAGGCAAGCAGGACTTTCTTTCTGCGTCCTTTGAGCAGCAAGGCCAGCTTGCCCGAGGTGGTTGTTTTGCCCGAGCCTTGCAAGCCAGCCATCAGGATGACGGCGGGTGGCTGGGCCGCAAGATTCAGGTCGACCGCCTGGCCTCCCATGATCTGGGTCAGTTCGTCATGTACCATGCCGATAAGGGCCTGGCCGGGGGTGAGGCTTTGCATCACTTCCGCACCCATCGCCTTGGCCTTGATCTCATCAATGAACTGTTTGACGACGGGAAGGGCGACATCGGCCTCCAGAAGCGCCAGGCGGATTTGCCTTAACGTGTCCTGGATGTTCGCTTCAGTGATGCGGGCCTGGCCCCTCAGGGATTTGACGACAGCGCCAAGACGGCCGGTCAGATTTTCAAACATGAACTTCCTCGGGTAGCTTTCGTGGGACGCACGTTGGATAATAGGCGTACATTTGCATCCATTTTAACGAATGCCTTACTTTTTTCTGCCTGCCTCTCTAATTGCTGCCGGCTGTTATGGATTGGTTGCCTGGCAGCTTTTTCGTAAAGCGAATGCCAAGAGTGTTCCTCTAGGTGTTTCCATGCTGGTTTTGGTGGCCCTGGTGCTGCATACCTGGCTTGTCGGGGTTAGCGTATTGGGAAAGGGCGCGGTGCATCTCGGGTTTGGCAACTCAGTTTCCCTGCTTCTGTGGCTCTCGGCCCTTGTTTACGGGCTAGCAAGCCTGCGCTATGTGCTTCCGGGCGTCCAGGCTTGGGTGGCGGCGCTTGCTGCAATTGGTGTCCTGATGCCCCTCATCTTTCCTGACGTCCGCCCAGTTCCCTTTTCCAACTTACCAGGATTTCGGCTCCACCTTATCATTTCACTGCTTGCCTTCAGCCTGCTATTTATCGCCGCATTGCAGGCCATTGTCATGGCTGCTTTTGAAAAGCGCCTGCATAACGGAGCTTCAGCGGCGGACATGACGGGCCTGCCCCCGTTGTTGACCCTGGAGGCTGTCCTATTCCGCTTGATTTGGGCAGGGTACATTTTGCTTACGCTTGCTCTTGTCAGCGGCATCTTCTTCTCCGAGGAGGTGTTTGGTAAGGCCATTCCTCTATCACACAAAACTATTTTTGCCGTGTTGTCCTGGGTCGTATTTGGAGTGTTGCTGGCTGGGAGACAGATTTGGGGGTGGCGGGGCCGACTTGCACTACGCTGGACCATATTCGGTTTTGTGCTGCTTTTGCTTGCGTACGTAGTCAGCAAGTTTGTTATTGAGATACTGCTTCATCGCTAACTGCTTGATTCGCATAACTTGACAGGTTCTTGAAGCTGACCAAAACTCGTTTTTCAATCCAACGACCAATTTAGACCTTGGAAGATATTTCCTTGGGCGTGCTGATCGGCATGCTCACTCTCTTTCTTTTCTTGTCAGCGTTCTTTTCGGCATCGGAAACCGCCATGATGGCGGTTAACCGCTATCGATTGAAAGCACTGGCAGCACAGGGACATCGGGCGGCAAGGCTTACTCAGCAATTACTGGACAAGACCGATGAATTATTAGGGGTTGTCCTAATCGGCAGCAATCTGCTGAATTCGGCATCGGCTGCTTTGGTGACGGTTATTTCTCTGCGGCTATTCGGTCAGAACGAACTTGCGCTGACCCTGGCGACCCTGGTTGTGACGTTTTTGATCCTGGTGTTTGCCGAGTTGACACCCAAAGTAGCGGGAGCGACTTACCCGGACGAGGTCGCACATGCCTCGAGCTTCATACTGGCGGTATTGCGCAAGCTGCTTTATCCGGCCGTCTGGTTTGTCAACCTGTTCGTGATCGGGCTGCTCAGGTTATTACATTTGCGTCATGGCGGCGCTGGCGACCAAGGGCATTTGGGCGTGGAAGAGTTGCGCACGATGGTGAGCGAATCGGGGAAATTGCTTCCCAGTCAGCACAGGGAAATTCTGCTGAATTTGCTCAGTTTGGAGAGTGTGACGGTGGATGATGTGATGACCCCCCGTAATCAGATCGAGGCCCTGGACCTGACTGAAGAACCGGAACGACTGGTTCAGCAGATTTCAACCAGCCATCACACCCGGATGCCGGTGTATGAGGGCACGCTCGATGATATTGTGGGAACGCTCCACGTGAGGCGCGCGTTACGCCCCATCCTTTCCGGGCAAGTGACGGCGGGGTCGCTCAGGGAAGTAGTACTGGACCCGTATTTTGTCCCATCCGGCACTTCGCTTTTTACCCAGCTCAAGCATTTTCAGGACAATCAGAAGCGTACGGCGCTTGTCGTGGACGAGTATGGAGAACTTAAGGGCCTGGTTAGTCTGGAGGATATCCTGGAAGAATTGGTCGGCGAGTTCACGACACAGGCACCGGGTCAGTTGGGCTGGCTCAGGCCTACTGAAGACGGGGGTTGGCTGGTTGAGGGTACTGCGCTGGTGCGCCACCTGAACCGCAAACTCGGGTTGAGTTTTCCCCTGGATGGACCGCGCACCCTGAACGGCGTTATTCTTGAACGATTGCAAGACATACCCGAAGCCGGGGTAAGCGTCAAAATCGGGGAAATTCCCATTGAAATCGTACAAACCCAGGGGCGGGCGGTAAAGGTTGCCAAACTCTACCCGATACAAGCTAAAGAGGCTGAAGGTCTGGCTTGAATCATGGCCCCAGTGGCCAGGGGTTAATTTTTAGGGCTTAAGACCGATATAGTGTTGTCGTGAACCGCACAGATAGAAGAAAATGGCTGCTGTAAGTGCATCCTCCAACCTGACTGGCCTTGCCCGTGCCTTGGTCGGGCAAGGATTGTTGTCCGAAAATGAGGCGGATAAGATCGTTGCACGAGCTGCAAACGGTACGGATAGCTTTGTGACAGAGCTGCTGCGCAATACGAAGCTGAAAAGTCTGCAGGTGGCGGAGTTTGCAGCCCAGGCGTTCAGCTACCCCTATGTAGACATCAATGCGCTTGACCCCGAGACAATGCCTCAAGGTGTGCTTGATCCCAAGCTCATGCAAAAGCGCCGGGTAGCGGCATTGTTTCACCGAGGCAACAAACTGTTCGTTGGAGTATCAGACCCGACCAACCTGCAGGCGCTGGATGAAGTCAAGTTCCAGACCGGGCTTGCCATCGAGCCAATTGTTGTCGAAGATGACAAACTCGGCAAGCTGATAGAAAGGGTCGAATCTTCCATGGACAGCACGATGGACGTGCTGAATACGGAAGACCTCAATCTCGAGTTTACTGACGAGGAAGCCACAACCCAGCAGGATAACGGAGGCATTGAAATCGATGACGCACCCGTGGTGCGTTATCTGCAAAAGATCATGCTGGATGCAATCAACGTTGGTGCATCCGATATTCACCTCGAACCGTACGAAAAGTTCTACCGTATTCGATACCGTCGCGACGGGATCCTGTATGAGGTTGCACAGCCCCCGCTTGTAATCAAGGAAAAAATCGCCTCCCGTATCAAGGTGATTTCAAAACTTGATATATCCGAAAAGCGCGTGCCGCAGGATGGTCGCGTGAAGATGGTTCTGTCCAGAAACCGGAATATCGATTTCCGGGTCTCCACATTGCCAACGCTTTACGGCGAAAAGATCGTCATGCGGATTCTGGATCCAACCAGTGCCCAGTTGGGCATCGAAGCCTTGGGTTATGAACCGTGGCAAAAGGAAATCCTGCTTAATGCGGTTCAGCGTCCCTATGGTATGGTGCTGGTGACGGGGCCAACCGGCTCAGGTAAGACCGTTTCACTCTATACCTGCCTGAATATTCTAAACAAACCTGGGGTAAACATTTCCACCGCAGAAGACCCTGCGGAAATTCAGCTGCCAGGAGTAAACCAGGTCAACGTAAATGAAAAGGCGGGGTTGACGTTTGCTGCAGCGCTCAAGTCTTTTTTGCGCCAGGATCCTGATGTCATCATGGTGGGTGAGATTCGTGATCTGGAAACGGCAGATATTGCCATCAAGGCAGCACAGACTGGCCATATGGTGCTGTCCACATTGCACACCAATGATGCCCCGGGTACCTTGACACGCATGCTTAACATGGGGGTCGCCCCCTTTAACGTTGCTTCTTCGGTCATTTGTATTACCGCTCAACGGCTGGCACGTAAACTTTGCTCATGCAAGAAGCCCGTTGATATTCCACGGGAGGCTTTCCTGAGCGCCGGTTTTGGCGAGTCGGATCTGGATGGCACTTGGCAGCCCTACGGTCCTGTGGGTTGTGAGCTTTGTCAGGATAGCGGATACAAAGGCCGCACAGGCATCTATCAGGTGATGCCCATTACCGATGAAATGACCCGCATAATTTTGAAGAATGGCACATCGGTTGATATCGCGGACCAGGCGAAGCGAGAAGGGGTGCTTGACATGCGTCAGGCTGGATTGCTAAAGGTTAAAGCCGGCGTCACTTCCCTGGAGGAAGTTGAAGCTGTAACCAATATGTAGGAGGACAGAGAATGGCTACTGCAGTTGTCAAAGATGCAACCTTCTTGTGGGAAGGCATGGACAAGAGGGGCAAGAAGATCAAAGGCCAGATGCTGGCGGGTGGGGAGGCAGTCGTCACCGCGCAGCTGCGCCGTCAGGGCATTGCCGTTACCAAAGTGCGCAAGCAGAGCACGCTATTTTCAAGCACACAAAAGATTACCGAAAAAGATATTGCCCTGTTTACCCGGCAATTGGCCACCATGATGAAAGCGGGTGTGCCTTTGTTGCAATCTTTTGACATTGTAGCCAAGGGCAATGCAAACCCCTCCGTGCAAAGGCTTCTGGCTGAAGTGAAGGCCGACATCGAAAAGGGTAGCAGCATGGCACAGGCCTTCGGTAGGCACCCAAGAATTTTTGACGCCCTCTATTGCAATCTGGTTAATGCGGGCGAGCAGGCCGGTATTCTTGACGCGGTGCTGGACCGACTTGCGACCTACAAGGAAAAGATTGTTGCGATAAAGGGCAAGATCAAGTCAGCGCTTTTTTATCCGGCGGCTGTGATCGTGGTCGCCTTTATTGTTACAGCCGTCATCATGATCTTCGTCATTCCTGCATTCAAGGAGCTGTTCACCAGCTTCGGGGCGGATCTGCCCGCCCCTACGCTGCTTATCATGAAGATTTCTGATTTCTTCGTTAAATGGTGGTGGGCAATTTTCGGTGTACTTATTGGTGGGACGGTAGCGTTCATGAAGGCATGGAAGCGCTCCAAACCCATCCAGGCATTTATGGACAGGCTGATGTTGCGTCTGCCTATTTTTGGACCGGTAATTGAAAAAGCGACCCTTGCACGCTGGACCAGGACACTATCCACCATGTTTGCCGCAGGCGTACCTCTGGTTGAGGCGCTGGATTCAGTTGCGGGAGCTGCCGGCAATCATGTTTTTGAAGAGGCCACGTACCGCATCAGGGGTGATGTGGCTACCGGCACATCGTTGACCACAGCGATGCAGAGTACCGGAAAGTTTCCCAATATGGTGATGCAGATGACCGCGATTGGCGAGGAGTCCGGGGCATTGGATTCAATGTTAAGCAAGGTGGCGGACTTCTATGAGCAGGAAGTGGATGATGCAGTAGATTCGATTGCGAGCTTGATTGAGCCTCTGATCATGGTGGTGCTGGGCGTACTCATTGGCGGCATGGTGATTGCCATGTATCTGCCCATTTTCAAGATGGGTCAAGCGGTCTAAGCGTGATCGAACTTTTCCAATCTGAGCCGGTGATCTTCACCGGCTTAGTT
Source organism: Thiobacillaceae bacterium (assembly GCA_049578545.1). Classification (GTDB taxonomy): domain Bacteria; phylum Pseudomonadota; class Gammaproteobacteria; order Burkholderiales; family Thiobacillaceae; genus DASQBT01. The sequence goes on from JBAUMF010000030.1 coordinate 151,073, forward strand.
TTTATATTCGGGCTCCTGATTGGCAGTTTTCTGAATGTTGTCATTTACAGAGTGCCCAAAATGCTTGAAGCCGATTGGCAGGCCCAATGTGCAGAACTTCGTGGCGAGCCCGCTCTGGCTCATGAAGCCTATAACTTGTGGGTACCGCGCTCTGCCTGCCCAAGCTGTGGCCACGTCATTTCGGCATTGGAGAATATCCCGGTATTAAGTTGGCTTGCATTGCGCGGCCATTGTCGCGCCTGTGGTGCCGGCATCGGCATTCGCTATCCCTTGGTTGAACTGCTCGCTGGCGTTCTGGGCGCTGCGGCGGCCTGGAGGTACGGTCCCACTATTGCTCTGGTTGGTGCCTTGACCTTCCTTTGGAGCTTGGTGGCGTTGGCGTTTATAGACCTTGATACAACCCTCCTTCCTGATACGCTGACCCTGCCTTTGCTGTGGCTGGGTCTTCTTTTCAACCTGTTTGGCGCGTTTACCACGCTTCAATCAGCAGTATCCGGAGCGATGGCGGGCTACCTCAGCCTGTGGCTCGTTTACTGGGTATTTAAGTTAGTTACAGGCAAAGAGGGTATGGGTTTTGGTGATTTCAAATTGCTTGCAGCAATTGGTGCATGGTTGGGTTGGGAAATATTGCCGGTTACGATCCTATTATCATCCCTGGTGGGCGCACTTGCCGGCTTGCTCATGATTGCACTCGTTAGCCATGATCGACGTATCCCCATTCCGTTTGGGCCCTACTTGGTCGGTGGCGGAATCGTTGCCCTGTTGTTTGGGGCGGACATCACGCGGGCCTATCTGGCCAGCTTCTAATGCTGGTCGTCGGACTGACAGGTGGCATTGGCAGCGGCAAAACCACTGTTGCCAACTTGTTTTCAGAGCAAGGTGTCCCGGTCATTGATACCGATCGAATATCGCATGACTTGACTGCCAGCGGGGGCGAGGCCATGCCACTGATCGAGGATCAGTTCGGCGAAGAGTTCGTTAATCCGGATGGAAGCCTCAATCGGCAGCTGATGCGCCACACTGTATTCGGTGATTCCGCAGCAAGAAAGAACCTGGAAGCCATTCTGCATCCCATGATCCGTCAGGCGGTCGAGGCACAGCTTGGAAGCCTTACTACGCCCTATGTCATAGTGGTTATTCCGCTTCTGCTGGAAAAGGGCGGATATGATGATCTGGTGCACCGGGTGTTGGTCGTGGACTGCGGCCCGGATACGCAAATTTCCAGGACGATGACCCGCAACAAGCTTAATTGTGAGGAAGTACAGGCCATTTTGGATGTCCAGGTTTCGCGCCAGCACCGCTTAGGTCAGGCAGATGACGTGATCGTAAACGAGGGAAATCCTGATGGGCTGAAGGCCAAAATCAGGGCCTTGAACGAAAAATATATTTCGCTTTCACATGTGAAACCTTGATATGGTCCGATATTCATGGAGAATCGGGTTCCACGCGAGGCTGGCCATGGGCAGGGGCGCTCTTGGCTGCCCTGGTGGCTCTCAGCCCAAACCCACTTAACCATGATCCGTTACGAATACCCCCTCAACGAACGTATACGCATACTGCTCAGGCTTGAAGATCTTTTTGACAAGCTGGACTGGTATGTGGCAGGCGAGCATCCGCTGGATCATCATGCAGCGTTGTTGACGTTGTTTGAGATAGGTGAAGTTACCCTGCGTTCGGACTTGAAATCCGAGTTGCTGCAGGAACTGGAGAGGCAAAGAATTGCGCTGGCAGCTCTGGCTGATAATCCGGGAGTGGAGACGTTCAAGCTTGATCAGGTGCTCGAGAGTATCCGAGCAGCTTACTCAGGCATTCACGCCATGCCGGGCAGGGTGGGCCATCACCTCAAAGAAGACGAGTGGTTGATGGCTATCAAGCAAAGGGCAGTGATCCCGGGTGGGTTGTGCGAATTTGACCTGCCTAGCTATCATCGCTGGCTGCATGTTGCGGTGGATAGGCGCAAACAAGACTTGCAGGCTTGGCTTGAGCCCATGCTTCCCGTTCGTTCTTCTATCGGCATTATTCTGCAGCTGTTGCGGAAAGGCAGCGACCCGCAGCTACTTACCGCGAAAGGTGGCCTGTTCCAATTGATGATGGAGGGACGCCAAGCCCAAATGCTGAGAGTCGGGCTGGAAGATGATTGCCTCTGTGTGCCGGAAATTTCCGCAAACAAGTACGCTCTCAACATCCGGTTCATCAGCTGTACACCGGGTCAACCCAAGGTATGTCCGGAATCTCTGGAGTTTGAATTGACCTTTTGCAGCCTATGAGACCAGAACGAGGAACTCACTTGAACCCCAAAGTGGCCTGCCCGACTTGCGGTCGCTTGCAGGTTTACAACAAGGACCATGTGTTCCGGCCATTTTGCAGCGAACGCTGCAAAATGATAGACCTTGGCCATTGGGCCAATGAGACATATCGGTTCCCTGTGTCAGAGGGGCAGTCAGTACCCGAAGACTCAATGCCGGATTGAGGTTTCTACTCCCGATGCCGTTCCCAACAGCAGGATATCTGCGGGACGTCGGGCAAACAAGCCATTGGTCACAACCCCGGCGATCTGGTTGAGTTCGGTTTCCAGTTTTACCGGATCGAGAATGCTCATGTTTGAGACATCCAGAATCACATTTCCATTGTCTGTGGTGAATCCTTCGCGCAGCTTGGGTTGACCACCCAGTTTTACGAGTTCGCGGGCAACATAGCTGCGGGCCATGGGGATGACTTCTACTGGCAGCGGAAATGCGCCTAGAATGCCAACCAGTTTGGACTGGTCGGCTACGCAAACAAAGTGCCTGGCGCAGGCCGCGACAATTTTTTCCCGGGTTAATGCGCCACCACCACCCTTAATCATGTGGAAATGTTCGGTGATTTCGTCTGCACCATCCACGTATATATCTATGCCATCCACGCTGTTCAAGTCAAAAACAGAAATGCCGTGGCTTTTCAGCCGCTGTGCTGTGGCTTCTGAACTGGCAACGGCACCATCGATTCGGCCCTTCACCCTGGACAGTTCGTCAATGAAATAGTTGGCTGTGGAGCCTGTGCCCACGCCGACAACGCCATCTTTCACATAATCAATAGCCGCTTTGGCGACCGCCTGCTTCATCTCGTCTTGAGTCATCTCGCTTGCCTTTTATCGTATCAACCTGCAAAGATAGCGGGATTTCCCGTTTTTCTCAAACATTGGGAGCCTCTGGTGAGGCCTTGCATGAGCCGCGTTGCTGACGAATTAGAGAAGATTGCGAAGCACCGCGCGGGTCGCATGTGTCTTCGAAGCCAAGCAGCGCGCCAGAGCAAGCGCTCAAATTTATCTCGACCTCCGCGCATGGGCTCGGGCTGGCAATCTGCATCTTCGGGCGCCGTGATGTCGTAGAATGACTACGAGCCCATCGCCCCTTTTTGCATGTCATCCCGCCAGGCCCCCTGCGCGACCACGCAGGACTTGATCGGAGGTTCCTAGATTTATGCCGCAGCCTGTTGACGATTATCTCGAGCGCATTCTGACTGCCCGTGTCTATGATGTAGCGATTGAAAGTCCGCTGGACATGGCGGCAAACCTTTCGCGCCGGCTCAACAATCAGGTCTGGCTGAAGCGCGAAGACTTGCAGCCGATCTTTTCGTTCAAGCTGCGCGGTGCCTATAACAAGATGGCCAGCCTGACTCCTGCCCAGCTCAAGCGAGGGGTAGTGGCTGCTTCAGCCGGAAATCATGCTCAGGGCGTGGCCTTGGCTGCCCAAAAGCTCGGTTTGGCGGCCACTATTGTCATGCCGGCAACCACGCCCCAGATCAAGATCAATGCCGTTGCCTCTCGCGGGGCGGAAGTGATTCTTTATGGCGACTCTTACTCAGACGCCTACGAACATGCCCGGCAGATTACACGGTTGCAAAACGCCACGTTTGTTCACCCCTATGACGATCCCGCTGTGATCGCGGGGCAGGGTACGATCGCCATGGAAATTCTCAGGCAGCATGGCGGACCCATCCATTCAGTCTATGTTCCGGTGGGCGGCGGCGGCCTAATTGCCGGCATGGCGGTTTATATCAAACGCCTGCGCCCGGACATACGCGTGGTGGGCGTAGAGCCCGAGGATGCCGATGCCATGGCGCGTTCCCTGTGTCGTGACGAGCGGGTGAAACTTGCCAACGTAGGCATATTTGCCGACGGAGTGGCAGTCAAGCAGGTGGGTCAAGAGACGTTTCGTCTGTGCAAGCTGTATGTGGATGAAATCATCCGCGTAGACAACGATGCCATCTGCGCGGCTATCAAGGATGTATTTGAAGACACACGTTCCATTCTCGAGCCGGCTGGTGCTCTGTCAGTTGCGGGCCTGAAAGCAGCGGTGGCGGGCGATCGTCTCAAAGGCAGGAACCTGATCGCGATTGCCAGCGGCGCCAACATGAACTTTGACCGGCTTCGCTATATCGCTGAACGGGCAGAATTGGGCGAGCGCCGCGAAGCAGTCATTGCAGTCACGATCTCTGAAAAACCCGGAAGTTTCCGTGCGTTCTGCGCGATGCTTGGTGCACGCAGCATTACCGAATTTAACTACCGCTATTCAGATCCTACCGCAGCCCAGGTGTTTGTCGGCTTGCAAATTCATGGACGTGATGAGGCGGACAAACTGATCGCCCAATTGAAACAGCACGGTCTGGATGCACAGGACCTAACGGACAACGAAATGGCCAAGTTACATATTCGCCATTTGGTAGGTGGGCGTGCGCCACAGGCCATCAATGAGCTGATCTACCGGTTTGAATTTCCTGAGAGGCCCGGCGCGCTGATGAAATTTCTCAACAGCATGAGCAGCGGATGGAATATCAGCCTGTTCCATTATCGCAACCATGGTGCGGATTACGGCCGCGTATTGGTGGGGATACAGGTGCCGACAGAAGAAAAGCCGAGCTTCCAGAAGTTTCTGGAGAAGCTCGGCTATCGTTACTGGGATGAATCCCGCAATCCTGCGTACAAGCTATTCTTGGCTGGCTAGCGAACGCTGCCCCGGCTTTGCTACTTGTCAGTGGTCGAGGAGGTCTTGATTCCAAAGGGCAGGTAGGCAGGACACCAACCAATTACTCCTGTAACCAGGGGCAGCACGCCTATCCAGGCCCAGATAGGTCCACCCATCAAGGCCCAGGCAATCAGGGCGACGCCCGCGACAATGCGAATACTACGATCAATAACGCCAACGTTACCGGCCATGACTCTCTCTCCATTCTGGTTGATGAGGCCACCACTATAACCCCGGATGGAGATTTTGTATGCGATCAAGGTCCCAGACCGGGTAGTTCGGAAACTGCCGCCAACCGGGCAAGATCGCCATACTCAAAATGCCTGTTTTGCCTGTCTCTAGGCGATGCCGCCTGATCTTTGGAACCATCATCGCGGGCGACTGATGACTTCACGAGTTGCCCCCAACTGGTCAGCCAATTCCCGTCCACTCGCGGCAGGATTTCTCCTTCAAGAAGTGGCGGGAACATGATGCAGGGCATGCCCCGCGTCAAACAATGCGGTTGCGGGCGGGCTGCTTATCCCGGCGTTTTCTGCCCGCGACGCGCCATCATGTCTCGCGGCGACCCTGCGAGGAAGCAAGGCGATTGAACAATTCATGCAGAAGTTCTTCTGCACTTGGGCTCATGCTGGCCATGATAAGCTTTACTAGCATGAACAAGAATTCCCTGATCTTATTGGTGGCGATCGTCTTTGCGTGGACAAGCAGCAAAGCAATAGCTAATAGCGACGATGCATTTCTGCAAGCCAGGCAAGCTTATTATGCAAAGGATGCAAGGGAGTTTGAACAACAGGCATCGCGCATCGGTAAGAACTATGTATTGTATCCCTATCTGGAATACTGGCGCATCAACCGGGATCTAGGCGCTGCAGGCGATGCGGCCATTGCCGACTTTCTGGCAAGCCATGCCGATACCTGGCTGGCAGAAAAACTGCGTGCGGACTGGCTGAGGGATTTGGGGCAACGAGAATTCTGGGCTGCATTCTTGCCAGAATACTCCCGATTGGGAGATCCAGACCTCACCCTGCAATGCTATGCGCGACGTGCGGAGTTGGCCTCGGGAAATTTTTCAAATTTGCGCAATGCGATCGGACTCTGGTTCTCGGGCGGTGACTTGCCTTCAGCATGTACGGCACTGTTTGTGCAGCTGATTTCCCGTGGCTATCTGAGCCAGGAAGACATCTGGCGCCGCTTGCGCCTGGCGTTATTTGACAGGAATCCGGAGGTGGCAAAATCAGTGGCGACTGCCCTGCCTGCCGAGATCAGGCCGGATGCTTCCGAAATAGACCAGGCAGGGAAGGACCCTGTCAAAGCTCTGACCGGTAACGGGCTCGACATGACACGTCGTGCCGATCGCGAGATCGCACTTTATGCCCTTGGTGTACTGGCCAAGTCTGATCCTGACAAGGCGGCTGAGATTCTGGCAAGACTGAGTGCAAGCCTCCCCGACATTGATCGGCGCGCAGCCTGGGGTTTGGTAGCCTATCGAGCAGCATGGTCCCATCATCCCAAGGCCCTGATTTGGTTCGAGAAGTCGGGCATGGGGGGGCTTTCCGATCGCCAGCGGGAATGGTGGGTGCGATCCGCGCTCAGGGCTGGCCAATGGCGCAAGGCTTTTGAAGTAATCAACAGCATGAGCGCGGAATCCCAAAACCAGATAGCCTGGCGATACTGGAAAGCACGTGCCCTAAAGAATATGGGGCAGGTCTATGCGGCCAATGCCCTGCTCGGACCTCTGTCAAAGGAATATAATTTTTATGGGCAATTGGCGGCAGAAGAGTTGGGCCAGACCATGGAAAATCCAGTTGCCAATATCCGCGTCTCTGGAGACGAGATCCAAAAGGTTGCTCAGAACCCCGCAATTGCAAGGGCGCTGGCACTCTATAACCTCGGATTGCGCAGCGAAGCTGCCGATGAATGGAAATGGGCGATACGCAACGATAGCGATAGGGACCTTCTGGCAGCCGCGGAATTGGCCCGACAGCAGCAGTGGATCGATCGCGCAATCAACACCGCGGAAAAGACCCGTGAGCAACATAATTTTGATCTGCGTTTTCTTGCGCCTTTTCGCGATCAGGCCTCTGCTTATGCAAAAAAATATCAGATTGATGAGGCCTGGGTTTATGGAGTAATCCGTCAGGAAAGCCGTTTTGTTTCAGAGGCTAAGTCAGGAGCTGGGGCGATGGGCCTGATGCAACTCATGCCAAGCACTGCTCGTTGGATTGCCCGCAAGCTCGGCCTGGCGCGCTTCAAGGTCAGAGATGCACATGATCCTGAGACAAACATCAAATTTGGTGCCTATTACCTGCGCACATTGCTGGACAGCCTGGGTAATCAGCCGGTACTCGCGACCGCCGGATACAATGCTGGCCCTCGCCGAGCGCAGCGTTGGCGGGATGATCAACCCATGGAGGCGGCAGTCTATATTGAGTCAATCCCGTTCACCGAAACCCGCGAATATGTGAAGAAGGTGATGAGTAATGCGATGTTTTATGCTGTTCGTTTTGGCCAGTCTTCGTCGCTGCTGAAGGATCGTTTGGGCGAAATACCGGGTCTTGGTCAGCCTGCACCTCTGGCCACCAGCCCGGAAGATAGAAGTCCCGCACTGGAGGGCGACTCGGTGGGAGGTTAGAATTTCTAATCATTTCGGCATTCGAAGAAGCAACCAATGAAAATACAGAAGATATGTGTACTGGGAGGGTCGGGGTTTGTTGGCCAGGCATTGGTCAGCGCACTGGCCGGACAGGGCAGGAAAGTGCGAGTCCTGACACGAATGCGGGAGCGTTCCAAGGAACTGATTCTTTTGCCCACCGTGGAAGTGGTAGAGGCGGACATTCACAACGAGATGGATCTGGTAAGACAGGTTCGCGGAATGGATGCCGTGGTTAATCTGGTGGGTATTCTGCATGAGAAAAAACATGGCCAGGAAGATGCACCCGAAATACGTTCGGGTGCCTTTCATCATTGTCATGTGGATTTGCCCAGAAAGGTTGTTCAGGCATGCACAGAATCAGGGGTTAGGCGGTTATTGCACATGAGCGCCCTAGGCGCCAACCCCGTTTCCAAATCGGCTTACCAGCGCTCCAAAGGCGCGGGTGAGGTCATTATGCGTGAAGCGGGACTGCTTCAGCAGAATAGTGAAACCTTGTATCTGAACGGTCCACAATTCGCCCGTGAATGCGGACTCAACGTCACAATTTTCCGGCCTTCCGTCATTTTTGGCCGCGGTGACAGTTTCATCAATTTGTTCGCCAAACTGGTTCGCCTATTTCCCATCATTCCACTAGCCAATGCTCAGGCGCGCTTCCAGCCGGTTTGGGTAGAGGATGTGGCACAGGCTTTTGCTGAAAGCCTCGAGGATATTGATTCCTTTGGGAAAACCTATGATCTGTGTGGGCCTAAGATCTATACCTTGAAGGAAATAGTGGAATACACAGGCCACCTGCAGGGAAAGCATCCACACATCATCGCCCTGAATGACAGGCTTTCCTATTTGCAGGCTTGGGCAATGGAGTTCAAACCGGGTGAAAAGCTGATGACGCGCGATAACTACTATGCCATGCAGGAGGACAATGTCTGTCAAGGCGAATGGCCCTTCAAGTTCGAGCAGGCCACGCTGGAAGCAGAAGTACCGAAATACCTCAACGGGCAAAGCCCGCGGGCACGCTACGACATCTTACGTGGGCATGCAAGGCGGCATTGAATCTTTCGCCTAACACTTTGCTGCTGGCTGATCCCTGTTTTCAGTGAATATCTCCGACCTCGTCTTTTACGAAGTAGGTGGTGCGGTTCGGGATGAACTGCTAGGCGTCCCGGTGCAAGATCGGGATTATGTTGTGGTCGGGGCTACGCCGCAAAAAATGGAGGCCCTCGGCTTCCAGCCCGTAGGTAAGGACTTTCCCGTTTTCCTCCACCCCGAAACGCGTGAGGAGTATGCCCTCGCACGCACTGAAAGGAAGTCCGGCCGCGGTTATAAGGGCTTCACAATTCATGCGGGCGAGGATATCTCGCTTGAACAGGATCTCCAGCGGCGCGATCTCACTATCAACGCCATGGCGCGCAATATGGAGGGCGAGATTATTGACCCTTATGGCGGCCAGGCCGACCTGCAGGCAGGCGTCTTGCGACATGTCAGTCATGCGTTTGCCGAAGACCCGGTTAGAATCTTGCGCGTTGCGCGTTTTGCTGCCCGGTTTGAGACCTTTACCGTCGCGCCCGAAACGCTTGATCTGATGCAGCAGATGGTGGCAAACGGCGAGATCGATTATCTGGTTCCGGAGCGGGTCTGGCAGGAGTTGTCACGCGGACTCATGGAGAAACGCCCCTCACGCATGTTCCAAGTGCTGCGCGAATGCGGAGCACTGGAAAAGATTCTGCCGGAACTGGACAGGCTATTTGGCGTGCCGCAACGCGTGGAATTTCATCCAGAGGTAGATACCGGTATCCACATCATGCTGGTAGTGGATTGGGCTGCGCGGCACGATTGTGGCTTGCCAGTGAGATTTGCCGCATTGACTCATGATCTGGGCAAAGGCACAACGCCATCATCCGAGTTGCCAAGACACAATGGCCACGAAGCTCGGAGCGTCAGTCTCCTCAAGCCCTTATGTGAACGCATGCGGGTGCCCTCTGATTGCAGGGATTTGGCCCTATTGGTTGCCCGCTACCATGGGGATGTTCATCGGGCCTTGGAACTGCGGCCTGACACTATTCTGAGAATGCTTGAATCAACTGATGCGTTTCGCCGCCTAGAGCGGTTCAAGGAGTTCCTTCAGGCCTGCGAAGCCGATTTCCGGGGCCGACCAGGTTATGAGGACCGGGCCTTTCCTCAAACCGACTATTTGAAGGGGGCGCTGGCTGCTGCCCAAACTGTGGATGGCGCGCAAATAGCGAGGTCAAATCCGCCAGACAAGATTGCTGATGCAATTCGATCAGCGCGAGAAGCGGTATTGGCTGAATTTTGTGACGAACAAAAGGTCAATCCGCCCCGTGTCGATGCAGAGTAATCGATCCCGGAGCAGTGGTTGAGGTTGACACTCAGTGCCAATCGTATCCTCTGAAATGGCGGTCTCCACTATGACCGTCATCCCAGCGGCCATCATGGTCATGACTCCCACCCCAACGGTGGTGATCACGTTCCACCCCGCGATAAGGATATGCGGAACGTGGAGCAGGAACAACAATCCAGGGACCGGGCCGGTAGTCAGAATAGGTCCAGTAACGCCGGCCTCCGAACTCATGCAGAATCTGGAAGTGGGCAGGACCATCATGCAAACGGATGGAAGCCACGGGTTCCACCCGGATGACGCGGCCATGATGGCGGCCGCGTTCCCAATCCGCCCAGCTTGGCGCGCTGAATGCAGCGCTCAACATCACTAGTGCAAGTGTTTTCGTTAACATGGCTCACCTCCAATCGTGATAGGAATTGTCGCGGGAGTAAGGAGTCTGCGTGTCTGAGACAGAGACGCTTACGTTTACGTCCAGCCACTGGCCGGGGTTGTATGGCAGGCGGGTAGCGTATTGCTGGCCGTGATAGTTGTAGATTACGTCATAGCCAACCACGATATCGCGGACGTTGTCGGTTACCTGACAACGTTCAACTTGACGCGGGCGGATCTTGCTGTAGTAACGGTCATCACCATTCATGCGATCGCCAAGCACCGCACCGGTTGCGGCGCCAACGGCCGCGGCGGCGACTTTTCCAGCGCCGTTTCCTACTGTGGAGCCGAGCAATCCGCCGGCGATTGCGCCGATAATGGCGCTGCCATTGTCGTTGCGGCTACGATAGACCTGCCGTTGATAACCTACAGTTTCAGTCCAGCATTCCTTTCGCGGCTCGTTGATACTGTTGTAAACCGGGGTTGCTGAAATGACCCGTGCCTTGTCGGAAAAATCCGGGCGGTAGTCGGCCTGTGCACTGGCGGCACTGAGACCGACAACTGTGGCCAGACTGATGATGAGTGATTTGGTTTTCATGGTTACTCTCCTATTCAAAGCGCGGTCTGATCAGCGACGGCCGCGCCCGTCGTTTCCGTTGTAATGGCGGCGTTCATAGCCGTAGCCATAACCCCGCTCCGATTCATGTTGGTACTCACGCTCTCTTTTGGCCTGTTCGGCCTGCTGGTCCTGCTGTTCACCCCGGTTGGCGTTGCGAGCCTGGCGGCTGTCCCGACGGTCTTGCCGGGCAGCATCCCGCGCGGCCATGAATACGCCATCGGAGGCATAGGCCCGGGCCGGCAGGATCGCGGTCAGGCCACTCAAACTTAGCAACACAATACCTAGTTTGAATTTCATTTCTTGCTCCTTTTGCGGTCGGCATTACTGCCTTCCACGCTTTGCAGTTTGGGTGAGGAAAGTAACCAAGCGGTTTCCCGCAAGGGCTATTTTGTAACAACATGTAACTTCTTTGTTTCTGCAAGGCCGAGGCCTTATAGTTTGGGCATGAGCAAAGAATTAATATACGTTGTGGATGACGACCCTGGCATTCGTGAGTTATTAACCGAATACTTGGGCAGTCAGGGCTATGAAGTCGCCGAGGCTGATGGTTCCAGTGCGCTTGATGCCCTAATGGCGGAACGCATGCCCAACTTGATTGTGCTTGATTTAATGATGCCGGGCGAGGACGGGCTTTCCATAGCCCGCAGGCTTAAGGGCGCCGCAGGTATGCCGCCCATAATTATGCTCTCTGCCAAGGGGGAGGATATCGACCGGATTATCGGGCTTGAGGTAGGGGCAGACGATTACCTGCCCAAGCCGTTCAACCCAAGGGAGCTCGTTGCGCGTATCAAAGCGGTGCTGCGCAGGGGCACCGCACCAGCGCCGGAAGGCGCGAGCCGTATCGTACATTTCGGGCCATTCAGCCTGAACCTGGATTCGCGCAGTCTGAGCCGTGAAGGCGAGGAGATCATTATTACCAACGGCGAATTCAGCCTGCTCGAGATTCTGGTCCAACACCCTAATCGGGCTCTGTCACGGGACTGGCTCATGGATCAGTTGCGCGGTTTTGAGCGCGACCCATATGACCGCAGTATCGATGTGAGGGTCAATCGCCTGCGCAAGAAGATCGAGACAAATATAGCCAATCCTTGCTACATTAAAACCGTGTGGGGACAGGGGTATCTGTTTTCTCCCGGCGGAAGGGAATGAAGTTTAGGCCGGCGTCGCTTTATGGCCGCACGGCCCTGGTCCTGGCACTGGTCTTCGTGCTTTTTCTGGGCGCTGCCTTTTCCGTGATTTACCGGGCAATCGTGTTGCCGGTTGCCGAACAGTCCGCCGATGACCTGGCTGCGCTGATCGTCCTGTCGGCCCAGACCTGGGTTGAGTTGCCTCCTCTTACCCGTCCGGCATTTGAAAATGAGCTGGCTAACCGCCATGGTTTGCGGCTAATGGACGCGCCGCCTGGCAATCCCGTGGAGGCGACGAATTTCGCCTTCAGAAGGCAGGTGGTTGAAGCATTGTCTGATCGCTTGGGAAAGTCGGTTTCACTTATTGGCCGCAATAAGGATCATTCGGTATGGGCCCCGATACCAGTGGGCGGACGAACGCTGTATGCCGGGTTCTATCCCAATCGTTATGCCGTGCGACCGCCCCTGGCCGGGATTACCCTCGTCTCACTGGGGGCCTTTCTGGTTTTGCTGACAACGCTGGTGCTGGTTCGGCGAATTACGGTACCGCTTGCACGGGCAGCAAAGGCAGCGGAACAGGTGGGCGCGGGCAGGCTTCCGGCACCCCTGCCTGAAACCGGACCGCACGAGCTGGCCGAGTTGGCCCGGCGCTTTAACCAAATGAGCCGGGAAGTTCATGCCTTACTGGAGAACCGTACCACTTTACTGGCGGGGGTGTCCCACGATCTGCGCACACCGATTACCCGGGCACAACTCGCGCTTGAGATGTTGAAAGACAAACCTGAGCCGAAGTGGATTGAGCGCATAGCAAAAGATCTGGCAGATATGAACGCCCTGATTAGCGGGTATCTCGATCTTGCACGCAGTTTCAAGGTCGGTGAGCCACAGGAGGTTGAGCTTGCAGGAGAACTGGAAGAGATGGCCGTGCGGGTCGGGGGGGTGAAGGTTGAAGCCCAACATTGCCCTGTTCGCATTGACCGGCAGGCGCTACGTCGGATAGTCGCTAATCTTCTAGAAAACGCTCAACGATATGGGGGTGGTGAGATTACATTGCGGCTGGTCAAAGACAAAGACAGGGCCCGAATCCAGGTACTGGATAATGGGCCGGGTATTCCAGAGGACGAACTGGAAAAAGTGTTTCACCCGTTCTACAGGCTGGAAGCGTCGCGTGCCAAGGCAACAGGTGGCACTGGTCTTGGCCTGGCTGTTGTCAAACAGCTTGCTGAAGTAAATGGCTGGAAAGTTTCGCTGCTCAACCGCGCTGAGGGCGGACTTGATGCGGAATTGGTGATTAATCTTGCAGGTCAAGTGTGACCAACGTAGTGGGTTAGCCGGACTTCCAGAAACAGTATCGATATTGAATACATGTGGAGCTGTCCGCTTCTTCCGAGGAAATAGCCCAAGGGCAAGCGGCTCAGACCCAATCGTAGCATTAGGCTACGGCCCAAACGGATACTCACTTGCTTAATAGGCGGCAAGCCGACGGGCAAACATGGAGAATTGAACAAACAGCAGGGACAGGCTGATCAGGCGCATGCGCTCGGTTTCGCCCTCAAACCATGCGAATGGCTTGGAGGACAGTTCCATTGCGTACATGTTCTTGCCAATGCGGATTTTCATGATTGCTTCCTTTTCCTGAGGTAGATGTCATTCCTTGCTCCAGACCATGCAAACACAGTGCCAGCTGGATCATTACAGGTTAAACATTCTAACTTATTGATAAATAATTGAAAAAATGTCTAAAGAATTATCGAAACAGATTGTGGCCACGAACGAAGCATGAATTTCTGACATCCTTGGGCAGTTGATGAAGAAATGCTGACTGAATGAAGCCAAGAATTCTTCATGTTGATGATTGGAGTTTCCGTTTTGAATTTGTTGCTTGGCGGTTTTGCCGCAGAAAGATGCTGTTGTTGCCTGCGCCAAGACATCGCTCAACGCAAGAACCAAAATCGGCAGGACTGGACTGAAAAGGCCCGTTAAACCTCAGATGGAGCCTACCCTCCCCTGTAATCCGGATTTGTTGACGCTGCTGGATAGCGAGGTGCATGTATGGTTCGCTGAGCCAGGCACGCTCACCGACGCGGACAGGCTGCTTTATTACCAATCTCTTCTTGCCCCGGAGGAGAAGGAGCGAAATAAGCGGTTTCAGTTCGCAAAAGACCGCGAGCAATTTCTCGTGACCCATGCGCTGGTCCGACTTGCTCTTTCGCGTTATGCCAGAGTACATCCCTCCGATTGGTGTTTTTCCGCCAACAAACATGGCCGGCCTGAGATTGAAGCTCCGATTGCCATGCGAGGCCTGCGCTTCAATATTACCCACACGGACGGACTGTGTGCTGTTGTGGTTACGCTGAAACGAGACTGCGGCATTGATGCCGAACAGATTGCATGTGGCCGCAACCTGGAAAAGATCGCCAACAGAATGTTTGCGGTACCGGAACTGGAGGCGATGGGTGAGCTTACCAGCGCAGGATCAGGTGAGAAATTCTTCCGTTTCTGGACGCTGCGTGAAGCCTATTGCAAGGCACTGGGGGTAGGTCTGGCAGGGTCGACCAAGGATTTCTATTTCAAGCTTGTTGACGGAAAGCAACCACAGATTATTTTCGCCCACGATCCAGGCAAAGCCGACCAATGGCAGTTTGCCCTGATGCGCCGTACCGATTCCCACCTGGTTGCCGTTGCGGTACACCGCCCGGACCGGCCTGATCTGAAAATTGTTACTCAAGCGCTGGAAGCATAAAGACAATTCACAATTTTTGTGGCGTTGATGAGCTATAAGTCAAAGCGGGTTGCGGAGAAAATGAAGTTTTCCTTTGTGCCCAAGACTTTCTTCGCAACCCATTCCATGCATGACAGTTAAAGCTCTCGACAAAATGGATTTGTTCCACCAGGTAACTTCTGAATGATGAATTCCGTGCTTTGCCGAAACCTGCGCCGGGTTAATGATGAGATCGCCGAGGCGGTCATTCGGGGTGGGCGGCCGATCGATTCAGTCAAGCTCATTGCTGTCTCGAAAACCCGTCCGGCAGAGGTGCTTGCGGAGGCTGCCCAAGCCGGCCAGTGGGTGTTCGGTGAGAACCGGGTTCAGGAAGCGCTCGACAAGCAGGTTGCACTCAGGTCGCTATCTGCAAATATGCATCCACTCGAGTGGCACTTGATTGGGCATCTTCAATCCAATAAGGCCAAATTTGTTCCAGCTGCATTTCAATGGGTTCACACAATTGATAGTCTGGAACTTGCAAAGCGCATTAGCGATGCTGCGCTTAAAGTCAGACTTGTCTGCAATGCATTAATCCAGGTCAATGTCGCTGATGACCCAGCCAAGCAGGGCATTGAATCATCTGAACTTACCCCCCTGATCGAGGCTATTCATGGGGCTCAACTGGGCGGATTGGCCCTGCGTGGGCTGATGACCATTGGCAGGTTGAACGCGACCGAATCCGAGGCGCGCCAGGCGTTCTCCGGGTTGAGGATGCTCCGTGACCAGGTGCGCGAAAGTTTGGGCATGGCGGAATTCAATGAGTTATCGATGGGGATGAGCGGTGATTTTCCGCTGGCCATCGAAGAAGGTGCGACCATGATTCGAGTCGGCAGTGCCATTTTTGGCGAACGGGAATATCCCAGGGCAGGGTGATCTACTCTGGCAGCAGAATGTCTGACCCGACGGGATGCCGCGATAGAACTTGCCCGGGTTAAAATCAATTCTGTAACAATCCCACCATACCTCACTTATGCAAAGCTTCCAGGACATCATTCTTGCCCTGCAGAGTTACTGGGCCAAACAAGGTTGTGCGTTGCTGCAACCCTACGACATGGAAGTCGGGGCTGGCACCAGCCATACCGCCACCTTCCTGCGCGCGCTGGGCCCGGAGCCCTGGAAGGCGGCCTACGTGCAGCCATCACGCCGCCCCAAGGACGGGCGCTATGGTGAAAACCCGAATCGGCTGCAACATTATTACCAATTCCAGGTGGTGCTGAAGCCTGCGCCCGCCAACATCCTTGAGTTGTATCTTGGCTCGCTTGAAATGCTGGGGTTTGACCTGAAACAAAACGACATTCGTTTTGTTGAGGACGACTGGG
Organism: Thiobacillaceae bacterium; assembly: GCA_049578545.1. Classification (GTDB taxonomy): domain Bacteria; phylum Pseudomonadota; class Gammaproteobacteria; order Burkholderiales; family Thiobacillaceae; genus DASQBT01. The sequence goes on from JBAUMF010000030.1 coordinate 167,283, forward strand.
AGAACCCCACGCTGGGGGCCTGGGGCCTGGGCTGGGAAGTGTGGCTGAACGGCATGGAGGTCACGCAGTTTACCTACTTCCAGCAGGTTGGCGGTATCGACTGCAGGCCGATCACGGGTGAAATCACGTACGGCCTCGAACGACTCGCCATGTATCTGCAGGGCGTGGAAAACGTGTTCGACCTCAAGTGGACAGGCGGACTGACTTATCGCGATGTTTTTCACCAGAACGAGGTCGAACAGTCCGCATACAACTTTGAGCACAGCGATGTCGAATTCCTGCTCACTGCGTTCAACAGTCACGAAAAGCAGGCACACCACCTGATGGAACAGCAGTTGGCGCTGCCTGCCTATGAGCAGGTGCTCAAGGCCGCCCACACGTTCAACCTGCTGGATGCACGCGGTGCGATCTCGGTTACAGAACGCGCTGCCTATATCGGCCGTATCCGCAATCTCGCTCGCAGCGTGGCAAAGAGCTATCTCGACAGTCGAGCGCGGCTGGGATTTCCTATGGCTCCGAAAGCATGGGCGGAAGAAGCACGGGCGCAGCTAGCCAGGCAAGAGGCGGCCTGAGCATGAGTGCAAAGAATCTGTTGGTCGAACTGTTCGTCGAGGAACTGCCACCCAAAGCACTAAAAAAGCTGGGCGAGAGTTTTGCCGAGCTATTGTCCGGCAGCCTCAAATCCCAGGGTCTGGCAAACCCCGACGCCGCTGTTAGAGCATATGCTTCGCCAAGACGCTTGGCAGTTCAGGTCAATGATGTCTTGCCGCAGGCCGCGGATAGGCCGGTATCGCAAAAGCTTATGCCGGTATCCGTGGCGCTCGATGCAGATGGCCAACCCACGCGGGCACTCCTGAAAAAACTTGCTGCGGTCGGTGCGGACGAGTCGGCAGTATCCAAACTCAGGAGCGAGGGCGAAGGCAAGAACGAATCACTTTTCCTCGATACTGTCTTACCCGGTCCAATGCTGGCGGACGGCCTGCAAAAAGCGCTGGAAGAAACTCTGGCTAAGTTGCCTATTGCAAAAGTGATGGCCTATCAACTGGCTGATGGCTGGGAGAGCGTGAATTTCGTGCGCCCGGCACATGGTCTGGTCGCATTGCATGGCAGCGACATCGTGCCCGTGTCCATATTGGGTTTGAACTCAGGCCGCGAAACCTGGGGCCACCGCTTTGAGGCCAGAGTCAGTCCGGTTGTCATTCAGAACGCTGACAGCTACGCGACCCAACTGCGGCAGGAAGGGGCGGTGATGGCTGGGTTTGCAGAGCGGCGTGCGGAGGTTGTGCGTCAGATCGAAGCCGCAGCGGCAAAGCACGGACTGAAGGTGATAGAAGATGATGCCCTGCTGGATGAAGTGACTGCACTTGTCGAACGCCCGAATGTTCTGGCCGGTAGGTTCGATGAGGCTTTTCTCGAGGTGCCGCAGGAATGCCTGATCCTGACCATGAAGGCCAACCAGAAGTATTTTCCGCTGCTGGATAGCAATGGCAAGCTGACCAATCAGTTCCTGATTGTCTCCAATATATCTCCTGACGATACCTCTGCCGTCATCGGTGGAAATGAGCGCGTGGTGCGGCCGCGCCTCGCTGACGCAAAATTCTTCTTCGACCAGGATCGCAAGAAGCCCTTGGAATCGCGCGTACCTGGATTGGCCAAAGTGGTGTACCACAACAAACTCGGCACCCAGGGAGAGCGGGTTGAGCGGGTCATGGCAATCGCGCGCGCCATTGCCAGCAAACTCGGCAGCGATGAACTGGCCCGCTATGCTGACCGTGCGGCCCTGCTGGCCAAGGCCGATCTACTTGCCGACATGGTCGGCGAGTTTCCCGAACTGCAGGGCATTATGGGGTGCTATTACGCATTGCATGATGGCGAAGATGCACTGGTCGCCGAGGCAATCCAAGATCAATACAAGCCCCGCTTCGCCGGCGATGAATTGCCGCGTAGCGACGTCGGCCTGTGTGTGGCGCTGGCCGATAAATTGGAGACCCTGGCAGGGTTGTTTGGCATCGGGCAGATTCCGACGGGGGACAGGGATCCGTTCGCGCTGCGGCGGCATGCGGTTGGGGTACTGCGGATGCTGATTGAAAAATCATTGCCGCTAAGCCTCGTCGACCTCGTGAATATGGCATTTGCTGCCTTTCCCAGGGGGCTGTTGGCTGATGCTCACACAGAGGTCGAAACTTTCTTTTATGAAAGGCTGGACGGGCTGATGCGCGAGCAGGGATATACGGCGAATCAGGTTGACGCTGTTCTCAGCCTGAGGCCTGCTCAGATTGCCATCGTGCAAAATCAACTCAATGCCGTTCGTGCTTTTGCTGCGCTGCCCGAATCGGCAAGTCTTGCCGCGGCCAACAAACGCGTGGGCAATATTCTCAAGAAAGTCGACGGTGGCTTTCCTCCTGAGGTCAGCCCCGCTCTGTTCAAGGAACCTGCCGAAACTGCACTCCATGAAGCGCTGTTACAAATCAAGCCCGAGGCGGATTCAGCGTTCGACGCGGGTGACTACACCACTTCGCTGCAGATTCTGGCCAAGTTGAAAGCACCCGTGGATGCGTTTTTTGATCGGGTAATGGTGAATACGGATGATCCGGACCTGAGAAACAACCGGCTCGCGCTCTTAGATCAGTTACACCAGACCATGAATCGGGTAGCCGATCTGTCCAAACTGGCGGTTTGAGTTCCTGATTAAATGATATCTTGGTAATCCGGTGTTTAGACAAGCCAGCCCAGGACATGCACGCCACGTTTCAACCTGTTTGGCTGCCGGGGACAGGGTTGAAGTGAAGCCGATTTTCGGGCACTTGCGGGCCCAGTAGCGGCGCCATGATGCAACGAGGCCTGATTGCGGCTATCTTTAGTGATAACCGGGATCAACAGGCGCTCTCCAGGCGCTATACTTTCCATAAATGAAGCTCGTCATTCTTGATCGCGATGGAGTGATCAATTTCGACTCGGACAAGTTCATCAGAAGTCCGGAAGAATGGAAGCCTATTCCAGGCAGCCTGGAAGCGATTGCGCGGCTGAATCATGAGGGTTACCGGGTGGTGATAGCCAGCAATCAGTCCGGCGTGGGACGAGGCCTGTTTGACATGGCAACGCTCAATGCCATCCACTCCAAGATGCACAAGGCCTTGATGGGTGTCGGCGGTCAGATCGATGCAGTGTTTCTATGTCCCCACCCGGCAGATTTCGAATGCGAATGCCGCAAACCGAAGGCCGGCCTGTTTCTTCAAATTGCAGAACGTTTCCACACGGATCTGACCGGCGTGCCCGCCATCGGCGACTCATTGCGCGATTTGCAGGCAGCAGTGCAAGTGGGCGCGGTGCCAAAGCTGGTGCTGACGGGCAAGGGCAAGAGAACCCATAGCGCCGGTGATCTCCCCTACGGTACCGAAGTGTTCGATGATCTGGCACAAGCGGTCGACGCGTTGCTGAGGAAGCCAGCCAAGGCCCAATGATCATTCTTCGATCGGCGTTGTTCGCGCTGTTGCAGGCGTTGCTTACTGTTGTGTTTGGCATCATTTCATTGCTTACCTTTCCATTCGCACCCCGTACGCGCTATCGCATCATCACCCTGTGGAACCATTCGATCGTGTGGCTGGCCAGGGTCGTTTGTGGTATTCGCTATCAGCTCAGGGGGCTGGAAAATCTGCCAAAGACTCCGGTAATCGTGATGGCCAAGCATCAATCCGCATGGGAGACAATCGCACTGCCGATATTGCTTCCGCCACAGGTGATCGTGCTCAAGCGGGAGCTTCTGTACATTCCGTTCTTTGGTTGGGGCATGCGCATGCTCTCCCCCATCGCCATCAACCGCAAAGCCGGCAAAGAGGCACTCAAACAAATCGTGGCCCAGGGCAGGGACCGGCTGGCCAGGGGATTCTGGGTACTCATCTTTCCAGAAGGCACCCGGATCAAGCCCGGCGAAGTCGGCCGTTACGGCATTGGTGGAGCCTGGCTTGCCACGCATACTCAGACTCCGGTTCTGCCGGTGGCGCATAATGCCGGAGAGGTCTGGTCCAGAAATGCCTTTTTGAAATACCCGGGTACGGTCACACTCAGCATCGGTCCGGTGATCGAATCGACCGGACTCAAGGCCGACGAGCTCAATCAAAAAGTCCGTGACTGGATAGAAGCAGAAATAACTCGTTTACCCCATGCCACGCAAACGCACTGAACAGGGTACGCTCCAGATCGGCGGGCAGCCGGTCCCGTTTGTGCTGACCCGCACGCGGCGCAAGACCCTGGGCATGAGCGTGGGTGAAAGGGGGGTGCGGGTGAATGTGCCCTGGTGGGTGCCGCGCGCTGAAATTGATGAATTCATAAGTGAACGGAAGACATGGCTGGAGCGAACCCTCAAGCAGCTTGAGGCACGCCGCCCTCCTGAATTTGAGTCCAGGGACGGAGCGACGATTTCTTATCTGGGAGTAAAGCTAAAACTGCGTGTAGTGCCCTGTCTGTTCACGGATGTGCGGCGGGTGGGCCGTGTGCTGTGGGTGTCGGCGACCAGGGATGAGGAAGTGGCTGGTCTGGTGCAGGTTTGGTTGCGGCACCGGGCGCAACACCTGCTTGCCCGGCGGGTGCGCCAGTTTGCCGCGCGGCTGGAGCGGCGGCCTGACTTTGCCTTGTCCAATGCCCGAACCCAGTGGGGTATCTGCCACCCAAATGGGCGCATCCGCTTGAACTGGCGCCTGATCCAGGCGCCGATGGAGGTTATCGATTATGTGGCTGCGCATGAGGTCGCCCACCTCGTTCACCTCGATCATTCACCACGATTCTGGCGGCAGGTCGGCGCCTTGTTTGCAGGTGCGGATAATGGGCGGGAGTGGCTCAGGAAGAATGGGCATGCGCTGATGACGATTTAGGAGAGGCAATGAGAATACTGCATACGATGCTGCGCGTGGGCGATCTGGACAAGTCCATTGACTTCTACACCCGCGTTCTAGGGATGAAGCTGTTGCGCAAGAAGGATTATGCGGACGGCAAATTCACACTGGCCTTTGTCGGCTACGACACCGAAGACAAGACTGCCGTGCTCGAACTGACCTACAACTGGGGCGTGGACAAGTACGAGTTGGGTAACGCCTATGGCCATATCGCCATCGAAGTGGATGATGCCTATAAAGCCTGCGAGGTGGTCAAGGCCAACGGCGGCAACGTGACTCGCGAAGCCGGGCCGATGAAGCACGGATCAACCGTGATTGCCTTTGTGCAGGACCCGGATGGCTACAAGATCGAGTTTATACAGACTGGCACGGCGGGGTGGATGAGCAAAGGGGACTGAGAGGCAGAGTTCGACCCCAAGGCGACATTCGCATCGCGATTATCGACCGACCGCCCCACGCACAATTGCAGACGCGTGTGAATTCCATCAATTTCCTGCTTATGTCTGCGTTCCTGATCATCGACGGACAGCCACGATCAGGCAAAAGCCATCCCCCAGATATGTCCGCTCTGTGCGTTTATTAAACGGCGTCACCCTCCTGTAGTAGAGTTCAAGCGGCCCTTAATGGTATTGGGCTAGCGTAAATCACTTGGGAAATCAGGGGAAGGCCAGTCGACCGTGGATTTCGAGCGGCCCCTTGTTGCGGCGCGGATAGTATTTGAATGCTGTCGAGAAAGGGAGTACTCAATGAATACATTGTCGATACCGCACCTGCTTGTCGTCGCCATGGCCACATTGGCCACGGCAGTGGCAGCAGCCGAGCCAGAAACCCAAGCGGGACATAGCGGGGCCCACGCAAGCGCGGCAGCCGGCGCGACGTCAGCTGAGGGTGCCGTTGCCAGGCCGAACCCCCAAGTGGCCACGGCCATGGAAATGGCTAAAGCGGCCCTTGACGAGGTGGTCGCGACCTACCAGGTAAATCGAGGAGAGATCAAGGGTCTGGTAAAAGGCAGCCAGGGATTCGCCGTGTTGCAAAATGTGGTAAAGGTCGGCTTCATTTTCGCCCAGATACACGGCCAAGGTTTTCTGGTCTATCGCGAGAAAAATGGCCGCTGGGGACCGCCACTGATGCTGGAGGTCTCCGGAACCAGTTTTGGCCCGCAGATCGGCGCACGGGTAAGCGATGTGCTGATGGTGTTCAAAACGAAAGAAAGCATACAGGAATTGCTGACGGGACAATTTGCGCATGGTCTGTTGGCCCCAAGCAGTTCGGTTCTAAACGTAAGCTCCGATACTGCCAGCCTGCCTTCTGGCATCGTCAGCTACAGCCTGCATCGGGGAATTATGCTGGGTCAGTCTATGGATGAGTACCACCTCCGCCTGTTGGATCAGGCCAACATGACCCTCTATGGCAAGCCATTGAAGAGTGGAGATATTCTCGACGTCGAGCGAGTTGGCCATCTGCCAGGGCCGGTGCAGGAGTTCGTCGAGCACGTTAACACCCGGCTCGGCGAGCCATCCAATAAGATGGAGTGGAATGTGGGTGGACCCGCGCCGAACCCCCGATAAGGTGCACGAAGGACACAGGCAGTATGTTCCTCAGAAAGACGGCGCAGCGGGCCTTCCCGTAGGCGCAGCACTGCGAAGAGGGGCAACGCTATTTTTCAGTCGTCCGCTCATTGCCGAGCAATTTGCCGCGCTGCGGGCGACGGGAATATCTGGAACGGAGACGGCCTGGGTGAGGCCATTGGCACCAGTGCCGTGACGAACAGTTCATTGGGGGGGCGCTAATGTTGGTGACATTCACGTGTAAGGCCTATGCCGATATAACGATGTTTGGTGACGTCGCACTGAGCATGCTGAAAATGATGGGACACAGCGAAACGGTACCTGGCGCAATTTTGGCCGAGGATGTGCCTGCGGCGTTTGATCGTTTAAAGACTGCGATCGAATCGGCAAAGGCAGCCGCCCAGAGCGGGTCCAAGGATGTCCAGAACAACGATTCGAATGAGCAGCCGGTAAGCCTGGTGCACCGGGCATTGCCTTTAATTGAATTGCTCGCTGCCGCCGCAAAGGAAAACTGCGATGTGATGTGGAAATGAACCGAGCCGCGACCCTAGGCTTTTGGTCCGAGTTATGAAGGAACAGGATACTCGAAGCGACCCGTTGGTCACGCCATCGGAAGTCTTTGAATGATTGGAATGGCCAGGGGACGACCGCTGACGAATCCTTCCGACCGTCTCCTGTGAAGTTAGGATGAGACGTTGGCTGGTGCCGAGTTCGCGCTTCTCGACTGTCTGAAACTGGCCGCATTGAGCCAGATTAACATAGTCCCCAGTCCTCTCTGGCTGCAACGGCAGCTTAGAATTTAAAAAGCAAAATAACCTTAACTACTAAAAGAGCACCGACAGATACAACGACGAGAATCTTCAAAAAAGCAGTCGCTTTCCATAAAGCGATTTGCCTGCGAGACAACTGGTTCTTTAACGCTTTATTTCGTACAGGCCATTCTAATTTGCTTACGACGTTGATGGCCAGCCCCCAACTATTCGTGCTTCTATATACCCACAACAACAGCAGAAATGATGATGCCAACTGCGTGCATATCAACGCTAATAGCAAAAGATACCCAGCGTTCGTTATCAGCATTGTGGTTGCAAGTTCGCTTCAGTCATCGCGTAAGACTACCTGGCAGCCAGACTTGGGACAATATGCAAGGTGGCCTAAATTAGCAGCGCGAGCGGCCGGTCTGGAGAATAATCCCGAATGTCTCTTTATGGCCGAACTCGGAAACTCAGCCAGACAACCCGTTCGCTGCGCTTGGGCGTCTTGCCAGACATCACATCCTTTTGGTGCCAGCCGAATATGGCATCGTGGCTTATTGCTTTAGGCGTCCCGCTGGTGTGCCCGTGAGGGAAAAGCCAAGTCAGAGATCTGATCCAGGATTTACACAATTTTGACAGCTGCGATCTAAAGAAACTCCTATTTTCCGTCGAATAACACTTAGATACGCGATAGGGGAAGTGATATGGACCCGCATGAACCTTGTTCTTCAACCGAGGCCGGTGAGCAACCAAATCCATCGCCTGACGAGGCCAAGTGGGTTGCACAACGTGCACCTGAAAAGCCGGGAGACCAGATTCTGAGTCTGGAGGCGCTGGCGTGGTTTGATTCACTTCCTCAGGATGTGCGGCCGAATAACTTAGCTCAACGCTACCCGCGGATATGTAACCGTGTCGTTGACCGGTGGAAATATCCCGATCTCATGGTTCACTTTTTCGATGACCTGCTGATGGATAGCCGAGCTGGTCGTAAAGGTTTTCCCATGATAATTGCGCTTGAGATTGCGAGTCTGAAGGAGCACTTCCTGGCAACACTATCTGTCACAAACGACGATGTCTGGAATCAGGTTGTCGCCAGCCGCATTTTCTGACGCCCCAAAGCTTACGTGTCAAGTGGATCTTGCGAGCCCCTCGATTGGTTCGTACCGAGTTGTTGTGGCGGATTGCATCGTGAGCCCCCTGAGTGTACCAATTCTCTTTGAAGCTTCGCTAAATACGAAATTCACTAATTGCTCTATGCCTTTTCCCATACCGGGTCTGCGTGCGCGAGACGCGTCAATCGTCACCCTTGCCATTCAGTGGCGGCAAAGTTGCGTGAACTGGCTGCCCGAAAGGGGCGGGCGACCGTCGCGTTCTCGCAGGCGGTTGTCGTTCGCTGAAGCCCCTTCCGGTCTCCGTGCAGCGATAATCAGGCCTTGGGCCGGGACGGTAAGAACAAAGAAGCGTTTCGATTTGCCACATGTAAAGTGATTGCTTCGTAATCGGCTACGCCCAGATTTTCAGCCCGCAGCCTGCTATCAGTTCCAAGCTCCACAAATTCCTCAGGCCCAAGTCTGCCCGCAAGTGCGTTGCGCAGGGTCTTACGTCGTTGCGAGAATGCAGCAGCCACAATTTCACCAAACAGCTTTTCATCGAGCGTCACAATTTCACCGCCGGATTTTGGAATCATGTGCACAATAGCTGACTGGACCTTGGGCGGCGGGATGAAGGCCTCGGGCGGAACATCAAATAGCGCTTCCATGTGAAACCGATGTTGCAGCATGACGGACAGGCGGCCATAGGCATGAGTGGAAGGAGCCGCTACCATGCGGTCAACAACTTCCTTCTGCAGCATGAAGGTCATGTCGGAAATGAAGTCGGCGTAATCCATCAAATGGAAAAGCAGCGGAGTGGAAATGTTATAGGGCAGGTTGCCGACTACACGGAGCGGTCTACCTATGGAGCCAAAGTCGAACTTAAGCGCATCGCCTTCATGAATAGTGATCCGTTCGATTGACCAGGTGTTCTTGAGGCGGCCGATGATGTCACGATCCAGTTCCACAACGTGCAGATGGGGGACGCGGTCCAGCAAAGGCTTGGTAAGCGCGCCGAGACCGGGGCCGATTTCTACCAGCACATCATCAGGTTTAGGATTGACGGCCTCTACGATGGCACAAATGATTCCCTCATCGGTGAGGAAATGCTGGCCGAAGCGCTTGCGGGGAATATGTTTCAAATTTGATCTGAACAAGGAAAGCACGAGGACAGGCGCAAACCTTTTATAGTTTTCCTCTTGTTCTCATGTCCTCTTTGTAGGCAAGGTTGTTGCTGATTAGTTCGCTGGCGAGCTTGATGGCAGCCAGCAGGCTGCCGGTTTCAATATTTCCTGTTCCGGCCAGATCGAGTGCCGTTCCATGGTCCACCGAAGTCCGAATGAGCGGGAGTCCCAAGGTAACATTGACGCCCTCGCCGAAACTGGCGTATTTCAAAACCGGCAAACCCTGGTCGTGGTACATGGCAAGAACCGCATCTGCGGGCTGTTTGCGCAATTGCGCAAACAGGGTGTCGGCAGGATGCGGACCCGAAAGGCTTATGCCTTCTCCCTGTAACGCCTGCAATACCGGTTCGATCACTTCAATCTCCTCGCGCCCAAGATGGCCGGATTCTCCTGCATGCGGGTTAAGTCCACACACTGCAATGCGGGGCTTGGGCAGGCGGAATTTAGTCACCAGATCGGCATGCAGGATGCGGATGACGGCCGTGAGTTCCTCCCGTGTGATCGCTTGAGCAACCCTGGACAGGGGCAGGTGGGTGGTAACCAATGCCACACGCAGGCCGCCGCCCGTGAGCATCATGACGACCTTGGGTGTTGCGGTCTTCTCGGCCAGGTATTCAGTGTGTCCAGTGAAAGGTATGCCGGCGTCGTTGATGACGCTCTTCTGTATGGGACCTGTGACCAATCCGTTTACAAGACCCGTTGCGCAAGCAGAAATGGCTCTATCCAGAAGATTCAATACATAAGGCGCATTGCGACTGGTTGGTTTGCCCGCATCGCTGGAGCAAATGAGCGGCGCGTGCCAAACTTGTAGGGTGCCGGGCTGGTGCCGTTGGGGCGGCTGGTCGGCAGGGACCGGTTCAAGCCTGACCGTTATGCCGAGCTGGGCTGCGCGTTCTGCGAGCAACTGTATGTCAGCCAGCGCCACCAAGGCGCAGGATAGTTCCTGGCGGGCGACCAGCAACGCAAGGTCAGGGCCGATGCCAGCGGGCTCACCCGTAGTGAGAACAAGCGGACGATAATTCATCTGGACAAAAGAGGCCGCTGGGGTGCGGCCTCGAAGTGTGTTATCACGCGTTCACTCAAGCGGACGGATTTCGACATACGCTGAGTCTCTCAATTGCCTTACCCACTCCTGATAGGCCTCATCCGCCTTGCGGTCATGGATGGCCTTGCGGGCCAACAATTTCTTTCTCTCGTCGGTGACATCCTGCTGTCGGCGGTCGAGGACCTGAATCAGGTGCCAGCCAAAAGGGGTTTGAATGGGCTGGCTCAATTCCCCCGGTTTCAGAGCATCCATGGCTTTTTCGAATTCGGGGACGGTGTCGCCAGGATTGACCCAGCCTAAATCACCGCCCTTGCTGGCCGAGGCATCCTCAGAATACTGGCGGGCAAGATCCTCAAATTTCTGTCCATTTTCCAGGCGTTCGCGAATTTGCAGCAGACGGTTCTTGGCATCGGCTTCCGAAACGAGTTCGCTCGGCTTGATCAGAATGTGGCGGGCATGGCTCTGAGTGACCACCATTTTCATATTGAGCCCGCGCTTGTCAATGAGCTTGATGATGTGGAAACCGTTGGCGCTCTTGATGATGGGAGCGATCTCGCCTGGCTTGAGGGTTTTAAGCGTGTCCAGAAACAGGGTGGGTACCTGGGCACTTGATTTCCAGCCCAGGTTGCCCCCCTGTAACGCATTGGGCGCGTCCGAGTAGCTTGCGGAAAGCTGGCCGAAGTCCGCGCCGTTGGCCAATTGATCGGCAATGTCCTGCGCTTTGGCGCGGCGAGCCTGGATCTGTTCGGGCGAGGCGTTTTCCGGCACGCTGATAAGGATATGGGATAGGTTATATTCGTCCTCATTGCCCTGGGCGGCCTGGGTTTGCAGATAGCCCTCGATTTCGCCATCCGATACGGAAATCTTGTCGTCGACATCGCGCTCGCGAACACGGGCAATCATGATTTCATTGCGGATATCGTTGCGGAATTTGTCAAAGCTCATACCATCCCGTGCCAGGGCCGCTTTCAGTCCGTCAATGTCCAGATGGTTCTGCTCGGCGATTCGTTCCACGGTACGCTCAATCTGGGAAGCGTCCACGCGAATACCTGTACTGGTTGCGTGCTGAAGAACGGCGCGCTCGGTGATCATTCGTTCCAGCAGCTGCTTTTCGAGCAGGTCCTTGGGCGGCAGGGGCGTATTTTGCTGGCGGAGCTGCGCCACGATTTCCTTGTAACGGTTTTCGAGCTCGGTCCTGGTAATGACTTCGTCGTTGACCACAGCCGCGATCTGGTCAACCGCAACAATGTTGACGGCGTAGGAAACCAGCGGAAGAAGCACCAGGCTAAGGATGAGGCTGAGGAATGAAGCTGTTGGGTGTCGCATATCCGGGAATATTCTGTTTGAGTGTATCAATGGGATTGGAACCGAGTTGGCCGAGACCGTTCAATATCAGTTGAATGAAAAATGCATTGTTTTGGGTATTCTGCGCTGTAGTCAGTCGCTGGATCACGCTGCGTATGCCCCAGCAGCCTCCATTGTATTCAAACCCCAGCAACCCGTTCACCAGATGAACGTCGCTGACGGAGTAATTTATGCGCGTCAGGCCGGAGAGCCGCCGGGTTAGCGGCCACTGGCTGGACAGGTCAATCTCTTTGACCGAGTCCTTTACATATCGATACCCCAAATTAAGCAAACGACCGGGCCCGGGTATATAACTCGAACTCAGGTTGGAGAGAAGCGTGGTACTGCTGCTGTTGTTATATTCCCAGTTACCATCCACACGCAAATTCGGCGTCACCTTTCCGTCAAACGCAGCCACCAGGGCGGAGGCCTGGGTATCTGTAGGCGTTTCACCCGGCAAGGTAACCAGTTGGCTATTGAAGTAATAACGTTGACCTAGCGTCAGGCTGAGTCGCTCCTGCCCGCTGCTGGAGTCAATGAAACGGCTGGTCAGGGCCATGGTTAGCTGGTTGGCATTGTTGATGCGGTCGCCGCCAATGTACTGGTTTGGACTGAACAACGTGTCCAGGTTCAGGTCCATTCGTGCCGTGTCAAAAACCGGAATCTGGCTCTGATCACGATAAGGTATGTAGACATAATAGACCCGCGGCTCGAGAGTTTGCTGGTACTGCTTTCCGGCAAAAGCGAAATCACGGTCCATGGCAAATCCGCCATCCAGACTGGAAATCGGCAGCACACGACTGATGCTCTGCTTGGGGGCCGAGTTGTCGAGGGCATAATAACTTGCATTAATGCCAAAGGTTGCGTTGGCCGTCGCAAAGCTGTTTTCCCAGGGCAGTTTGACCTGGGGATACACGATCAGTCTGGCACCATTGGTCTGAGATGGATGTTGGAAGTAGGTAAAATCTGAATCGAGCTTCCCTTCAAATGCTCCAAAGGAACGAACAGTTTTAAGGGTGATATCGGGCAAGCGCGCATAAGGCGCGGTGATTGGACTGTTGGGATCCTGTAACAGCTGGAATTGTTGCGCCAGGAACTGGCCCTGCCAAAGCCCATTGGCAAAATCCAACGTTCCTTGTTCAGGCAGCAGGGTTTGGGAGGTTTGGACAACAAGTGTTGAAAGATCACGGAAGTAGTCTTTGTCTGATACCCGCTGAAGATCGATTTTGCCTATCAGTGTCGGATCGATTTGTTGCTCATGCTGCAGGAGAAAGGCCCACCGGTTGCGGCCTTTTGCCTGGTCATCCAGGAACTCAAGTAATGCGCTACCCTTGTAGGAGTCCATCAGGTAGCGGCCTTCTCCGCCCAGTTGCAGGCCGCGCTTGCTGAGGTAGCGCGGAGAAAAAGTGGCGTCATAATTGGGCGCCAGGTTGAAATAATAGGGAAGCGTAAATTCCACACCGTTAGCACTGGTGGTGCCAAAGGTGGGCGCCAGCAGACCGCTCTTGCGCTTGTTGTCCAAAGGGAAATTCATCCAGGGCGTGTACAGCAAAGGCACATCCTGAAACGTCAGTAGCGCTCCGTGCGCAGTGCCCACATTTTTGGCCTGGTCGATGTCCAGATCATTGACATTGAGTTTCCAGGCTTCGTCGTCGATCGGGCAGGTTGTGTAGAGGGCCTGTTTCAGACTGAAATGATCCTGATCCTGAAAATCGGCGCGATCCGCATGTCCCCGGCCCGGCCAGGTGATTGACTGGATTCCGGAATTCCCGGAATCCGCAGGATGATCCGTGTGGCCAAGGTCCGGCACGGCCATCAACTCAAACTCAGGCTTGATCATCTCGCCCGAATAGGTGTCAAGCTTCAGGAACAGGCTTTCGCCATTTATCACTGCTTCAGCCTGTTCAAATCGAACATTGCCTTTGGCCTTAACCTGATTGAGCTCCTTGTCGTAGCGCAGAAAATCTGCAAAGAAGTTCTTTCCTGCCTGGCGTGCTTCCACATGGCCGTGGGCTTCGACAATGTCTGGCCTGGTGGATTCGATCCGGTCTGCTGCAATGAACAGGGGACCCTCCGGGCCAGCGACCGCCGAGCCACGAAGTCGGGTATCCAGCTTGAGGATCAGAGGAGGCTCATCGCAGAGTGCCTGCTGAACTGGAAGAATAACCAGGCAGACGGCGAATTGGGCGCAAAGCCGTGTGAGCAAGGAGTAAAATCCGTTAATTATCTATTTCGGAAAGTCTTTTGGAACGTATCGAAGCCTTGCGTCAATGGACGGCTGGCTGCCTGGGAAGTAAGGAGTTTGACCTGACCCCGGCTTCTAGCGATGCCAGCTTTCGTCGCTATTTTCGCGCCACGTTCAACGGCGGCAATTATATCGTGATGGATGCCCCGCCGTCCCATGAAGATTGCCATCCTTTCATCAGGGTAGCCCGGTTGTTTGCCGACGCCGGAGTACATGTCCCCGAGGTGCTGGCGACGGATCTGGATCAAGGTTTTCTGTTGCTGTCCGATCTGGGGCCGACCACCTACCTCTCAGTCCTAAATGAATCGAACGCCAGAGACCTTTACCAGGCGGCCAACCATGCCCTGGTGAAAATCCAGCTGGCCAGCCGTCCGGGTGAACTTCCTCCCTATGACCGCGGACTGCTGCTCAGGGAAATGAATCTGTTTCCAGAATGGTATGTGGCCAAATACCTCGGCCACAGCCTGACCCAAGGTCAGGCCCATCAAATGAGCCATGCGTTCGAACAGATTCTGGCAAATAACCTCGCCCAGCCCCAAGTCTATGTGCATCGGGACTATCATTCTCGCAACCTTATGGTCTCCGATCCCAATCCGGGTATCCTGGACTTTCAGGATGCGGTATATGGCCCCATCACCTACGATCTGGCGTCACTCTATAAGGATGCCTACATCAGATGGGACGAGGAACATGTGCTTGACTGGGTAATCCGCTATTGGGAAGCGGCTCGCAAGGCCCGATTACCGGTTGCGACGGATTTCTACGAGTTCTACCGTGACTTTGAATGGATGGGCGTGCAACGCCATATCAAGGTCCTGGGCATCTTTTCGCGCCTTTGTTATCGCGATGGCAAGAACGGTTACCTCAAGGACATTCCGCTGGTAATGGACTACCTGCGCAAGGCCTGCGAGCGTTATACCGAGCTGCATCCCATGGCGCGATTGCTTGACCAAATGGAAGACAAGTCCGTTCGGGCTGGCTATACATTTTGAAACCCCTTTTTGACAGAGACGACAGGGGGCGGGAGTACGCAAGCTCTTGTGTCCTTCTTGCTCTGGCTATGCCTGAATGAATCCCGCAATGATTTTGGCCGCGGGGCGGGGTGAGCGCATGCGTCCGCTAACTGACTTCACGCCCAAACCCTTGCTGCCGGTAGGGGGCAAGCCGTTAATCGTGTGGCATCTGGAAAAGTTGCTCAAGGCGGGTTTTGCCCCCATCGTCATCAACCATGCCCATCTCGGCAAGCGGATCGAGGAAGTACTGGGAAATGGTGAGGAGTTTCATACTGAGATCCGTTATTCCCGCGAGAGCGAAGCGCTTGAGACGGCCGGAGGGATTGCGACGGCACTGCCCTTGATCGACGCGGATATTTTCGCCGTAGTAAATGGAGATATCTTCTGCGATTACGATTTTTCCGGGCTGCAAGCTGCAATTATCAACGTTCGTCAACAAGACCTGCTGGCCCACCTGGTGCTGGTTGATAACCCGCCACATCATCCTGCGGGCGACTTTGTGTTGGATGCCGGCAAAGTGTGTGACAAGCCGGTTCCTTCGAGCGAACCCGGCGTTAATGGCCTGCCTGATCAAGAGCCTGGAATATCAGGGATCCCGGGCACTTGCGGTCGTGCGCATCCCGGCGCTACGGAGCCCCTGCTTGCTGCTCACACCGCCCCCTCCGAAGATCTGTCAGTTAATCAGATAAACAACGTGTCGGGGGCTGAGGGTGCTCGCGGTCGTGCGCATCCCCGCGCTACGGGGCCCCTGCTTGCTGCTCGCACCCTCACGTTCTCCGGCATGGCGGTATATCACCGCGATTTGTTCGCTCACACCGCTGCGTTTAGAAAGTCCCCCTTGGCCCCACTATTGCGCCAGGCAATGGCGCTTGGGAAAGTGAGCGGCGAACATTACACTGGCCGTTGGGTGGACGTGGGAACACCAGAGCGTTTATGGGAACTGGACCGGATCGTTAGCGGACAAATGGATTGATGGATATTCAGACATTCATACAGCGTCGAGCGCGTTTGGCTGATAAGCTTCACGAGGGTGTGGCGATCCTTGCCACTAGTCCGGAAGTCATCCGCAACCGGGACAGCCAATATCCTTACCGTTTCGACAGCTATTTTCATTATCTGACTGCGTTTCCCGAGCCCGAAGCGGTATGCGTGCTCATTGCCGGACAGATCCCGCGCGCAATTCTGTTCTGCCGTGACAAGGATGAGGAGCGCGAAATCTGGGATGGTTACCGTTATGGGCCGCAAGCGGCAAAGGAAGAATTTGCATTCGACGAGACCTACTCCATTACCCAACTGGACGAGAAACTGCCCGAACTGCTAGCCAACCAGCCACGCCTGGGCTACGCGCTCGGCCTGGAAGCTGCCTGGGATACCCGAGTTATGGGCTGGTTGAACACGGTGCGCAGCAAAGGCCGGACGGGCATCACGGCACCTGAAGAAATCATTGATATACGTCGATGGCTTGACGAGATGCGGCTGATCAAGGACGCTGCAGAGCTGGATATCATGCGACGGGCTGGCGCCATTTCTTCCGAAGCGCATCGACGCGCCATGGCCAGAACCTGGCCGGGGAAATTCGAATACGAAGTCGAGGCCGAACTGCTGCATGAATTCGTTCGTCATGGTGCCCGTCATCCGGCCTATAGCTCGATTGTTGCAGGCGGTGCCAACGCCTGTGTATTGCACTACGTTGAAAATGCCTCACAACTCAGGGATGGCGACCTGCTGCTTATTGATGCGGGTTGCGAGCTGGGTGGCTATGCCTCCGATATAACCCGTACGTTCCCGGTTAACGGGAAGTTTTCCGGAGTGCAAAGGGCGGTTTACGAAATTGTGTTGCATGCCCAGCATGCAGCCATCGATGCGGTCAGGCCGGGGGCGCATTGGAATGAGCCGCATGACGTGGCTGTGCGAATCCTGACCCAGGGCATGGTTGACCTGCAGCTGCTCACGGGCGAACTCGATGGTTTGATCGAACAGGAAGCCTACAAGCGCTTCTACATGCACCGGACCGGCCACTGGCTCGGGCGCGATGTGCACGATGCGGGTGAATACAAGCAGAACGGCGAATGGCGCGCACTTCAACCCGGCATGGTGCTGACGGTTGAGCCTGGCTTCTATATTCGCCCGTTCGACGATGTGCCGCAAGAGTTTCACCATATTGGCATTCGCATCGAAGATGATGTGGCCGTGACTGAGAGTGGCCATGAAGTTCTGACCAGTGCACCGAGAAACGTGGCCGAAATCGAAGAAGTGATGTCCCATGGTTGAGTCGCGGAACCTCGTTATCGTCGGCGCGGGCCCGGTGGGCGCGGTCTGTGCGTTGGCGCTCAAGCAGGGCGGCCTAGATCCGCTTGTGGTGGAGGCGCGTGCCGCCGATGTAACGTCCAATGACCGTCGCACCCTGGCCCTATCGCATGGCTCGCGTCAGATTCTTGAGCGATTGGGCGTGTGGGCACATGTGCAGGACCCCACTTCGATAACGACGATACACATTTCCCACAAAGGCGGCATGGGACATGCGCTGCTGACCG
The DNA here is from genome assembly GCA_049578545.1 of Thiobacillaceae bacterium. Classification (GTDB taxonomy): domain Bacteria; phylum Pseudomonadota; class Gammaproteobacteria; order Burkholderiales; family Thiobacillaceae; genus DASQBT01. Next base: position 184,951 of record JBAUMF010000030.1, read on the forward strand.
CAGATGAGGAGGGCGTCCCGGCTTTGGGCTATGTGTTGTCGTACGCAGACCTCGGTCATGCGCTTGATGCGGCGCTGAAGGAAAGCGATGTCAATATCCGATTTGATTCGCCGGTCGAAGAATCCACGCCAGGGGATGAATCTGCATCAGTGCGAATCGGCGGCGAACAGCCGTGCGAATTATCCAGTCGGTTAGTCGTTGTTGCCGATGGTGGGCGCGGTCAACAGGCCGGGCAGGCAAAAATCAAACGTGACTACAATCAGGTTGCTGTCGTGGCAGAAGTCCGGACAGAGCGACCGCACGACAATCTGGCCTATGAACGTTTTACTCCGGCCGGACCGGTTGCGCTGCTTCCCAAAGGTGACCGGTATGCTCTGGTATGGGTCTGCAAGCCAGAAGAGGCTGAGCAAGTCGCGCAGCTAAGTGACGCGGACTTTCTTGCACGACTGCAGCAACACTTCGGATACAGGCAGGGCCGCTTTCTGCAGGTTGGGCCACGTGGACAATTTCCGTTGAGGCTCGATTGGCGCGGCCCCGGACGTCAATCACGTCTGGTGCGCATCGGCAATGCGGCACAAACCCTGCATCCCGTCGCCGGGCAAGGCTTCAATCTTGGCTTGAGGGACGCGTTTGAGCTTGCCCGGCTGTTGATTGATGATGAAGGAGTGGATCCAGGACACCCCGCGCTTCTCAAAAAATTCGCTGCATCGCGCAGGACCGACGCACTGGGTGGAATCGCGTTTACGGATTTTCTGGTGCGGACGTTTTCGACCGATCTCTTGCCGGTCAAACATGTCCGGGGACTGGGTCTGATGGCCTTGCAGGCTCTCCCCCCCCTTAAGCATTTCATTGCACGCCGAATGCTTTTCGGAGCCAGAGGTTAATGCGAGTGAAGCACTACCATGTCGTGGTAATAGGGGCGGGATTGGTGGGCACGGCCTGTGCGCTCGCCCTGGAAAAACTGGGTTTGCAGGTTGCGCTGATTGACCCCCATCCTGCCGCCGAGCCAGCCTATGACTGGGATACGCGTATCTATGCAATCAGCCCCGGCAGTCAGCGTTTGCTCGAGCATCTGGGTGCATGGCAGCAGATGGATTCTGCACGGATCCAGGCAGTTTATCGCATGCGGGTTCATGGGGATGAGGCGGGAGCTATAACGCTGGATTCGTACGATTCCGGTGTGGAAAGGCTGGCCTCGATTCTTGAAAGTACCCGCTTGCAGTGGGCGTTGTGGCAAAAGGCGAAAGAGGCACCCAATGTCGATGTCATGAGTCCAGCACGCGTCAAGAGATTAAGTCTGCAGCGTCCCCATTCGCGCCTGGCGCTGGAAGATGCCCGGGAGCTTGAATCAGAACTCATCGTCGGAGCTGACGGGCGCGAATCCTGGGTCAGGCAGCAGGCTGGAATTCAACCGCGGATCGAGTCATATGGTCAGTTGGGTGTGGTGGCCAACTTTGAGGTGGGAAAAAATCATCAGGGCACCGCGTTCCAGTGGTTTCGCGCAGATGGCGTGCTGGCCTGGCTGCCATTGCCGGGCAAACGAATGTCCATGGTTTGGTCGACCCCCGAAGACCATGGCCAGGAGCTGCTCGCGCTGGATGCCAATGCACTTGGCGAAAGAGTTGCAGCAGCAGGAGTAAACCTGCTTGGAAAACTCACCCTGCTGACCGCTGCGGCAGGCTTTCCGCTGCGTTTGATGAAACTTCCCGAGATTTGTCGGCCGGGTCTCGTCTTGGTGGGGGATGCGGCGCACGGTGTTCATCCCCTTGCTGGCCAAGGCGTCAACCTTGGGTTTGGCGATGTGGACAGTCTGGCCCATACCTTGTCAAACCGCGGGCGGGCGGACTGCGGCGATATGCGCATACTGGCCGCCCATGCCCGAGCACGGGCGGAACCCGTGCTGAGTATGCAGCTGGTAACTGACAATTTACATCGCATGTTCGCAAATCAGGGGAAACTTAGCGGAACCCTGCGCAACTCGGGCATGTCTTTACTGGACGGTTTACCTTTTGCCAAATCCGCCCTGGTCCGTGAAGCATTGGCAATTACCAACTAAGGAGTCAACCTGTGAAGTTACGTATCTTAACAACCGGACTATTGATGCTTGGCCTGACCGCCGGGCTGGTGATGCTTGGCTTGCCTACCCTTGCGATATCAGGGGATGCAGATATCCGCAAGGCACTCAGCGCACAATATCCAGGTACAGAGATTTCATCCGTCAGCAAGACCCCTTATGGGGGCCTGTATGAGGTTATTGTTGATGGCGAGGTTGCCTATGTGACGGCAGACGGCAAATATCTCATTCTGGGCAGTGTGGTTGATGTGTCCACCAAGAAAAACCTGACATCTGCCCGAATGGAAAAATTGCTGGAAGTGAAATGGAGCAGCCTGCCGTTTTCACAGGCCATCAAAGTGGTTAAAGGCGATGGCAGCAGGAAGCTGGCGGTGTTTTCCGACCCCGACTGCCCTTATTGTCGCCGTTTCGAAAATGAATTGACCAAAGTCAACAATGTGACGATTTATACCTTCCTGACGCCGATTGAAAGCCTGCACCCCGCTGCCGTCAATATTGCCAAACAGATCTGGTGTGAGAAGGATAGGGTGGGTGCCTGGCATGATTACATGCTGAAGGGCGTCAGGCCGAATGGAGCAACAACCTGCAACAACCCGATCGACGAAAACATGACGCTTGGGAACAAGCTCAAAGTCTCGGGAACACCGACACTCATTTTCGAAAATGGACAGCGTGTGCCGGGGATGGTTCCTGCGGACAAGCTCGACAAGATGCTTACGGCCGCACAGGGCAAATAATGAGCATGGGGCCCGTAAACCCTACTATTCCTGGTGCGACGAAAGCGATTGGCATACGCTGGCCAGACGTGGATTGCGCTGCCATGCTGCTAGGGCAAGCAGGGTTGAACGATGCAGCCAGCACAAAATGGCCCAGATACTCGGGCTTACGGCGAGAGGGCGCATCCGCCTCCCTGCGCTCCTTCCTGCGTGATCGCAACGACGGATCCGTCGCTGTCAATGCATCGCTGCTTCTCGTGCTGGCAACGCACCATGCGAAGTAAGGGTGGACAGGCCCTGGTCCCATCCTGGGATAAGCGCTATGAACTGCCCGGTTTTCTTTTTGGGGAACAACCCAACGCCTTTCTAAAGAGCCAGCAAGGCTTGCTCAAGCCCGGCTGGCACGCCTTATCGCTGGCCGATGGGGAAGGGCGAAATGGAATATGGCTGGCTGAACAAGGCCTGCATGTTCATGCGCTCGACGCCTCGCCAGTCGCACTGCGCAAGGCCCGCACGCTGGCACGGAAGCGGGGCGTTGAATTGCGCTTCGAGCATGCCGATCTGCTGAACTGGAACTGGCCTGAAGCGGCTTATGATTTAGTGGCCGCCATCTTCATTCAGTTTGCCGGTCCCGAGGGCCGCAAGTCGATGTTCGATGGCTTGCGCCGCGCGCTCAAGCCCGGTGGGTTGCTTATTCTTCAGGGGTACACGCCCCGACAGCTTGAATATAAAACCGGTGGCCCACCCGCCGCCGAAAACATGTATACACAATCCTTGTTGTCCGAGGCCTTCGCCGATTGGACCATTACGCATTTGCGCGAACATGATGACTTCATGGCTGAGGGTAGTGGTCATTATGGCCAGTCAGCGCTGATCGATCTGGTGGCGACCAAGCCTCTTGGCGCCTCGGATTAAGTCCCCGTGAGCGGGAATTGCGCCAAGAGCGCACCTGTTCCGCAATGCACAACACTTATCGCAGGCCCGGCTGCGGCCCGATCAAATTCGCGCGTTGCAGGGCACCAGGGTGCGCGACCCTGGAACAAGGTAATCGGGGTTTCCGCAGTTTGAGCGGCTGAAATACCCTGCCGTGCGGCCGATTGCGGCTTTTATGGAATGTTAGTATGTCGCAGTAAGCGGACCATTCCTTCCTTTACTGATCCCCCTTGTTATCGCTGAGATCGTATTTTCGTGTCGATCACTGCAGAACCTCCACTTCCACCACCGGCCTATCCTTGGCGCCGCGGTCTTATCGCATTATGGGCGTCGGTCTCCGCACACCTCCTGCTGTTGTCGTTTATTCACCTGGCCCCACGGCCCCCGCACCCCCAGGCCGAAACCCTCCAGGTCAGGCTGGATACCCCTGAACCGAAGGAAATTCCCGTTCCGATTCTTCAATCCAAAGTGAGTCCGGTTCCTTTGGAAAAACCCTTGCCACTTCCGCAAACCCAAATGAGGGGAGCTGCGCCAGGGACGGAACCAGCGCCTGGCTCCGAACAATCAAGCGCACCCCAGTTGGATTTACCCCAGCTGGCTGATACCCATTATTACGATGCCCTGGCGCTGGATGTCCAGCCGCAACCCATCGGCAATATCGAGCCGATTGATCCTGAAGCCGGCATACCCAACCCCCATGTAGGTTACGTAAGAATGGAACTGAAATTGGAAGCGGACGGACAGGTCAGTGAAGTAAAGGTATTGGATACCAATTTGCCGCCCGCATATGAAAAGGCGGCAATAGATGCGTTCAGTACGGCGAAGTTTGCGCCAGGGCAAAGAAATGGTCGGGCAGTGCGGGCGCAGATCAAGATTGAACTGAAATTCAAGTTGCCACCCGCAGCCCGTTCAATGTGACTGAATGGCTGTCTGCACGGGAGGATAGTCTTTCGGAAGCAATACCCACAGGCGGCCATTCTGCCTCATCTTTCCAGCCTGTTCGCCAGCGTCATCGCCAAAGCCCCAGAACAGATCGGCTCTCACCGCGCCATTGATCGCGCCGCCGGTATCCTGAGCCATGACCAGTCTGTTCATTGGCTGGCTGGTCAGGGGATAGGTCGTGGACAGAAATACCGGTGCGCCCAGCGGGATGAATCTTGCATCTACGGCAATCGAACGTCCGGGTGTCAGTGGTACCCCCAATGAGCCGAGTGGTCCATCCAGGCCATCAGGTAATTCCCGGAAGAATACATAACTTGGGTTGCTTTCCAGCAATTCGGGTAATTGGTCCGGATTGTTCTTCCCCCAGGCCTTGATGCTCTGCATCGAGGCTTCCTCAAGTTTTATCTCACCTCGCTCTACCAGAAGCTTGCCGATGGACTTGTACGGATAGCCATTCTGGTCGGCATAACCGATGCGTATGTGCTCTCCATCGGGAAGCTCAATGCGCCCGGACCCTTGAATCTGCAGGAAGAACAAATCAACCGGATCTTCCGCCCACGCGATGGCTTTGGCCTTGAAATTGGCTGCCTTGTTTTCGATGTCGCTACGACTGAAATATGGCACGAGTCTGTTGCCCTCGAGTCGCCCACGCAGGCGCAGATTCTTCAGATCTGGGTATACGCTGGCCAGGTCAACGACGATCAAATCATCCGGTACGCCATATATTGGGTAGCGGGCGCGCCTGGTAAATCTTCTGTCGCCTTTAATGAGGGGTTCGTAATAGCCGGTAATGGTCCCGTCCACACTGTTATCCGGATTGACGGCTGCAAAGGGGCGAAAGTACTGCTCGAAAAAACGCTGCTGAGTGGCGGCATCCTCCTTATCGATGCCAAGAGCTGTCTCGCACAAAGCCTGCCATGAAGACTGACTTTTCAGCCCCGCGCAGCTCTGCAGGAAAGCAGGCCACGCGCCTTTGACCGATTCCTTTCCCCAGCCAGGAAGTTCGGCCCACTCGGCAGGTTTCAACTGGCTTGTTGCAGGGGGAACAGGGGGCGGAAGGGCAGGTGCTGGTGGAGCGGGCTCAACTGGCGCAGGAACGGGCGGTTTGGGAGCAGTTGGCTGGGGTAGTGCTGCGGGTGCCGGCGGGGGAAGCGGCAGTTCTTGCGCGGGCTTCGGAACAGCCTGGCAGGCCGCAAGAGTAATTGCGGTTACGAGCCACGCAACTCGTTGGTGGATCTTCATGCCTATTTTTTCATTGTCCACCAGACAAAAAAGATTAGCAGCCCCAAGGCAAGGGCTGCTTCCAGAATGATCAGCCACGTGCCATCTTTGATCATTAATGCAACACCCTCGGCATGGACAGGGTAAATTCGGCAATTTCGGCGTCGAATTTCTGGCCATCCTCGGCCACCATCTGGTACGTTCCACGCATCGCGCCTACCGGCGTACCCATGGATGTGCCGCTGGTATATTCAAATGACTCGCCGGGCCGCAGAAAGGGCTGCTCGCCAACCACTCCAAGGCCCTTGACTTCCTGGACCCTGTTGTCTGCATCGGTAATGATCCAGTGCCGCGAAATAAGCTGGGCGGCCACTGTTCCGGAGTTTTCGATGGTAACGGTGTAGGCAAACACATAGCGGTCGGATGCGGGGTCGCTTTGTTCTGGAATATACGCTGTGCGCACCTTGATGTTGATGTCGTACTTGTTACCTTCAGCCACGACGGCTCCTTCTGCTTGTCAGCCCTGATTCTATCGCCAAGTGCGGTAAAATGAAGCGGTCCAATAAATTTTGCCCGGAGTTTTTTATGAATTACCGAATTGCCCCTTCGATTCTGTCCGCCAACTTCGCCAGGCTGGGTGAGGAAGTCGATAACGTCCTTGCGTCTGGCGCGGACATTGTGCACTTCGATGTCATGGACAACCATTATGTTCCCAACCTGACGATTGGTCCGCTGGTGTGCGAGGCGTTGCGCAAGCATGGCGTGACTGCACCCATTGATGTGCATTTAATGGTCAAGCCGGTGGACCGCATTGTCCCCGACTTCGCCAAGGCAGGTGCGACCTACATTACCTTTCATCCAGAAGCTTCCGAGCATATCGATCGCACGATAGGCCTGATCAAGGAACAGGGCTGCAAGGCCGGTCTGGTGTTCAACCCGGCGACGCCGCTGGATGTGCTGGAATACACCCTGGATAATATTGACATGGTGCTGCTGATGTCGGTGAATCCCGGCTTTGGTGGCCAGAAGTTCATTCCCTACGTGCTCGACAAGGCGCGCAAGGTGCGCAAGATGATCGACGAGCGTGGCCTCAACGTCAACATCGAAATCGACGGTGGCGTCGGGCCTGCCAACATCGCTGACGTTGCACGTGCGGGCGTGGATACCTTTGTTGCCGGTTCCGCCGTATTCGGTGCCGCCAAAGACGGCGACCCTCAGCGCTACAACAGCATCATTGCGGCCATGCGCGCCGAACTGGCGAAAGTTTGAAGGGATGCGAGAAGCACACAGGGCGCAGGACACAAGATGCTTTCCGGTACCCTGAATCTTGAAACTTAGAGCGATGAATTTCCCGATTTCCATCAGAGTAGTGGTCATCGACCTCGATGGCACGCTGCTTGATACCGCACCGGATCTGGCCCGCGCGGCTGAACTGATGATGGCTGAATTGGGCAGGCCTTGCCCTTCACTCGAAGCGATTCAGACATATATTGGCAACGGCGTATCCCGGCTGGTCAAGCGCGTGCTCACCGGACAAATGGATGCGGAGCCTGAACCGGCATTGTTCGACAAGGCGCTGGCGGTTTATCAAAAATATTATGGCCAACATATTGCAGACCAGTCGCGTCCGTTTGCAGGTGTGGTGGAAGGACTGGAGGCGATGAGAGCAGCCGGTTTTCACCTGGCCTGCATCACCAATAAGGCTGAGCAGTTTACCTATCCGCTTTTGAAGGCCACGGGCTTGTTCAACTATTTTGAGCTCATCCTGTCGGGCGACACCCTGCCCAGACGCAAACCGGATCCCTTGCCTTTGCTGCATGCCGCCAGGCATTTTGGGGTTGATATCAGCCAGGTCCTGCTAATCGGCGATTCGCTCAATGATACCCAGGCTGCGCGCGCGGCAGGCTGTCCGGTATTCTGCGTGCCTTATGGCTATAACCGTGGCCGTCCAGTTACAGAACTGGATCTGGATGCCGTGGTGCCGACTCTCGTTGAAGCAAGCAAACTGCTGGCAATGGCGGCCTGACGTGAGCGTGAATCTTGAACGATGGCGGGGGTGGGAGGACAAGCCCATTCGTTCAATTTTCACATTCATCCTTCACGCACGCGATCATGACCGAAGCAGAATTCTTTGATCTGGCCCGCCAGGGTTACAACCGGATTCCCCTTACCCGGGAATTGCCCGCGGACCTAGATACACCGCTGGCGCTTTACCTCAAGCTGGCCAACGGGCCCTATTCCTATCTGCTTGAATCCGTCGTGGGCGGCGAACGCTTCGGCCGCTATTCGATTATCGGGTTGCCGGCTCGCACCCTGCTGCGCGTTTATGGCCATCTGGTCCGGGTGGAAAAAGAGGGGCAGGTGATTGAGGAGGAAGAAGTTGCCGATCCGCTCGACTTCGTTGAGCGGTTCCTTGCCCGGTTCAAGGCCGCATCACTGCATGGAATGCCGCGTTTTGCCGGCGGACTTGCCGGCTATTTTGGCTACGACAGCATTCGTTACATCGAAAAGCGCCTCGCTGATATGCACAAGCCGGATGTGATCCATGCGCCGGATATTTTGCTGCTTCTGACTGAAGAGGCCGTTGTGGTGGATAACCTGACCGGGCGGGCTTCCTTGGTGGTCTACGCCGACACGATGGAAGTGGACGCGTACTCAAAAGCGTTGAACCGGCTGGACGAGCTGCTCAAGCAGGCGCAACAGCCGCTTTCGCCGCCGCCCATGGATCCGGTCAAACACGCCGAAGCGGTATCCGAATTTGGCGAGCTGGCTTTCAAGGTTGCTGTCGCCAAGGCCAAGGAATACATCGCGGCGGGCGACATCATGCAAGTGGTGTTGAGCCAGCGCATGAGCCGGCCGTTTGCCGCCAGTCCGCTAACCCTCTACCGTTCGCTGCGCAGCCTGAATCCCTCGCCTTACATGTTCTATTACGACATGGGCAATTTCCACATCGTGGGCTCCTCGCCGGAAATATTGGTGCGGCTGGAAGACGATACGGTTACCCTGCGCCCCATCGCCGGTACACGGCCACGCGGGGAGACGCGCGAAGTCGATCTTGCGCTGGAACGTGAACTGCTCGCCGACCCCAAGGAACTGGCCGAGCATCTCCAGCTTCTGGACCTCGGGCGAAATGACGTCGGCCGGGTGGCGGTAACGGGAAGCGTCAAGGTTACCGAGCAGATGGTTATCGAGCGCTACTCGCACGTCATGCACATCGTTTCCAACGTCGAAGGGAAGCTCAAGCCTGGGATGACTCCCTTGGATGTCGTACGGGCGACGTTTCCGGCGGGAACCGTGTCGGGCGCACCCAAGGTTCGCGCCATGGAAATCATTGATGAACTTGAGCCATCCAAGCGTGGCGTGTATGCAGGATCGGTCGGTTACCTGGGCTTCAATGGCGCGCTTGACCTTGCCATTGCCATCCGCACCGCCGTCGTCAAGGATGGCACGCTTTACGTCCAGGCCGGGGCAGGTATCGTTGCTGACTCCATTCCCAATAATGAATGGACGGAAACCCAGAACAAGGCGCAGGCAGTTATTCGTGCAGCCGAACTGGTGCAGACGGGTTTTGAGCCAGGGCGGGACTAGAATGACAATCTTTTGATCTTGGACAGAATTTCATGATTCTTTCCAATTCAATTCAACCGAAGCCGAATAAATAATCTAAGCTAATCTGGCAGTTAGGTGTTGTTATTTGATTGTTGAAAGCCACTTTAGAAGGAGAGGACAAATGGTCAAGAAAGCACTGATCGTGTTGATGGGAGGATTTCTAATTACGGCTGGTCCGGTGTGGGCTGGCGACGCTGCGGCAGGCAAGGCGATTTCTGATGGTTGCGCTGGATGCCATGGTGACGATGGCAAGGGTGACCCACCTATCGCCGGAATGGCTGAAGCGGATTTCATCAAGGCCATGAAGGACTATCAGTCGGGAGCAAAGGAAAACAAGAAGATGGCAAAAGCCACAAAGGATCTGAGCGACGATGATATTGCCAATCTTGCCGCCTACTTCGCGACACTGAAATAGCTGGAAGGTCGGCCCCAGGCCCTGCTGGAGCTTAAAGGGGCCGGATCAGCAGACAGAAAACAATAACCCGGCCAGGAAAATTACTCTGTTTCCTGGCCGGTTTTCTTATTCTCAGCGCAGCTTGATCGATATTTCGCGTTGCCGATCCGGGGGCATCTGATCCGCTTCCTGGCAGGACATTCAGCCGAACCATGTTCGTGGAAACCTTATCCAGCATCACTATAGGGGCACCGGGGCGGCGCTTCAAATCTGACGTTCAATGCGTCTGACTGCTCGGGGTCGTTCAGGGGACCTCAGATTTGCGTCCTGCGTGGCCGCCCAGGCGGCTTGCGGGGACGAGATGCGCGAAGCCCCACCAACATGCCCGTCTTCGTCGTCGCGCCTGGCATCTGAGCATGTTTCCTGACAAGCGCGGTTCATGGTGGACCTAATCAGATTTTCCTTGGGTTGGCTTGGTCAGGATTCATTTCCGTCGCTCGGGGATCTGGTGGAAAATAAGCAATTATCAATATCTATCCCTATTTGGGGGATACACTGCATAGGGTTCATCCATGGCGTTCCCATTTACATCATTTGTTTTCCAGGGTTTGCGTATCGACAGGATGAATGCCTCATGCTGCTGATGATCGATAACTATGACAGTTTCACCTACAACCTGGTCCAGTATTTTGGCGAACTGGGACAGGAGGTGAAGGTCGTACGCAATGATGAAATCGACCTGCCAGGCATCGCAGGGCTCAAGCCCAACCACATTGTCGTTTCGCCCGGTCCCTGCACGCCCAATGAGGCGGGCGTATCGGTTCCGCTGATCAAGGAATTTTCCGGCAAAGTGCCCATTCTCGGCGTCTGCCTGGGCCACCAAAGCATTGGCCAGGCTTTTGGCGGCAGGATCGTCCGCGCCAGGACGCTGATGCATGGCAAAACCTCACCCATTCATCACCTGGACAAAGGCGTGTTTGCCGGGCTGCCCAGCCCGTTTACCGCGACTCGTTATCACTCCCTGGTCATAGAACGCGAAAGCCTGCCTGACTGTCTGGAAATCACTGCGTGGACCGACGATGGGGAAATTATGGGTGTGCGCCACAAAACGATGGTTGTCGAGGGCGTGCAGTTTCATCCGGAGTCCATCCTGACCGAGCACGGGCATCAGCTGCTGGCCAATTTTCTCAGGGAACGAGCCTGATGCAGTACAAGGACATCCTCACTTTGTTGCTGGACCGGCAGGATCTGCCGCGTGAAGCCATGCTTTCGACCATGCGCACCCTGATGAGCGGCGAGTTCACGCCTGCCCAGATCGCCGGCTTTCTTGTTGCACTGCGCATGAAGGGCGAAAGCGTCACGGAGATTGCGGCGGCGGCCGAAGTCATGCGCGAGTTGTCGACCAAGGTGCCCCTTGCGGGTGTTGAACATCTGGTAGATACCTGTGGCACAGGCGGTGATGGCGCACATACCTTCAATATATCCACCGCTGCTGCATTCGTCGCCGCAGCCTGTGGCGCCAGGGTGGCGAAGCATGGAGGCCGTTCAGTGTCATCGACCTCCGGCAGTGCGGATGTGCTGGAAGCGCTCGGCGTCAATGTCAATCTGCCGCCGGAAAAGGTGGCACAGGCAGTAAGGGAAATCGGCGTCGGCTTCATGTTCGCGCCCAATCACCATTCCGCCATGAAACACGCAGCGCCGGTGCGCAAGGAACTGGGCGTGCGCACCCTGTTCAATCTGCTGGGCCCGCTCACCAATCCGGCCGGCGCCCCCAACCAGGTGCTGGGCGTATTCGATCGCACGCTCACCGGCAAGCTTGCACGTGGCCTCCAGCTACTCGGCAGCCGCCATGTGCTCGTCGTATATGCGGAAGAGGGGCTTGATGAACTGAGTCTTGCTTCGCCCACCTTTGTTGCCGAACTGAAGGGCGGGCATGTCACCGAGTATGAACTGGAGCCGGGGGTATTCGGCCTGCCGCAGACCCCGGCGAGTGACATGACCGTCGACGGCAAGGACGAGGCGATTGACATGCTCAAGGCTGCGCTGGAAAACCGGCATGCCGGGGCGGCGGCCATTGTTGCCCTCAATGCCGGAGCAGCGGTATACGCGGCAGGCAAGGCCGACAGCCTGCAGGAAGGGGTCGCCAAGGCTCAGGCAGTCATTGGATCAGGGGCGGCAGTTGGCAAACTGGAAGCCTATGTTCGCTTCAGTCAAAATTGAACCACAAAGGTCACCAAGGGCACCAAGCTTGGATACCAAACATGAAGAAGTCGGGAAGGCTATTGTTGAAGCCAGCCTAAGGGTTCATACAGCTTTGGGACCGGGGTTGCTAGAGAGCGCTTATCAGGCATGTCTGGCTTACGACTTGACAAATCAGGGCCTTCAGGCGAAACGCGAGGTACCCATGCCGGTTACATATCTGCGGCAGAAGCTGGATATCTGCTGGACTTATTGGTTGAAAGTCTGGTCGTGGTAGAGCTTAAGGCAGTCGAAAGGATCCTGCCTATTCATCAGGCCCAATTGTTGAGCTACCTAGAATTGTCTGGTTTGCGCTTGGGATTTCTTCTGAATTTCAATGTTCTCCATATGCGCGAAGGCATCAAGCGAATCGCAAATTGATTTACTTGGTGACCTTGGTGCCCTTAGTGGTTTGTATCTAGATCATGTCCGACATCCTCAACAAGATCCTCGCAACCAAGGCGGAAGAAGTGACTGCCGCAAAGTCCGCGATTCCGCTGGCCGAAGTCGCTGCGCGCGCAAAGGAGCAGCCCCCGTCCCGCGATTTCGTTGGCGCCATTCGCGCCAAAATCGCGGCTGGCCGAGCGGCGGTCATTGCCGAAATCAAGAAGGCCAGCCCCAGCAAAGGGGTGCTGCGGGAAGACTTTCATCCGGCCGCAGTTGCCGCCAGCTATGAAAAGGGGGGCGCGGCCTGTTTGTCGGTCCTGACGGACAAGGAGTATTTTCAGGGCAGCCCGGACTTTCTCAAGCAGGCACGCGCCGCGTGCAGCCTGCCGGTGCTGCGCAAGGATTTCATGATCGATCCCTATCAGGTGTACGAAGCCCGGGCCATGGGGGCGGATTGCATACTTCTCATTGTCGCGGCCCTGGGCCTTGCGCAGATGCAGGAACTCGAAGCGCTGGCCAGCGAACTGGGCATGGCCGTGCTGGTCGAATCGCATGACGGCGCCGAGCTGGAGAATGCCCTGCAACTTGAAACCCCATTGCAAGGTATCAACAACCGCAACCTGCGCACGTTTCAGGTCAGCCTTGAGACGACTCTGGACCTGCTGCCCAAAGTCCATGCCCCCTCTCGCTTGAAAGGAGAGGCTCGGGGTGAGGGTGGACGAATTGTCGTCACCGAGTCCGGCATCCTTGCGCCGGCGGATGTCCTGCGCATGCGGCAAAATGGGGTCAACGCCTTTCTGGTTGGCGAGGCCTTCATGCGGGCTCCCGATCCGGGTGCGGAGCTTGCCCGCCTGTTTGCCTGATCGTTCGGCGCTTGTGGAAGCGCTGATTTTCATGGATCCGCGCGAGCCGGGCAGCGACGCCGCGATCCGGTAACAGGATTGATCAAGCCTGAACTCGATGGTTTCGCTCCGTGCTGCGCTCACGATTCTGATGACGTAAAAAAGGGTAAATCAGCCTTTGCTTGAATGGACGGCCCGAAGTCCTTGCGATTCCAACCGCAATCATTAAAAAGCACCTCGATATCGGATTTGCTTCCTGATTCGACGTAATGCTGCGCCCTGTATATAAGCTGTTGCTTATTGGAAACACTCAGGTGGCACCCTATAAGCCCCTGTTAATAAATGCTTTATAGGGCCAACCCACGCGGTTTGTGGCAAATTAGCAACGAAAAAGCCCTTGAATTGGGTATTTTGCAACACATTTCTCTTGCTAGTGTGAACCCAATCTGGATAATGGGTCTTGTCCCAAACAAGGACGGCTCTGCAGAGCTTAATTAATCTTTTTTTCCAACAGGAGAAATGAAATGCAAAAGAAACTGATCGCCCTGGCCCTGGCTTCCGCCTTCGCCGCCCCCGCCTTTGCTGCCACGTCCAACGTGGACATCTATGGCATTGTCAACATGAGCCTGAACAGCGTTACGTCCAACACTGGTGCAGACCGCAGCCTCAGCCTGGTGTCCAACGTCAGCCGCCTCGGCTTCAAGGGTTCCGAAGACCTGGGTGGCGGCCTGGCTGCCATTTGGCAACTCGAGGCCAACCTTCAACCCGACAACCAAATCGGGTACACAACCCTGCGTGATAGCTTCGTCGGCCTGAAGAGCAACTTCGGCACCGTCCTGGCCGGCACCCACGACACCCCGCTGAAAATGCTGGGCCGCTCCGTCGACAACTTCGGCGACACGATGGCGGACTCCCGCAACATCCTGGGCGCCAATGCCTTTGGTCCTGGAATTCAGGGAGCATCGATTTTTGATATTCGTTCCAAGAACACCATTGCCTACGTCACGCCAGACTTCAGTGGCCTGAGCGCCGTCCTCGCCTACGTGACCGATCACCAAGCCGCCGTAGCAACGAAATGCGCGTTGGCGTCGGGTCTGGATTGCAACAAGAATGATGCCTGGAGCGGCTTGGTGCAGTACGCCAACGGCCCCATCTACCTCGGTGGCGGTTATGAAAAGCACAACGTTGTCTCTGGCTTTGCTGGCTCCAACCACGATATCTGGCGTCTTGTCGGCAGCTACACCCTGGGCGACTTCAAACTGGGTGCGCAGTACGACCACCAGGATGACAACCTGAGCCCCCACGTGTTCAAGCGTGATGGCTATGGCGTGTTCGGTAACTACACCCTCGGCAACATTGTGCTGAAGGCCAACTACCTGAAGGCGAACAAGATTGACGGCACGCCCAGTAGCGATGCGGATCAGTGGACCCTGGGCGCGGACTACAACCTGTCCAAGCGCAGCACGGTCTACGCCTACTATGCCAAGGTCAACAACAGCGCGAATTCGGCTTATGGCCTGGGTGGTGGTGCTGGCACCAGCAATTCTACCTACGGCCACTTTAACGCCGACCCCGACACCTTCGGTATCGGCCTGAAGCACGCCTTCTAATTTTCTGCTGGCATCTGCCAGTTGAGATTGGAAAATTGAACGGGCTCCTGCGGGAGCCCGTTTTTTATTTCCAGGATTGCGGTGCTAGTATTGGCTACGAGACTATTGGAGCGACGTGAAATGAACGCTGGCTTGCTTGAGCGGATTACGCTGGAACCCGGAAAATGTGGTGGCCGTCCTTGTATAAGGGGCATGCGTATCCGCGTGAACGACATCCTGGAATTGCTGGGCGAATGCGTTAGCCTTGAGGAAATCTTGTCCGATTTTCCTGATCTTGAACGGGAAGATATTTTCGCCTGTCTGCAGTTTGCAGCGCGCAGAACCGATATTGTCCGGCTGGCGGCGTGAGAATCTGGGTTGATGCGCAGTTGCCGCCTCAGCTTGCAGAGCATGGCTTTCAGCTGAATTCAATGTTGTGGCAACGTCGTTACGGGATCTGGGCCTGAGGGACGCGGCGGATGCCGAAATATTTGAAAAGGCGAAACAAGCGGGCATTGTCTTGATTAGCAAGGACAGCGATTTCGTTGAATTGGTGTCCCGCTACGGAGCTCCGCCCCAACGGTTATGGGTAACCTGCGGCAACGTGACGACCGCCGTTTGCAGGCCGTGTTTGGCGCAGCAGGCCAAGCGGCAATAAGACTGCTTGAAGACGGACAGGCGATTGTAGAAATTTGTTGAGGCGGGCTCCTGCGAGAGCCCATCTTTTGTTTTGCCCTTTGTGATGCAGCTGTCGTGCTCACGATAGATCGTGCCCGTTGCTGTCATAGCCGAAATATTCCACGTACGGCTGCAACGTCCCCATGACAGCGCCCAGATAAGGCAGGTAACGGCGCCAGCGGCCGGAGGCGCGCTGATAGATCGGCTGGGTGACCTGGAAGTAGCTGGGGGTGTTGATGAAGCCACGTCGAGCCGCATGTTCGTGCGGACGCGCCATTTCCTCATGCCATTCCATTCCAAGAAAGTCCAGCAGCGGCCTGATTTCCCCCGGCAGGTCCTGCACCAGATGTTCGTAGTAAACGCGATGGTGGCGCAGCGGGAGAGCTTCGGCCCACCGGCGCCACAAGCCCATTACCCTGGCGTACAGGGCTGCGGTATCCTCCAGCGTGTAGAAATTGGCCATCACATCGTTGGGGTTGAACAGGTGCATGTAACAGCTCAGCACGCAATCGCAGGGATGGCGCAGGGCGAGAATGAAACGCGCATCGGGAAAGACGCGCAGGATACAGGGAATGCGGGCGATATTGATGGGAAACTTGTCGATCAGCAGATTGCCCGGGCGCAGGTCGATCAAGTTGGCGACGTGCTCAAAGTAGAGGCGGCGCAGCCCGCCAACCTGAGCCGGGCTGAGTCCTTCGATGCCGTTCGGATTGTCCTGGCCGAGTTTGTCGATTTCATCGCACAGAATGTTGACCAGGGGCTTCTCCTCCAGGGTCTGAATCCTGGGGTGACTGTCCAGAATCTGGTCGAGCAGGGTGGTGCCTGAGCGCGGAAACCCCACCAGAAATACCGGTGCGGCCGGCTCGCCCGGTGTCGCTGGAAGATCCTGCAGCCAGCTGACATCCATTTGCGCCAGGCGGTCGAGCTCGGCAGTGAAGCGGGTCTTGTCGACGCCACGTCTCCGGGCGTCTTCGGCCTGCAGGCGATTGGCCTCGGCAAAGGCTGCCCAAGCCGGCTCGACCCGATCGAGCCGGTCGTAAAGGAGGCCGCGCTCATAGTGCAGGGTGGCCGCCACCCGTATGTCCATCGCGGCAGGGTCGATGGCTTCCAGACGTCTTAAGGCCAGTTCGGATTTGCCGGCGCGCCCCTCGCAAATCGCCAGCACCAGATTGAGGCTGGGGTTGTCCGGTTCAAACGTCAGGCCTGCAGCTGCAACCTCTTCCGCTTCGGCCATGCGGTTGCTCGCTTGCAGCAAATAGGCCAGGCTGGCATGCGATGCGGCGTCCTGCGGGTTGCTGCGTATCAGCTGCTGATATTCGGCGATGGTTTCGTCCCAGCGTTGCATGGCATATAGCAGGTTGGCAAGATTGGCCCGCGCGTCGCTGAATTGTGGGTCGAGCGCGAGTGCTGTCCGGTAGCTGGCTTCCGCCTCATCGAGTCGTTCCAGACCGCGCAATGCATTGCCCAGGTTGGAGTGATACTTGGCAATGGCGGGCTGCTCGGCGATGGCCTGGCGCAGCAGGGGTTCAGCTTCAGCGTACCGGCCCTGGATATTGCGGATCACGCCCAGAAGGTGTCGGGCCCCGGCTTCCACGTTGGCTTGAGCGAGCAGGCGTTCGGAAAGTCTCTCGGCTTCCGCGAGATTGCCGGAACGCGCATGGTCCAGGGCAGCCTGCAGGATACTGGATGGCGTGGAGGGCATGTCTGGCATTGGTTTGCCTGGCTGCAATCAAAGGTAACATGGTAATCTCGGAATGTGCTTTTGAGCATCATGAGTAAGCGGGCCCCTGCAATTCAAAGTGAGATTAGCCATGCCATCCCTGGATCAATTAATCAGCGTATTCGACAACAGCCTGCGCACGATGTTTGCCACGCCGCAAGCCAGCCGCCCCAATCCGGCCAGAACAGCGCCGGAGCATGCGCTTACCGACACGGAAAAGCACGCTGTGGTGGGCTTGATGCGGGTGAATCATGTCGGCGAGGTGTGCGCTCAGGCGCTTTACCAGGGACAGGCCCTGACAGCGAGAAATCCAGATGCGCGTTCTGCGCTGGAGAGCGCAGCGATCGAGGAAAACGATCACTTGGCCTGGTGCGAAGCTCGCATCCACGAATTGGGCGGACGCAAGAGCCTGTTGAATCCGCTCTGGTATTCCGCTTCGTTCGCCCTCGGTGCCTTTGCCGGCGCGCTGGGAGACAAGTGGAACCTGGGTTTTCTGGCCGAAACCGAGAATCAGGTGGAAGCGCATCTGGAAGAGCATCTTGATCAGCTGCCCGAGCAGGATGAGAAAAGCCGTGCCATTGTGCAGCAGATGAAGGAGGATGAAGCGCGCCATGCGCAAACGGCCATTGAGCAAGGCGGCGTTCCTTTGCCCACGCCGGTGAAAATGGCGATGAAGCTGGCATCGCGGGTGATGAAGAAAACGGCGTATTACCTGTGAGCAGGCGTTTCGCCGAAAACCTGGCTGGTCTGCCGACAGCAGACCACATTGCCGCCATAGAACTGCGTGACTGCTCGGGTCACATGCTAGGCAAAATTGAGAATAAACCCGCTTCAGCCGGCTCGATAAGGTTGTACGCCTACCTCTCCGCCAAGTGGGGCGGCATCAACCCGCAGGCAGCCAACGAGGGGTCTTGAGATTTACGCTGAGCATACCGAAGATGCAAAGCTTAACCCTGGCAAGCATCCAAATATTGATCGGTTGCTTGAACTGATCAAGAACGGTGGCGTGTTTCGGGCAGAAATCATCGAGTCCTGATCGGGTTCAGGCTTCCGCTATCTCTCAGGCGTGGGTGATCTCTGCCCGTTTCCCAGCATGATCGAGGGCGAGCGGCGACCCGGGGGGCGCGGAGCGCCGGGTGCGGGAGCGCGAAGCGGGCCTCGGACCGACTAGGCTTCCTGAATCTCGAAGTCGTGGGTGATCTCGGCCACTTTGCCCAGCATGATCGAGGGCGAGCGGCGACTCGGTGGGCGCGGAGCGCCAGGTGCGGGAGCGCGAAGCAGGCCTCGGACCGACTAGGCGTCCAGAATCTCGAAGTCGTGGGTGATCTCGGCCACTTTGCCCAGCATGATCGAGGCCGAACAGTATTTCTCTGCCGAAAGCTTCACGGCCATTTCAACCTTCTTTTGTTCCAGCGCCTTTCCAGTCACGATGAAGTGAACGTGAATGCGGGTGAAGACCTTGGGGTCGGTATCGGCGCGTGTCGCGTCGATTTCGGCTACGCAATCGGTAATCTGCTGGCGGCTCTTGCGCAGGATAAGTACGACGTCATAAGCGGTGCAGCCGCCCATGCCCAGCAGCAGCATTTCCATGGGGCGTACTCCCAGGTTCTTGCCCCCCCCATCGGGCGGACCGTCCATGACCACGGTGTGGCCGGATTCGCTTTGTCCGGCAAATGAAACCCCTTCGATAAGCTTGATACGCGCTTTCATGTCCTGTTCCTATAGCACCGTGCGTAACTTATACCACACCAGTCCCAGCCATTCGTGCAGTGCCCAGGTGGACTCTGCAAGTGATCGAACGGTGGGAAGAAATATCAACGGGCTGTCGATGCTGACACGGGCAAAACCGGTGCCGGCAGGGATGACCTCCAGGCCTTGGCGTCGAAAGGCCCAGATTGCCCTGCGCAGGTCGCTGGCGTGGGTGACCAGGAAGATCCGCTTGATCCTCGCTCTTTTCAGCATTGGCGCGGAATTCGCCGCGTTGTCCCAAGTCGTCAGCGCACCGGTTTCAACATAAGCAACTGGAACGCTGAAGTCGTTTTTGAGGACGTCTTTCATGAGTTCGCCTTCGGATCGGTGTCCACCACCGGGCATGCCGCCGGTTACGAGGATGGGTAGTTCGGTGGCCTTGTAGAGATAGGCGGCATAGCGCAGGCGCTCCAGAGTCAGCTCGTTGACCGTATCGCTGCCGTATTCGGGCATGTCCACATGGCGGCCCCCACCCAGTACGACGATGGCATCGGCGTGTGGCAGCGCGTCAAGCGACAGTGGAGGGGCAATTGCCAGACTTTTTTGCAGCCAGCCGGCGCACCATGCGGTCGAAAGCAGATAGAGACTGATAAATGTTGCCCATAGGAGGGTTCGTTTCAGCCAGGTCCAGGGAACAAGCCATGCGGCCAGAAGCATGAGCAGGAACACTCCCGGCGGGACCAGCAGCGTGCCAAGAATGTTGGAAAGGTAAAAGATGAGCATCGGCTATTATCCGGCTTAAATGTGTGTTTGACAGAAATGGGCGGGTATCGTTAAACTATGCGGCTTTTCAGATATATACCGGGCCCCTCGCCCGGACTCTTAGGGTCTGGTCATGAAAACCTTTTCCGCAAAGCCGCATGAAGTAAAACGCGACTGGTTTGTGGTGGATGCCACCGATGCTGTGCTGGGCCGTCTGGCCGCCGAGATTGCCCGGCGTCTGCGGGGCAAGCACAAGCCCGAATACACGCCCCACGTCGATACCGGGGACTACATCGTTGTGGTGAATGCCGGCAAGATCCGGGTGACCGGCAACAAGTCGGAGGACAAGAAATACTACCGCCATTCCGGGTACCCCGGTGGAATCTACGAAACCACCTTCGGCAAGATGCAGGAACGCTTTCCCGGCCGCGTGCTGGAAAAAGCAGTCAAGGGCATGCTTCCCAAGGGCCCCCTAGGCTACGCCATGATCAAGAAAATGAAAGTGTATGCGGCTGGCGACCATCCGCATACTGCCCAGCAGCCACAAGTTCTCGATATGAAGAGCTAAGAGGATCAATAAGACATGATTGGTGAATACAACTATGGCACCGGCCGCCGCAAGGAATCTGTAGCCCGGGTTTTTATGAAAGCGGGGTCTGGCGCGATCATGGTCAACGGCAAGCCCGTGGATGATTATTTTTCCCGCGAGACCGGCCGCATGGTGGTGCGTCAGCCGTTGGTGCTGACCGAAAATCTGCAGAAGTTCGACATCATGGTCAATGTCGCTGGTGGCGGTGAAACGGGCCAGGCTGGGGCTGTGCGTCACGGCATTACCCGTGCGCTGATCGACTACGATGCAAACCTCAAGCCCGCGCTCAAGGCGGCGGGTCTGGTAACCCGTGATGCCCGCATGGTGGAACGGAAAAAGGTCGGCCTGCACAAGGCACGGCGGCGTAAGCAGTTTTCCAAGCGTTAATTCGCTTATGCGGAAGAAGCCACCTGCGGGTGGCTTTTTTCTTGTCATAATTCACCTGTAAAACGCTGATTTATTGGTTTCGATGCGTTGTGGGCAGAACGGCGCCACCTAGTGCAGAATAAGATCAATACATTGCTGGTTCACTCCGCCGTCGTATTCGACGCGTGGCGAACAGACTTAAATTTAGCTTTGAACCACAAAGAACATGAAGGAAAACGATTTGCTATGGTCTGCATCCTGGTCATCAATAATGAGGTGAGTTCCAACTCGGCGTTAGCACCGTGCATTTGTTTGCGCGCGTTGTGGCCGTCGTGGTGCGACTGCTTTTTCAGGGATAGATCCGCGCTTCCCGAATATGCTATGTGGAGTTGTACATGATCAAGGTCGGCATTGTTGGTGGAACGGGTTATACCGGGGTCGAGTTGCTACGCTTGCTGGCGCGCCATCCCGAGGTTGAACTGACCGCGATCACTTCGCGCAAGGAAGCCGGGATGAAGGTGGCGGAGATGTTCCCTAACCTGCGCGGCCGGGTTGGGCTGAGCTTCTCCGATCCGGAGCGGGCTGGGCTGGATGAATGCGATGTGGTGTTCTTCGCCACGCCCAATGGAGTGGCGATGCAGCAAACCCCCGCGCTGCTGGACGCCGGCGTGAAGGTCATTGATCTGGCGGCAGATTTTCGTCTCAAGGATGTAAAGGAATGGGAGTCCTGGTACAAGATGGACCATGCCTGCCCGGATCTCGTGGGCGAGGCTGTGTATGGATTGCCGGAAATCAATCGCAAGGCAATCAAGGGCGCACGATTGATCGCGAACCCAGGTTGCTACCCAACCGCGGTGCAGCTGGGTCTTCTGCCCTTGATCGAAGCCGGCCTCGTGGATACATCCCATCTGGTGGCAGACGCCAAGTCAGGTGTTTCCGGCGCGGGGCGTAAGGCGGAAACCCATATCCTGTTTGCCGAAGCCGCGGATAACTTCAAAGCTTATGGCGTCGCGGGTCATCGCCATCTTCCGGAAATACGCCAGGGACTATCAATCGCTGCCGGACACACGGTGGGGCTGACGTTTGTGCCGCACCTGACTCCATTGATACGCGGAATTCACGCCACGCTTTATGCCAGGTTGAACAATAAGGCTGTCGATTTGCAGGCAATCTATGAGAAGCGTTACCGGGGCGAAACCTTCATCGACGTTCTGCCTGCCGGCAGCCACCCGGAAACCCGCTCGGTGCGTGGCGCCAACACCTGTCGAATCGCCCTTCATCGTCCCCAGGGCGGGGATGTCGTGGTGGTCCTGTCAGTCATTGATAATCTGGTCAAGGGTGCGGCGGGGCAGGCAGTACAAAACATGAATATCCTGTTCGATTTACCCGAGGCCATGGCGATTGATGATATTGGCCTGCTACCCTGAGGAACCCCATATCATCCACAGGGTCTATACTTGACTGAGTCCAGACTATCCGGATAATGTGCCGTTAATTGATTGTAAGGAGCGTGCCATGAACGCCATGACTGAAACCCCTCTGAATTTTACTGACAGTGCCGCTTCGAAAGTGAAGTCCCTGATCGACGAAGAAGGCAATCCGGAACTCAAGCTGCGCGTATTTGTTACCGGTGGCGGCTGCTCCGGATTTCAATACGGCTTTACCTTTGACGAAGTGAGCAACGAGGACGACACCGTGTTGGAGAAAGGCGGCGTTACTCTGCTGATCGACTCGATGAGCTTCCAGTACCTGGTTGGCGCTGAGATCGATTATCAGGAAGGCCTGGAAGGTGCCCAGTTCGTGATCAAGAACCCGAATGCCACGACGACCTGCGGGTGCGGCTCTTCGTTCTCGGTGTAAGGATATCAAACAGACAGGAAAGGGGCTTCGGCCCCTTTTTTTGCGGGCAAGTGAAGTAAATCAGGCCGTGTAGATTGCACCCAGGACGCGGGGTCCACGGGCACCGGTTACTTCAGGCAGACTGGCAGGTTGCTTATGCATGCATTGGCGTGCTAGCCAGGCAAACGCCATTGCTTCCATCCAGTCGGGGTCAATGCCAAGCGCCGCTGTCGAGGCAACATTGGCAACCCCTGACAGGGTCGCAATTCGGGCCATCAGCGAGTGGTTGTGAACGCCGCCGCCGCAGATATACATTTCCTGATATCCAGAGCAATGGCGCTGTGCAGCTTCGACGATCGTTCGAGCAGTCAATTCCAGCAAGGTGGCCTGTACATCTTCCGCTCTTTCATCACCATTCACTTGCTGTTCAAGCCAGTCCAGGTTGAACTGCTCACGTCCGGTGCTCTTTGGTGGTGCGGAAGAGAAAAAAGGGTGGGCGAGAAGGCTGTCAAGCAGGCTGGAAATAACGTGACCCGAAGCGGCCCATGCGCCACCTTCATCATGATCTTTTCCTAGACATTGTTGTGTCCATGCATCCATCAGCATGTTGCCGGGGCCGCAATCAAAGCCTTTGACGGAGCCGGCAGCAGGCAAATCCGTGAGATTGGCGATGCCGCCGATATTTGCGACGACCCGGTGAGCCGTCGGGCTTGCGAGAAACGTGGCATGGAATGCGGGTACCAGTGGCGCTCCCTGCCCACCAGCGGCAATGTCCCTGCTGCGAAAATCGGAAACCACCGTGATGCCGGTCAATTCAGCGAGGAGCGCGGCATTGCCAAGTTGCAGGGTATAGCCTGCTTCAGGCCGGTGCCGGATGGTCTGGCCATGGCATCCGATGGCTATGATTTTTTCAGCCACCAATGGGATCGACGCAAGCAGATGATTAATCCCGTTTGCATATAGTTGTGCAAGCTGATTGCCAGCAAGCGCGGCAAGGTGAAGTTCATCGACACCGCGCTGATGCAGGGCCAGAAGCTGCTCGCGCAAGGGGGTGGGGTAGGAAAGGTAGTGGCTGGCAATCAGCTTGACTGCCTGGCCATCAATATCAACCAGCGCTACATCAATTCCATCAAGGCTGGTTCCAGACATGAGGCCGAGATACAACTCGGCCTCATGTCCAAGCTTAGTCAATTGCTGCCAGATTGGTTCCCGTGATCAGGTCAAGCCGCGCTGCCCAAGGTTGACTGAATTCGGCGAAACGCGCCTTGTAGGCCGGGGACAGTGGTTGGGCAACCGGAAGATTCATTGCCAGCGGGTTGCGCTGGACGTTGTTGACACGGAACTCATAATGCAGGTGTGGCCCGGTTGCCATGCCCGTCATGCCAACGTACGCCACAACCTGGCCCTGGCTCACGCGGGAACCTCTGTGCAAGCCCTTGGCAAATCGTGACAGGTGCCCATAGGCCGTGCTGTAAGCGCCAAAATGCTTGATGACGAGCAGGTTGCCGTAGCCATGTTGCTGGCCGATAAATTGGATTGTTCCATCCGCCACGGACTTTACCGGGGTGCCAATGGGTGCGCCGTAATCGATGCCCTTGTGTGCTCGCCATTCTTTCAATATCGGGTGAAAACGGGCCAAGGTAAAGCCAGAAGTGATGCGGGAAAAAGGCAAAGGGGAACGCAGAAATGCCTTCTTAAGCGATTTGCCATCTGGTGTGTAGTAATCTTCGCGCCCAGCTGAATCACGGAACAATACAGCTCGATGTACCCTGCCCGCGTTGACGAATTCAGTGGCCATGATTTTGGCTTCCCCAACCGGCTGGCCATTACGGAAATTCTGACTGTAGATCACTGAAAAACTGTCGCCCTTGCGCAGGTCTTGACGGAAATCGATGTCCGTCGAAAAGAGTTCTGCTATTTTGTCGGTTACGCTGTCAGGTAAACCTGCTGCATCGGACGCGGCGTAGAGCGAGCTTTGAATCTTTCCGGAGCGCATGATAACGCGGGTTTCCAGCGCGGCTTGAGACTTGTCGACTGTATAGCCATCTGCCTGACGCTTGATGACGACTGTTTGTCCATCGCCATTGACAAAACTGAGGTTAACCAGACTACCATCATCCCTGACCTTGGCCTGGAGGTATTGGCCAGAGCGCAGACGATTGAGACCGGCCTCTGCCGCTACGCCAGACAGTAGGCGCTGTGTATCTTCTTCAGAAACCTGCATGCGTGCCAGCAGACCGGATAGGGTTTCACCAGGCTGTACCTTGTCTTCCCGGGTAAGTTCAATGGATGCAGGAGGCGGAGTCTGGATGGCGACATCCAGCGCATCGGTAATGAGTTGCTGAGGCTGGTTGCGGGTATTTGTATCCGGTGCAATGCCAAAGGCGGTGACAACACCCAGGAAAGGCAAGGTCGAAACGGCAACGATCCAGCGGAGGCTCAGCCTGCGTTCCGGGAAGCCCAAACGTTGGGTTAAACTCGTGAATCTTTGGCGCATCGGTGAAAATCTCCCTGTTGGGGTGAGGGCGAATTGTACCAGAATTTGCCCTCAGATTTGTCGATTCAAATCAATCGACTAATGGCTTCCAATCAGCGCATGGCCGCATATATCTTAAGGTATCGGCCCCGGCTGGAATAACTTGAATATATGGACGAACAATTAAACGAAATCAAAAGAGGGGCCTCCGAGCTTCTGGTAGAAGAGGAACTCAGACACAAGTTGGCTTTGGGGCGGTCCCTGAGGGTCAAGGCTGGATTTGATCCCACGGCACCTGATCTGCACATTGGCCATACCGTCCTAATCAATAAGTTGCGGACCCTGCAACTTATGGGGCATCACATTTTATTCCTCATTGGTGATTTTACCGGCATGATCGGCGATCCTACCGGTAAGAACGCAACTCGCCCAGCTCTAAATCGGGAAGCAGTGGCAGAAAATGCAAAAACCTATACCGAGCAGGTTTTCAAGATTCTGGACCCGGAAAAAACCGAGGTTGTCTTCAACTCAACCTGGATGGGGCAGTTTGGCGCGGCTGACTTGATCAGGCTGGCTGCCACGCACACGGTGGCCCGGATGCTTGAGAGGGATGACTTTCACAAGCGCTATTCCAGCGAACAGCCGATTGCCATACACGAATTTCTCTATCCGCTGATTCAGGGGTATGACTCGGTGGTGCTGAAAGCCGATCTGGAACTGGGCGGGACGGACCAGAAATTCAACCTGCTGATGGGTCGTGAATTGCAAAAGCATTTTGGCCAGTCTCCACAGTGTGTGTTGATGATGCCTCTGCTTGAAGGCCTGGATGGGGTTAATAAAATGTCCAAATCCTTGGGTAACTATGTGGGGATCAACGAGGTGCCGGATGAGATTTTCGGCAAGCTGATGTCAGCCTCGGATGATCTGATGTGGCGTTATATCGATTTGCTCTCGTTCGAACCGCTGAGTGTTGTCGAGAGATGGAAGCGTGAAGTGGCCGCAGGCCGTAATCCGCGTGATATCAAGGTGGGATTCGCCCAGGAAATTGTGGCCCGTTTTCATGGCAAGGCAGCGGCTGAAGCGGCATTGGTGCACTTTGAGTTGCGCTTCCGTCAAGGGTTGATGCCGGAGGATATGCGCGAGGTCAGTGTACGGACGGCGGGGAAAAGTTTGGCCATTGCCAATGTGCTTAAGGAGGCAGGGCTAAGCGCAACAACCTCTGAAGCATTGCGCATGATTCAACAGGGTGGGGTGAAGCTGGATGGCGAGAAAATCAGCGATAAGGGGCTGCAACTGGCCAAGGGAGACAGCGTGGTACTGCAAATTGGCAAGCGAAAATTTGCTCGCGTAAAAATAGTTTAAAAAAAGCTTGATAAAGGGGTTGACCGGATTTCATGGCCCCGTATAATGCGCGGCTTTCCTGCATTACGCGCTGGTTACACAGTGGCGGCAAAGCAGACCGTTCTTTAACAATATATCAGCCGATAGGTGTGGGTGTAGGTAGGTGAGCTGAGCCTGGTGAGTTGGAGCAGAGATGCGAAGGCTTGTTGGGTTTGGTGAACGTATTAGATGTAGTACCTACGCTCATACTTGAAGTAATGAAATTGATTATGTCAATGTTAATGATTTGAGTTGAGCGATGATTCGGAAGAATCGAAGAGATTGAACTGAAGAGTTTGATCCTGGCTCAGATTGAACGCTGGCGGAATGCTTTACACATGCAAGTCGAACGGCAGCACGGGAGCTTGCTCCTGGTGGCGAGTGGCGAACGGGTGAGTAACACATCGGAACGTATCCAGTCGTGGGGGATAACGAGTCGAAAGATTCGCTAATACCGCATACGGCCTGAGGGAGAAAGCAGGGGATCGCAAGACCTTGCGCGATTGGAGCGGCCGATGTCTGATTAGCTAGTTGGTGGGGTAAAGGCCTACCAAGGCGTCGATCAGTAGCGGGTCTGAGAGGATGATCCGCCACACTGGGACTGAGACACGGCCCAGACTCCTACGGGAGGCAGCAGTGGGGAATTTTGGACAATGGGGGCAACCCTGATCCAGCCATTCCGCGTGGGTGAAGAAGGCCTTCGGGTTGTAAAGCCCTTTCGGCCGGAGCGAAACGGCAGGCGCTAATATCGCCTGTTACTGACGGTACCGGCAGAAGAAGCACCGGCTAACTACGTGCCAGCAGCCGCGGTAATACGTAGGGTGCGAGCGTTAATCGGAATTACTGGGCGTAAAGCGTGCGCAGGCGGCGTTGTAAGACAGATGTGAAATCCCCGGGCTTAACCTGGGAACTGCATTTGTGACTGCAATGCTAGAGTGCGTCAGAGGGGGGTGGAATTCCACGTGTAGCAGTGAAATGCGTAGAGATGTGGAGGAACACCGATGGCGAAGGCAGCCCCCTGGGATGACACTGACGCTCATGCACGAAAGCGTGGGGAGCAAACAGGATTAGATACCCTGGTAGTCCACGCCCTAAACGATGTCAACTGGTTGTTGGGGGAGTGAAATCCTTCAGTAACGAAGCTAACGCGTGAAGTTGACCGCCTGGGGAGTACGGTCGCAAGATTAAAACTCAAAGGAATTGACGGGGACCCGCACAAGCGGTGGATGATGTGGATTAATTCGATGCAACGCGAAGAACCTTACCTACCCTTGACATGTCCGGAAGCTTCCAGAGATGGGAGTGTGCCCGAAAGGGAACTGGAACACAGGTGCTGCATGGCTGTCGTCAGCTCGTGTCGTGAGATGTTGGGTTAAGTCCCGCAACGAGCGCAACCCTTGCCATTAGTTGCTACGAAAGGGCACTCTAATGGGACTGCCGGTGACAAACCGGAGGAAGGTGGGGATGACGTCAAGTCCTCATGGCCCTTATGGGTAGGGCTTCACACGTCATACAATGGTCGGTACAGAGGGTTGCCAAGCCGCGAGGTGGAGCCAATCCCAGAAAGCCGATCGTAGTCCGGATTGTTCTCTGCAACTCGAGAGCATGAAGTCGGAATCGCTAGTAATCGCAGGTCAGCATACTGCGGTGAATACGTTCCCGGGTCTTGTACACACCGCCCGTCACACCATGGGAGTGGGTTGCTCCAGAAGTAGGTAGCTTAACCGCAAGGGGGGCGCTTACCACGGAGTGATTCATGACTGGGGTGAAGTCGTAACAAGGTAGCCGTATCGGAAGGTGCGGCTGGATCACCTCCTTTCTAGAGAAGCCTGCCTGCGCCCACACCTATCGGATGATTGAATGAGAAGCGGGGAGTACAGAGTCGAGAGTCGAGAGTTCTGCTCAAGGCACGCACTCCTGGCCCGCGCGAGATAGCGGGTCCATAGCTCAGCTGGTTAGAGCACCGTCTTGATAAGGCGGGGGTCGTAGGTTCAAGTCCTACTGGACCCACCAGTGTCAAGCAAAGCCTGAGAGGCGAGCAGCGCGAGGCGCGCAACCGTGCCGTGTACGTGAACGGTGTACACAAGCGGTTAAGCAACGACGCGATGCGAAGGCTATCGGGATTGGAAGGGGGATTAGCTCAGCTGGGAGAGCACCTGCTTTGCAAGCAGGGGGTCGTCGGTTCGATCCCGTCATCCTCCACCACCTCAGTGTGCAGAGGTCAGGGATCAGGCATCAGAAAAGTGAGTGCGCGGCGTTGCCGCGCAACAAGGTTCTGATTCCTGATTTCTGTCCTCTGATCTCTGATCAGAAGGCTGATCTTTAACAATATGGAAGAAGGTGAATGAATTTCTGATGTCTGTGATGGGCATCGAGGAGAGGGCGAGTTTGTCCTGTCCGAATCGAAATCATTCATGGGTTGAGATTGCTGGATCCATCGTCCCAGATGGGTCTATAGCAAATTCAATAGAGTTGACTATGACCTGGGTCTTGAACCAGGATTTAAGGTTATAGGGTCAAGCGAACAAGTGCATGTGGTGGATGCCTTGGCGGCAACAGGCGATGAAGGACGCGTAAGCCTGCGAAAAGCTTCGGGGAGCTGGCAAAAGAGCTTTGATCCGGAGATATCCGAATGGGGAAACCCGGCCCTGCATAGAACGCTTTCGATGTGCGCAGCACATCAAAACTCACCAAGGCAAAAGTGCTTTGGAGGTGTAATGAGAGAGCGTTGTATGCAGGGTCATCCTTAGCTGAATACATAGGCTAAGAGAAGCGAACTGAGCGAACTGAAACATCTAAGTAGCTCAAGGAACAGAAATCAACCGAGATTCCGCAAGTAGTGGCGAGCGAACGCGGAGTAGCCTTCACGATTTAGCGATTCTTCTAGTCGAGCAGTCTGGAAAGGCTGGCCATAGTGGGTGATAGCCCCGTAGGCGAAAGAACGATCGTGGAACTAGGCGTGAGAGAAGTAGGGCGGGACACGAGAAATCCTGTCTGAACATGGGGGGACCATCCTCCAAGGCTAAATACTCGTTGCCGACCGATAGTGAACCAGTACCGTGAGGGAAAGGCGAAAAGAACCCCGGGAGGGGAGTGAAATAGATCCTGAAACCGCATGCATACAAACAGTGGGAGCCCCAGCTTAATTGGTCTTCGGGTTCTTTGTTGCCCGAGCGCGCAAGCGCGAGACGCAACAAAAGAATTTGAGGGGAGTGAAATTGAGTGGGTGGCGCACAACGAAGTGTTGTAGGTGACTACATGCGCAGCGTTGTGGGAGCACCAGCTTGATGGCCCGTCGAGGGCCAATCAAGCTGGGGTGACTGCGTACCTTTTGTATAATGGGTCAGCGACTTACGTTCAGTTGCGAGCTTAACCGAATAGGGGAGGCGAAGCGAAAGCGAGTCTGAATAGGGCGATTAGTAGCTGGGCGTAGACCCGAAACCAAGTGATCTATCCATGGCCAGGATGAAGGTGTCGTAACAGACACTGGAGGTCCGAACCCACTAACGTTGAAAAGTTAGGGGATGAGCTGTGGATAGGGGTGAAAGGCTAAACAAACTTGGAAATAGCTGGTTCTCCTCGAAAACTATTTAGGTAGTGCCTCGTGTCTCACTCTCGGGGGTAGAGCACTGTCATCGTTGGGGGGGTCATTACGACCTACCCCGCGATAGCAAACTCCGAATACCGAGAAGTGCAATCACGGGAGACAGACTGCGGGTGCTAACGTCCGTGGTCGAAAGGGAAACAACCCAGACCCTCAGCTAAGGTCCCCAATGATGTGTTAAGTGGAAAACGATGTGAGAAGGCTTAGACAGCCAGGAAGTTGGCTTAGAAGCAGCCATCCTTTAAAGAAAGCGTAATAGCTCACTGGTCGAGTCGTCTTGCGCGGAAGATGTAACGGGGCTCAAACACATAACCGAAGCTAGGGATGCGCGTCTGATTTAAGGCGCCTGCGAAATGGAAGCTGGGCGAAGCTAACTTGCGAAGCAAGTTAAGTGGCTCGCCACGGCGGAGACCAAAGCGTCGCACTCAAAGTCGAGTGAGTGCGCGTGATGGTGATTGCTCGTGAATTGAGTAATTACGTGAAGCAGGCGGTTTAAATCAGGCGCGCATGGTAGAGGAGCGTTCTGTAGGTCTGTGAAGGTGGGGTGTGAGCCCTGCTGGAGATATCAGAAGTGCGAATGCTGACATGAGTAGCGATAAAGGGGGTGAAAGGCCCCCTCGCCGAAAACCCAAGGTTTCCTACGCAACGTTCATCGGCGTAGGGTGAGTCGGCCCCTAAGGCGAGGCAGAGATGCGTAGCTGATGGGAAACAGGTCAAGATTCCTGTACCGCTCTTTAATGCGATGTGGGGACGGAGAAGGTTAGGTGATCCGGGTGTTGGATGTCCCGGTTTAAGCGTGTAGTCGTGCCTGGTAGGCAAATCCGCCGGGCTAAGATGAGGCGCGAATACGGTGCGCCATTGGCGCCGAAGTCACTGATACCAAGCTTCCAGGAAAAGCCACTAAGCTTCAGTTAAAGAGGACCGTACCGCAAACCGACACAGGTGGGTAGGATGAGAATTCTAAGGCGCTTGAGAGAACTCGGGAGAAGGAACTCGGCAAATTGGCACCGTAACTTCGGGAGAAGGTGCGCCCCGGTAGGGTGTAGCGATTTACTCGTGAAGCCCGATGGGGTTGCAGTGAACTGGTGGCTGCGACTGTTTAATAAAAACACAGCACTCTGCAAACACGAAAGTGGACGTATAGGGTGTGACGCCTGCCCGGTGCCGGAAGGTTAAGTGATGGGGTGCAAGCTCTTGATCGAAGCCCCGGTAAACGGCGGCCGTAACTATAACGGTCCTAAGGTAGCGAAATTCCTTGTCGGGTAAGTTCCGACCCGCATGAATGGCGTAACGATCTGAGCGCTGTCTCGGCGAGGGGCTCGGTGAACTTGAGATACCGGTGAAGACGCCGGTTACCTGCAACTAGACGGAAAGACCCCGTGCACCTTTACTATAGCTTGGCAGTGAGCTTTGGTGATGTATGTGTAGGATAGGTGGGAGACTATGAAGTGGAGACGCTAGTCTTCATGGAGCCAACGTTGAAATACCACCCTTACCTTACTGGGGCTCTAACCTATCCCCCTTATCGGGGGAAGGGACACTGTCTGGCGGGTAGTTTGACTGGGGCGGTCGCCTCCCAAAAAGTAACGGAGGCGCCCAAAGGTTCCCTCAGCCTGGGCGGAAATCAGGCGCAGAGTGCAATGGCATAAGGGAGCTTGACTGTGAGACAAACTGGTCGAGCAGGGACGAAAGTCGGGCATAGTGATCCGACGGCTCGGTGTGGAATGGCCGTCGCTCAACGGATAAAAGTTACCCCGGGGATAACAGGCTTATCGGGCCCAAGAGTTCACATCGACGGCCCGGTTTGGCACCTCGATGTCGGCTCGTCGCATCCTGGGGCTGGAGTCGGTCCCAAGGGTTGGGCTGTTCGCCCATTAAAGCGGTACGCGAGCTGGGTTTAGAACGTCGTGAGACAGTTCGGTCCCTATCCGCCGTGGGCGCAGGAGACTTGAGGAGGGTTGACCCTAGTACGAGAGGACCGGGTTGAACGGCCCGCTAGTGTACCGGTTGTCACGCCAGTGGCAGCGCCGGGTAGCCATGGCCGGTTTGGATAAGCGCTGAAAGCATCTAAGTGCGAAGCCAACTCCGAGATAAGGTCTCCCACCGGGTTAACCGGGTAAGGGCCCTGGTAGACGACCAGGTTGATAGGCCGGAGGTGTAAGAGAAGCAATTCTTTGAGCTGACCGGTACTAATAGCCCGAGGGCTTGTTCACCTATAACTCACTCTTCAGATCACTGGAGGACCTGGCGCGCGCAGGGCGCACGGGTATGAAGAGGCAACGAACAAATTACGGATCCAGCGCTCAAAGCAGGCTGGAGAATCTCATAGACCTAGTTCGGTTGTCGATTGCGATCACCATGTGGTCTGATTTGGCGCGCGTACGATGATCCCGACCGAGAACGATCATAGCCAGGACCTCCACTGGTCCGCGCGCGCCATCGAACTCGCGTTCAAAGGGGACTACCGCACCAGCCCCAATCCGATGGTGGGCGCGGTGGTGCTCGACCGGGACGGCCGGCTGGCGGGCGAGGGCTACCATCGAGGCCCCGGACATCCCCATGCCGAGGAAGAGGCGCTTGCGGCCGCGGGCGAGGCTGCCTTGGGAGGGGCGCTCTACGTCAACCTGGAGCCCTGCAAGCATGAGCACCGCAGCCCATCCTGCGCCGCCGCCATCGTCGGAGCGGGGCTGCGGCGGGTCGTCGTCTCCATGACCGACCCCGACGTACGGGTGCGAGGCGCCGGCATCGGCGCGCTGAGGGCGGCAGGGATCGAGGTGGTCACAGGCGTCCACGAAGATCGGGCGCTGCACGTGAACGAGTTCTACGTCAAGCACCGCCTGACCGGCCGGCCGTTTGTGACCGCCAAGTTCGCGATGAGCCTCGACGGCAAGATCGCCACCCGCACTGG
>JBAUMF010000031.1:0-43658 GCA_049578545.1 Thiobacillaceae bacterium
GCATGTGCTGTATTTGGGCGAGATCAACGACGCGCAGCGTTCGGCCTGGTGCAAGACCATCGAGGTGCTGGAAGGCGCGAACCAGCGCGCGTCCCAAGTCGCCATCTTTCCCGAGGACCGTCAGGCCCCGCCCTTGAATTGTGAGGTGGTCCAGGTCCGTCTGGATCAGCTACGTTTGGAACGACCGCGACAGTGGGGTGCCTGCTGGCTGGGTCTGGAACTGTGGGACCGCCTGCAGCCGGATGCGTTCTGGGGGCCACGTCTGCCGGCGAGCCGCAAGGGCACCGACTGGCTGAACGTACTCAAGACGCTGGTGTTGTATCGGCTCATTGATCCGGGCAGTGAATGGCGTTTGCATCGCCACTGGTATGGCAATACGGCGATGGGGGACCTGCTGGGAGAGGATCTGGCGGTGGCGCAACCGGATACGCTGTACCGTTGTCTGGACCAGCTGGTGGAGCACAAGGCGGCGCTGTTTGGGTTTCTCACCGAACGCTGGCAGGCGCTGTTCGGGGCGAGCTTCGAGGTGCTGTTGTATGACCTGACGAGCACCTACTTCGAATGCGATCCGCCCGATTCGGGCAAGCGCCGCTACGGCTGTAGCCGGGATAAGCGGTCTGACTGCGTGCAGGTCGTGATCGCCCTGATTGTCACGCCCGACGGCTTTCCCCTGGCCTACGAAGTGATGGCAGGCAATACGGCGGACAACACCACGCTGGAGGGTTTCGTCGAGCGCATCGAGCAGCAGTACGGTCAGGCGCGACGCATTTGGGTGATGGATCGCGGGATTCCGACCGAGGCGGTGCTTAAGACATTGCGCAGCCGCCCCACGCCTGTGAGCTACCTGGTGGGAACCCCCAAGGGTCGGCTGAGCACGCTCGAGAAAGCCTTTCTGGAACAACCCTGGGAACAGGCGCGCGACCAGGTCGACGTCAAGCTGCTGGAACGCGAAGGCGAACTCTACATCCTGGCGCGCAGCGCCGGTCGGGTGGACAAGGAGCGTGGCATCCGCGTGCGGCGCCTCAAGCGCCTGATCAAGCGACTGCGCGAACTGCAGGCCCAGAAGCTCACCCGCGACCAGTTGTTGCTGAAGTTGGGGGCGGCGAAGAGCGAAGCGGGCCGGGTCTATGCGGCCATCCAGATCGAGCTTCCACCCAAGGAGCAGCCGGCGCAGACAGGTAGTTTCCAGTTCCGCCTGGACCGCACCAAGCTGCGCCAGATGCGGCGCCGCGAAGGCCACTACCTGCTGCGTTCGAATCTGCAGCACGAGTCACCCGCCCGGTTGTGGCAGTTCTGATAAGTGGCAGCCAGTAGCGCGCTCCCCCGCCGCTGACAAATACCTTTGCACGCCTGCGCCCCGTGATGCTCTTACCCGCATACCATGCTGATGCAAAAAGGAGATTCAAGTAAGTGATGGGGAACGGCAACCGCGGTTTCCTCCTCTGCTGATCCTCTTTCTTGTTGAGCTTGGGCACCGCCACGTTCGTCAGCGGGTTCGCGGTCATTCGGTATTTGCCGGAAGCAATTGCATACGTCATCATTGAACGTAAGGCCGGAAAATAGCCATCTGTCACGGTCTTGCGCGCCCGCTTTTCTTTATGCAGCAGGTGCGCTAACCAGTCGAACACGTCTTTCTGTTCGACTTTGCTCGCTGGCTTGTCTTTAACGAACTTGATGAAATGTTCAATGCGTGACCGATAGGTTCGCGTCGTTCTGGGACCCAGATGAGCGGTGCTTTCTGCTTCCCAGCCCCGCAGAACATCGGTGAGCCATGGTCCGCCTTCGCCTTGCCTTAGTTCGGCAGGCTCCCCGGCATTGCGGCGCGACATGATTTCAAATGCCCGCTTTTCAACCTGCGCCATTTTCTTGATGAGGTCATCAAACAGCGGATCGTCCTGCGGAACCTCATAGCCCATGACCTGGCAATGGTCGAGCACGTCAGCGACAAATTCCTTGTATGCAGGTGCCCTCTTCCGCTGGGCGATAATCCGATTCAGATCGTCGAGGTTACTGACAACAAAATGGTCATGCGCAGGCCAGTCGTCATCGCATTTGCCATCCCGAAACTCATCATCAAAATGAACAAGATTGGCCAACCGCACCGACGCAATTTGTTCGATTAAGTTCGGATCCAATACAACTCGACACGGTTTTTTCGATGCGCCCTCGCGGGCGAGCAGCCGACGCTTTTCTAAAAATTCCTTTGACTTCTCGGCAATGAACGGAGCTGCACGGGCTTGTGCCTCGACTTCGTCGGTCGTGCGCATAGACTTCCGAAATTCGGTCGTCCGGCCGTAAAGCGCTCTCAAATCGGACGGGACATAGATCCGGATATACCAGCTTTTTGTCCGGCCATCCTTAGGCTGAAACAAGTCCATTTTGACCTCATCACCGTATGACTTCACCGTATGACTCGATTCAATAAGGTCTTGATTTTATTTAAATTGCTTTTCATTCAAGCAATTATAACTCATTGGCGGAGAGGGGGGGATTCGAACCCCCGTCAGGGTATTACCCTGAACACGCTTTCCAGGCGTGCGACTTAAACCGCTCATCCACCTCTCCGGGAGCGCGGCATTCTAGCGGAAGCAGCGTAATGAAGCAAATCAGACAATTATGAAAAAGATGCGAGATGGGGCTTGAAACCTGGGCAATAGCCCCAACTAACGTAAGTGTTTTAGGTTGAAAGGGAAATCGGATGCCAGAGGACAGCATGCCCAATACTGACCAAGTCGAAATCAAGGCCGCAGAAGACAATGAAACCATGCCCAGCTTGGGAGAACTGCTCAAGCAGGCCGAGTTGAATGCGCAGGAACACCACGACGCATGGCTGCGCGCCAAGGCAGAGGCAGACAATGTCCGAAAACGCGCCCAGCTTGATGTTGCCAATGCACACAAATACGCAGTGGAAGGATTTGCCAACGAGCTGCTCGGGGTAAAGGACAGCCTTGAAGCGGCAATGACCACCGAGAATGCATCGATCGAGAGTCTGAAAAATGGTGTTGATCTGACACTGAAACAGCTGTCCAGCGTGTTCAACCGCTTTCATGTGATGGAAGTCAATCCCGTCGGCGAAAGATTCGATCCACATCGCCACCAGGCAGTCGGCATGGTGGACTCAGATCAGGAAGCAAACACCGTGGTGACCGTGCTGCAAAAAGGCTATTTGCTCAATGACCGCGTATTGCGCCCGGCCATGGTAATGGTTGCGCAAGCCAAGACTTGAAATCAAGGATTTCGCCAGAATATTGTTCAGTAATTAATTGATTTTGCATAAGGAAGACCATCATGGGACGCATTATTGGAATTGACCTGGGAACCACCAACTCCTGTGTGGCTGTCATGGAGAATGGCCAGCCCAAAGTTATCGAGAACTCCGAGGGCGCGCGCACCACGCCTTCTGTAGTGGCCTATGCCGACAATGGCGAAATCTTGGTCGGGGATGCCGCCAAAAGGCAGGCTGTGACCAACCCGAAAAATACCGTATATGCCATCAAGCGCCTGATTGGCCGCCGCTTTGAAGAAAAGGAAGTGCAGAAGGATATCGGACTGATGCCGTTCAAAATCGTCAAGGCGGATAACGGTGACGCCTGGGTCGAGATTCGCGATCAGAAGATGGCGCCGCCTCAGGTTTCTGCCGAAGTGCTGCGCAAGATGAAGAAAACGGCCGAGGATTACTTGGGCGAGGAAGTCACCGAGGCCGTAATTACGGTACCGGCCTACTTCAATGACTCCCAGCGTCAGGCAACCAAAGATGCGGGCCGAATTGCCGGCCTCGAAGTGAAACGCATCATCAACGAGCCGACAGCCGCAGCCCTCGCGTTCGGCATGGACAAGAAGGAAGGCGACCGCAAGATTGCCGTCTATGACCTTGGTGGCGGCACGTTTGATATTTCCATCATCGAGATTGCAGAGGTCGAAGGTGAACACCAGTTCGAAGTGCTATCAACCAATGGCGACACCTTCCTGGGTGGTGAGGACTTCGACCAGCGATTGGTCGACTACATCATCGACGAATTCAAGAAGGAACAAGGGGTTGACCTGGGCAAGGACGTGCTCGCGCTGCAACGCCTGAAAACGGCTGCGGAAAAGGCCAAGAAGGAACTCTCCTCTTCCCAGCAGACCGACATCAACGAGCCGTTCATTGCTTTCGACCCGGCTACGGGTCCCAAACATCTGACCATGAAGATCACCCGGGCCAAGTTCGAAAGTCTGGTGGAAGACCTGATTGAACGCACCATCGAACCGTGCCGGATCGCAATCAAGGATGCCGGCGTGAAGGCCACCGACATTACCGACATCATCCTGGTTGGTGGCCAAACCCGAATGCCCAAGGTTCAGGACAAGGTGCGTCAATTCTTTGGCCAGGAACCCCGCAAGGATGTGAACCCGGATGAAGCCGTGGCCGTAGGTGCTGCCATTCAGGGTGGCGTGCTCAAGGGTGAAGTCAAGGACGTGTTGCTGCTCGACGTCACACCCCTTTCCCTTGGGATAGAAACCCTGGGTGGCGTGATGACCAAACTCATCACAAAGAACACCACGATCCCAACCAAGGCGAGCCAGGTTTTCTCTACGGCCGATGACAACCAGAGTGCGGTAACGATTCATGTGATGCAGGGTGAGCGCGAAATGGCGGCGGGCAACAAGAGCCTGGGCCAGTTCAACCTGACCGATATCCCCCCCGCCCCGCGCGGCATGCCACAAATCGAGGTCACCTTCGACATCGATGCCAACGGTATTCTGCACGTCACGGCGAAGGACAAGGCCACGGGCAAGGAAAACAAGATCAAGATCCAGGCGAGTTCCGGACTGACCGAGGCGGAAATCAAGCAGATGGTGAAGGATGCGGAAGCCAATGCGGCTGAGGACCACAAGGCGTTTGAGCTTGCCACTGCCCGCAACGCGGCGGACAACCTGATTCACTCGGTGAAGAAATCACTAAGCGAATACGGTGACAAGATTGGCGCCGACGACAAGGCCAAGATTGAAGCGGCAATGAAGGAGGTGGAAGAGGCTGTGCGTGGTGACGACAAGGAAACCATCGAAGCCAAAACAAATAACCTGACCCAGGCCTCACACAAGCTGGCTGAACAGATGTACCAGGCAGAACAGGCGAAGGCTCAGGGGTCGGGGACAGAAGCCGGTCCTGGCAGCACTGAAAAAGCGGCGGCAGATGATGTAGTGGATGCAGAATTTACTGAAGTGAAGGATAAGTAAGGCGTAACGCGTGAAAGGCGTGGCGTAAGTCACCGCTTTTCGCGCATTTCCTTTTTCTCATGCGTCAATCTCACCCGTCACTATGTCAAAACGCGACTACTACGAAGTCCTAGGCGTTTCAAAGAACGCTTCGGATGATGAAATCAAGAAAGCCTATCGCAAGCTGGCCATGAAACACCATCCGGACCGCAATCCGGAGCACAAGGACGCAGAAGAGAAATTCAAAGAGGCCAAGCAGGCCTACGAAATTCTTTCCGATCCCGACAAGCGCTCAGCCTATGACCAATTCGGTCATGCGGGTGTGGATCCCAGCGCCGGGATGGGAGGCGGCGCCGGCGCCGCAGGTTTTGGCGGGTTTGCCGATGCCTTCTCGGATATCTTTGGCGACATTTTCGGCGGCGGAACCGGTGGTGGCCGCACCCGCAGCAATGTCTATCGCGGCGCCGATTTGCGGTACAACCTGGAAATCGCGCTGGAAGAAGCCGCCCATGGGGTGGAAACCAAAATTCGTGTTCCCACCCTGGATGAATGCGAGGCCTGCCACGGGACCGGTGCCAAGCCTGGCACCGAGCCTAGCACGTGTCCCACGTGCGGTGGGCATGGACAAGTCCGCATGCAGCAGGGCTTCTTCTCCATCCAGCAAACCTGCCCCCACTGCCATGGCTCCGGCAAGATCATCAGTGAACCTTGCGCCAGCTGCGATGGCCAAGGCAGAGTAAAAAAACACAAGACCCTGTCAGTCAAGATTCCTGCCGGCATCGACGAAGGTGATCGCATCCGCCTCGCCGGTGAAGGAGAGGCCGGGGTCAATGGCGGCCCTGCGGGTGATTTGTATGTACAGATCCACCTCAAGGCGCACACGATTTTCCAGCGTGATGGCGATGACCTGCACTGCGAAATGCCGATCAGCTTCATCACCGCCGCCTTGGGCGGTGAACTGGAAATTCCCACTCTCGATGGCCATGCGCGCATCAAAATTCCTCCCGAAACGCAGTCCGCAAAAGCTTTTCGCTTAAAGGGCAAAGGAATCAAGGGGGTACGGAGTCACACGACAGGTGATTTGATCTGTCACGTGGCGGTGGAGACTCCAGTCAACCTGTCAGACAAGCAAAAGGAACTGCTGAAGGAATTTGAACGTTTGGCGGCGGGACGCAACAATAATCCGCGCGCTCAATCCTTCATGGACAAAATCAAGTCGTTCTTCGCCCAGTAGGTAACGCTGCAAGCCAGTGGGGCGCATCGAAGCCGCTTTAATGACGTGCCTTTACCTAGAACTCGTTTCGAATCCGGTTGTAGCCCTTCACCAGCTCGCGGTTCGCTTGCGCCACGCTTTCAGAGAAGCTGGCCTGGTCGGCGGTCACCGGCTCAATCTTGGACAATTCGGCGTCGGAATGGATATTGCTGGTGGAAGGTATATAGAACCGGGGTGGCACAGTGCAGCCCTCCACCACTGAGTTGTGCCGCACCACAGAGCCGTCACCCACCGTGCAATTGAACAGCACTGAATTGAAACCGATGAACACATTGTCCCCTACTTTGCACGGACCATGGACAATTGAGCGATGGGCGATGGAAGTGCGGTTACCGATGGTAACTCCCCCACCTGCCTTGCAGTGAATCACCACCCCATCCTGAATATTGGAATGGGCTCCGATGATGATTGGCTCCATATCACCGTCGTCGTTAACCTCGTCAGCACGGATGACGGCATAAGGCCCAATAAAGACGTTTTCTTCAACGATAATCTTGCCACACAGGATGGCCGTGGGATCGACAAAGGAAGATTCGTGAACGACAGGAAGGTGCCCTGAAGGATTTTTTCGGATCATGAGGTAATTTTACCCATTAAACTGCGAACAGGAACATTGCTTGATGATCTGAAGAGGGAAACAGCATCAAACTCGAACCCTGAATTTCATCGAGCAGGCGCGGGGACTTGCTCAATCTGCAAGGCAGACGCTCACACGCCGCACTCATCTTGCTTGACTTGGATTGGGACCTTGAGTTAAACAAACGCGAGCAGATCGTGCACGCCATCTGGTCACCTTGACGCGTCAACTGTGTTAACCAAGGTCGCCGGATCCAGGGTCTCCATTGCCTGATGATGGCTGAGAAAGACCTGTCCACGCAGATGCTTTAGGAAATGCGTATTTTTTAGTTTGTCCATCACCGGCCCTTTGACTTCGGAAAGGTGCAGAATCACCCCCATATCCTTGAAACTGGCCTCGATGCTTTCCAAACTCTCCAGTGCGCTTGAATCAATGTCATTGATCGCGCTAGCCTGCAATACCACATGTTGCACGCCGGGACGGTCCGCCACAAGCGCGAGTAAGGCGTCTTCAAGATAACGCGCGTTAGGAAAATACAGACTCTCATCTACCCGAAGAGACAGTACTGATTCGCTCTGGATCACCTCGTGTCGCAGAATGTTGCGGAAATGATCGGTGCCGGGAACACGACCGGTAACCGCAATATGCGGCTTGCTAATCTTGGCCAGCAACAACAGGATGGAAAGCAACACCCCAGTCAGCACACCCATTTCGACGCCTGCCATCAGTACGACGATGACGGTGGCTGCCACCGCAGCAAAATCGGCTTTGGAGTAGTTCCATACCTCACGAAATATGTCGAAGCGGACTAAGGACAGCACAGCTACAATAATGGTGGCAGCAAGCGTCGCTTGCGGCAGATTTGCGAGATAGGGCGTAAATGCCACCGTTACGATCAATATCCCTACGGCGGTAAATACCCCGGCCAGCGGTGTTTCCGCGCCGGCGTCGAAATTGACCACCGAACGTGAAAATCCTCCCGTGACACTGTAGCCTCCGGAGAGCGCGGATGCGATGTTGGCAGCACCCAGGCCCATCAGCTCCTGATTGGGGTCAATGCGTTGGCGGCGCTTGGCGCCCAGCGTGTGCCCCACCGAAACCGACTCGACGAAACCAATCAGGGCAATCAGGAAGGCGGGTACCAGCAAGGACTTGATTTGTATCAGATCCAGCGAAGGCAGCGTTAGTGACGGCAGACTGCCAGGAATATGGCCTACCACTTTCACACCTCGCGCCTCCAAATCGAACAGCGATACCACGAGTGTCGATACGATCACTGTCAACACTGGTCCTGCCTTGACTGCGATATCCGCCACTCGTTGCGACAAACCCACCGCCATGAGCGTGGCTTTGCCATACTTGCGCACCCCTAACAAAAACACCAAGCACAGCACACCGATGAGCAGCGTGATTCTATTCGTGGTTGCCAAAGACTTGTAAAGGCTGGGGATGATGGTGACCAATGTTTCCCCTTTGGCGCTTACACCGAATAAATGTTTGAGTTGGCCGGCTGCGATCAGGACAGCCGAGGCAATGATAAAGCCGGAAACCACAGGATGGCTTAGCAGATTGCCTATCGCACCTGCGCGAATCAGGGACAGCAAGACCAGCATTGCGCCGCCGAGAAAAGCCAGCATGATCGAAGCTTCATAAAATGCTTGCGTACCCTGCATCGCCACGTGTCCTGCCGCAGCAGCAGACATCAGGGACGCGACGGCCACCGGCCCGACCGCGAGTGTGCGACTGGTACCAAACAATGCGTAGCCAACCAGCGGCAGGATGCTGGCATACAAACCGACTTGCGGCGGCAGATTGGCCAGCATGGCATAGGCAAGGCTCTGCGGAATCAACATCATGGTCACGATGATCGCTGCAACAAGATCATTGGCGAACCACTCGCGGTGATACTGGCGCCCCCAGTTG
The DNA here is from genome assembly GCA_049578545.1 of Thiobacillaceae bacterium. GTDB lineage: Bacteria > Pseudomonadota > Gammaproteobacteria > Burkholderiales > Thiobacillaceae > DASQBT01. Next base: position 8,970 of record JBAUMF010000031.1, read on the forward strand.
AGCCAAGGCAAATAGCGACTCAGCGAGCCAACATTATTTGACATTTCTCTCCCCCATATTTTGCAAAATAAAGCCATCCATTGATCTTCTTGCCTGAGCCCTGGTTATTCACAGGGTGTCAAAACGATTCGTCATTCCACATTAAGAAACAGCCTCCTGAAATTCCGGCTGGTGACCTCCCCAACTTCTTCAACTGAAATACCCTTCAGCCGTGCAATTTCCTCAGCAACGTATTTGACATAGCCCGGTTCGTTGGTCTTGCCGCGATAAGGCATGGGCGCAAGGTAAGGCGAATCAGTTTCGATAAGCATGCGATCGAGCGGTACGGCCTGGGCGACTTCCTTCAAATCCTTGGCGTTCTTGAACGTGACAATTCCGGAGAAGGAGATGCAGAAGCCCAGGTCCATGGCCGCCTTGGCCACCGCCATGCTTTCCGTAAAGCAGTGCATAACGCCACCCACCTCGCCTGCCTTTTCTTCCCCCATTATGGAAAGCGTATCAGCCGAGGCAGCGCGGGTGTGAACGATAAGCGGCTTGCCGGACTCGCGCGCCGCCCGGATGTGCACGCGGAAGCGATCTTGTTGCCAGATCAGCGGGCCAGGCGTTCGGTAGTAGTCCATGCCGGTTTCGCCGATGGCGACGACTTTTGCATTGTCAGCCAGTTTCACAAGATCCTTAACCGTCGGTTCGGTACAGCCTTCATGATCCGGATGCACGCCGACCGAGGCATAGAGATTGTTACGACTTTCAGCGATGGCGAGCACTTGGGAAAAGCTTTCCAGATCTACGCTGATGCATAGCGCGTGGCTGACCCGGTTATCCTGCATGCGCTGGTAGACATCTGGCAAGCGGCCAGCAAGGTCAGGAAAGTTGAGGTGGCAGTGTGAATCAACAAACATCGCTTTAAGTGTAAGGGTCCGGAATGAGGCATAAAAAAGCCGCGAATATCGCGGCCTCTAGAATAACAAATTGCTGTTCGATCACATCGTGTGGGTTGAGCGAGCGCTCTTCAGGTTCCCGCCCAGCAGGCCTTCAATCTTGTTGCGAGCCTGGTGGCCACTTTCGTTGGCCAGGAACTGGACACCAACACCCTGTGCCCGTCCGCCATGGGCGCCGGCAGGAGTAATCCACACCACCTTGCCTGATACCGGCAGTTTGGCCGGATCTTCCATCAGGGTCAAGAGCATGAAAACCTCTTCGCCAACCCTGTAGGCCTTGTTGGTAGGAATAAATAATCCACCACCCTTGATGAATGGCATGTAGGCGGCGAACAGGGCGGATTTTTCCCGGATGGACAGGGAAAGCACACCAGGGCGCACTATTGTCGTGGGGTCTGCAACTGCTTTTTCGCTCATGCTTAACCTTTGTCATCAAACAAGGCCCGGTAATCCAGTAACCAGGACTCGATCTGCAGCGGCCGGTTGAGTGGATGTTCCGACCACCGGCCGTCTTCCGCATGTTTGCGGCTCAATTTCAACAGGCCACGCAACTGGGCCTTGCCAGCCAGTTTGTCCAGCTCTGCGCCGTAATCCGGATTGAACCGGACCGGTGCCTTGACTGCCCTTGCCAGAAGATCTGCCAGCCACTTGTAGGACAAACCGTACCACAACAGCGCGGGAAATCGTCCCCAGTCTTCGCCTGCGGCCGCGAAATCCAGATTCTGCGGGGCTGCGAGCGCATCGAGCACCATTCGGCGCTGCACCCTGGTTTCTTCTTCGTTCCATGCCAACGCAGCCAATGGTGAGCCCCCTGCCGAGGCCAGTCTGACCTCGGGCTGATCCACGCCCTGCTCTTGCAGCCATTCTGTTGCCAAAGCCGGGGCGGGCAAAACAATATCCTGCCGGTGGCAGCGGCTGCGCAGGGTGGGCAGCAAACTCCGAACCTGGTGGCTAACCAGAAGGAACAATGTATTTAACGGCGGCTCCTCCAGTACCTTTAGCAGGGCATTAGCGGCCGCCCGGTTGAGGTTGTCGGCGGGATCGATGAAGATGATGCGACGGCCACCCCGGTAGGAACTCAACTGGGCAAATTCAATGGCTCTGCGGGCCTGATCAACGGTGATTTCGGTTGCCATGCGGACATCGCCGTCCCTCGTCTCCTTTTCTTCAAGGGTCAGGTAAAGCCAGTCCGGATGAGTGCCGGCATCAAACCAGTGGCAGGCCTGGCACTGGCCGCAGGCTTCGCCCTTGGTCGCAGGAGATTCGCACAACAACGTTTTTCCCCAATCTTCAGCGAGGGCCTGCTTGCCCACCCCTTTGGGTCCGGTCAATAGCACAGCATGAGGCAGATGGCTATTCAGGCCCAGCAGGCGCTGGCGGTCAGCGTCCTGCCACGGAAAGGTACCTGTCATCGGGCGAGGGCCTCCAGTATGGTTGCCAGTTCGTGCTGGATGTCAGCAATGGCCTGATCAGCATTGATTACCCTTATTCGCGCTGGCTCGTGATATGCCCGGGTCAGATAGGTATCACGCACCCGCCCGAAAAAGTCATGTGCCTCCAGCTCAAAACGATCAGCCTCGCGGGCCTGATTTCGACGCTGGGCTGCAATATCGGGGGAAACATCGAATATCAGGGTCAGGTCGGGCTTGAAACCATGCAATACCCAGTTTTCCAGTTGCTGAAGGCGACTTTCTGCGATACCCCTGCCACCGCACTGGTACGCATAGCTTGCATCGGTGAAACGATCGGAAATCACCCAGTCACCACGCTCAAGCGCGGGTTTGATAACCTGTTCGACATGTTCCTTGCGCGCAGCGAACATCAACAGGGCTTCCGTATCCGGAAGCATGGTGCCGCGATGCAAAAGCAGTTCACGCAAACGTTCACCCAACTCGGTTCCACCGGGCTCGCGGGTCAAGACAACCCGCCTGTTCTTGTCGCGCAGGACTTGGGCGAGGAAATCCAGATGGGTACTTTTGCCCGCCCCATCGACGCCTTCCAAAGAGATGAATTTGGCTTTACTCATTATTCTTGGAATTATCGCTGATATCGATTCACCGCCCTGTTGTGTTCAGCCAGGTTGTCAGAGAATACATGGGTGCCATTTCCCCTGGAAACGAAATACAGTGCCCTGGACTGAACGGGATGCAGCGCGGCCATGATCGACGCTTCACCAGGCATGGCGATGGGTGTTGGCGGCAGGCCCTTGCGGGTGTATGTGTTGTACGCCGTATCACGCTCCAGATCAATTTTGCGCAGGTTGCCATCGAATTTTTCTCCCAGCCCGTAGATGACCGTAGGATCGGTTTGCAGGCGCATGCCAAACTTCAGCCGATTTAGAAACACCGCTGCAATCAGTGGGCGTTCTTCTGGCTCACCGGTCTCCTTTTCAATAATTGACGCCATGATCAGGGCATCATAGGGGCTTTGATAGGGCAAGCCCGCTACCCGTGTTTCCCAAGCCTTGTGCAACTTGGCCTGCTGAACGCGATAGGCGCGTCGAAGAATGTCCAGGTCGGATGCCCCCGGGCTGAAGAAATAGGTGTCGGGGAAGAACAGGCCCTCGAGGTTCGACTCCTTTGCACCAACAACCGCAAGCAAAGCTTCATCGTCCAGGGTCTCGCTGTCATGGCGCAGTTCGGAGCACGCATTGAGAGCAGAACGGACTTCGCGGATGTTCCAGCCTTCGATGAAGCGGATCGCGGCCTGGGTAACCTCTCCGCGCTCCATTTTCCGGTAGAGCTCGACCGGAGTCATTGGCACATCAATGGTATATACGCCCGCCTTAATGTTTGCGGACTTGCCCATCAGGCGTCCCAGAATGCGGAACGCCAGCGGATGATCGATAATCCCCACTTTCCCGAGCTGCACGGCAATACCCTTGAGGCTGGTGCCTGGAATGACGACAAATTGTTGTGGAAGGCTCTTGGCTATCAGCGGCTGCTGGGAGTACCACGCCAGCCATCCCATCCCGGCTGCAAGCACCAGCAATATCAACACAAACAGCCTTTTAATCGTTTTCATTCAAGCAAGTTCTTAGTTTTCCAGCCCAACCGTTGGAGCCGCAGCTTATATCTTCAATCATCCTGATTCGCCAAACTCCCATTAAGCTGTTACACAGGCAAACTTCGTCCGCATTGTAGATATCGTGTGGACGCATCTGGGTAACGCAAACGGTCATTCCGGTTCGAAGGCACGCCCGCATGATACGCATTCGCGCCACACCCGCAATACCACATTGGCTAAGGTCTGGCGTAAATAGGGTCTTGCCTCGAATTACCAGAATATTACTCATGACCCCGCCAACCACCCATCCGGTTTCATCCATCAGCAAGCCTTCAGCGATTCCTGGATCGGACCATTCGGCTCTTGCGATGACGTTTTCCAGCCGGTTGAGATGCTTGATTCCAGCTAGCCTGGGCTGATGACCGAGTTTAAGTGAACACCAGCGGACCTTGATCCCTTCCGTCGAATATGCGGCAGGGTAATCCGGCAAAGCAAACGCCTGAACAATGCGAGTGGGTCTTGCATCAACCGGTCGAGCATAACCGCGTGATCCGGTTCCGCGAGTGAGGATCAGCTTGATGACACAATCGACATCCTGAGAAACTTCCAGGCACTCGGTTCGAAGCAGATCCTCTGGAGGGCAGGCCAGACCCAATGCCTGAGCATCCGATGCGAGTTTTGCATACTGATCCGCCCACCAGTCAATCCGGCCAGGCCGCGCGCGCATGGTGCGGAACACACCGTCACCATACTGAAGTCCGCGATCCAGGGGATGAAGACGTCTAGTCTGCTTGCCGTCGACAAGTACAGGCCCTTCAGACTTCACTCTTCACTTCCCGTTTAAGCGTATTCAACAAGCCTCGTGCCTTTACACGAGTTTCTTCAAGTTCTTTCTCAGGTATGGAATCCGCCACAATGCCGGCGCCCGCCCTAAAGCTGATCCGCTTGCCCTTGATCAGGAAAGTGCGAATAAGGATGTTCAGATCCAGAGTGCCATCAAGATTAATGTAACCGAGGCTCCCGGTATACGCACGACGTGGCTCCCCTTCCAACTGGTGGATGATTTCCATGCTTCTCACCTTGGGACAGCCAGTGATGGTGCCGCCGGGGAACAAGGCCCGTATTACCTCCCTTACTTTCACGCCCGCTCTCAATCTGCCCGATACGGTCGACTCGATATGATGAACATGGGTATAAGTTGCGAGTTCCATCAAGGCATCCACCTTCACCGTGCCAGGTTGGCAGATACGCCCAAGGTCGTTGCGTTCAAGGTCAACCAGCATGACATGTTCGGCTCGTTCCTTGGGATGCGTGGCCAACGCTTTACGCAAGGTACTGTCCTGCTCGCGCGAGAAGCTGCGCGGATGGGTGCCCGCAATGGGCCGGGTAAGTACCAGGCCGCCCCGGTCCACACGCACCAATCGCTCGGGAGAGGAACTGACGATTTTCCAGTCACCCATATCCAGCAAGGCCGAAAATGGCGCGGGGTTGCGCTGCATCAAGCGGCGAAACAGCGCCGATGCAGAAACCTTTTCGGCACATTTCGCACGCCAGCTACGGGAAAGATTCACCTGAAATACATCCCCGGCGCGGATGTACTCCTGAATCCTGCTCACGCCATCAAGAAAACCTTGTCCGGGTTCTTCATCAATGTCCAGTAGACTTGGCAGCGAATCATTGATTGATGCAACTGGTCTGGCCAAATCAGCAGACAACGTGTCGATCAGATCATCTCTGCCAGCTTCGGCCATGAGCCAGGTCCGGCTACCTCGCTGCAGAATTGCGGCGGGGATACGAGCCAGCCAGATCAGGGGAAACTCTTCGTTATCAGGTGTCCGGCCGATGCGGGGTTCCAGAGTGGCCCCCAATTCATAGCTCAGGCTGATGAGCCAGCCGCCACGAAACGGTATCCCCTTTTCGTTGCGGTTTGTCTGTTGAATTTCAGGCAGGCTTGCGGCAGCTTCCGTAGCGTTATGCCCATAAAAACTGCGGACGTAATCAGGACAGGCGAACAGGATGCGCCACCCGTCCTGGCCGCCAGTGTCAAACAATGCTGGATAGCGATCGGGATACGAGGCTTGAAGTGCCAGTAGATCGGGCTGCCCCTCCCAGTCTTTCAGAGTCATGGCCGCGCCGGAAACTGAGTATGAGGGATCAGGCCCGCTTGAATACCAGGCTGCCGTTCGTGCCGCCAAAGCCGAAGTTGTTCTTCAACGCCGCATCGATTTTCATTTCCCTTGCGGCATTTGCGCAGTAGTCGAGATCACACTCTGGATCCTGCTCGAAGATATTGATGGTGGGGGGCGAAACCTGATGATAAACCGCAAGTGCGGTTACAACCGACTCAAATCCGCCTGCGCCGCCAAGCAGGTGACCGGTCATGGATTTGGTGGAATTAACCACTAGTTTTCGAGCGGCATCACCCAAGGCCAGTTTGATGGCTTCAGTTTCGTTCCTGTCCCCCAAGGGCGTCGAAGTGCCATGGGCGTTGATGTATTGAATGTCACCGCGATTGACTCCGGCATCGCGCAGTGCGTTCAACATGGAACGCCTTGGCCCATCGGTGTCCGGCGCGGTCATGTGGTAGGCATCGCCGCTCATGCCAAAGCCGGCGACTTCGGCGTAGATTCTTGCCCCGCGCGCTTTCGCGTGTTCATACTCCTCCAGCACCATGACCCCGGCACCTTCGCCCAGCACAAAGCCATCCCTGTTCTTGTCCCAGGGCCGGCTGGCCGTGGCCGGATCATCATTGCGGGTTGAAAGCGCCTTCGCGGCAGCAAAACCGCCAACGCCCAGGGGCGATACGGCAGATTCCGCCCCGCCCGCAACCATCAGGTCGGCGTCATTGTGCTCGATCATGCGTGCACCCAAGCCAATGGCGTGCAAACCGGAAGTACAGGCAGTAACTACCGCGAGATTCGGCCCCTTCATTCCATACATGATGGAAAGGTTGCCCGAAATCATGTTTATGATCGAGCCCGGAATAAAAAAAGGTGAAATCTTGCGAGGACCGGACTCGAGATAAGCATTATGCGTATCCTCGATCAACGGCAATCCGCCGATGCCCGAGCCGATATTGACCCCAATGCGCTCAGCGTTTGCCTCGGTTATCTCGATACCTGAATCACGAACGGCCTGAATTCCGGCTGCCATGCCGTACTGGATAAAGATATCCATACGGCGGGCATCCTTGGCGCTGATGTATTCAGTCGGGTCAAAATTCTTCACCTCTCCTGCCATTTGCGAGGCAAAAGGGGCTGGATCGAAACGCGTAATCCGGTTGATGCCGGATTTTCCTGCCAAGATGTTATCCCAGGCTTCCTTGATCGAGTTACCGACCGGGGAAATAAGTCCGAGGCCGGTGATGACAACACGTCTTTTGGACAAGGTGAATCTCTAGAAAATTGGAGTAAATCAGCCCTTGTGGCTGTTCACGTAATTGATGGCCTGCTGTACGGTAGTAATCTTTTCTGCGTCTTCATCCGGGATTTCGCACTCGAATTCTTCCTCGAGAGCCATTACCAGTTCTACAGTATCCAGGGAATCGGCGCCCAGATCGTCCACGAATGAAGATTCGTTCTTGACATCCCCTTCGTTGACGCCAAGCTGTTCAGCGACGATTTTCTTGACACGTGCTTCGATATCCATTGTTTATCCTCTCTGGTTGGAACAGGCTTTGGTTTCCCAAAGCCGGCTAATTTTACCAAACTTGAACCCAACTCAATCAACTTAAGATCAAGTTCAGACCATATACATGCCGCCATTCACGTGCAGCGTGGCTCCTGACACATAATTGGCGCGTTCGGACGCCAGAAAGCCAACGGCATGCGCAATATCTGCCGCGGCCCCCAAGCGGCCCAGCGGAATGTGCAATAACAGAGCTTGCCGCTGAGCCTCAGGCAGAGCACTAGTCATGTCTGTATCGATAAAACCGGGGGCAACGCAGTTGACGGTGATATTGCGGCTGCCCACTTCGCGTGCCAGTGATTTGGTGAAGCCGATGATCCCCGCTTTGGCCGCACTATAGTTGGTCTGGCCAGCGTTACCCATCGCACCGACCACCGAACCAATGGATATGATGCGGCCCCAACGGGCCTTCATCATGGCGCGCAATACCGATCGCGACAGGCGAAATACGGAGGTAAGGTTGGTGGCCAAAATTTCATCCCACTCCTCGTCCTTCATTCGCATCAACAGATTGTCACGCGTAATGCCCGCATTGTTTACCAGAATGGCGACGTCACCAAATTCCTTGGCAATGCGCGCGATGACGGCATCGACTTCGGATGCATCAGTGACGTTGAGCTTCATTCCAGCACCTTTGGCTCCAGCATCCTTGAGATAGGTCGAAATTGCATGAGCGCCCTTGTCCGACGTGGCGGTGCCGATGACCATCGCGTTCATTCCGGCCAGTTCAAGCGCGCACGCCTGACCGATACCCCTGCTGGCACCGGTTACCAGCGCGACTTTTCCATCCAGCATGTGTTCTCTATCCCCGATTATGATTTGGCTTCTTCCAGCGATGCTTCATCTGTAATTGCCAAGGTCGACAGGCTGTTGTCGATCCGCTTGTTCAGTCCAGCCAGCACCCTGCCCGGACCACACTCGACAAAGCGGTCAGCGCCTCGATTCTTCAGCGCCACAATTGTTTGTACCCAGCGCACTGGAGAAAATAACTGACGCACCAGGGCGCTTTTGATTTTCTCCGGATCGGCATAGTCTGCAACATCGGCATTTTGCAGCACCGGAATCTGCGGCGAGTCAATCGGTACCTGAGCGAGATATGTGCTCAATTCTTCGGCGGCTGGTTTCATCAAGCTGGAATGTGATGGCACGGATACTGGTAGCGCCAGTGCACGTTTTGCCCCCTTTTCCCTTGCAAGGGCCATACCCCGTTCCACGGCCCCCTTGTTTCCTGCGATCACCACCTGCCCTGGAGAATTAAGGTTCACTGCTTCCAATACCTCATTCCCGGCGGCTTCCAAGCAAACAGCGCTGACAGTATCATCATCCAGCCCAAGTATGGCGGCCATCGCGCCAACTCCTTCTGGAACCGCTGACCGCATGGCCTCGGCACGAAATCGAACAAGCTTTATTGCGTCCTCAAGCGAAAGTGCATTTGCAGCAACCAACGCCGTGTATTCACCCAGGCTGTGACCCGCCATGAGCGCAGGCGCCTTGCCCCCTGAAGCAAGAAAAGCGCGATAGGTGGCGACTCCCGCAGCCAACATGACAGGCTGGGTGTTAATGGTAAGGTTAATTTCCTCTGCTGGGCCTTCTCTTGCCAATTTCCACAAATCCTGCCCTAACGCTAGGGAAGCCTCCTCAAAGGTCGATTTGATTTCGGGACGAGCGGCAAGACCGGCCATCATGCCTACAGATTGTGACCCCTGTCCGGGAAAAAGAAATGCTGTACTCACGTGCCTGTCTTTTCAATAAGTCACCAGGGCAGAGCCCCAGGTAAAACCACCGCCAAATGCTTCCATCAATAACGTATGTCCGCGTCGGATGCGGCCGTCTCGCACTGCCGTGTCCAGCGCGAGGGGAATGGATGCGGCAGAGGTATTGCCGTGTCGGTCGACAGTGACAACCACACGCTCCATCGGTAGTCCCAGCTTCTTGCCCGTAGCCTGGATGATCCGAATATTGGCCTGGTGCGGTACCAGCCAGTCGATCGCCGATTTATCCATCCCATTGGCGGCTAGGGTTTCGTCTACAATCGCATCCAGTGTGTTGACGGCCATTTTAAAAACGGCATTTCCCTGCATGCGCATGGCCGCCTTTACGCCGTTGCTCATTGAAGGCCCGCCGTCGACGTACAACAAGTCCTGATAACGTCCGTCTGCATGGATGTGTGTGGAAATGATTCCCGGCTTTTCGCTTGCAGACAGGACAACTGCGCCTGCTCCGTCGCCCCATAAAATGCAATTGGTGCGATCAGTGTAATCCGTAATCCTTGAGAGCGTTTCTGCCCCGATTACCAGCACTGTGCGGGCCTGTCCTGCTTTGATGAAGTTGTTCGCAGTTGCCAGCCCATAGACGAACCCACTGCACACTGCCTGGAGATCGAACGCCGGCCCGGTATTTGCAACCCCCAGTTTCGCTTGGACGATACAGGCGGTACTGGGAAAGACACGGTCTGGCGTGGTCGTCGCCACGATTACCAAATCCACATTGGCCGGAACCACATCCGATGCTTCGAGTGCCTTTCTGGCCGCCGCCACAGCAAGATCGCTGGTTAGTTCTCCCTCGGCAGCGCGACGACGTTCACGAATGCCTGTGCGATCAACGATCCACTGCTCGGACGTATCCACCAGTTTCTCGAAATCTGTATTGGACATGATTCGTTCAGGCAGATAGCTGCCAGTGCCCAAGATGCGCGCGTAAATCACGCGGTTGCCTTATTGACCATAGGGTTCGCAGGTGGATGCAGAATCTGCATTTGTTCAGTAATACGCTTCAATACGTTGTTCCGCACCTCTTCGATGGCGGTTTCAAGCGCATGTTCAAATGAAAATCGGTCTGCCGAGCCATGGCTTTTTACGACCACGCCGCGCAAACCCAGCAGCGTTGCCCCGTTGTAGCGTCGAGGATCCACTCGCTTCTTGAAAGCGCGCATAACCGGCAACGCAATCGCACCTGCCAACTTGGTGAAGAAGTTTCGTCTGAATTCCTGCCGCAGCAATGTCGAAATCATATTTGCCAGACCTTCGGACGTCTTTAGCGCAACATTACCGACAAATCCGTCACTCACCACAACATCAGTGGTTCCCTTGAAGATGTCGTCGCCTTCCACGTTGCCATAAAAATTGAGGTTGCTGCTTCGCATCAAGTCTGAGGCCTGCTTGACCATCTCATTGCCCTTTATGTCTTCCTGACCGATGTTGAGCAAACCTACGGTTGGATTGGGCTTGCGTTCAAGGGCAGACACCAGCATCGAACCCATGATGCCAAACTGAAGCAGATGCTCTGCGGTGCAATCCACATTGGCGCCAAGATCAAGCATCAGCACATGGCCATTTAATGTCGGCATGGTTGTAGCAATGGCGGGACGGTCAATCCCCGGGAGCGTCTTCAGCACAAACCGGGCAGTCGCCATAAGCGCGCCAGTGTTACCGGCGGAAACGCAGGCATCGGCCTCACCAGATTTGACCAGATCGATGGCCACTCGCATGGAGGAATCTTTCTTGAAACGCAGGGCCTGAGCCGGAGGCTCATCCATCGACACAACCTCGGAAGTATGTCGGATGCGCAATCGCGGGCCGATTTTACGCCGGCGCGACTTGAGTTCGGCCTCAATGGCGCCTGTCGAGCCGACCAGGATGATATTCAATCCATCGGTTCGATCCAGGCACTTGAGCGCAGCGGGAACGGTCACATGAGGACCGTAATCGCCGCCCATCGCATCAACCGCGACTGTAATTTCTTTCATTTGGCAGAGAGAACTCTACCCGCGATGAATCTATTCGCCTTTGCCCCTGGCAACTTTCTTGCCACGGTAATAGCCTGAAGGGCTGACGTGATGACGCAAATGCACTTCTCCCGTGGTCGGTTCGACCGCCAGTGAAGGATTGGTCAGAAAGTCGTGAGAGCGGTGCATGCCGCGCTTGGACGGGGATTTCTTGTTCTGTTGAACTGCCATGGTTCACTCCTTTACTAAAACTTGTTCCACTGGGGGATGACAGGCCCCCGCAGGATGCATGGGGATGACAGGCAGCCCCAGCAGCACTTCGTCTTCAATCAGGGCTGCAAGATCCAGCATGTGCCCCGCCTCAATCGTCTCAACACTCGGATCCGCCTCAAGAGCTAGTTCTCTTTCAATCTGCTCCAGCCTTTCAGACGACTCGACCGGATAAAAGAATTTGTCCACTTCGATGGTGTGTTCTACCGGGCCCAAACATCGCTGACAGGCAATTTCCATGTGACCCTCCAGCTTGCACAACAATCGAACCCGCCCCATCTTGTCCTTGCCGCCTTCGATGCGATAATGGAGCAAGGCGCCAGGATCCAGTGTTTCCTGCGCCAAGCGTTCGAAGCTCCCAATGGGTTCGCTCCCTTGCCAAATTTGTTTGGCCGCAGCGAAGTGCACGGGGTTTACGCTTAAGCGTTGAAACATAAGCATTCAATATTATGATTTTCTGGAATTTTTGTCAAAACATGGACCGGGCGTGATAAAGAAAATCCTCGTCGCCAACCGTGGTGAAATTGCAGTACGCATCGTACGTGCCTGTGCTGAAATGGGCATCGAGTCCGTCGCCATATACACGGATGCCGACCGTCATGCTCTGCATGTCAAAAAGGCCGACGAGTCCTACCATATCGGTAAGGACCCGGTGCTGGGCTATCTGAGCGCCGTCCATATCGTGAACCTTGCCGTTGCGTCGGGTTGCGATGCCCTCCATCCCGGTTACGGCTTTTTGTCCGAAAACCCCGTGCTGGCAGAAACCTGCGCCCGCCGGGGCATCAAGTTCATCGGCCCGACTCCCCACGTCATCCGCAGAATGGGCGACAAGATCCTGGCCCGACAGGCCATGATTCATGCCGGCATACCAGTGATTCCCGGCTCCGACCATAACCTGGGATCGGTCGATGAGGCACGCGGCCTGGCCGCGGCAATAGGCTATCCGGTCATGCTCAAGGCCACCAATGGCGGCGGCGGCCGCGGGATCCGTCGTTGCGACAATGAGGAAGAGCTTCTGCGTAATTACGACCGCGTAGTTTCCGAAGCGAGCAAGGCCTTTGGCAAGCCGGAGGTATTCATCGAGAAATGCGTGGTCAACCCCAAACATATCGAGGTACAGATACTGGCGGACAGCAAGGGTAACACCATTCATTTGTTTGAACGCGATTGCTCCATCCAGCGCCGCAACCAGAAGCTGATCGAGATTGCTCCTTCGCCCCAACTGAGCGATGCACAGCGCCAATACATTGGCAAGCTGGCCGTACGAGCCGCCAAGGCGGTTAATTACGAGAACGCCGGCACGGTTGAATTCCTGCTCGATCAGGACAACCAGTTCTATTTCATGGAAATGAACACACGCCTGCAGGTTGAGCACACCATCACCGAGTCAATCACCGGCGTGGACATCGTTCAAGAACAAATTCGCATTACCGACGGTTTGCCACTGCAATACCTACAGACAGATGTTAGTTACCGCGGCTATGCGATTGAGTTTCGCATCAACGCAGAAGATCCCAAGAATGATTTTCTGCCCAGTTTTGGCCGGATTACCCGGTATTACTCACCCGGAGGACCGGGCGTGCGGACCGACGCCGCCATGTATACGGGTTATGTCATCCCTCCGTACTTCGATTCCATGTGTGCCAAACTAACCGTGTGGAATCTGAAATGGGAATCCGTGATCGAACGCGGAAGGCGTGCCCTGTCGGACATGGTGGTATACGGTGTCAAGACCACAATTCCCTATTATCAGGAAATTCTCAAGCACCCGGATTTTCGCAGCGGTCATTTCAATACCGGATTTGTGGACGCGCATCCTGAACTGACCAATTATGTTGAAAGCAAGCCTCCGGAAGTGCTGGCGGCTGCTATCGCCGCTGCCATTGCAGCGAATCAAGGGCTCTAGGAACGCCATATGATGAAGAAAGTATTTATTACCGATCTGGTTTTGCGTGACGGCCATCAGTCACTGATCGCCACCCGTTTGCGGACGCAGGACATGCTGCCCGTATGCCCCAAACTGGATTCAGTCGGCTTCTGGTCGCTCGAAGCCTGGGGTGGCGCAACCTTCGATGCCTGTGTGCGTTTCTTGAAAGAAGACCCGTGGGAACGTCTGCGCAAACTGCGCAAGGCGCTACCCAACACGCGCATCCAAATGTTACTCAGGGGTCAGAACCTGCTTGGCTACCGGCATTATGCCGACGATGTCGTCCGGGCATTTGTGAAAAAATCAGCGGACAACGGCGTCGACGTGTTCCGTGTGTTTGATGCCATGAATGACCTGCGCAACATGCGCGTATCGCTTGACGCCGTAAAGAAAGCGGGCAAGCACGCGGAAGGTGCCATTTGCTATACAACCAGCCCGGTTCATGACATCCCGCATTTTGTTGAACTGGCAGAAGGGCTAGCTGGAATGGGTTGCGACACCATCGCCATCAAGGATATGGCTGGCCTGCTTACACCTTACGCTACGTTTGAACTGGTCAAATCCATTCGCGAAACGACCGGGCTTCCTGTTCATACCCACAGCCATGCCACTTCCGGTCTAGCGGCCATGGTTCACTTGAAAGCGGTCGAGGCCGGCGCCGCTATTGTCGATACTTGTCTCGGTGCCTTTGCTGAAGGCGCAAGCCATCCGACGACACAAAGTTTTGTCGCTGCCCTGCGGGGCACAGAGTACGACACCGGACTGTCCCTGCCATTACTTGAAGAAATCTCCGCCTACTTCAAGGACATCCGCAAGAAATACTGGCAGTTCGAAAGCGACTTCACCGATGTGGATACGCGCGTGCTGATCAATCAGGTACCCGGCGGGATGATTTCCAATCTCGCCAACCAGCTCAAGGAACAAGGTGCACTGGACAAGATGGATCAGGTGCTCGATGAAATTCCGCTGGTCCGCCAGGATCTGGGTTATCCCCCGCTGGTTACACCAACCTCACAGATCGTCGGAACCCAGGCAGTGCTGAATGTCCTGACAGGTAGCCGTTACAAGAGCATTACCAACGAAGTGAAACTGTATTTGCAGGGCCGCTATGGCACGACTCCCGGCGCGGTAAATGACGAAGTCCGCAAACTGGCCATTGGCAATATGGAAGTCATGACTGGCCGCCCTGCTGACCTTATTCCTGACGAACTCGATAGACTGCGCGGTGAGTCAGACGGATTGAGCAAATCCGATGAGGATGTTCTGACATACGCCATGTTCCCCGATCTCGGACGCACTTTCCTCCAGGAACGTGCTGCAGGCGCATTAAAACCCGAACCGCTACTGCCGCCCGAAGCAAAGGGCCAGTCGTCATCCAGCGTATTTGCTCCAGATGAATTCCGCATAACACTGCATGGTGAAACCTATCACATCAAGCTGACAGGCAGCGGCAAAACCTCCGAAACCCCACGCCCCTTCTTTGTTACCGTTGATGGCGTGTCTGAAGAAGTGTTGCTGGAAGCACTTAATGAGATTGAGGTTTCACCGGGATCTGCCTCCACTGCGGCCAAATCCAATGGTGTAAATAAGGCGGCGAAAGCGGGCCAAAAACCCAAGGCCACCCACAAGGGCCACGTCACTGCCGCGATGCCGGGCACAATCGTCGATGTCCTGGTAAAAGCAGGACAAAACGTCCAGGCCGGCGATCCAGTGCTGGTAATCGAAGCAATGAAAATGGAAAATGAAGTTCAGGCACCCGTCAACGGCACAATCATCAATATCTTTGCCACCAAGGGCGAAGCCGTCACGCCGGATATGGCCCTAATTGAAATTCAGCCTCAATGAGGCTGATCCTCGCGTCAACGTCTCGCTATAGACGCGAATTGCTTACACGCTTGCACCTTCCGTTCGAGGTCGTATCGCCAAATGTGGGTGAGGCTCCCCTGTCCGGCGAATCACCCGCCCAGACTGCATTGCGCCTCTCTGCTTTGAAAGCGCAGGCCGTTGCGAATCAATTTCCGGATTCACTCATTATCGGTTCAGACCAGGTCTTGATGCTGGATGCTGACCAACTGGGCAAGCCAGGCAATTACGAACGGGCTTATGAGCAACTCAAGCGAATGCAGGGAAGAGCCATGGTATTCCACACCGCGCTTACCTTGCTCAACAGCAAAACCGGACGAACTCAAACGCGCGACATACCTACTGTTGTGCATATCCGCAGACTTTCCGATGCGCAAATTGAGGCATATCTAAAAAAGGAGGAGCCTTATGATTGTGCTGGCTCGGCAAAAAGCGAATCGCTTGGCATTGCGCTGATGGAACGCATTGACTGCCCTGACCCGACGGCCCTGATCGGCCTGCCGCTGATGGCCTTGACAGAGATGTTAATGAACGAGGGAGTGGATGTACTCGGGCCTTCCCCGCTCCAGCCAGGAAAGGGGTAAATTGGAACGGGCAAACACTCAGCCTCGGGCTTGCCACGCCGGATGACCGATCGCTCCCGACCCGGCACCCTCTACCTGATTCCGGTGCCGCTTGGTCCAGTTGATCCCGAGTCGTGCCTTCCAGACGAAACACTGGCGGTTGCCCGGCGGCTGGATTCCTTCGTAGTCGAACGCGCAAAGACCGCGCGAGCGCATCTCAAGGCCATGGGCCACCCCAAGCCTTTGCAGCAACTGGACCTCCATGAACTCAACGAACACACCAAAGCTGCTGACATTCCTGCCCTGCTTGACAGGCTCAAACGCGGCCACGACGTAGGGTTGATGTCAGAAGCAGGCTGTCCGGCCGTTGCCGATCCCGGTGCGGAACTGGTCAGGGTCGCTCATCGAGAAAACATTTCCGTTGTTCCGCTGATTGGCCCCTCCTCCATCCTGCTTGCGCTCATGGCTTCCGGTTTGGGCGGGCAGCGGTTCTGTTTCAATGGCTATCTGCCCGCCAAGGAACCAGAGCGCACAGAAAAGATCCGTGAACTTGAATATACAGCACGAAAGAATGCTTCAACCCAGCTCTTCATCGAAACGCCCTACCGCAGCGCCGCCATGCTCGAAGCCATGATAGAAGCGCTTTCACCCAATACGTTCATCAGTGTCGGTGCCGACCTTACCCTGTCAAGCCAGATAGTCAAGACACTGACGGCAAGAGATTGGAAAGGTAAAAGTGAAATGGTCAGGGACAAGCTGGTGGTGTTCGGAATTGGAATCCAATGACAGGAATCGGGGTTATCAGAACCTGATTTCATCGAGCCTGAACTTGAGTGTCATGTCTGACTCAGTCTGCGCTTCCACCCGTTCCGCCCCGTCGCGGGTGTAAACGTCGAGTCAAAAAAGGTGGTGCGTTCCAGCCAATGCGCCGTTCATTGCCTTTATATCCAACCATTGCCTTCTAATCACGGGAACTTGCAGCCGCTCGTGATTGACACAGGAAATCGGTTGATAGTTAGTCATTTCAGGGATGCACAGCAGGTGCCGTCATTGCGAGGCGCAACGCGACCGAGCAATCCAGTGGAAAGGCTTTATCAACTGGGTTGCCACGCTGCGCTCTTCACGACTCAACGCAACTGCATCTGCTGTTGCGCGACCGGGCTGAGCCATTTACCAATGCTCGCACCCAGGCGCCCGGCGAGACGACTGACCAGATTTTCCTGCGGCGTGTAATCGACAATGTCTTCCGCCTTGATCACTTCTCGCGCCACATATTGCGCGCTGCCAAATCCGTCAGCCAGGCCCAGCCTGATGCTTTCATCACCGCTCCAGATCAGGCCACTGAACATGTCCGGCGTTTCCTTCAGACGATTGCCACGCCCAGTTTTGACCACATTGATAAACTGCTGATGAATTTCTTCCAGCATTCTTTTCGCATAATCCACCTGCTTTGGATCTTCGGGTGAGAACGGATCAAGGAAGCCCTTATTCTTGCCTGCGGTCAGCAGGCGTCGTTCGACACCGAGTTTGTCCATGGTCCTGGTAAAGCCAAAGCCGTCCATAAGCACACCGATTGAGCCAACGATGCTGGCCTTGTCGACAAAAATCTTGTCGGCCGCTGATGCCACGTAATAGCCACCCGATGCGCAGATATCATCTACCACGACATAGAGTGGCGTCCTGGGATACTTGCCACGCAGTCGTTTGACCTCGTCATAAATCTGGCCGGCCTGAACGGGGCTGCCACCAGGGCTGTTGATGCGCAGGATGACACCCTGGGTATGCTTATCCTCGAAGGCATCCTGCAAACCTTCAATGATCTTGTCCGCACTTTCGTCGTTTGGAGAGATAACGCCCTTAAGCTCGACCAGAGCCGTATGCTTTCCGCTCAGGGTTTTCTCACTCTTGAACCAGCCGGCTGCCATGAACAAGATGATGAATAGATAGATGAAGGTCAGGCTCTTGAAAAAGATGCCCCAGTGTCGCGCACGCTTCTGTTCCTGCAACGCATCGGTTGCCAGTTTCTCCAATACGCTACGTTCCCAATTCTGGTTTGGTTCGCTCATCGAATAGTTCCTTGATCAGTTTTCACGTCTTACTTTTTGGGGCAAGAAAAATCCGGTTGTTTTCTTCCACCACGTTCAATGGGGTCAGTCCGTTGCCATTGCACCGCCCGGAAATACATTGGCCAGTCGCAGGATTGTAAAGTGCGCCATGTGTCGAGCATATCAAATGAGTCCCATCGGCGTCGAAGAATGCCCCTTCCAGCCAGTCAAGCTCAACCGGCACATGGCCACACTGATTCAGGTACGCGCGTGGCTTGCCCTTGAATCTTACGACAAAGGCCGGCAAGTTCTGTCCACCTATACTGACATCAAAACGGATACCCTGGCCGCCCTCTCTCAATCTGTCGGATTCGCAGATCATTAGTGCTTCATCAACCATTGATGCACATCTCCAAAGGAATGCAACAGCGCAACCGGTTCGTGCGCCAGCAAGTCGTCGCGTTCATGGGCACCATAGGAAACTGCCAGTCGGTCGACCCCGGCATTCTGAGCCATCAACATGTCATGGCTGGTGTCACCGATGACGATGGCCTGCGCTGGCTGCATTTTCAACTCGTCGAGAATTTCCAGCACCATCGCGGGATCGGGTTTGGAATGAGTCTGGTCCGCGCAACGGGTAGACGAAAAGTAACTGCCCAGATCGTGATAGTCCATTGCCCGCTGCAAGCCTGTTCTGCTCTTGCCGGTTGCCACCGCAAGTATGAAACCCGTTTTATGCAGTTCTCGAATCCCTTCATACACACCTTCAAACAAAGGGATTTCGGCATCGCGCCCCAGATAGTGATAACGATAGCGCTCTACCAGACCGGGGTAATCCTCCTCGGCCAGATTGGGCAATAGCGTCTGCAAGGCCTGGGCCAGACCCAGGCCAATGATCTGCCGGCATTCACGGTTCGCAGGAACAGGGATATCCAGATCTGTGCAGGCCTTCTGAATGGAAGCGACAATGTGGCCGGCGGAATCCATCAGCGTTCCGTCCCAGTCAAAAATCAGTAACTCATACTTGAGTGGCATCTTGATCAAGCTTGTTCAAAAACTGCTGCAATTCCTTCGGCAGCGGCGCTTCAAACCGCAACGCCTCTCCGCTTACCGGATGATCGAAACTGAGCGAGGCGGCATGCAGGAACATGCGTTTCAATCCTTTGGCCGCCAACTCCTTGTTCAAGGCAAAGTTGCCGTACTTGTCGTCTCCTGCAATCGGATGCGTCAAGTGTGCCAGATGAACCCGAATCTGATGGGTACGGCCCGTTTTGAGTTCGGCCTCCAGCAAGGCAAATCCTGGCCAGGTCTTGACGCGGTGAAAAATGGTGTGGGATGCCTGACCACCCTCCTGGACACTCACCCGGCGTTCGCCTTCTACAGTGACATGCTTGTGAAGTGGAAGACGCACGTTGCGCAGTTCGTCTCGCCAGCGACCTGTCGCCAGCACCAGATAACGCTTGTCTACCCGGTGTTCGCGAAATATATCGTGCAGCGCCGTCAATGCCTTGCGCTGGAGGGCTACCACCAGCACGCCCGAGGTTTCCCGATCCAGCCGATGAGCAAGTTCCATGAAGCGGTGCTCGGAAAACTCCAGCCGCAGTTGCTCGATCACACCGCGTGAAATGCCGCTGCCGCCATGCACGGCCATACCCGACGGCTTGTTCAATACAAGCAGATATTCATCCTTATATAAAATCTGTGGCGCCAGCCGGGCGACATCCTTGGGGAGGAACGTCGGCCTGGCTGTAGCGTGACCCTGCCTTACCGGCGGAATCCGGACCTCGTCGCCCTCCTCCAGACGACGGCCAACCTCCACCCGGCTACCGTTGACCCGGACCTCGCCCCCCCTGACCAGTTTGTAGATGCGGCTTTGGGGCACTCCCTTGAGATGGCCCAGCAGGTAATTGTCCAGACGTTGGCCAGCATGGCGGTCGTCGATTTTTACCTTGCGGACTGACTCTTTGGGAGATTTGGCAGATTGCTTGCCTAACTCTTTCATTTTCAAATATACTGCCCTGACTTTCGGCTATGCTGAAAGCGGAATTTCGACCGGTTTTCTCGCTCGCCGGTCAATTAAGAATCTGAACACGTACCGCATTATCAGGACGCCATTCAGAGGTTAACGCTGCAAGGTCCCATTCCCGCCTGATTGATTCAAGCTGGCCCCGATGCCGCCGTGCAGGAAAAGTAGCGATGGTAATTGAAAAAGACGCGTATAAGCATACGTTGCGTTGCTGGGTCATGACCCGCTTAATCGAAGCCGGTTAAACAGCGCGCCGGATGAATTGTAGGGACCAGCGTGAATATCCCGTTGGTCTGACATTCCCCCAAGGATCAGGAAACCCGCTTAACTTAATGTTCTCCGTATCGCCAAGCTATCCATTGTTGACACGGCCGTAGCACCCTTTCCGATCCCGTATGCGTGCGCGCGGGAGTAAACATGAAGCGCATGCTGTTCAATGCAACCCAGGCCGAAGAGCTCAGGGTTGCCATCGTTGACGGGCAAAAACTCGTCGATCTCGATATCGAATCCTCCACCAAGGAGCAACGCAAAAGCAATATCTACAAGGGCGTCATCACCCGGGTTGAACCCAGCCTGGAAGCCGCCTTTGTCGATTACGGCTGCGAGCGCCATGGCTTCCTGCCGTTCAAGGAAATCGCCCGTACCTGTTTGAAGGGCTCGGGCCGCACCGCCGACCTGATCAAGGAAGGCATGGAAATGATCGTCCAGGTGGAGAAGGACGAACGTGGCAACAAGGGCGCCGCCCTCACCACTTATGTTTCCCTCGCCGGCCGCTACCTGGTGCTGATGCCCAACAATCCGCGCGGCGGCGGCGTATCCCGCCGCATCGAAGGGGAAGACCGCAACGAACTGCGCGATGCCATGGCGCAGCTTGAAGTGCCTGAGGGCATGAGTCTCATAGGCCGGACTGCCGGCATTGGCCGTACAACCGAAGAACTGCAATGGGACATGCACTATCTGATGCAGTTGTGGCAGGCCATTGAAGGTGCCGCCAGCGGGCAATCCGGTGCATTCCTGATCTACCAGGAAGGCTCCCTGGTCATTCGCGCCATTCGCGACTACTTCACAGCTGACGTCGGTGAAATACTCATCGATACGGAAGAAGTCTTTCAGCAGGCGCAGGGCTTCATGGCACACGTCATGCCAGCCAACGTCAACAAGGTCAAGCTCTACCGTGATGATGTTCCCCTGTTCTCCCGGTTCCAGATCGAGCACCAGATCGAATCCGCCTACGCACGACAGGTTGATCTGCCTTCAGGCGGTGCCATCGTCATCGATCATACGGAGGCGCTGGTGTCGATCGACGTAAACTCCGCCCGCGCAACAAGAGGGGGTGACATCGAGGAAACCGCCTATCGCACCAACCTGGAAGCCGCCGAGGAAGTCGCCCGCCAGGCTCGCCTGCGCGATCTGGGCGGTCTGATTGTGATCGACTTCATCGACATGGAATCGCAGAAGAACCAGCGCGAGGTGGAAAACCGCTTGCGCGATGCCCTGCATCATGACCGCGCCCGCGTGCAGATGGGCAAGATTTCCCGTTTCGGTCTGCTGGAAATGTCGCGTCAGCGCCTGCAACCCTCGCTGGGCGAAACCAGTCACGAGCCCTGCCCGCGCTGTGGTGGCACCGGCCATATCCGCGGTGAGGAATCCACTGCACTGCACATCCTGCGCATCATTCAGGAAGAGTCCATGAAGGAAAACACGGGTGCCATTCACGCCCAAGTTCCGGTTGAAGTGGCTACCTTCCTGCTCAACGAGAAGCGCCAGGACATTCATGCGCTGGAGGCGCGGCTCAAGGTCAATGTGGTCATCATCCCCAACATTCACCTCGTGACCCCCAATTACCTCGTTGACCGCATCAAGCACGAAGATCTCAACCGCGAAGGCTACGTCGAGCCCAGTTACAAGATGGCCACGGTGCCGGAGAAGGAAACCGCGGATGCCTTGCGCGAACAGCGTCCTCCCACGCTCGAAGCTGCCGTCAAGGCCATCACACCGCCCCAGCCTGCGCCTGTTCCGCTTGCCGCCCCCCCCGCCGAAAAGACCGGGCTGCTCGATCGAATCGTCGGCTGGTTTGCCAAGAAGAGCGAAGCCAAGGTTGTCGAAGAAGCGCCCAAGCCAGCCAGGCCACGTCGCGAAGCGGGCCCGGGTCAGCGCGGACGGCGTGATCGCAACGAACGGCAGGACCGAGGCGAGCGCACCGAACGACAGGAACGCAAGCCGCGCGAGCGCAAGGAGGAAATCGCCAAAGTTGAAGCCCGTCCCGAGCAGGCCGAGCGTCAACCGCGCCAGCCCAGACCTCCGCGCGAGCCGCGTGAACCACGTCAACCGCGCAAGGACAGCCCTGCCGAGCAAGGTGAAAAGCAAATGCGCCGTGAACGTCCACAACAGACCGAGGGTGCCGAAGCTGCAAGTGGAGACGCGCGTGAAGGCGGACGCAATCGCCGCAACCGCGGGCGGCGTGATCGCAATGAGCGCAGAGAGGAAGCCCAGACCTTACTGCCCATGGCCGATGCCGGAGCAGTCGCCGGGTCAACCTCTGCCGCGCCCCTGCATACGGCCGAGAGTATTTCTGAAAAACCGGCCGAGAAACCCTTGGCCCAGCCTGCATCCGAATCTGTTCAGGCAAAACCGGCTGCAACTACTCCGGTAATGGTTGAAGCACCTGTGGATGCTGCCAAACTGCCCGCACCAGCCAGATCCGGCCCCCGACCCGGCACCGTGCCCGCAGAGGAAATTCTGAAATCCCTGACGCTGACTTCAGACCTGAACCAGATAGAAACCCAGGCAATTGCCGCGGCCGATACCAGCTCGGCAGAAGAATCCAGGCCTCACCGCCGACGCCATCACCCCAAACCGGCCGAAAGCGCGCCTGCCGAACTGATGCAGGTCGAGACGAGCGGCAACGCTCCTGCGACAATCGCACCAATGGAAATTTCCGGAATGCAGGAGCAGCGTTCACATGGTCCTGGCCGCCGTCGCCGTTCCAGCGCATCCGCCGCATCTGCCGAGCCACTGGAGCAGGTGGAAACCCGTACGCCACAGCGTTAGAACTAATATTACCTTGCAATACAAAGGGGCCGAAAGGTCCCCTTGTCATTTATGGTATTCGTGGGGAAAGTCTTCGTTCGACCACATCCGCCTGTAACGGCCGCCTGCTTCCAGGCAGGCCAAATTCGGTCTTCGATTGCGGGTTTGGCCCCTTCCTTAAATTGCATTGCCGGCCGCAAACAAGAACCCCGGCACTTGGCCGGGGCTCCGTGTGCGAATCGAACGCCTCGCTTAGTTCATCTTGCGCCGCTTCATGACACCGATACCGGCAAGGCCAAGACCGAGTAGCGAGAGCGTGGCGGGTTCGGGCACCGAGCCATTGACGTTTGGTGTCTGACTGCCTGTCGCACTGATCCCGTAGACGTACTGCGAAATATTCAATGTGCCGGAGACATCAGTGACGACCGCGGAGAAGATCCCGTCGCTGATCACCCCCGCGTTCACCGTGTCGAACCCTATGCCTGTACAGTTGAACGCGCAATCATAGAGCACCGATGCGGCCACTCCAGCCCCGTTCAGTTGCGGAAATAATTGGACCTGAAATTCGTCGCCCGCAACCCCGATATTATTATTCATGGTCCATGTGTACACATCACTGTAAGGAGGGGGTGGAACCTGGCCTGTCAGATCATAATTGAACGTAACGGACTGTCCTGTCGTGAGCACAACCGCACTCGCGTCCTGGGCTAGAACTGTCCCAAACAGGGCCGCCGCGAGTAGCCACGTGATTTTCTTCAGCATTTTGAACCCCCCTGAATAATTGCGCGAAAGACATCGCGACGGTAGCCTGATATAAGCAAGTGCCGTTCCACCGAGAACAAACGCAATCCACTCAGACAGTTAGGCCAGCGACGCGAGGTCGCCATGAAGGAGAATGTAAATAATCCCGACATTGCGGCGGCGCTTATCCCGACGGAACGCCTGGTGGCACAAGCGGACGAACTGCCTGGATCGGACTGATGCTCGACTACGCCAGCCCGTGTTGAACGACAGCTTGTATGGTTGGCGTTTCAACCGGTGGAGGTCGGGTTTTGGCCGAACCCCTGGGCTCAAGGAAGGTTCCCGCCTCGATTCGCATGAGCTTCACAGGCATGATCTGCCAGTGACATTCTTCCTTTGGTCACCGAGGCGCTATTCAGCTACTAACCCCGTTCTGAAGTCCATTGGCTCGCGTACGACTTCAATTTCAAATGACCGCTCATGCACAGTTTGGGCGCGGCCCTGGCCAAAATGCCATATTACTGTGCACACGCCGACGTACAGGGGCTCCCAACGCCCTTATTTCACGACGTGACATATCTGGCACGGCGCTTGCTGAAGCTTGGGCATGAGTTCCAGCGCCAGCTTTTCCACCCCCTCGGTCTGTCCGTATTGCGGCACGGGTTGCGGTGTTTTGATCCAGCACGACGGAAAGCGCATCACCGGCATCAAGGGTGACCCGAATCATCCGGCCAACTTCGGCCGGCTTTGCACCAAGGGCGCGACCTTGGCTGAATCTGCTGCCAGCCTGGCAGGCCGGGCCCTCTGCCCCGAGGGCCGCATGAGCAAGACCGAACCGCGTCAGCGCCTGGGCTGGAATGCCGCGCTCGACAGGGCAGCGCAAAAATTTGCCGAAGCCATCCGTGAGCATGGTCCCGACAGCGTGGCCTTTTATCTTTCCGGCCAGCTGTCGACTGAAGATTACTACGTATTCAACAAGCTGATGAAAGGCCTCATCGGCAGCAACAACGTAGACACGAATTCCCGCCTGTGCATGTCCAGCGCTGTCTCCGGCTACAAGCAGACCCTGGGTATGGATTCGGTACCCACCTGCTACGAGGACATCGATCATGCCGGCACGATTTTCATCGCCGGGTCGAATACCGCCTACGCCCATCCCATCCTGTTCCGTCGAATCGAGGATGCCAAGGCCAAAGACCCCAATCTGAAAATCATCGTTGCCGATCCACGCCGCACCGACACGGCTGCCGGCGCCGATCTGCACCTGCCCCTGCTTCCCGGCACCGATGTCGCGCTGTTTCACGCCATGCTGCACGTGCTGGTATGGGAAGAAAAAATCAATCGTGTCTATATCGATTCTCACACCGAAGGCTGGGATGAACTGCGCGCCAAGCTGCGTGACTACTCGCCGGAACGCATGGCCGATATCTGCGGCGTCCCCGCGGTCGATATCGTCAAGGCTGCCCACTGGTTTGCACAAGGCCCCAGCCTTTCAATGTACTGCCAGGGCCTCAATCAATCGACCTGCGGGACCGACAAGAATGCCGCCCTCATCAACCTGCATCTGGCAACAGGTCAGATCGGCAAACCTGGCGCCGGGCCGTTCTCCCTGACCGGCCAACCCAATGCCATGGGCGGCCGCGAAGTAGGGGGTCTTTCCAACCTGTTGCCCGCCCACCGCGACATGGCACGGCCCGAACATCGCGCCGAAGTGGCGCGGTTGTGGAAGGTACCTTCAGTACCGGAAAAACCCGGCCTTACGGCAGTTGAACTGTTCGATGCCATGGCCGAAGGCCGCATCAAGGCAATGTGGATTGTCTGCACCAACCCCGCGCACTCACTGCCCGATCAGAACCGCGTGCGCGAAGCATTGCAAACCTGCCCCTTTGTGGTGGTGCAGGAGGCCTATGCAGATACCGAGGCGGTCACATACGCTGACCTGCTGCTGCCTGCTGCTGCCTGGGGAGAAAAAGATGCCACCACCACCAACTCGGAACGCGGCATTTCGTTATCAAGGCAAGCCATAGCTGCGCCCGGCGAAGCGCGCCCAGACTGGGAGATTGCCACCGACTTTGGTCGCCGGCTTGAAATCCTGCTGCACGGTGAACAGAATTCAGACCGCACCCTGTTCCCGTATAACTCGGCCGAAGAGGTCTGGATGGAACACCGTGAAACGACGCGCGGGCAGGATCTGGACATCACTGGTTTGACCTGGTCCATCCTCGAACATGAGGGGCCCCAGCAATGGCCTTTCCCCGAAGGGGCAGATAGGGGCAAATTCCGTTTGTATCAGGATGGACGTTTTCCGACCTCAAACGGCAAGGCCTGTTTCAAGGCCTGCGACTATATCCCGGTGGCAGAAAAAACGGATCCGCGCTATCCGCTTTCGCTGACAACCGGACGGCTGCGTGACCAGTGGCATACGCTAACCCGGACCGGGCGGGTCGCCCGTCTCTATGGCCATGCGCCAGAGCCCCGCCTCAACATGAACAGCCGCGACCTCGAGCGTCGCGGCCTGAAAGACGGCGACATCGTCAAGGCAGCCACACGCCGTGGCGCGCTGCATATCAAGGTGGAAGCAAGCGAAGAAATGCGGCCCGGCCAAGCGTTCCTGCCCATGCACTGGGGTGCAAGCGCACTTGCCGGGGCAGGCATCAACGCCCTGACCTCGCGCGCGCTCGACCCGGTATCCAAACAACCCGAATTCAAACACGCTGCGCTGCGGGTGGAGAAGGTGTCCCTGCCTTATGAGATGGTGGTGTATTCCAAAATCGATGCGCTCAATCTGGAAAGCCGCCTCAAGCCGCTGATGGCCCTGTTTGATTACGCCACGCTCACTCTGGCTGGCAGGGCGACCGCCGTCGTCGTATTGAAAGCCGCCAGTGCAGCGCCTATTGAAGCCAGCCTGATGAAGACCATCGACCACCTTCTGGGTTTCGATGATCCCTTGTCTGTCGCGCGGCTGGATGACGAAGCGCGCGGCATATCCAAGCGCATTCGCGTGGCAGAGGGCAAAGTTCACGCAGCGCGTCTTTATGGCGAAACAGCTGCTGCTGGCTGGCTGCTTGATGCGCTTATCAGGAATGCCGACGCAGCCAGCCTGCGCTGGATGTTGTCGCCGCTGGCCAAGCCGCCCGTACCGGAGGAGAACAAGGGACGCGTGATCTGCAACTGCCTCGGCGTATTCAAAGCCGACATAGACCATGCCATTGCCACAGGCGCCAGCCTGGAACAACTTCAGCTGACTCTCAAATGCGGCACGGAATGCGGTTCCTGTGTGCCCGAATTAAAACGGAAGCTGGCCACATGTGTCCTGGCTTTCTCAAAAAACAACCCCCAATCTATTGGAGCAGCAACATGAGCAAACCCAAACTGGTTCTGGTGGGCAACGGCATGGCCGGTGTACGGGCACTGGAAGAACTTCTCACCCTGGCACCAGACCGCTACGACATCACCGTCTTTGGCGATGAACCTTATCCCAACTACAACCGCATACTGCTGTCGCCGGTGTTATCCGGCGAACAGGAATTTGAGCAGATCATTCTCAACAGCCGCGATTGGTACGCAGAACACAATATCACCCTGCACACCGGAAAACGCATCACCTCAATCAATCGCGCTGCGCGCAAGGTAATCGCCGATGACGGCAGCGAAGCGCCCTACGACCGGATGATTCTTGCCACCGGCTCCAAACCCTTTATCCCACCCGTCGCCGGTGCGGATCTGCCCGGGGTGCTGGCCTATCGGGACATTGCCGACACCGAAGCCATGATCGAAGCGGCAGGCAAATACCGCAATGCCGTCGTCATCGGCGGCGGTCTGCTCGGTCTCGAAGCAGCTAATGGCTTGAAGATGCGCGGCATGGATGTGACCGTGGTTCACTTAAACAACTGGCTGATGGAACGACAGCTTGATCCCACAGCGGCTGCGCTGTTGCAGAAATCGCTGGAGGCACGCGGCCTCACATTTAGACTCGCCACCCAGACCGAAGAACTGGTGCGCGGTGAATCGGGCCGTGTCTGTGCCGTGCGGTTCAAGAATGGCGAAACCCTGCCTGCGGATCTGGTGGTGTTCGCCGTAGGCATACGTCCCAACACAACATTGGCTGAAACATCGGGCGTTCATTGCAATCGCGGCATTGTTGTCAACGACACCATGCAGACCGTAACCGATCCGCGTATCTATGCCGTTGGCGAATGCGTCAGCCATCGCGGCGTGGCCTACGGCCTGGTAGCGCCGCTGTTCGAACAGGGCAAGGTGCTGGCCAATCATCTGGCGGAATTCGGCATCGCACGCTACCAGGGTTCGGTCACGTCAACAAAACTCAAGGTCACCGGCATCGACCTGTTCTCTGCCGGAAACTACATGGGCGGCGAAGGTCATGAAGAAATTCTGCTTTCCGATCCCATCGGCGGCGTCTACAAGAAACTCGTCATCAAGGAAGACAAGCTGGTGGGCGCCTGCCTGTATGGCGACACGGTGGATGGCTCCTGGTATTTCAAACTGATACGCGAAGGAAAACCTGTTCACGAAATACGCGATCACCTGATGTTCGGTGAATCCAACATCGGCGACCTGGGCCATCAGGGCCAGACGCGGGCTGCGTCGATGCAGGATGCCGACGAAGTCTGCGGCTGCAACGGTGTGTGCAAGGGTGCTATTGTCAAGGCAATCCGTGAGAAAGGCCTGTTCACGCTGGAAGACGTGCGCAAGCATACCAAAGCGTCATCGTCATGTGGTTCGTGCACCGGACTCGTTGAACAGATTCTTGCCGTGACAGCTGGCGGCGACTATTCAGCCACGCCCAAGAATAAAGCGATATGCGGCTGCACCGAGCATACTCACGAAGAAGTTCGTCAATTCATCCGTGAGCAAAAACCGCTTTCAATTCCGCAGGTGCAGCTGGCGATGGAATGGACTACGCCAAACGGTTGCGCGACCTGTCGTCCGGCGCTGAACTACTACCTTATCTCGACCTGGCCGGGCGAAGCGGAGGACGACCCGCAATCGCGCTTCATCAATGAACGCGCCCACGCCAACATCCAGCGCGATGGCACCTACTCGGTCATCCCGCGCATGTGGGGCGGCCAGACCACGCCGAGCGAACTCAAGCGCATCGCTATCGTCGCGGAGAAATACAACATCCCCACGGTCAAGGTCACCGGCGGGCAGCGCATCGATCTGCTGGGCGTGAAAAAAGCCGACCTGCCTTCGGTGTGGAAAGACCTCGACATGCCTTCCGGCCACGCCTACGGCAAGGCGCTGCGCACAGTCAAAACCTGCGTTGGTTCAGAGTGGTGCCGCTTTGGAACACAAGACTCGACACAGATGGGTATCGACCTTGAAAAGGCATTCTGGAAAATGTGGGCGCCGCACAAAGTCAAGCTCGCCGTGTCCGGCTGCCCACGCAACTGCGCCGAAGTCGCCATCAAGGACGTCGGCATCATCGGCGTCGATTCAGGTTGGGAAATCTACGTTGCGGGCAACGGTGGCATCAAGACCGAAGTGGCGCACTTTCTCATCAAGGTGAAAACGCCGCAGGAGGTGTTGGAGTACACCGGTGCCTTCCTGCAACTGTACCGCGAGGAGGGCTATTACCTGGAGCGCACGGTGCACTATGTCACGCGCGTTGGCATGGACTATGTGAAGCAGCACGTGCTGGATGATACCGAAGGCCGCAATGCGCTTTACGAGCGCTGCCTGTATGCGTTGCAACAGGAAGACGACCCTTGGGCCGAGCGGGTGGCCGGCAAGGACGCGCATGAGTTTGCCGCATTAACTGTTTAGAGGAATCGACATGAACTGGAAGAAAATCTGCGTGCTCACCGATATCCCCCGACTCGGTGCCCGGGTGGTGAACATGGAGGGTGAAGCCATCGCCCTCTTCCGCACCGCAGACGACAATGTGTTCGCCCTGCATGACCGCTGCCCGCACAAGGGCGGCCCGTTATCGCAGGGCATCGTGGCAGGCAACACCGTCACCTGTCCCATGCATGGCTGGAAGATCGGTCTCGATTCTGGCCAGGCGCAGGAACCCGATGAGGGTCACACCGCTTGCCTAGCCGTCAAACTGGAACGGGGCGAAGTATGGCTAAGCGCGACCGGGCAGCAGACGTGTGCTGCGTAGTCGTCACCGTTTCCCACACGTTACGCTTTTTAAATCTGATAGGAGCACACAATGAATAAGGGTTTCTGGAAAGCGGGCCATACGCCTACGCTATTTTCCGCATTTTTCTATTTCGACATTTCGTTCATGGTCTGGGTCATGCTGGGACCGCTGGGGGTCCAGATCGCCAAGGATCTGGCGTTGAGTTCGGCCCAGAAAGGACTGATGGTCGCCACGCCGGTGCTTGCGGGCGCGATATTGCGGCCGGTAATGGGCGTGCTGGTCGATCACCTCAAACCCAAGCTTGCCGGGATTATCGGCCAGCTCATCGTGATTGCCTGCCTGCTCTGGGCATGGCTGGGCGGCATCTCAAGTTATGAACAGCTGTTGTTGCTCGGGATAGGACTGGGCTTTGCCGGTGCGTCATTCGCTGTCGCGCTGCCGCTGGCTTCGCGCTGGTATCCACCTGAACATCAGGGCACTGCGCTGGGCATCGCCGGCGCCGGCAACTCGGGCACGGTATTAGCCGCGTTGTTCGCTCCCTCGCTGGCTGTGGCCTTTGGCTGGAGCAACGTATTCGGACTGGCGCTCATTCCGGTGGGCCTGGCCTTCTCCGTCTACCTGCTCATGGCCAGGGATGCCCCCAATTGCCCGCCGCCAAAATCGCTTGCCGATTACAGCAAGGTGCTCAAGGATCGCGATGCCTGGTGGTTCATGTTCTTCTACTTTGTCACCTTCGGCGGTTTTGTCGGCCTGGCCTCATCGCTCACCATCTACTTCAATGACCAGTATGGACTGACACCCGTTCACGCCGGCTACTTCACCGCAGCGTGCGTATTCGCAGGATCGCTGGTGCGCCCCATTGGCGGCGCGATGGCTGACCGCATCGGTGGCATCCGTGCGCTGCTGATTTTGTATGCGCTTGCGGCGCTGTTCCTGGTGATTGCCAGCTTCGGCATGCCAAGCGCGTCCCTGGCGCTGCTGGTCTTCATGCTGGCCATGTCTGCGCTGGGCACCGGCAATGGCGCAGTGTTCCAGCTGGTACCCCAGCGCTTTCGCAAGGAAATCGGCGTCATGACCGGACTGGTCGGCATGGCAGGCGGCGTTGGCGGTTTTTATCTTGCTTCCAGCCTGGGATTTATCAAAGGGCAGACCGGCAGTTATCAAATCGGCCTGCTGATCTTTGCCGGACTTGCGCTACTTGCTCTGGTTGGCTTGACGAGTGTCAAGACCCGTTGGCGCACCACATGGGGCGCAGTTCACATAGCCGGAGCCAGGATTTAAGGCGAGACAAGACGCGCCTCATGAACCGGCTCCCGGTTCATGGCGCACCTTCCTTGGACGCCCTTGCGCCACCCTTTTACGGGATAATTGTCGCGCATGAAAGAAACCAGCATCCGTATCGGTCGGGCCAGCGCACAGGGAAAGCGCGATCGCAACGAGGACTTTTGCGCAGCTGCCTACCCCGATAGCGGAAGCGCCCGCCTGCAGGGCGCGCTTGCCGCCCTGGCTGACGGGGTATCCGGCGGGCGCGGGCGCGAAGCCGCGGAAACTGCGGTTCGCGGTTTGCTCGCTGATTACTACACCGTACCGGAGACCTGGGAAGCCGGACATGCGTTTTCCAAACTCCTGCTGTCACTCAATCGCTGGATGCACGATCAAAACCGTGCACACGGTGAGGGCGGTGAAATGTTGTGCGCCATCTCGGCGCTGGTCCTCAAGGGCCACCGCTATACCGTCGCCCATGCAGGTGATACCCGTGTCTATCTACTGCGGGAAAGGCAGCTGACCCAGCTGACCGAGGATCATGTCTGGGACAAGCCGGACATGCGTCACGTGTTAAAGCGCGCGATGGGACTCGATGCACACCTGGTGCCCGACATTATCGATGGTGAGCTGCAAGCGAACGACCGCTTCCTTCTTCTGAGCGATGGAGTTTGGGCAGCGATGACCGAGCTGCGGCTGAATGAAATTGCCACGCTGTACAGCGAACCTCAATCTGCTGCACAGGCCCTGATCGATGAAGCGCTCAAGTCGGGAAGCCAGGACAACGTCAGCGCATTGGTCATTCATGTTGACGAACTCGCAGAGAACACGCTGCAAACCTCGCTACAAAATCTCACCGCCCTGCCCGTTCCGCTGCATCTGCAAACCGGCGGCAGTATCGATGGACTGGCTATCGGTGAACAGATTCACTCAAGCCGCGAGACATGTCTTTACCGCGTGCAGGACGAGCGCACCGGGCAACAGCTGGTCCTCAAGACACTGGCGCCGCTGCTGGCCGACGACGTGGAAGCAAAATCCCGGCTGGCTCACGAGGAATGGCTGGCGCGCCGCATCTCGTCCCATTATTTCCCGCAATGTCTGGGCAGTGCCCAGCGTCCTCGCCAGTACTTCTATCTGCTTTTTTCCTGGCACGAAGGCGCCAGTCTGCAGAGGCTAGTCAAACAGGACCGGCATTTTTCCACTGCCGAAGTAGCGGGATTCGGCATACGCCTGCTGAAAGGCCTCTCCGCCCTGCATCGCCTTGACGTGCTGCACCGGGACATCAAGCCCGACAATCTGCACCTGGGAAAAGACGGCAAGCTCCGTATTCTTGACCTGGGCGTGGCAAGCTGCGAAAGCCTGGGCATCGGAATGGATACGCCCGCCGCGGGCACACCCAGTTACCTGCCCCCCGAATCGTTTTCCGGCACGAAGGCGGACAGGTCCTTTGATATTTATGCCTCCGGGGTCACCCTTTACACGATACTTACGCGCAAGTACCCGTATGGCGAAATCGAGCCCTTTCAGCATCCGAAGTTCGGCGACCCGGTGCCGCCGACACGCTACCGGCCTGATATTCCAGGCTGGCTGGAGGATGTTATTCTGAAAGCGGTCGCGCGTGAACGTGAATCACGTTTCGAAACCACTGAAGAAATGCTGCTGGCGTTGGAACGCGGAAGCAGCGCGCGTCTCAATGTCAGGCGCAAAAGCCCGCTGGCCGAGCGCAATCCAGTGGCAATGTGGCAAGGCATTGCGCTTGTGTCAATGTTGTTCAACCTGCTGCTGATTTATCTGCTTGTAATTGCCCCTTGAGCACCTTAATCGCACCTCCTGCACCCGCAAGGTGCTGAAGCGCGCTTTTCGTGTTCGGCAATTCGCAATTCTTTTTCAGCAAAAACAAGGGACAACCGCCGTGTGACCATCTGGCACACTCCCTGCTTTGTACTTGATCGGGCAGTACCGCAAGGTGCTGTTCATGCGTTCTCCTCCGAACCTTTGAGCGGCCCCTCGGGGCCGTCTTTTTTTGCGAAGGGTGAACCGGCCATGTTTCATGACGTGCGATTGAATATTTCTTTACGCAAGGTGATGGATTTTAGATCATCCCCAGTGGCTGACACATCATGACCTGGATGCAATCAGCCATTCGCGAACGGCGGGCCATGCTGGCCGCGCGCCTGCATTCCCAACTGGAGCAAATTGCGCAGGCACTGGAAACGCATCTTGATGATCCGGATGCGCTCGACGCGATTCTGATCGAGGCTCTTCCCGGTCTGTCACCCTGCGACCTGTTCTACGTGGTCGATCGACACGGTAGGCAGATTTCATCCAACATATCCACGGCAGGCCGCGACGTTTCCAGACGCAGTCAGGACTTGTCCGTACGGCCATATCTGCGTGCCGCATCCGCCGCCAATCTGCTTCTTTCGCCCGTCTATGTGTCGCGCATCACCGAGCTGCCGTGCATCACTGCCGTGCAGTGCATACAGGATGGTCCCCGCACCCTCGGTTTTCTTGCGGCTGATTTTTCCTTGGGCAACCTGTCACTT
The DNA here is from genome assembly GCA_049578545.1 of Thiobacillaceae bacterium. Taxonomy (GTDB): domain Bacteria; phylum Pseudomonadota; class Gammaproteobacteria; order Burkholderiales; family Thiobacillaceae; genus DASQBT01. The sequence continues at coordinate 42,708 of JBAUMF010000031.1, forward strand.
TCGGGCGAGGCCGCCGTACAACCCCCCATCTGGATGCAGATCAAGGGCGACCCCGCCATCCGCCAGGGCCTGTTCAGCCAGTGCAGGGTGGAGTCCGCACTTGACCAGAATATCGATGACGTGATTTCGATCGTGGAGGAGCTCATGCACGAGCGTGGCATCTTCCACGCCAAGCTGCACTTTTCCAGTAGCCGCGCCACCCTGTGGTTGACCAGCGATCCCATGCGCTATCGGGTGCATGTTCTGGATGAGATTCTCTCGCCGGAAGTGTGTCTGGCCTACCCCAATGCACCCTACCCGGACGAGGCTTGTATTCCGCCGGGCCGTATTCGTGCAGTATTGAGGCGTCTCAAAGAGCTGCGCCAGGTCGATGAAAACATCTACCTGCGGGCCGGCTCACTTAACGTGGTCAACGGGCTGGTGGGCCTCAACTTCTCCTGCGATGGTTCGCATTATCTTCCAGCGGAGGAATTCCTCTCACGCGATGCGCGCTTCTGGTTTTGAGCGGGGCCAAGTCCGCCTTGGTGGATGTCCATTCGAGTTTGTTCGGCTGAGTGTACAAGTTGCGCTCCGGGGCAAGCCCAGAACACGATCAAGAGCGCATTTGGGCAGGGCGCGGTATGCCCCAGAGGCGGATTAGAGGCTGCATGGAATGCGGTAAGAGCAGGGCGTTTCGCGTCAAGAATGCCGGCGGCGTAATAAAAAGATTTCACAGGGAGAGGCATGCCTTGGAGAAAGGTCCGGGAATGCCGAACGCCCGCTGTAACCTTGCCACATTGCCGGGAACAACATGCTGATACGGCATTGACTTGCAGTGACACCGTCGCATTGCCTCAAGTTAAAACGTTACCGAAGGGCTGATTCGTTGTCTCAAATTGGATAGTTACCGAAGCAGTTTGAAGATAGCCTTCAGTTTACGTTGAATTTCCTTCTGGATGAGGAAGGGATTGA
>JBAUMF010000032.1:0-37747 GCA_049578545.1 Thiobacillaceae bacterium
CCACGCTAACGTACGGGCTTTGCCACCCAAGGCCTCACCGGGCTATCGTCTCGGCAACCGCAGAAGAAAATTTCCCCTGCTCAGTTTCCGATTCTTCTACGGAATCGGTGGATTGAACATACAAGGCATATCCGTGAATATCACTGCCCGCCACTTTGCCGCTGCTCAATATACGGTCATGGCTGCGTTCGTGGTTGCCTCTTGGTACACCATGCTCACACCATGGGAGCGTGCACTTGGCCAGCTAGAGTTCATATTTGCACCGAGTTATGAAAAACGAGAGTTTTTCATTTGGCTCGCCATCACCAATTCGCTTACGGTAGTGGTTGCACTTGCATTTTGGTCCAAGTGCGCAGCGTCATACCCACTCGCTCCTTTGCTCGTTTGCGCTTTTGTTGGGCTTCTTGCTTGGGCGATTTGGTCGTCTAACACAACATTTATTTTTGCTTACTCACTTGGCTGCATGCTCTCTATCTGGTCATGGTGGCAGCCTAACAAATCATTCAAGCGGGACGCGCTAAAGCGCGCCCCTTAATTCAAACGTTAGGGCGCATCGACAGCACCATGCTCTTCGCCTTCTCCGCCGGATCAACCGGCACTGGTCCCGAACGATATGTCGCTTCCGTGCCCTTCGTTGTCGCACCTGGCGCATCGTTGAACACGCCGGCAGATCCTGTAAGCCGCACTGTGGGCGACTCGAGCCTAACACTCGAGAGACTTCAGTTGCTCTACTCGCTGACCCTGGGACCATTTCAAACAGAACGCGAAGCAGACGGCGGCTTGGACTTGGTTGCGGCCGCACTACTCTGGGCTTCCTTGGTCCTAGGCGTGGGCATCCAATACGCTAAGGCGCGCAAACCGGCAACGCTTTTCGATGCATCACAGCCGATTCCCGATTCGGAGCCAATGGGCTACATCCGAAACGTCCGCGGATGGGAAGCGGCGGACGGCCACTATGAAGCCGAGCATGCGACTGCCCGCCCCGATCACAAGAGGCTCATCCGCAGGGAAGTGGGCCGCGCCACTATCACAGTCGGGGTCAACAGCGACAACCTTCTCGAATGCCTTGAACAGGCTCTCTTGTTCCCGAACCTCCGCGCCGTAGTCACCGATGACAAACTGAAACTGGCGATAGAACTCTATGCAGGCCATCGCTTTGAACTCAGCGAGAACGCGCAGTTCATTGCCTTGGTAACCGCGCTGGAAGCGCTCTTGCCCGGCGTGGATGTCTCTCCTGCCGCGATAGCTGTGATTGGCGAGGCCACCGAACTGGTCCGCGAAACTCGTGATCAGCAGCCCCGGGAGTGTGAGCAGTGGATAGAACTCGATCGATTGCTTTCGCGCGTAAACCAGTTGAAGTACGAGGCCATTGGCACTTCGATGCGAAGGTTTGCAGAGTCCGTCATCCTCCGCAATCCGGAACTCGGTGATGCAGCGGTGGTCGCTTCCAGTCTGCGTGATGCGTATTCCTCCCGTAGCCGTCTGCTCCATAACGGAATCTCTGACCAAGCTGCGATCGGCGCGCACCTGGGGTTTTTGCGTGAGTTCGTTCCTCGCCTGCTTCGAGTCCTATTCGAAGAGGCGTCCGGGGCGAGGCCGTAGTCACAGGCAGGCATGCGCCCTAACCCGCGGCTCAACCGGACAGTTCACAGCCGGCTTCGCCGTCTGCGGTCAGCAGGTTAGCCGCAACTACAAGGGCTTCCCCGGATTCGCAAGTGCGCGTGCTGTTTTTTTAGTTCATCGTTGTTCTCCTGATCTGATTCAGGTTGCGCTGCTGGCATCGTGCGAGAAGGTGAAGGACTGCGAAACTACAACCGGTCATGTTGGGCAATTCGTCCCGACCCTGATGAAAGACGCGCGCCGGGACCTCAATCGTTAGTCGGGAATGGTTTCTTCCCCTTGAGCTAATCAGGCGCTCCCGGCGCGGGTCCAACCCCCTTCACATCAACGCTGGCCGTGCATCGGTGATTCCTGGCCGCCATCCGGCGGCTTCCTCATTTTTTTCCCTTTCTTTGCAGACGCTTTTCCGACGCGTCAGGCAGCGCACGGATTCAGGCGAAAGTCTTCGCCGTATTTCAGCACGGCCCAGGCAAGCCGCGCATTCTTCGCGGCAATGGCGACCACGGTGCGCCAGTAGCCGCGCCGCTCTTGCAGGCCGCGCACCCAGCGACTGAAGCCGTCCTGTTTGTCGCCCAGCCCAGCCAGAATGGCTTGCGCGCCCATAACGAGAAGACTGCGCAGGTAAGGGTCCCCGGCCGTGGTGATCCGCCCCAGGCGAGCCTTCTTGCCACTGCTGTATTGCCCCGGTGTGAGCCCGATCCAGGCCGCCACCTGTCGGCCGTTCTTAAAGTCGTGGCCACAGCCGATACTGGCCAGAAGCGCACTGGCGGTGACCGGGCCGATGCCGGGACGGTGCATCAGGCGTTGGCTGCGCGCATCGTCGCGTGCCGCCTGGGCAATGGCGCGGTTGTACTCAACAATCCGCGCATCGAGCTGATCGGCGTGGGCCAGCAGGTCGCCGATGCAGCGGTTGGCATAGCCCGGCAGGGCTTCGAGATGCGCGCCGATCTCCCGGCGCAGACAGGCGACTTTCTGCGGCAGGGCAATGCCGAATTCGGCAGTGAGGCCGCGCAGGCGGTTGTAGGTCGCCGTGCGCTCCTCGACGAAGCCTTGCCGGGTGCGATGCAGGCAGAGAATGATCTGCTGGTGTTCTTCCTTGATCGGGACGAAGCGCATCTTCGGCCGGGTGACGGCTTCGCAGATGGCCGCCGCGTCCGCCGCGTCGTTCTTGCCGCGGCGGCCAGACATGCGGTACGGGGCGACGAACTTCGGCGCCATCAGCTTCACCGTGTGGCCGTGCTGGCGAAACAGACGGGCCCAATGGTGCGCCCCGGAGCAGGCCCCACGCCGATCAGGCACGGCGGCAGTTGGGCAATCAGCACCAACAGGTGCTCGCGCGCGACCTTGGGTCTGACCAGCACCGCCTTGCCGTTTCCATCGACCCCGTGGACCGCAAAAACATTCTTGGCGAGATCGATGCCTATCGTGATAATGCTCATGAACTTCCCCTTTCGAGTTTAGTAAATGGACGACTTCGCAATCACCATTTTGGCATTCCGTTGCCCTGCGGCTTTCACGCCGCTTCCTCGGGACGGGGAAGTCCCTTTCATTTGTTAGGCCCTGGAAGTACAGAGAGGAGAGCACGATGAGCAACGAACAGGTGGCACCAGAGACGAAGGGTGTTACGGTGAAGTTACTTGCAACGGTTGACCTTGGCCCTGAGATCGAGGGCATGGCAGGGCGCCAACTTCGAATGCGTATGGTGACCATCGAGCCTGGGGGCGTCTTCGGCCCGATTCACGACCATAAAGACAGACCAGGCACCGTCTACATACTGCAAGGAACGATCACTGACCATCGAAATGGAGTCGCTACGGACTATGGGCCGGGAGTGGGCTGGCCCGAGGATAGGAACACCACACACTGGCTTGAGAACAGAGGAACGATTCCGGCGGTGGAGATCTCGGTCGATATAGTCAGGCAAGAGTAAGCTCAGGCCCGACCGTGTTAGATGTCGGGCCTGACACGCGGCTCAACCGGACGCGCTTCAGTCGGCTTCGCCTCCTTTCGCGCGCCGGTTAGCCACAACGTTGGGCCTATTCAAGGTTGCCGCAATGACTGATCTCTTTCCGCCTTGGCCTGCGTTCTCCGCGTTCCTTCTTGCGAGCTTTGTCCTCGCCGTAACGCCTGGGCCTGGCGTGATCTACATCGTTACGCGCAGCCTTGTTCAGGGGCGCCGTTCCGGGTTGGCCTCGGTGGCCGGTGTCGCCCTCGGCAACCTTGGCAACGCGCTTGCTGCTTCGGTCGGTCTTGCAGCTTTGTTCGCCGTTTCTTCACTCGCGTTCTCCGTAGTCAAGTACATCGGCGCCCTCTACCTTGCCTACCTCGGCGTGAAAATGCTCCGTTCCTCCCCCGTCGAGAATTCAACCGCTATTCCCGCTGTAGCGCCACTTAAGCGCGTCTTTCGGGATGGGTTCGTTGTTGCTCTGCTTAATCCCAAGACTACCGTTTTCTTCGCTGCTTTTCTGCCACAGTTCCTGAGCCCCAATGCGTCACCCATGTTTCAGAGCATGGCGCTTGGTTTTCTCTTCGTGGCAATCGCCGCAGTAACCGACAGCGCCTATGCTTTTGCCGCTGGTGCGGCTGCGCCAGTATTGCGCCGCAGCGTTGTTCGCCGCATCGGTCGGCGTCTCTGCGGTGGAGTGTTCATCGGTCTTGGCGTCTTCACTGCGCTGGCGGGGTCGCGCGGTGCCAAATAGGCCCAACAAGTCGTATATGGACTCCCCCCAAAAGCAAGGAAACTGATCGATAGGGTTGGCTGGTTGGAATTGCGTGCAGTCGTATATCCGGCATCTGATGTGGGTTCTTTGTGACCCGTGCCGACATGGAATCTGCTCACGGCGCGCCAATCGTTACAAGCGGCAGCTTGGGTGCCGGCAGAGTTACCGGCGTCAGTCCGTGATGAGGCAATCGTAGTAGCCATGATGGGCGATCAGTCTCTGCGCAAACGCGAGGCGGTCATGCTGTTTCCTTCCTTGCTCAACCTGCCACGGCATAGGCCGTACGGTTCGTCTTCTTGTTCTCCTCCCGTCGTGTCAGGCTGCCATACGGTTCATGATCGCGCAGCACCGCATAACAGATGCGCGCCAGTTTGTTGGCCAGGGCACAGGTGGTCTTGTTGTGGTTGGTTCACCCCTGCACTCTGAGCGCCCAGTCTTTCAAATCGTCGATCTGTCGGTTGGCCTGGCGGGCCACGGTGGCTGCCCTCAGGACCGCGCGGGCGTCATGGGTGAGCAGCATCCTCAGGTAACGGTCGCCGCGTTTGGAGATGCGCCCCAGGTGTCGTGTGCTGCCGGAGGAATATTCCTTGGGCGTGAGCCCGAACCAGCTGGCGAAGTGCCGGGCATTGCGATAATGACTGACCTCGCCGGAGGTCGCCGCCACCATGGCCGTGGCGGTCAGGAGTCCGATGCCCGGAATGGTGAGGAGTTGCTTGCAGGCAGGACTGTGTTGGGCCAGCTCGGTCAGTTCACGCTCCAACTGGGCAATGCGTGCTTCAAGCAAGCGGATTTCCTCGATCAGGAGTTTCATGGCGCCACGGATCAGATCCGGTATGGCGGAAGCTGGATCAGCCAGGACGCGACTGATCGCTTCCACCCCGGTGCGGGAACCCTGGGGTATGGAGAGACCGAATTCCCGGCAGAAGCCGCGGAGCGCATTGATGCGGCTGGTACGCGTCCCCATCCACAGCGAGCGGGTGCGGTGCAGCCCCTGCAAGGCCTGCTGTTCAATTGACTTCACCCTGACCGGTGCAATGTCGGATGCACGGGCCGCTTCAAGCAATGCCGTTGCATCCGCGGCATCGGTCTTGTTGCGCTTCACGCAGGCGCGAACATATCTGGCCGACAGGAGCTTCACTTCAATGCCCAGCCCCATGAGCTATCGTGCCCAATGGTGGGCGGAGCCGCAGGCTTCCATGATGATGAGGGAGATGTCGCGATTCTGAAACCAGCGCTCGAACTGGCTACGGGTAAGGCGGTGGGTTTCAATCACTTTCCACCGTGAATCAGCGAGGCCAGCTGAAACACGCTCTTTGCCAGGTCAACGGTGACGGTAGTAGCATTCATGTCCGACTCCTTTCGTTGAAGACATCTGATCCCCATCCCCATGAAGACCAGTTATGCCAACTATGGCAACAAAAAGCGGGGGGTTCATCCCGTCATTCAAGCGGACGACCTTGATCTGCCGGGTACGTTTACGTTGGGCGCTTTGATTCATTACATTGTTGGGGGCTTCTATGATTCAACCAGATCAATCACCAATTTCAGAACGAGAGCTTGTCTTGGAGCGACTTATAGATGTTGCGCCAGATAAACTTTTCAGAGCATGGACGGAGCCAGAATTGCTGGTTCAGTGGTTCACTCCCAGACCCTGGACAGTTTCTTCCGCGCACCTCGATGTTCGTCCTGGTGGTTCAAGCCTGATTATCATGCGTAGCCCAGAAGGCCAGGAATTTCCAAATCGAGGCATCTACCTTGATGTCATCAAGAACAAGCGCCTTGTTTTTACTGATGCATACATTGACGCATGGACTCCTTCGGAAAAACCATTTATGACGGCCACCATTACATTCAACGCTGAAGACGGGAGAACAAAGTATGTTGCGCGGGTTCAGCACTGGAGTGTTGCTGATCGCGAAGCTCACGAAAAAATGGGATTTCACGAGGGCTGGTCAAAAGCAACCGATCAACTCGTTACCTTGGCAGCCACACTTTGAGACAGACGCCCAACCCATCGATCCAGGGGACACGCCGCAAACGGCGTGTCCCTGACCTCAAACGCTAGCAATCGCGTTCCACCACCAAGGATCAACCATGCCTCAAGGCCCCATCTCTGACACGTGGGAGAGCGGCAGCCCCTATGAGCAATACGTGGGGCGCTGGAGCAGGCGCGTGGCGCCGCTCTTCTTGTCTTGGCTACGAATCCCACCTGAGCGAAGATGGGTGGATGTCGGATCTGGAACTGGGGCACTCTGTGCGGCCATTCTGGACGGCTGTTCACCGTCGGCGGTAACTGGCGTAGAGTCTTCCGAGGGATTCCTGAAAGCGGCGCACGCCAACCTGTCGAGTCGCGCGACCCTAACCCAAGGTACCGCTGCCACGATCCCCCTCGGCGACCGGACGGCAGACGTTGTGGTGTGCGGCTTGGTGCTCAATTTCGTTCCGGACGTGGGTGCCGCGCTGGCCGAGATGGCACGCGTGCTGAAAAGCGGGGGCACTCTCGGTGGCTACGTCTGGGACTACTCGGACAGGATGGAACTGATCCGCCACTTCTGGGACGCAGCCGCTGAACTTGACCCAGACTCCGCGAAGCTCGATGAGGGGGTTCGCTTTCCGCTTTGCAAGCCCGAAGCACTGCTGGCCGCCCTGCGCGATGCGGGCCTGCGCTCGCCCGAGGTTACGGCGATCGACGTACCAACGGAGTTTCCGACCTTCGACGCCTACTGGTCGCCGTTCCTTGGCGGGCAGGGCCCGGCCCCAGCGTATGCAATGTCGCTCGATCAATCCGCGCGAACGAGGCTGCGTGATCGACTGCGAGAACGCCTGCCGATCGCGCCGGATGGCTCGGTCGCCTTGGTCGCGCGGGCGTGGGCCTTTCGAGCGTCCAGCGCGTAGCGGATGATGCCTAACCGGTTTACGCGGCACTGGCCATGAACGCGCCACGAGACACCGCTCGCTCATCAAACATCCGCATTCTGCGCTGGTTCGCGGCATTGATCAGCCTTACGCTTATAGCCGCAGGTGCACTTGCCTTCTTCAGCCAGTACGCACCCGAAAGATCTGCTCCGCACGCCATGACTCATGCGCTCTATGATAGTGATGCAAGGACCTTCGGAGCCACGTTGATCCTGCTCGGACTATCATTGCTTGCAGTATTCGCGACGTCGGCACGGGTTGCCACATGGTGGATCGCTGCGACGATTGCATTTGCACTGATTAATCTTGTTTTCGGCTCTCGTATATGGGGCTGACTTCCTGTAATTCGTTAAAGCCGAGGGCGCATTGCTCATGCCTCACTTCGCCACACTCTTGAGGAACCTGCGGTCCGACTTCATGGGGACATCAGGCGCTCGGATGGCAGTTTGGCGAAACAGTCGAGCAGCTTGTCCTGCGACTGCATCTTCTTCAGCGCCACCTTGCCGTTCGCGTCAACGCCATGCCGACTGCATAAGTCTTCGCCAAGTCGATTCTCACAGTAGTAAGATTCATGATGGACTTGCCTCCTCTTGCGATGGATCGGAACCACACCCTTCAATCTGTCCTTTGCGACGCCGTTCGGGGCGGCAAAGTCCATTTATTCGTCAGGCAACCAATCAATCGACAAGGGAGGAAGATAAAAATGAGGGACGTTCTGTTTTTCGACAATATGCTTACGCCAAAGATCATTACATTCGTTTATTGGATTTTGCTTTTCGCGGCGGTAATTGCTGGCTTGGCGTCAATGTTTGGTGGATTTGGAGGCTTTTCTGTTGGAAAGTTCTTCATGGGCCTGCTTTATGCGGTTGGAGGAGGCGTTGCCGCAAGAATCTGGTGTGAACTGCTGATTGTCCTGTTCAAAATGAACGAGGCACTTCAAGAGTTGCGTCACAAGTAGAACTCATTGCCCAACCATCGCGTCAACTCGGATTACCCAACGCGGCACCGCCTGGCCTTGCAGTTTTGGGTAGCCGGTTGCGCGCCGCTTGGTTGGTCCCAAAATGGCCTTCACTGAACTCGAACTGAAGCGCTGTGAAAAAGCGCTCGCACAATTCCTGGAGCTTCGGCGCCCGCCGCCGCATATCCGTGACCAACTTGATGTCTCGTCCAAGGTCACTGGTCACAACGTCGACAGTGTCGAAATTCGGCCGGAATGGCGAGATCGGACGAAGAAGATCGAAACGCCAGTGGCCAAGGCGACGTTCGTTCGAACAAGGAACCACTGGAAGGTCTTCTGGATGCGCCGTGACCTGAAGTGGCATGGCTGCGAACCGAGCCCGGAAGTCAAGACCCTCGAAGAGTTCCCCAGTGTTGTAAATCGAGACGAGTTCGGCTGCTTCTTCGGTTGAAATGGAGGCGCCCCAGCAATAAGAAATGTCCAACATCCTTATCATTTATTCGACCACAGATGGTCATACCCTGAAGATCTGCCAGCGGCTAAAGCAGGTAATTGAGCAACAGACCCACCAGGTAAAATTGGTTTCCGTTGACGATGCGCCGGATGCAGACCCCAGGCTGTTTGACAAGATTGTCATTGGCGCAAGCATCCGCTATGGCAAGCATCGCCCACAGGTCTACGATTTCATCAAAAGGAATGCGAAAGTTCTGGAAAGCAAGCCCAGCGCCTTTTTCTCTGTCAATGTTGTTGCACGGAAACCGGCGAAGAACAGACCGGAGACCAATCCTTACATGAGACAGTTCCGAAGAAAGGCCGCCTGGCAACCTAGGGAATGGGCTGTCTTCGCAGGAAAAATAGACTATCAGAAATACAGGTTCTGGGACCGGCACCTGATAAGGCTGATTATGTGGATGACGCAAGGCCCTACCCATCCTGAAGCGGTGGCGGAGTTTACTGACTGGCAGGAGGTGGAAGCATTTGCCCAGCGTGTTTGCGTAATGTGAAGGAATGAAGCGCTGGCACGGGCCGTGGCCATTCCACCCATTCAGGGCATACAAGCGGGCGGGTCCAGGCGACTGATAATTCCTTCGGTAAAAACATCAAGGCCCTGTTTAAGACCATCGAGGGCATCAAGGACAGCCCCATGATGCCGGAAATCGAATGGCTGGATTACTGATAAGGAGATGAACTGATGAATGCGGATGAACTGAGGTCAAAGCAGGCGCCACTCAAGGATCAATACCGCGAACACCCCGAGACGGCGTCGGTCACGCTTCGTGCAGAGGGCTGTATGGGTGAGGCCGTTACCTGCAAGCTTGAGACAGGCAGGGCGCTGGTCGAAGCAGGCCTTCATCCCGCAGCGGGTGGGAACGGGCTCAGCGCGTGTTCCGGCGACATGCTGCTGCAAGCCCTGGTCGCGTGCGCCGGGGTCACACTGGGTGCGGTGGCGACCTCTCTCGCCATCCCCCTGCGGGATGCGAAGATTCGGGTTGAGGGGGATCTCGATTTTCGCGGCACGCTGGCAGTGTCCAAGGACGTTCCGGTTGGATTCAGACGTATCCGGCTTTATTTCGACCTTGATACGGATGCACCTGAAGAGCAGCTGGAAACACTCTGTCGCCTGACCGAACGCTATTGCGTTGTCTACCAGACACTCGCCTCCTCCCCCAGGATCGACGTCGAGCATCGTGTCATTTCACGTTGACCCGTTCCGGAGCGCTGAAAGCAGGCCCCCCTACGCTCGGCAACACAAAATGCTCGGTTTCTTCTATTCTTGAAAAACCAATGACTGAAAAGGAGAGACCAAATGTCGAAATTATCCCGCCTGCTGATTCTCATCGGCTTTCTTGCCGCAAGCTCGGTTGCCGGCTTCTTCATACTGAATTCGACCATGGCGGCCCCGGCTTTTGCCCAGTCTTCCCCGCCCCCCTGCATTTGTTCGTCGCTGGAAAAGCTGGAATACAGGCCGGTAAGCCCGGCTGAACCTATGGCGAGGATCTATGTCGGTCAATGCCAGTGCGGAGCCATGAGCTGCGTCGTCACGACAGGCGCACTTCAGTGTGTCAAGTAGCCCGTTTCTAATATGGTGATCGACTCAGGCCAGACCCGCTCTGCCCCGTACATGAATGGTTTGCAGCTAACCGCCTGAGGGCTGCTGAACGAATTAACGCAAGCGTTTGTTCGCAACATGCGTTGTAAGGGTATGCAGCAGAAGCTATTGGGTGTTGTGATGCCCAAAGTGGACATCGCTCACCTGTTGCTAGTGCGTACCGTGCCCCTTGCCCTCCAGGTGCTCGCCAAGACTTCCGCCGCTATATATGACTGCCTGATCACCCTTGTTTCAATTCAATGTATTCTTCATAGCGTCTACACTACCGCTGCCCGGAAGGACCGGATATGAACCGGCTCAAGGCAAGCACCTAATGTGATCATGAGCGCAATCGTATTGTCAGTTGCAACATTCTTTTCGACCCTGGTCGGGGGGCTGTTTGCACTCAAATTCCGCGACAGGCTGCACTACATTCTCAGTTTTACGGCTGGCGTGCTTCTGGCAGTCGTGAGCTTTGACATCCTGCCGGAAATTTTTTCACTGGCCGGCAAAGAGGGGATTGATCCAACCGGTGCAATGATTGCACTGGTTGTCGGCTTTCTGCTCTTTCACAGCCTGGAAAAGTTCGTGCTGGTGCATCATGCCCATGAGGATGATTATGCCGAGCATCATCACCCCCAGGTAGGTGCCATGTCAGCTCTGGCCTTGATCGGGCACAGTTTCATGGACGGTGTCGGCATCGGTCTGGCGTTTCAGGTATCACCGGCCGTTGGCATCATCGTTGCCATCGCCGTGGTTTCCCATGACTTCTGCGACGGGCTGAACACAGTCAGTCTGATGCTTGTGCATCGCAACACAACGCTAAAGTCCGTGGTTATGCTCCTGCTGGATGCCATCGCTCCGGTCCTGGGCGCAGCCTCCACACTGTTCTTTCAAGTATCAGCCGAGTTTCTGATGCTCTATCTGGGATTCTTTGCCGGATTTCTCCTGTATATCGGGGCCTCCGACATCCTGCCCGAGGCACACTCCCAGCGCCGCTCGTCCATTACAGGACGCTTGATTGCACTCACCTTTCTGGGAGCCATCTTTATCTTTTTCGTGGTCCGGCTGGTACGCTAACGCTGCCGATGACTTTAGAGATCAATGTGCCTTGAACCATATCGTGCTCCTGCGCCCAACTCCGCTATGGGGCACCACAGGCTGCGCGTAATACACGAACGGGGGTAGGCAACATGGACAGTACGGTTCAATTATTCTGGGGCTTGATCTTCGGCTCGATCGGCCTGGGCTTTTTTGTATATGGGAAGAAGCAGCGTGCGGCAATCCCCCTGCTATGCGGGATCGTCCTGATGATTTATCCCTACTTTGTATCGAACACCATTCTTATGCTGATGATAGGCGCTGTTCTGTGTGCTGTCCCTTTTCTGTACAAGATTTGAGGACCCTCAGCGACAGGGAAGAGGGATGCCGCCTGCATGCAGTAAAGCCGGACTCAGTGCTTGCCCGATCTCCAGATGGAGAAAATGATCCACATGCTGTTGATGAAGGCGACCACAAAACCAAGCAGGCCGAACAGGGGCAGGCCGAAAAGCTCTGGCCCGCCCTTGACGGTCATGATAATCGACGAACCAATCACCAGCGAGGCAGTAAGGATTCCCATCGTAAGACGGTTGCTGGAGCGGTCAAGTTGATGGCCGAACTGATCCAGCCGCTTCAGATCAAGATCGATGCGCATGCGGCCGCGGCGCGCCTCGCGGATCAACCTGGCAAAATCCCGGGGCAGGCCTACCAGTACATCACCCAATTCCCGCAGGCTTTTGCGCCCGCGCTTGATTAGCGTCCCGGGCAGATAACGCTCAAAGAAGACCTGTTCCACAAACGGGGTAACATGATCCAGCATGTGGAAGGCCGGATTAAGCTGCATCCCCAGACCTTCGAGTGTAATCAGGGTCTTGAATAAGAGGGTCAGATCGGCTGGCAACACCAGGCGATTTTCCCGCAGCATGTTGGAGATATCCTGCAGCAGAGCTCCGAGCTTTACGTCCTTGAGGCGCAGGTCGTCGTAGCTGTAGACCAGCTCCGATATGTCATTCGCCAGCTTGGCATCGTTGGTTTGCGAATCACCGGACCAATCAAGCAGTACTTCCAGCATGGCGTCCTCATCCTTCAGCGTGAGCGCGTGAAGCAGGTTTACCAGCTGGTTGCGACGTACTTCGGTCACCCGTCCCACCATGCCAAAATCGATCAAGCCAATACGGTTGCCTGGCAGGAAGATGACATTGCCCGGATGGGGATCCGCATGAAAATAGCCATCAACCATCACCATTTTCAGTACCACATCGGCTCCATTCGCTGCCAGGGTGGGTGGATCGAGGCCGTGACTGCGCAGCGTAACTTCATCCACACCCGAAACGCCGTGGATTTCTTCCTGCACATTGACTTGATCCGTGCAGTAGTCCCAGTACACCTTGGGAATCTGGACGACAGGATTGCCAGCGAAGTTGCGGGCAAACTGATCGATATTCCTCGCCTCTTTGACCAGATCAAGCTCACGCCGAAGCGAGCGACGAAACTGTGAAGCGATTTGCACCGGCTGGTAGCGGCGCATGTCCGGCACCTCGCTTTCCAGCAGGTGGGCAAAATGATCGAGGATGCGCAGGTCGGCCTCGATCTTGGTTTCAATATTCGGGCGACGGACCTTGACTACGATGGGGGTGCCATCCTTGTGCACGGCGCGATAAACCTGGGCAATGGAGGCCGCTGCGATGGGCGTAGGATCAAATTTGGCAAACACATCCTCCGGCTCGCCTTTTAGTGCGCTCAGCAGCGTTGGCCGAACTTCCTCATACGCGACCGCAGGCACCTTGTTGTGAAGCTTTTCGAATTCTTCAATCCAGGAGTGGGGAAACATGTCCACCCGCGTGGCCAGCAACTGTCCGAACTTGATGTAGGTGGGCCCCAGTTCCTCAAGCGCCCGGCGGATGCGAACCGGTGCAGGAAGGTGCGTGATTTCACTGCTGCTTTTCCAGTGCAGCAGGCGACCCGTTCGTTCAACCGCATTGGCAACGCCCAGCAGGCGGACAATATCGCCCCAGCCATAGCGAATCAGGATGCTCGCAATCTCATGCAGCCGGTGCAGGTCGCGGACGACGGAAACGGTTTCCCACAGCATGGCTAATTATTCTTTTCCAAATGGCTTGTCTCTTGATTGCTGCCAACAAAACCAATACGGCTTCATTCCCGCTCCACTGAAGGGGCGATAACAAAGGGGGCCTCAGCCCCCTTCCGCTATGCGTCAGGGTTTGGTATCGCCCTTATCCGTCTTCTTCAACACATCCGCGACACCATGTAACAGGCCGCTGGCCGCTTCCGCTACACGACTGCCTCCCTCGCCCACGGCGTTCCTGACCGCGGCCCGTGTGTCTCGGGTTTCTCCGTGCAGGCGATTGTATAAGCTTTCTGCACTATCACGCATGCGACCGCCAATGTCTGCTCCAACCTTGGTGAAATGTTCCGCAACTTCATTCCACTCACCTTTCAGGTGCTTGCCGGATTTGTCGGCCAATTCCTTCATGGTCGCGCGAAACTCGTCTTCCAGGCACTTGAGCCGCTCCAGGGGCTCCTTCAGATCATCCGCTTTGAAATTCTTGTTCCGCTCAATGCTTTCCTTGAGAGTCAGGCTGATCCGCTCGCTGACCTCGCCATAGGCCTGGCCAACACCCGATACCGCATTGGTCAATCCTTCCTTGACGGTACTGCCGCGCTTGCTCAGACCAAGGGAAATGCCCTCTGTGATCGAACTGCCAATACCGCGCAATTCTTCCAGGGAGATCTTGCCGTCCCGCAGTGCAGCAACAGTCGCAGCCCTGACCCGCTCCCGCAGAGCGGGTGCGGTTTCTGCACTCTCTTCCGAAATCACTTCAGTCATCGTCTGCTTCAGGTCTTCTGATTCCATTTCCAACTCCTTGAGTAAAGCTTTAAGATTCACTCCAACACACCCGTAAGGGTTGAAGAAGTCCCTCATCTAAATATAGGCGACCAGAGCAAAAGACGCGGTACGAAGGCATGAATGGGCAAAAATAAACTGCTACTAATTCTGTCACTTCTGATGAGGGTGGGCCAAACCATGGCTGCCGACAGCGGGAACAATGGCCTTGATGACCTTTTTTTCTATGCCGCCAGCCTGGTTGGAACGCCCTACCACATGGGCAGCTCATCCCCCGAAACCGGCCTGGACTGCAGCGGGTTCGTGCAGCATGTTTTCCTGCAGACAATCCATGCCGACCTGCCACGCACGTCAGCAGAGATGAGTCGCGAGGGCCAGCCCGTCGAAAAATCCGAACTTCAACCCGGAGACCTCGTGTTTTTCAACACACTGGAACAGCCGTCTTCTCATGTTGGCATCTATCTGGGCGAAAACCGTTTTATTCACGCGTCCAGCAATAGCGTCGGCAGCGTGACTATTTCCAACCTGCAGGATGAATACTGGTCCGCTCACTATGATGGCGCACGCCGAATTCTTGCCCCCCTTGCCAGTAACAGCCAGCCCTGAGTGGCTGACCGCTGGATTTGCGGTTTCTTGATCAGGTTACGGATGAATCCATTGGTCAGTGCGTTCAATCCAGTCCGCAGGCTTGCCCTCAACCTGTGGGTAGGCTTTGCTGTGGCGATGGTCTTGTTTTTATCCGTGATCGGCCTGGGCGTACACCAGATGCAACTCCTCAACACCAAGCTGGAACGCATTGTTGACGTTTATAACGTCAAGAGCCGCCTTGCTTCCCACATGCGAGACACCCTGCGGGACCGCGCCATCGTCATGCACGATATCGTGGTTTCAATCGATCCCTGGGAAAAGGAAGACCTTTTCGAGAAGTTCCTGAGCTACGGCGAACAATACCAAAAGGACCGCACGCGTCTGGGTGAACTGCTGGACACCCAGGAAGAAAAAGCCCTGATGGAAAGGCTGGACCAGATCACCAATGCCAACCAGCCCATCATGTATGACGTCGTGGAATCGGCCCGCGACCAAAACAACTATGGCGCACTGACACTGTTGCAGGAAAAGGCTATTCCGCTGCAGGCCAAACTGGTTGCTGCGCTGGACGACATGTCCAAACTGCAGCGCGAGGCTACCGATAATGCTGCCCGCAAGGCGGTTACGGACTACAAGAATGCGCGGACGTTGATGCTGGCGATGGGCACATTGGCGACCTTTCTGGCCATGCTTGCCGCGTGGCTGGTTGGCCGCAGGGTAAGCAGACAAACCCGGCTACTGGATAACGAAAAACTGAAGTTCCAGACCCTGTTCGAATCGAATTCCGACGCAGTGGTCATTCTCGATGACAAGGGATTTACCGACTGCAACACCGCGACATTGCAAATGTTCGGGATGAGTTCTGTCGACGAGTTCCTGTCCACGCCTATTCCCGCGCTTGGCGCGCCCCGGCAAGGGCCGCAGGGAGAGGACGCTGCGGCCTATGCCATGCGCATGATCGGACAGGCGCGTTCCCAAGGGCATGCCTTCATGGAATGGCAAGGCCGGCGTTCCAACGGTAGCCTGTTTCCGGCAGAAATTGCGCTGCACGCCATGGAACTGGAAGGGAAGCCAGTCATCCAGGCGATCATGCGGGATATTTCAGACCGCAAACAGGTTGAACAGGCGATGGCAGGCGCGCGCGATGCAGCGCTGTCAGCGGCCCGGACCAAAAGCGAGTTTGTGGCGAACGTCAGTCATGAAATCCGTACACCGTTACACGGCATTCTGGGGATGACGGATCTGTTGCTCAAAACGCATTTGCATTCTGCTGACCAGCGCGAATACGCCCTCGCCCTCAAGCAGTCCGCAGCAAGCCTGCTGACTGTGATCAACGACCTGCTGGATTTTTCCAAGATCGAGGCTGGCAAGCTTAAGCTGGAACAGGTGCCCTTTGATCTTCGCGCCCTGCTGGACGAAATCAACAACCTGTACCGCCCACTCGCTCTGGAAAAAGGACTCAAGCTGCGGCTCGAAGGTCTGGAATCGCTGCAGTGCTGTGTCTTGGGCGACCCTCACCGGCTGCGCCAAATCCTGCTCAACCTGGTGGATAACGCCTTCAAGTTCACCCTGGAAGGTGGAGTCCGGGTTCGGGTAGACAGGCTCGCGGACGATCGGTACCGGATCAGTGTTACCGACACGGGAATCGGCATTGCGCCTGAAAATATGGCCCACTTGTTCGAAGCGTTCGCACAGGCCGACAGCTCCACCACCCGACGATTTGGCGGCACCGGACTGGGGTTGACCATCAGCCGGCAGCTGATGGAAATGATGGGCGGAACAATTGATGTGGAAAGCCCACCGTCCGGCGTTTCGCTTGGCACCTGCTTCACCCTCACCCTTCCCTTGAAATCGGTCTCCGCCAAACTTCAAACACCCAGGAAAGAAATGCCCCCGCGCTTTCATGGTCGCGCGCTCATCGTGGAAGACAATCCGGTCAATCAAAAAGTGCTGTACTACCAGTTGCGGGGGTTGGGCATGGACGTTGAAGTCGCGGAATCAGGCGATGGCGCACTCAGGCACCTGAAACAGGATTCAGACTGGGACATCATTTTCATGGACTGGCAGATGCCGGGTATGGATGGCTTTGCCACCACTGAAGCGATCCGCGCAACGCCTGGACAAGCCAAGCTGATTCCCATCGTAGCGTTGACTGCGAATGTGGCACCCGGCTTCAGGGCAACCTGTCTGCAGGCTGGCATGGATGATTACCTGAGCAAGCCGTACACTGAAAGCGACTTGAACACCATACTCAATCGCTGGCTGGGAAAAGAGAAGGGGGTGGTGGATGTGCAAACAGCTCAATCCAGCGCCACACTTGAACCTCAGGTTCCCGCTATACAGGAGCAGCCGCTTTCGGTGGACAAGCTGCGTGAACGCATGGGCAGCAATGCGGCCATTCTGGGCGACATGCTCAGGGTATTTGTAGACACCACCGAGGGCCTGCTGCTGGATTTGAGTGGCGCGCTGGAAAATCAGGACTTTTCACTGGCGGGAAAGAAGTGCCACAGCCTGCGCGGCGCAGCGGCAGCTGTGCTGGCCGGGCCCCTTCTTGCACAGGCTAAGGACCTGGAGAATGCGCTCAAGCTGAACGACATGGAAACCAGCCAAGCCCGGCTGGACGATGTCGAAGCTGAATTCATACGCATTCGTCATTACCTGGAATCAGGCCGTTAAGTCCAAGGTCGGAAATAGCCACTGATACCCTGTTGACTCCGCAAACCTGAACTTCTAGCATCAAGTCATAAACAATCGAGGAAAGCATCATGCGTGTCCCTGCCTTTATATTCCTGGCCATTTCGGGATTGGCCCAGGCTGCCGACCCCCCGCCCGCTCCCGGGACCTACTCAGCCCCTGCTTATGACCCCAGCAAGAATCCTTACCTGCATGACACAGGCGGCTGGATTGCGCCTGTGCAAACCCCCTACGGTGCGATCATCCAGCAACAGGATTTACCACCCAAGCAAAAAGACTACGGAATGAATCGCATCATTCCGGAAGCAGAAAAGCGCCGCTACCTGAAAATGGCCATGCCCCTCATGGCCAACATGATGAAGATGGATGCGCGCGAAGCCATGAATTACTTCGCGATCAAATACAAGGCCAAACCAGGTTTGAGTTTTGATGACGTCGTTGAGTCACTGAAGCTGAGGGCCAATGCCCTCAACTTCAAGTTTGTGGGCTCAAACCTCATGTGGAAAGACTTCAGGGCCGTGCTGGGTGACGATACCGCCCCGCGTGTCGAAGTTTACAGCTTTTGCGACATCGCTGTCGGCCGGCAACTGATCAAGCTCATTCCGGAAATGTCCGTCTTCCTGCCCTGCCGCATAACAGTGATGGAAGACGCCGACAAGAACATCTGGATACTTACCCTGGACTGGGATGTAACCTGGCTCGATTATGCCGGAACATCCATGGGCATCACGCCAGAACTCCGCGATGCCGCCAAGGATATTCGCGCCAAAATGGACGACATGATGCGCGCCGCCGCCAACGGTGATCTCTGATGCACAGGGAACAGCCTTTGCACGAAGAATCCAGACTATCAATTTCCCCCTTGCATCAGCGCGGCCAAATCAAACGACATAGCAACGGCACCTGGAATCGACAGCCAGCCTGGGCGGGCTTTAGGGCCAACACCGTAAACCCGCGAAGGAAGAATGCCAGTGCCAAAGAACCGGGAGAAAGAGGCGCACTGCCAAAGAAGCCAGCGAGACCAGATTGATTCAGCCGGCATCATGTTTAGAAAGGGATACGTCACCTGAAACTGGTTTATAGGGGTCGATTCAAGCAACAGGGATCATGACTACGACACGGGCCCGCTACAGTCTAAAGGTAAGCCAGTCCGCGCTCCAGCCCCCCATCCTGGGCCAGCCGCTGGCGCCAGGCGTGGCATTATCGATGCCACGGCAGCAACAACATACACTCATAGCAGCCCACCAAAGGAAGGCGGGTTGCTCACACGGACGCTCCCCGCCGCGACTCACATTTTCGAGCTGAATGAGCTATGGCAATGATGCTGGAATATCCTTCAATGTTGCGATATGGCAAGACGAAAGCCCACTACGTTGAGGCGATAGCGATGGTCACCTCTACCTCGTTTGGCGGCACGGATTAGATTGGGCTGCACGATGTCCCAGGCACCACCCCGGGCCACGCGTCTGTCACAATTTCCAGTCGTCCAGGCGCTACCATCGGTCGGCGCGTTCTTGTAGTCGGTATTCCAGCAGTCCTGCACCCATTCCCAAACGTTACCGCTCATGTCAAACAAGCCCCAGGCATTGCTAAGGCGCATTCCAACCGGATGGGTCATGTCGTCGCTATTGGCACCGTACCAGGCCAGTGCCGCCGGGGTTCCTGCCCCACAATAGGTCAAGTTCTGTCCGCCGGCCCGGCATGCATACTCCCACTCCGCCTCTGACGGCAAACGGAACCTGACTCCGGTCCAATACCCCATTGCATTGGCGAAATTCTTTGCATCGTCCCATGAAATCTGGTCAACCGGGCGTGTCGGGCCTATGAAATCGCTGGGATTAACTCCCATGACTTTTTGGTATTCCGCTTGCGTCACCTCGTATTTCCCCAGCCAGAATCCACGCAGGCAGACTTGATGAACGGGTTTCTCGAAGCTTTCACCCTCGTTTGACCCCATCATGAAGCACCCGCCCGGTACCCACACAAACTCCATTCCGGTTTTCGGTTCCTTCAAGACGGTGCCGGGCGCAGGGTCCTCGGCCTGCGCTTTGCCCATGGTCATCATGACAACTATTGCCCATAAAAGGTATTTCATTGTCTTCTTCCCTATTCGAAAAAATATTAGCACTGACATTAGCACATAGGGCGGATCACTGAAACCGGATCAAAATCTGCATGGCCAGAAGTTAAGGATAAGCACCGAGGGCAGTCTTGGCGTGCCTGACTCAGGCGGCAGCGCTTGCCGCTTGGAAGGCCCGGACGCGTTACCCTTCCACAAGGAGCAAACACAGCCGCTCCCGCTTGGTCCTCATATCCTTAAATGGCCATAACCACGGGCAGCTCCGGCTGCCCATGGTCTCAGGCCTTCTCGAACATGACCTGACCGCCTCGTGCATCAACCCGGATGGTGTCCTTGGCGGCAAAGTGCCCGGACAGGATCTCCTTCGCCAGCGGATTTTCAATCTCGGACTGAATGGCCCGCTTGAGCGGGCGGGCGCCAAACATTGGATCGAATCCCGCCCTCGCAATTTCCTCGACCGCTGCGTCGGTCACCTCCAGATTCATTTCCATGCGCGCAACACGTTGCTCAAGATACTTGAGCTGTATGCGGGCAATGGACGCGATTTGGGCTTCGCCCAGCGCGTGGAATACCACGACTTCGTCGATCCGGTTGATGAATTCAGGCCGGAAATAATTTTTCACTTCCGCCATGACCGCAAGCTTCACCACCTGATAATCGTCCCCTGTCATTTGCTGGATCATGTGACTGCCCAGGTTGGAGGTCATGACAATGACGGTGTTCTTGAAGTCCACGGTTCGGCCCTGACCATCGGTCATACGACCGTCATCCAGCACCTGCAGCAGGACGTTGAACACGTCCGGATGGGCTTTTTCCACCTCGTCCAGCAGGATCACGCTGTAAGGCTTGCGGCGCACGGCTTCGGTCAGATAGCCGCCTTCCTCATAGCCGACATAACCAGGCGGTGCGCCAATGAGACGGGCCACCGAATGCTTCTCCATGAATTCGCTCATGTCGATGCGGATCATGTGCTCGGCCGAGTCGAACAGGAATTCGGCCAGCGCCTTGCACAGCTCGGTCTTGCCCACGCCCGTCGGCCCGAGGAACAGAAAGGAACCATAGGGCCGGTTGGGATCAGACAATCCTGCGCGCGAGCGGCGGATGGCATCGGATACCAGGCGAACCGCTTCGTCCTGACCCACTACGCGCTTGTGCAGATTGTCTTCCATGTGGATAAGCTTGTCGCGTTCGCCTTCCATCATCTTGGAAACCGGGATACCCGTGGCACGCGACACCACTTCGGCAATTTCCTCCGCTCCCACCTGGGTGCGCAGCAGGCGGTTTGATTTACCCTGCTCAGCGCCTTCGGCAGCCTGCGCCTGCTTGAGTTGCGACTCCAGTTGCGGAATGCGGCCGTACTGGATTTCGCTCATCTTCTGCCAGTCGCCACGGCGTTTGGCTTCGTCCATTTCGATGCGTGCGTGGTCCAGTTCTTCCTTGACGTGCTGGGCGCCTGCCACCTGGGCCTTTTCCGCCTTCCAGATTTCTTCCAGGTCGGCATATTCCTTTTCCAGGCGCTGGATTTCTTCCTCAATCAGGGCCAGGCGTTTCTGTGACGCTTCATCCTTTTCCTTCTTCACCGCCTCGCGCTCGATCTTGAGCTGGATCAGACGGCGATCAAGCTTGTCCATCGCCTCGGGCTTGGAGTCGATCTCCATCTTGATGCGGGATGCCGCCTCATCGATCAGGTCAATGGCCTTGTCCGGCAGGAAGCGGTCGGTAATATAACGGTGCGACAACTCCGCCGCCGCCACGATGGCCGGATCGGTGATCTCGACGCCGTGATGCAGTTCATACTTCTCCTGCAGGCCGCGCAGGATGGCAATGGTGTCTTCCACGCTGGGCTCGTCCACCAAGACCTTCTGGAAGCGGCGTTCCAGTGCGGCATCCTTCTCGACGTACTTGCGGTATTCATCCAGCGTGGTCGCACCAATGCAATGCAATTCACCGCGCGCCAGAGCAGGCTTGAGCATGTTGCCGGCGTCGATCGCGCCTTCGGCCTTGCCGGCACCCACCATGGTGTGCAGCTCGTCGATGAACAGAATGATACGGCCTTCATCCTGGGCCACTTCCTTCAGCACGGACTTCAGCCGTTCCTCGAATTCGCCGCGGTACTTGGCGCCCGCAAGAAGCCCCGCCATATCCAGCACCAGGACTCTCTTGTTCTTGAGTGTTTCCGGCACCTCGCCATTGACGATACGTTGGGCCAGGCCCTCCACAATCGCTGTTTTGCCCACACCGGGCTCGCCAATCAGCACCGGATTGTTCTTCGTGCGGCGCTGCAGGACCTGGATTGCCCGACGGATTTCATCGTCGCGGCCGATCACCGGATCAAGCTTGCCATGGCGGGCACGCTCGGTCAGATCCAGCGTGTATTTGTTGAGCGCCTCGCGCTGGCCTTCGGCTTCCGGATTGGTCACGGATTCGCCGCCACGGATGGCATTGATGGCCTGATCAAGGGCGGGCTTGCTGGCTCCGTGTTGCCTGAGCAGGCGTCCCAGTTCCCCCTTGTCATCCAGTGCAGCCAGCAGGAAGAGTTCGCTGGAAATATACTGATCGCCGCGCTTTTGCGCCTCCTTGTCAGTCAGGTTGAGCAGATTGTTCAAGTCGCGGGAAATGGAAACCTCACCTCCATGTCCTTCCACCTTGGGCAGCCGGCCAAGAGATTGGTTGATGGCTGCCTTGAGCGCTGCTACCTGCACCCCGGCCCTGGCCAGGATGGATGAACTCCCTCCGTCCTCCTGCGAGAGCAGGGCTGACATCAGGTGCATGGGTTCAATAAATTGCTGGTCGCCGCCGACTGCAAGAGATTGGGCATCGGACAGGGCTTGCTGAAATTTGCTGGTGAGTTTGTCGAAACGCATGGTGTTCCCCGATAAACAATACTGCTTATGTGGGGAATATCAGCCAGATTTCAACCGCCTGCAGCAACAAATTATTGGATGAATTCGCCAGAGAGCAGGGGCAGTATCGGAAAAGTATGTAGTCCAAGAGATAATGCAAGCATGAATTTGGCTACCCGTTTCCAGGTTACCCCCGAGACAGTTCAGGAAAATGTATCCCGGGCCCTGCACGAAGACATGGGGGCTGGCGACCTCACCGCCTTGCTTGTTCCCGAGAGCCACAGGGCTCACGCCCGGATTATTACGCGTGAACCTGCGGTCATTTGCGGCCAGCCCTGGTCAGAGGCCGTGTTTAAGGCTCTGGATCCAAAATGCCGCATGCGCTGGCGCGTCGCTGAAGGCGACGGGGTAGATGCCGACGTGGAGATCTGCGAGCTCGATGGTAATGCCCGCGCCCTGCTCACCGGTGAACGCACTGCGCTGAACTTCCTGCAAATGCTTTCCGGTACCGCCAGCCTCACCCGGCGCTATGTCGAAGCCATTGCCGGAACCGGCGCCATGGTGATGGATACGCGCAAGACCTTGCCCGGCTTGCGCCTGGCGCAAAAATACGCAGTCAGGATCGGGGGTGGCGAGAATCAGCGCATTGGACTCTACGACGGCATTCTGATCAAGGAAAACCACATTGCTGCTGCCGGTGGCATCGCCAAGGCTTTGCAGGCCGCCAAGGCCCTGAATGCCGCCGTGCCGATCGAGATTGAAGTTGAAGATCTGGCTGAATTACAGACGGCACTGGAGGCCGGCGCCCAGCTGATACTTCTGGACAATTTCGACCTCGATCATCTCCGCTCCGCGGTGCGCTTGAATGCGGGCCGGGCGATTCTCGAGGCGTCCGGCAACGTTAACCTGGATACCATTCGGTCGATTGCCGAAACCGGAGTGCAACGCATTTCTGTGGGTAGCCTGACCAAGTCTGTAATGGCGATCGACCTGTCCATGCGTTTTGAGGGCGCCTGAAAACCCGCTTGAATTAGGCTTGTCATGACGGGGTACGCGTTCCAGACATCCACCTGCATCAAGCGCATGGCACGCAGTGTTGATTGGCTTGGCGAAAGCTTGAGTTGGGAACTGTGATCGGAATTATTCAATCGTCTGCCGATGAAAGTGCCCACCTTTGCACCTGGGGCAAGGGGGAATGCGACCTGGTTTATGAAAATGCAATTTTTCGCCACACTGATCGCATACCAATGTTCCCAGGCCAACAAGTTCGCCGCTATGATACTCGGCGATTGCCGCCTGCAGCTTCAAACCATACAGCGCGGTTGTGGTCTGATCGGCCGCCTTGGAAAACCGTTGCCAAAATTCCTGTTTTAGCAACGCCACGTCAAAACCCAGCCAGTCTTGCAATTCCCTGCCGGTCTTGTCCAAGTAGTTCGCAGCATCGATCAGATCCCGCTTTACATATCCTTCCAGTTTGGCGGCTTCCTTGTCACTCAACTTATCCAGGGCAACGATATCGCCCCGAATCTCGTCAAGCATATGGTGGACGGTGGCACCACTCTCATGCGCCTTCTGCAGCGACTTCTCCAGCAACAATTCATACGCCTCACCCATTGCCTCGATAAGATCGTGTGGCGGAGGTAAATCTTTCATTTGATAGTGCTCCTTATATGTAATTTCGCTGCATTTGCCGTGGAACAATCAGGTGACCGGGCTTGGCACATCCAACCCCGGTTTCTGTTGCGCTTATCCAAGGTATTCCTTTTCAATCTCATCCAGGGCTTTGCGCACTTCTGTCAGAATGAGCTTATCGGCGACCTTTTGATCGATCTCCGGCACATCCCAGTCGAATATCGCACGATATCTTTCGACCAAAGCCTTTACGTCAGCGATGATTTGATTGCGATGCGCGTCCAGCTCGATCTGTTCGATTCTTGCCACTGCCTTTTCTCCTTGGTTTTCAGACACCGCCAAAGCGTTGTGGTCATTCTACCTGATGACAAAAGCCCAGCTGTGACACCATGTGACCCTGCATGATCGGTTAGGTGTTTGACCCATCCCGGCTGATGCAACCACAATCATTGTCAGCCCAATATCACGAAGTGAATCCTCCGGTAACCATTCATCGTGCCTGGTCGATTTTCAGTGCCGCTTTCATCAATGGGACAGTGCAGACCTAATTTACCTATCCCGGTTGCAAGCTGAACCCTATGGAAGCATCCAGAATAGTCCGCAAAGACAGCCAAGCCTTCACGGTCGTCCATCGGAAACCGATTGCTCCTCATTATGCCGCCAGGTCTTCCGTCCAATCTGCAGTTTCACATCGACCGTTTCTTCGCCAATAAGGGAAGGGCCGTTGGATCGAACATCCGATACGCCAGCAGTTTCACGCGGTCGTTGACAAGGAACCATAGCAGCGCATAGCCCCAGACGAAAGCCGCCCAGCCCCAGCCAAGTGGCATCATGAGTACGCCGTAAACCGCGATCAGCGTCGCGATGATTTGGGTGCCAAGCACGGCTGTCCATAGAATCCGCGCGGGGCGTATGGACCAGAACGGCCCGCGTGTGCGGGTGACAAAAATCGTCATGTGCCCTGCCACCGACAGCTTCAAATACATCAGCGTCTGGATGTGCGCGCGGTCGAGATGAAACACACGCTCGCCGAGATAGAACAGTCCGAATGACGCAACAACGCCCGCCAGCCCAAGAACCGTGGCGACCCCCAGCACCAAATGCATGTTCCAGGCCTCGGGCTTGTCCTGGTAATGAACCTTGTCATACGCAATGGACAGGATCGCACCGTCATTGAGTATGGCCAGAAGCACGATCATCACAGCGGTGACGGGATAGAAATTGAAGATCAGGATGGAAAGTGTCATGAAGAACAGCACGCGGAGCGTCTCGGCAATGCGGTAGATCGCATAGCTGTTCATGCGTTGGAATATTTTCCGGCTTTCCTTGATCGCGTCGATGATCACCGACAGGCCGGTGGTCATCAGCACGATGTCCGCGGCTGCGCGCGCCGCATCAGTCGCGCCCGAAACGGCGATGCCGCAGTCGGCTTTCTTCAGCGCGGGGGCGTCGTTCACCCCGTCGCCGGTCATGCCGACGATGTGGCCGCGTTGCTGCAGCACATCCACAATATGGAACTTGTGTTCGGGAAACACCTGGGCGAAACCGTCGGCCTGCTCGATCGATTTCGCCAGTTGAACCGTCTCGTGCGGTTTGGTATCGCCGAAGCCGCTGGCGTCGAGGATGTTTGTCCCCAGGCCCAATTTCCTGGCGGTTTCGCGGGCGATGGCCATGGCATCCCCTGTCACCATCTTGACGTTCACACCCATCTGCCGTGCATTCGCGATGGTGGCCAGGGCTTCTTCGCGGGGTGGATCGAACAGGGGCAACACGCCCAGAAACTGCCATGTACCCTCCCCCTCTGCGCGTGCCACACCCAGGGAACGGAACCCGTGCGCTGCAAATTCATTGACGGCCTTGTCCACAGCGGCGACCACCTCATCCGCATTGGCAGACAATTCCAGAATCACTTGCGGCGCGCCCTTGGTGACCTTGAACGTCTTGCCGTTTGCACCCTTTACAGTGGCCTCGGTACGCTTGTGCACCGGGTCGAATGGCTGGAAATGAAGTACCTGGTAGGCATTCAAGGACTGGTCGCTTTTGAGGCCGCCCAGCACGGCCAGGTCGATGGTGTCCTTGTTTTCGGCTCTTGATGCCAGCGCCGCGTTCAGGACAACTTGATCGGCCCGGATGCCGTTCACGCTGAACGGATCGCCCAGCGTCAGCTTGTTCTGGGTCAGCGTGCCGGTCTTGTCCGAGCACAGCACATCCACCCCTGCCAATTCCTCGATGGCCGCCAGCCGGGTCACAATCGCCTCTTTGTTCGCCAACAGGCGCGCGCCCACCGCCATCGTCACGGATAGCACTGTGGGCATGGCCACCGGAATCGCGGCCACAGTGAGCACCAGGGCGAACTGCAAGGTGGTGAGAATCGGGTCGCCGCGAAACAGCGCGACGGCAATGATGACCATCACCAGCACCACGGCGAGAATGATCAGGTAGTTGCCGATCTTCAACACCGCGCGCTGGAAATGGCTAGTGGTCTGCGCCTCCTGCACCAGTTGCGCTGTCTTGCCGAAATAGGTGTTCGCGCCCGTGGCATACACCATAGCCTCGATTTCACCCTGGCGGACAATCGATCCAGAAAACACGGCCTCGCCGCTCTTGCGTTCGGCGGGTAGCGATTCCCCCGTCAGTGCGGACTGATCCACTTCGATCGGGTCACCGTCCAGCAGACGTGCATCCGCCGGCACAATGTCTCCCAGGCGCACGCGGATGACGTCGCCGGGGACCAGCTCACGCGCAGCAGGCGTTACCCACTTGCCATCGCGTTTCACCCGTGCCGTGATCGCCAGCTTGGCCTTGAGTGCGGCGATGGCGTTACCTGCCTGGTGTTCTTCCCAGAATCCCACCACCGCGTTGGCCACCAGCAGCGTGAGGATGATGAAGAAATCCGGCCAATGACCGTCTACCGCCGACAGGATTACGGCCACTTCGATCATCCACGGGATTGGCCCCCAAAAATAGCTGAGGAATTTCAGGAAGGCATTGGTCTGCTTTTCTTCAAGCTCATTCGGGCCATATCGGATCAGCCGTTTCTGGGCCTCGGCTTGACTGAGGCCATCCGGAGACGATCCCAACTTTGCCAGCAGCGCCGCCATGGGCAGAGATTTCAAATCGTTCTTCGCATCTGGCTTCGATCCAGCCGTCTTGGGCTGGTCAGTGTTGGCTTCCATAATGGCTGTTCTCCTGTCTTTGCTTTGCCGCAGATGTCGTGATTCGCTGGATGCTGGCTGTCCTGCTCAGGCCCTTCCCAGCGCGGCGTTGAATTCGTGTCGTTCGCTGGCAGAGCTGCCAAGCCGCACCCGCCTGTAGGGTGTCAGTCCGCCAGCAGGGCCTTGGCCCGTGCGCAGACGTTATCGACGGTAAAGCCGTATTCGCGCAGCACTACTGAGGCCGGCGCGGAAGCGCCGAAGCGTTCCACTCCGAGCATGTCGCCGCGCCCACCGGTGTATCGCTCCCAGCCCTGTCGCGCACCCAATTCGACCGCGAGCCGGGCACTAACCGAGGGTGGCAGCACGGCATCGCGTTCAGCCTGCGGTAAGGCCTCGAACAACTCCCAGCTCGGCATCGAGACGCAGCGCACGGCGACGCCTTGCTGTTGCAGGCGTTCCGCCGCCGCCACTATCAGGCTGACTTCCGAGCCGCTGGCGAGCAGGATCAGTTCGGGCGTGCCGTTCGGAGCATCACTCAACACATAGGCGCCGCGGCGCAGGCCATCTGCCGCGGCGTAGCGGCTGCGATCAAGCGTGGGCAAATCCTGCCGGGTCAACACCAGCAGCACCGGCCGGTCACGCGATTCCAGCGCGACGCGCCAGGCGACCGCGGTTTCGTTGGCATCGCCGGGGCGGATCACAATCAGGTTCGGAATCGCGCGCAGGCTCGCGAGCTGCTCCACCGGCTGGTGGGTGGGGCCGTCTTCGCCGACGGCAATGCTGTCATGCGTGAACACATGCACCACGTGCAACCCCATCAATGCCGCCAGCCGGATGGACGGACGCATATAGTCGGAAAAGATCAGAAAGGTGGAGCCATACGGAATAAAGCCTCCGTGTGCGGCGAGTCCGTTGACGATGGCGCCCATCGCATGTTCGCGCACGCCGAAGTGCAGGTTGCGTCCGGCATGGCTCCAGCCTGCGCTATCGGCGCCTTGCTGGTCTGCGTCTTGCGCCGGCGGCGGATTGAAATCGCCCAGGCCCCGCAAGGCCGTTTTCGTCGACGGGTCGAGGTCTGCCGAGCCGCCGGTCAGTGCCGGCAGTCTGGGCGCAATGGCGTTGATCACCTTGCCGGATGCTTCGCGTGTCGCAAGGCCCTTGTCATCGGCATTGAATACCGGGATATCTGCATCCCAGCCCGGTGGCAGTTCCGCGCGCAGGCGACCGTGAAGCTCCTCGGCCAGATCCGGATACGACCTGGCGTAGGCACTCAGCAGCACGTTCCACGCGGCCTCGTCCTGCGCGCCGCGCTCCACCGCCACACGGAAATGCGCCAGTGCCTCCTCCGGTATCAGGAACTCTGGCCCGGTCGGCCAACCCAGTGCCTGCTTGGTTTTGCGCACGTTATCCACGCCAAGCGGGGAGCCGTGTGCCTTGAAACTGTCCTGCTCGGGCGAGCCATAGCCGATATGCGTGCGCACCAGGATCAGCGATGGCCGCGCGGTTTCCGCGCGTGCGGCGGCCAGGGCGGCATCGATCGCGGCAAGATCGTTGCCGTCCGCCACCGACACGGTGTGCCAGCCATAGGCCTCGAAGCGTCCTGCGCGATCCTCGGTGAAGGTGATGTCGGTGCCGGCGGCCAGGGTAACGTAATTATCGTCGTACAGGCAGGTGAGCTTGCCGAGCTTGAGATGGCCAGCCAGCGAGGCCGCTTCGGAAGCCACGCCTTCCATCAGATCGCCGTCGCTAACGATGGCGTAGGTATGGTGATCGATGAGCGCATGATCCGGACGGTTGTAGCGGGCTGCGAGTTGCGCCTCCGCAATCGCCATGCCGACCGCATTACCGAAGCCCTGCCCCAGCGGCCCGGTGGTGGTTTCCACGCCCGGCGTGTGTCCGCGCTCGGGATGTCCGGGCGTCTTGCTGCCCCATTGACGGAACTGCTTGATATCGTCCAGCGAGAGGTCGTAGCCGGTCAGGTGCAGCAGACTGTAGAGCAGTGCCGAACCGTGTCCGGCCGAGAGCACGAAGCGGTCGCGGTTGAACCATTTGGGGTTGCGCGGATTGTATTTGAGCCAGCGCATCCATAGCGCATAGGCCATCGGTGCAGCGCCAAGGGGCAGGCCCGGATGCCCGCTGTCGGCCTTCTGTACCATGTCCACCGAGAGGAAGCGCAGCGTATTGATGCACTGCTGGTCGAGCTCTGTTGCGACTGTCATGATGTGGCTCCCCGTGGCTGGCTCTGCGTCAGCGCGGTGCTTCGAGGTACAACGCGGTCCATCAGGTCATTCCGCGACTTGGCGAACGATTGCACTGCCTCGTGCTGCACTGTGGCCGCGTCGTAATTGCGGGCATTCCCGATGACCTGATCCAGACTCGCTGGATTGAGGGTCGGCCCCGTCACGGATGGTTCGCTGATAAAGCGGCCCAGTGTGCCGCTGGTCAGCAGCCCGCACGTGATGCTGTCGAACCAGAGGCTTTGACCCAGATCGTGCATTTGTTGTTTGGCTTTCATCGTTGCTCCTGTACCACACGGCCGGCTTCCGAGGCGCCAAGCAGTGCGGGCAAATCGACATTGGCCAGGTCGCCGATGCGATCGAGCGCCAGATCGGCCGGCGGACAGGCTGCGATATTGCCTGGGTCGAGCGCATAGTGCCCCTGGCGGGGAAAGACGGTGGTCAGACGATCTCGCCAGATCTTTTGCATCGCCGCGAGAATGCGCAGCTTGTCGTCCACCATGATGTAACGGCGAGCCTTGTATCTTCGCTCGACTTCATCGAGCATCTGCTCCTTGTGCAGGTAAATCAGCACCCGGCCCTCGACCGCGTCCCACAGTCCCGAGCGCTGTACCTTGCGCGGCTGGAACACCACATCACCATCCGACAGAATCACTGTCGGGCCCCAACGGCGGAGATGTGCGATGACGTCCAGCGCGCCGGGGTACAAGCGCTCTGCAAACGGATAGTCCACCAGAAATGAAGACATCATCAGCAATCGCGGATCACTCATGGCGCCAAGGCGGTAGCGTTGCAAGGCGCCCAGATAATCCGCGTAGCCGAGTTCAAGACGCAGCGCTTCGAAGATTTTCCAGTATCGATCCCTGCTCTCGGCGCCAAACTCATGCGCAAGATGGCCATTCAGGTCGGCGATGATGCGATCGTTATCGAGCAGGGTGTTGTCCACATCCAGCAGGAATACCACCTCGTTCGCCGTTGTCATTTTGCCGCCTTCAGCAGTATCGGGTTGTGCCACTTTCCGTCTGCTGCGATGAGCGCGTCAGCCTGTTTCGGCCCCCAGCTTCCGGGCTTGTACGGGTAAGCCTCGTGGTGAGTGGCCAGGACTGGATCAACCACTGCCCAGGCGGCCTCAACTGCGTCTTCACGGGTGAAGAGCGCGCCGTTGCCGGCCATGGCGTCACCCAGAAGCCGCTCGTAGGGTGTTTCCTCTCCCGATTGTTCATCCAGCAGGAAGAGCTCGCGCTGGTCGCCAATAAACTCCTTGCCTGCGCGCTTGACGCGGGCAGCGAGGGCGACGGCAGAATTGGGGGAGAGCCTGAAGCGCAGATAATTGGCCCGCCCGGCGACCGGCACGGAATCGTCAAACAGCTTTTGCGGTGGCGGTTTCAGCTCCACCAGGACCTCAGCCGCTGTTGCAGCCAGGCATTTTCCGGAGCGCAGGTACCACGGCACGCCTTCCCAGCGCCACGAATCGATATATAGCCGCAGCGCGCAGAACGTCTCTACGTCAGAGTCCTTGGCCACGCCCGGTTCCTTGCGGTAGCCGGCGTACTGGCCGCGCACCATGTCGTCCGGCTGCAGCGGACGCATCGCCTGAAATACTTTCGCTTTCTCGCTGTGGACCGCACCATAGCCTTGATAGGCCGGCGGTTCCATGGCCAGGAGGGCCACTACCTGGAACAGGTGGTTCTGGATGACATCACGCAGGCAACCCGCACTTTCGTAAAACGCACCGCGACCTTTGACGCCAAAATCCTCGGCCAGCGTGATCTGCACGCTGGCCACGCAGTTGCGGTTCCAGATCGGTTCGAGGAACGAGTTGGCAAAACGGAAATAGAGGATATTCATGATCGCCTCCTTCCCGAGATAGTGATCGATGCGGAAGATCGAATCTTCCTCAAACACTGACAGTGCAACGCGGTTGAGCTTGCGGGCGGAGGAAAGGTCGCGTCCAAACGGCTTTTCGACAATGACCCGCGCCTGATCGGCCAGGCCCGCGGCCCCCAGTCCTTTGATCACCGTGGCGAACAGTGCCGGCGGGATGGCAAGGTAGTGCGCCGGGCGCCGGGCATCGCCCAGCGTCCGCTTGAGCGCCTTGAACGTATCCGGATCGTTGTAATCCCCGCCCACATACTGGAGCAGCGAAAGCAGGTGGTCGAGAGCATTCCGGTCATCAATCCTGCCCGCCTGCCTGATGCTGTCCGTCGCCCATTTGCGCAGTTGCGCCTGGCTCCATTTCGAGGCGGCGACGCCCACTACCGGCACATTAAGCCCACCCCGTTTGGACATCGCGTAGAGCGCCGGAAAGATCATTTTGTGCGCCAGATCGCCGGTTGCGCCGAAGATCACCAGCGCGTCAGCCGCTGTCGTGCGGCTATGACTATTGACCATCTCTGCGCCCCTCTTTCTTCTCATCATGCCCACCAAACTGCTTTCTCATTGCGGACAGAAGACGATTGGCATAGTCGGCATCGCCGCGCGACGCAAAACGCTCAAATAGCGCCGCGCTGATTACCGGTGTGGGCACGCCCTCGTCGATGGCCGCCAGTGCCGTCCAGCGTCCCTCGCCTGAATCTGACACGCGTCCCGAGAACCCGGTGAGCTCAGCATCCTCAGCCAGCGCCGCGGCCGTCAGATCGAGCAGCCATGACGCCACCACACTGCCGCGCCGCCAGACCTCCGTGATTTCGGGCAAGTCCAGCTCATACTGGTAATACTCCGGGTTGCGCATCGGCGCGGTCTCGGCATCGCTATCGCGCGAACGCTTACCGGCATTGGCGTTTCGCAGGATGTTCAGGCCCTCAGCATAAGCTGCCATCAGACCATATTCGATGCCGTTGTGGACCATCTTGACGAAGTGCCCTGCCCCGTGCGGGCCGCAGTGCAAGTAGCCCTGTTCGGCAGTCGCTCCGGGCTTGTTTCGGCCGGGCGTGCGTGGTGCAGTGCCGACACCGGGGGCGAGCGTGGCAAAGACCGGATCAAGCTGCTCGACGATATCCCTCTCGCCACCAATCATCAGACAATAGCCGCGCTCCAGCCCCGCGACGCCGCCGCTGGTCCCCACATCGACATAATGCACCCCATTGCGCTGCAATGCGGCCGCGCGCCGAATATCATCGCGGTAATAGGAGTTGCCACCGTCAATGACGATGTCGCCGGCTTCAAGCAGCGGCACGAGCTGCGCCAGCACTTCATCCACTACCATTGCAGGTACCATCAACCAGACGGCGCGTGGCTTGTCCATGCGAACGAAGAATTCCTCGAGCGAGAGCGTGCCGCTTGCGCCTTCGCTTTGGAGTGCCTCCACGGCTCCGGTATGGCGGTCGTACACAACGCATCGGTGCCCGTTGTGCATCAGCCGCCGCACCATGTTGCTGCCCATCCGTCCCAGACCAATCATGCCGATCTGCATCTTCAATCTCCTTCTTCGAGGGAGGCGATCCCGGCTTCGCCGACCGCTCATCGCAAATGAAAGCAATCACATGTTTCCCTTCGTCAGCCATGGGCCAATCTGCTCGGCGCTCCAGTCGTCTGCCGCAAGCCGATAGACCGTGGACAAGCGGATGATCGCGGCGTCCATGCGCACCGCAGCGCTCAAAAACCCGGACTGACAAAAAGGGCTTCAACCTGGTGCTTGCTCTGTGGCTCACTGTCTGCGCATACTTTGAACGCTGTTCCATCGCATGAGCACATCGTTATATACCAGGCAAATGATCTAACGTCCCGTTGGGTCATTTGACGATTTCCGCGCCCGGTAGGTTCCGTCTTTGGGGGACGGCACTAGCATTTTTCAGTCTCAAGCAGCAGCCCGAAATCCGCGGCGGACAGGGGGTGACTGAAATGGAAGCCTTGACCCTCGTCACATAGCTGCGTCTGCAGGAACGCAAACTGCTCATGCGTTTCGACCCCCTCGGCAATGACCCGCTGCTTGAGGTTTCTCCCCATGCCGATCACCGCGCTGACGATTGTTGTGGCATCCGCATGGGCGGCGATGTCGCGCACGAAGGATTGATCGATCTTCAGGGTGTCGAACGAGAAACGCTTCAGATAACTCAGGCTCGAATAGCCCGTACCAAAGTCATCGATGGCAATCTGCACCCCCATGGCCTTAAGTGCTTCGAGCACCGAAGCCGAGGACTCGGCGTCGTCCATCAGGATGCTTTCGGTCAGCTCCAGTTCAAGATAGCGTGGTGCCAGGCCCGTCTCCTGCAGGATCAGGGCAACGCCTTCGAGAAAGCCTTTGTGTCTGAACTCCACTGCGGAAATGTTGACCGATACGGGCACGGCGCGCAGGCCCATATCCAGCCAGGCCTGCACCTGCCTGCAGGCTTCGCGCAGTACCCAGCGGCCAACCGGCACAATGAGACCACACTCTTCCGCGATCGGGACAAACTGGTCGGGGTAGACGAGTCCGAGGTCCGGATCCAACCAGCGTATTAGTGCTTCGGTACCAGTCATCGCGCCTGAAGCAAGATCGATCTGTGGTTGGTAATGGAGCAAAAACTCACCCTGCTTCAGGGCGCGGCGCAGGCCACTTTCAACGAACATGCGCTGAACCGCCCGGGCGTTCATTTCAGCCCTGAAGAACTGGTAATTGTTGCGCCCGCTCGCCTTGGCGTGATACATCGCGGTGTCCGCGTTCTGCATCAGGGTGTCCACGGGCTGGCCGTCATCCGGATAGATGCTGATGCCGATGCTCAGGGTGACATGAAGCTCGTGGCCGCCAACGAGTTGCGGCGCGGCCAGAGCGGCGATCAACTTTTCGGCAACGTGGGCCGCATCTTGCGGGTGCTCAATTTCGGCCAGCAGGATCACGAACTCGTCGCCGCCCTGGCGGCATACCGTGTCGGTGGCGCGGACACACGTCGTCAAGCGATCCGCAACCGACTGAAGCAGCTGGTCGCCAATCGCATGCCCGAGCGAGTCGTTGATGTGTTTAAAGTAGTCCAGATCCAGGAACAGCAGCGCGACCTGCTTGCCATGCCGGTTGGCCAGCCCGATCGCCTGGGAGAGTCGTTCTGTCAGCAACACCCGGTTGGGCAAACCAGTGAGAAAGTCGTGCTGGGCCAGATGAGCCATATTCAGCATCATGGCCCGCGATTCGCTGACATCGTGGAAGACAATCACCGCGCCGGTAGCCCGGCCATCCCGGTTGTGGATGGGAGCCGCGGAATCCTCGATCGCGAACTCAAACCCGTCGCGGCGGAGCAGCACGCAATCCGCGGCCAACCCAACGGTTTGGTCCGCCTCGATGGCGCGCTGTGCCGGATTTGCAGCAGCCTGGCGTGTCGTAGCGTCGATGATTCTGAACACCTCTGAAAGCGGCCGGCCCAACGCCTCCTCACGCGACCAGCCGGTCAGCGCCTCCGCCACCAGATTCAGATAGGTCACTGTCCCCAGGAGGTCGGTGGTCAGCACCGCGTCACCGATGGAGTTGAGCGTGACCTGGGCGCGCTCCTTCTCCTCGAACAAGGCCT
This sequence comes from Thiobacillaceae bacterium, assembly GCA_049578545.1. GTDB lineage: Bacteria > Pseudomonadota > Gammaproteobacteria > Burkholderiales > Thiobacillaceae > DASQBT01. The sequence continues at coordinate 34,917 of JBAUMF010000032.1, forward strand.
CTTCCGCCGCGCGCAAACCAAACTCCGTCGATTTGCGCGCCGTGATGTCCTCAACTGTCTGTACGTATGCGTGTGGTTCCATCCCATCGCGCATGGCGGCGCCGTTCACGCGCGTCCACACGACGCTGCCATCTTCCCGCAGAAAGCGGAACTCGGTCTGGAATGGCTCCTGGCCGCGCGCCGCAGCGTGCCACTCGGCAAGCACACGTTGGCGATCTTCAGAGTGGATCGCCCTGCTCCAGTTTGTGCCAAGCGTTTGTTCGAAGGTCAGCCCTGATATCTCGTGATACGCCGCGTTGGTGTAGACGCAGCCACCTTGTTCATCGGAAACAAAGATACCCAGTGGAGAAGCATCGCTCATCGCGCGGAAGCGCGCCTCACTGTTGCGCAGGGCGTCCTGGGTCGCCTTGCGCTCCATGAGGTAACGCAGGGCACGCGGCAACCAGTGGGCATCGACATGGCCTTTGACGAGATAGTCATGCGCCCCGCGCTGCACCGCCTGGCGCGCGGTTGCTTCATCGCTCGCCGTGCACAGGACCAGGATCAGGGCGTTCGGCTTAGCCAGGAACACCTTTTCGAACACCTCGATGCCCTGGACGTCGGGCAGCGAAAGGTCAAGCAGGACCACCTCGATACCTTCCTTCTCCAGCCGTGCGAGCGCATCAGCGAGTCGCGTCACCCATTCGACGTGAAACGAGCGGTTTTCCGTTGCCGCGAGCGCCTCCTGGATCAGTCTGGCATTGGCGGGATCGTCCTCGACAAGAAGTACGTGGGTCGGAGCATCATTCATGGAATGGGCGTTCGTGGGGGCATCGATTGAATGCAGCGAACCTGGAGGCAGGCCATTGCAACGAATGGTCAGCCATTCTCATTCATTCGTTATTGGCTTATCCGTGAACAAGTAGTCCTTGAGCTGCCCGGAGAACTTCGGGTCCTTGCGCCGAATCCACTCCAGCAACATGGATGCGTGCTCTTTCTCCTCGTCCCGACTGTGCTCAAGGATGGCCGTGAGTTCCCTGTCTTTGCAGGCATTGGCACGCTGGTTGTACCAATCAATGGCTTCCCGCTCCTCCATCAGTGAAACAATGGCTCGGTGCATGTCGAGCGTTTCTGTGGACAGTTCCTCTATAGACTCGTGATAACCGACACTGGACATTGCTATCCTCCTGATGATTGATTGGTTCCTGGCGAAGAATGCCTGACTTTGCACCAGTGAAAGGCATTGCCGCTTAGTAGATTCTTACATGGCAGACTTACAGCGGCCCCCGGATAAGCAGGGAATATCGCTTCATGCGCAGATTCCCTTCCCAGTCGCAGCCCATAGAATCGCAGCGGTAGCGGCGGACCGGCATGAATCTGCTCAAGAGCAAATCCACGAACCGGCGCGGAACTCGATATACAGAGCCGTTGCAACGGGGACATGCGTGCCCGTGAGAGGCATAACCAGCGTCCTCGGGCCGGTCACTGTCATTTGCATAATGCGCGTTCATGGCCTCGACTGCCTCATGAGGACGTTGCCCCATCGATTACACGGGCCGCGGCTTCCTTATCGATCGGACGCGGCTTCGGCACAGTGTCATCATCTACAGCTGTCGCGACCAAAGTGGCAGCGACGTCGGTTACTGCCACGCTTCCACCTTCATTCTCCCAGTCGCCCAGTTCTGCCTTCCATCGCCCTCTTTGCTTGTTGCGAAGATGCTCAAGCATAGGCGAGGGGAAAACGGAAGAGGCCGCAGCCCTCTCAGTCGGCACAAGCGGCGGGATGTAGCGTCTATAGTTGGTCATTAGTGGGGGATCCTTTCAAACAAGATAGGCGCGCCTGTCTTGGCGACCCAGGTGCTGCGCACCCAGGCAGTGCACCGCGTGGCCGCATCAGGAGGAATTCTTTGGACCGTCGTCCTTGTTGACCTCTTCGAAGCGCTTGATCTGCTGCTCGGCTTCGTCCTTCGTGACGCCGTAGGTCTCCTGAATCTTGCCCGCCAGCTCGTCCCGCTTGCCGGCAATCACGTCAAGGTGATCGTCGGTGAGCTTGCCCCACTGTGCTCTCACCTTGCCCCTGAACTGCTTCCAGTTGCCTTTAACGATATCCCAGTTCATATCAGACTCCTTCTGTTCGGAACCGGCCTGGCAAAATTGCCAATCGAGCATCCCTGGCCGCTGCCGGTCCTTTCTTTCGCCGCACGCGCACCCCACGCAGCGACAGGCTGCGGAGGGGATGTTTTGGCGACCCGCCGGACTGGATTCATGGAAACTCCGATTCCAGGCACAAGATTAGTCTCAAATTCAGGTGCTATCTGTACGGTGGCGTACGTACGACCATGCTCGATCACCGCCGGGCTGTCGGTGACGGCGACCTTGCCGGGGTCAGTGCCTCAAACCGGACTCCGCAGGAAGCGCACTGCGGCCCAGGCATTCTTGGCTCTGTTCGTTATCGCACAGAACTTGGCAATAACTACCTGTAGCCTTCATAAGGCAATCTCATAGGCGCTCTTTCACAATCCGGCTCTAAATGGGGTCCGAAGTGGCGTCGCTAACCAATGAAGGCTTGAATAATGCGCAACCTTGCTGGAGTGTGTTGATGATAGGCCGGTTCTGCATTTGGTCCGTCATGCTGGTCGTCACGGTCCTCAGCGGATGCTCGTCGCTTCCCCCTGGCGCCAATTTTCCAAGAATCGCCTCCACGGCGCTCGCTCATCCCGAGGAGACCCGGCTTGGCCGACAGTTTGAAAACGCGGCGCGCGACCATAACGGCAACTCCGGATTTCGCATCATTCCGGCAGGCGCCGACGGCTTCCTGATCCGAATGCAGACGATCAATGCTGCAGAACGAA
>JBAUMF010000033.1:0-31695 GCA_049578545.1 Thiobacillaceae bacterium
CCGGTAGCGTGTCCATATCGCTTCCAGATAAGCGCGCCGCTCTTGTTTGCCCATGGCAGATTACCTTTGGTATTTCGGTAACCTTTAACTTGAGGCAACGATTCCCCTGCACGACTATGTTCGGTAACTTTTATCTTGAGGCAATTCGACTGTCCGGCAAATGGTCAAAGTTCTTGAGCGCATCTGGTATGATGCTGGTTGCGGCACTGTCTGACATCTGAAGCTCCTTTGTGAAGAAGCTTCGCACTTTATTCCCGAGCGTGAGTGGGCAGTCAACGTGGGCAGGTGGGCAATTGCACTGCCCACCCCCTTACGGTTTAGATGAATATTTCTCGGAGTTGGCTAACCGAAAGTGCTCTGCCTTCAGCCCAAATTTCCATGCGTGGTCAAACGCATCAGAGGTAAAGATTCTCGGACGGGTCAGGCAGGCTTTCCTTATTGTCGCCTTACCCCCATCTGGAATTTCCATCGGGTCAAATTCCAGCGCGGCGATCACGGCCAGGATGATTTCAATCTGCTGCTCACGTCGCGCAGGCACCGAGCCAGATTCAGTGCCCTCCGATGAATACGTTGTCGATCTACGGGCGAACTGTTCGTTACCCGTCAACCCTGCCAGCGTTGTCAAATGCTGGTCCAGTTCATCATGGAGCAGCGTCAGCATCGGAGCGCCGTCCACCAGTATCTTTGCTTCCCCGGTCTCTATCATAGCTTCGATGCAGCCTATCTGATACAGCACGTTTGCCGCCGCTAACTCTTTAGCCGTTGCGAATCGCGCTTCACCGTCCTTAGTAACAACGAGGGCCGTCCCGAGCATCAGGTCCGCCACTTCAGGATTTGTCAGGTAGTCAGCCCTAAACCTGTCTATCCAGCGACCCAAGTGCTCGTATGCGAACGCTCGCTCCAGCGCAAATTTGTCCAATGAACTGTTCCTTACGTGCGGTTAGCCTCAGCAGCAATTGAGGTACGTTAGCCTGACATTCTGTGGAACCACTCGACGGCCTGCCGTCGCGTAACCCGATGGTAAGTCATAAGATCATCTGAATTTCAAGGGTCGGTAGGAGCGGGTCCGGGTGCGGGTGCCGCACCCTCAGCCGCACCGGGGTATTTTTCTTCGAGTCGCGCCATTTCTGTGGCGCTCTCATCAACATTTCCCCTAACCAAGGCGCACTCAACGTATTCTGTGACATATCCACCCATGAGGTTTTTAGCCTTGACCTTCACTCTTAGGAGAACACGTTCATTTTCAATCTTCCGCGTCGAAACATAGCTACTATCCACGTAGGCCGAGTCTGGGTCATTGAAGTCTTTCTTATGATAATTGAAGCACTGACGCTCACTGCTGGCAAAGGTTAAGAGGCCAATCGCCCGGTCTCTTACGTTGGCGGGTGCCAGTAACCAAAATAACAGCCCCGAAACGGCTAGGACACCAGCGATACTTGCGATCTTCATTCTCCCCCTCCATTCATAATTATTTGTCTGCTTAGCAGAAGACCCGTTCGAACACTCCCCCACACTTGCCGACGGAGCAGGTCCGCGCCTTCGATGGCGCGGATGAGCAAAGCCATTTACGCCTTTCTGAAGTTCACTATCTTTCCACCGGCGGCCAGCCCGTCCAGATAGTCCGCCCACGCTTGCATCATTTCTCTGCGTTTGGGCAAGTGCTCGGCGTAATTATAGGCTGCGCTCACCGCGTTGCGCTCGGCGTGGGCTAGTTGGCGCTCAATGGCGTCATGCGGCCAGCCTTGCTCGTGCAGCAGGGTGCTTGCCATGCTTCTAAACCCGTGGCCGGTCATTTCGTGTTTTTCAAATCCCATGCGCCGCAAGGCTGCGTTCACCGTGTTCTCGCTCATGGGCCGGTTGGCAGTTCTCACGCCGGGGAACACATAGCGCCCGCTGCCCGTCAGCGGGTGAATGGCTCGCAATATCTCCGCCGCCTGACGGGATAGCGGCACGATATGCTTGTCGCCCATCTTCATCTTGACGGCGGGGATTTGCCATTCTGCAGCGTCCAGGTCTATCTCTGACCATTCCGCGTGACGCAGTTCACCGGGGCGCACAAACACCAGCGGGGCGAGTTGCAAGGCGCACTTGGTGACGAACGTGCCGCTGAAGTCGTGAATGGCGCGTAGCAATGCGCCGATCTGCTTGGGCTCGGTGACGCTTGCATGATGTTTGGCTTTGACGGGTGGCAATGCCCCTTTCAGATCGCCGCTGGGGTCGCGGTCTGCGCGGCCCGTTGCCACCGCATAGCGGAACACCTGGCCGGAATACTCCCTGATGCGGTGGGCCAATTCCAGCGCCCCCCGGCTTTCCACCCTGCGCACGGTCGCCAACAGGTCTGGAGCGCCGATGTCCTTGATAGGCCGGTTGCCCAACCACGGGAATAAGTCATTTTCCAGATAGCGCATGACTTTTTTCGCGGTTGCGGGTGCCCACCCCGGCAGCTTCTTTGCAAACCATTCACGGGCGACGGCTTCAAAGGTATTCTCAGCGGCTTGCTGCCTTACCTGCTTGTTCACGGCCTTGACCAGCGACGGGTCGGTCTCGTTCGCCAGCAGCTTGCGGGCATCATCGCGGCGTTGCCGCGCATCAGCCAGCGTGATGGTCGGGTAAACCCCCAGCGCGAGGGTCTTCTGCTTGCCCCCGAATCGGTAATTCATCCGCCAGTATTTGCCCGTGGCATTCACCAGCAGGTACAGCCCCATTGTGTCTGCCAGCTTGTAGGGCTTCTCGGCAGGCTTGGCATTGCGAATTGCGGTGTCGGTCAGCGGCATGATGGTATCTCCATTGTTGGTATGTCTTATACCATCAAAAATACCAGCACTACTGATGGTATGTCAAGCTATGCCGTGAGACGGGGTGAAACAATGTTTCTGCCTAATATCCCGTATTTACACCTGTTTTGAGGTGATATGAGGGGTGCTGATCTTCAAATTTGGTGCCGGGAGGGGGACTCGAACCCCCACAGTGTTACCACCGGCGGATTTTGAGTCCGCTGCGTCTACCGATTCCGCCATCCCGGCTGGAGATGGTCACTACAACTGGATGACAAAGCCGATTGGTTTCTGGTTTTGTCTGCCGCCGCCCAGCAAGGTTGGGCGACAAGGCGCGGATTATCCCCTATCTGTCCTTCCTAGGGCAAGACGGGTACAAGTGGCCCTTATAATGCTCACTTTTTGATCGGCTCATGCAGTTATCTGATTTCGACTATGACCTGCCGCAAGACCTGATTGCCCAGTTTCCCTCTGCCACTCGGCGCGAAAGTCGCCTGCTGCATCTGGAAGGAACCAGCGGCAAGCTTGAAGACCGGCAGTTCCGGGACCTATCTGACCTGGTCAAGTCCGGTGACGTACTGGTATTCAACGATACCCGTGTGATCAAGGCCCGGCTGTTCGGCCAGAAGCCGGGCGGAGGAAAAGTTGAGGCACTGATAGAACGGGTGATGGGGGACCATGAGGCGCTGGCATTTATTCGTGCAAGCCATTGCCCCAAGCCGGATTCAATCGTCATCTTGGGTGGAACCGAAGCCAAAGTGCTATCGCGCCAGGACGATTTGTATCGTCTGCGCTTTTCAGGGACAGAATCCGTGCTGGATTTGCTGGAGCGTGCAGGCCGCTTGCCACTGCCGCCGTACATCAATCGCCCTGCCGAGCAGTCGGACGAAGCACGCTACCAGACCATTTATGCGCGCGAACCAGGCGCCGTTGCCGCGCCCACTGCGGGCCTGCATTTTGACGAGGCCATGCTGGCCCAACTGGACGAAATAGGGGTCCGGCGTGTGCATCTGACCCTGCATGTTGGCGCCGGGACCTTTCACCCGGTACGGGTGGAGAATATCGCTGAACATCACATGCACGCTGAACGCTATACCATCCCCGAAGGCACCGTCAAGGCAATTGCCGAGGCAAGAAAACAGGGTGGACGGATCATGGCCATTGGCACCACATCCCTGCGGGCGCTTGAGTCCGCAGCCCGCTCTGGTGAAATTGAAGCCGGTGAGGGTGAAACCAATCTGTTTATTGCTCCCGGCTATCGTTTTCAGGTGGCGGACCGATTGCTGACCAATTTCCACTTGCCCAAATCCACTTTGCTTATGCTGGTTTCTGCCTTTGCCGGCATGGAAAACATGCGTCGGGCCTATCAGCACGCAATTTCCCACACTTACCGTTTTTTCAGTTATGGAGATGCGATGCTGATTGAAAGGTCGTACGAAGACTGGCCTCATGCGGTTTGAACTGCTTGCAACTGACGGTGCAGCTCGCAGGGGCCGTTTGCATCTGGCACACGGTACAGTGGAAACACCGGCCTTCATGCCGGTCGGTACCTATGGAACGGTCAAGGCCATGTCGCCGTGCGAACTGAAAAAGATTGGCACGCAAATTCTGCTGGGGAATACGTTTCACCTCTGGCTCCGTCCAGGGCTTGAAGTGATCGAAACCTTCGGCGGCCTGCATCGATTCATGGGCTGGAACGGCCCCGTTCTCACCGATTCGGGTGGATTCCAGGTATTCAGCCTGGGCGCCTTGCGCAAGATCACCGAAGACGGAGTGCGATTTGCATCACCCATTAACGGCGACAAGATGTTTCTCACCCCAGAGGAATCAATGCGTATCCAGCGCGTGCTGAACAGCGACATTGTGATGATTTTTGATGAATGCACGCCTTATCCCGCGGAGCGCAAACAGGCCGCAGATTCGATGCAATTGTCCTTGCGCTGGGCCCAGCGTTCGAAAAAAGCACATGAAGGCAACCGCAATGCGCTTTATGGCATTGTGCAGGGTGGCATGTACGAAGATTTGCGCGATCAGTCGCTGAAAGCACTCGATGAAGTCGGCTTTGATGGCTTTGCTATTGGAGGGCTGTCGGTAGGCGAACCAAAGGATGACATGCGCCGCATCCTGCTCCACACGGCTCCTCAGCTGCCAAGCGACAAACCCCGTTACCTGATGGGAGTGGGAACGCCGGAGGATATTGTGGAAGCGGTAGCGAGTGGCATTGACCAGTTCGATTGCGTCTTGCCCACCCGAAATGCCCGTCATGGCACCGTTTTTTCCAGGTTTGGCGATCTGCGCATCAGGAACGCCCGCTTTCGGAGTGACACAGACCCGCTGGAAGAAGGTTGCACCTGTTATGCCTGCCGCGAATTTTCTCGCGCTTACGTGCATCATCTTATTCGCTGCGGCGAAATTCTCGGTGCCCGGCTCTCCACCTTGCATAACCTGCATTACTATCAGCGCCTGATGGCAGAACTGCGTGAAGCCATTGAAACAGGCCAGTTTTCCGACTGGAAGGTTGGCTTTCATGAAGCGCGCGCCCGCGGATGCTAAAATTGGACAAATTTATTTGGAGAACAGCATGATTTCCCTGGCCTTTGCTGCCCCTGCCGGCTCGGCTTCATCCGATCCATTGATGAGCATGCTGCCGCTCGTCGTTATTTTTGTCTTGTTTTATTTCATGCTGATCCGTCCCCAGATGAAACGATCCAAGGAACAGAAGAAAATGCTGGAGGGTCTGCAAAAGGGCGATGAAGTCATCACCGCCAGTGGCCAGGTCGCAAAGGTCGTGAAGGTGAGCGAGCAATACGTTTCGATCGAAATCGCCGATGGCGTCGTGACCCATGTGCAAAAATCCGCCGTCACCACCCTCCTCCCCAAAGGGACAATCAAGAGCTTGTAAGGAACAGGGTCGCGGGTGAAGTGCAAATGCGATCACCCATTTATCCAAGCCTCACGCCAAACCTATTACGCATAACCTGACATGAACCGTTATCCCCTGTGGAAATACATAATGATTGGCGTGATCATGCTGATCGCGTTGATCTACACCCTGCCCAACTTCTTTGGCGAAGTACCCGCTGTTCAGATTTCCCCGGTCAATACCACGGAAAAGGTTGATACGGGCCTGCTGAGTCGCACCGAAACCGCACTTAAAGCTGACAACATTCCTTATGATGGCGTGTTCATGGATGGCAACAGTATCAAGTTGCGTTTCGCCACCCCGGATGAACAGCTCAAGGCTCGTGACGCCATTCAAAATGCCCTCGGTCAGCAATACACTGTGGCCCTCAACCTTCTATCTGCATCGCCCCAATGGCTGACATTCCTGCACGCACTACCGATGTATCTTGGCCTCGACCTGCGCGGCGGAGTATATTTCCTGCTGGAAGTTGATATGCAGGGGGCCCTGGACAAGGGTGCGGTTCGCATACAGAACGACATCCGCTCCAGCCTGCGCAGCGAAAAGATTCGCTACAGCAGCGTCAGCAAGGAAGGTCAGGCCGTCAAGGTCAGCTTCAATACGCGCGATGTGCGCGACCAGGCCCAGGGAATCCTGGCTAACGCCTTTCCCGATCTGGTGCTGACCCCGTGGGATGGAGTCGACCAGTTTGGCCTGGATGCAACCCTGAAGCCTGCCGCGCAGAAGCGCATTCAGGACTTTGCCGTGCAGCAGAACATTCAAACGCTGCGCAATCGGGTGAATGAACTGGGCGTAGCCGAACCCGTCATCCAGCAACAGGGGGCAAACCGGGTAGTCGTCCAGTTGCCCGGCGTACAGGACACGGCCAAGGCCAAGGAAATACTGGGCCGCACAGCCACACTGGAAATCCGCATGGTGGATGAGGAAGGCGACATCAACGCAGCCGCCCGTGGCCAGGTGCCCTATGGCGATGAACTCTACAAGACCCGTGATGGCCTTCCGATTCTGGTGAAAAAGGATGTGGTCTTGACCGGCGACTCCATCACCGATGCCTCTCCCGGGTTCGACAACCAAAGCGGCCAGGCTGCAGTGCATGTCAATCTGGATGGCGCCGGCGCACGCATCTTTAAGGACGTGACCCGCGCCAATGTCGGCAAGCGCATGGCAATCCTGTTGTTTGAAAAAGGCCTGGGCGAAGTGGTCACCGCTCCCGTGATCCGTGAAGAAATTGGCGGCGGACGCGTGCAGATCACCGGCATGGTCTCGCCACAGGAAGCCTCGGATGTTGCGCTCTTGCTGCGTGCCGGCGCATTGGCTGCGCCGATGCAGATCGTGGAAGAACGCACCGTCGGCCCGAGCATGGGTGCAGACAACATCAGGAAAGGCTTCCACTCCAATCTTTGGGGCTTTGCCATGGTCGCGGTTTTCATGCTGTTCTATTACCGCGTATTCGGCCTCTTTTCGACCATGGGGCTGGCAGTCAATGGTTTCTTCCTGGTAGCCCTGCTGTCGATGTTACAGGCAACATTGACCCTGCCCGGGCTGGCTGGTATCGCGCTCACGTTGGGCATGGCGATTGATGCCAACGTCCTGATCAACGAACGCATCCGGGAAGAACTGCGCAATGGCACCACTCCGCAGGCGGCGATCAATGCGGGCTATGACCGCGCCTTTGGCACCATCCTGGATTCCAACCTCACTACGCTGATTGCCGGTATCGCACTGTTCTGGCTCGGATCAGGCCCGGTGCGCGGCTTCGCTGTGGTGTTGTGCCTGGGCATCCTCACTTCCATGTTCAGCGCGGTGACCGTTTCGCGTGCCATGGTCAACCTGACGTACGGACGCAAGGCTCGCCTTGCCAAGCTCTCCATTTAAGAGGCACAGACAATGATTCGCTTTTTCGATGTGGACCGTGTCATTCCGTTCATGCGTTACGGAAGAATCACGACTGCCATTTCACTCGCCACGTTCTTCTTTGCTGTCTGGGCACTGGCATACAAAGGCCTCAATCTCGGTGTCGATTTCACCGGGGGCACCGTGATGGAAATCAGTTATATCCAACCGGCCCATCTGGACAAGATCCGTTCTGCGCTGGCGGCTACCGGCCTCAAGGAAGTTGCAGTGCAGAACTTTGGCACCGCGCGCGATGTACTGATCCGCCTCCCAGTCAGCAAGAGTTCAAGCGCGGCCCAAACCAGCAACCAGGTCATGACCGCCCTTGCAGCGGCTGATCCCGGCGTAACTTTGAAGCGTGTCGACTTCGTCGGTCCGCAGGTGGGCAAGGAACTTTATGATAACGGCGCGCTGGCGCTGCTGGTTGTAGCGGCAGGCATCATGGGGTATCTGGCAATACGCTTTGAATGGCGTTTTGCCCTGGCCGCCATCCTCGCCAATATCCACGACGTCGTCATCATTCTGGGTATGTTCGCCTTCTTCCAGTGGGAATTCACCCTTACCGTGCTGGCAGGCGTGTTGGCAATTCTGGGCTACTCCGTCAATGAATCCGTCGTCGTGTTCGACCGGATTCGCGAAAACATCCGCAAGATGCGCCAGACCAGTATCCACGACATCATCGATCACGCCATCACCACCACCATGAGCCGGACCATTATCACTCATGCCATGACCCAGATGATGGTGCTGTCCATGTTGTTCTTTGGCGGTGAAGCCTTGCATAATTTTGCCTTGGCGCTGACCATTGGCATCCTGTTCGGCATCTATTCCTCTGTACTGGTCGCCTCTCCCCTGCTGCTGATGCTTGGAGTCAAGCGGGAGCACTTCATCAAGGAAGAGAAGCGCAAAGAGGGCGTGATGGCGGACGGCGCGCAGGTTTGATACAGCTCGGCAGTAAGGCAGCGCAAGCGGAATTGCAGTGATACACGGATTCATCGACTGGATTCTGCAGGCTGTTCATGGCTGGGGCTACGTCGGCATCTTTGTGCTGATGGCGCTGGAATCCACGGTTATACCCATTCCATCTGAACTCGTCCTGATCCCGGCCGGTTATCTGGCCTACGAAGGGAAAATGAATTACTTCGGCATTATCGTTACCTCTGCTCTGGGCGGCGTGGCCGGAGCCTCTATTAATTACTCTTTCGCCTTGTGGGTAGGCCGCCCTTTTCTGGAACGCTGGGGAAAATACTTTTTCGTTCGGCCACCGTTGCTGCACAAGACCGACGCCTTCTTTCTCAAGCATGGGGCCGTCTCCACCTTCACTGGACGTCTTATTCCCGGCATCCGTCACCTAATCTCCCTTCCTGCCGGCCTGGCCCGCATGCCGCTTGCAAGATTCAGTTTCTATACTTGCCTTGGTGCCGGCCTGTGGTCGACGGTCCTGACGACATTCGGCTATTTCATAGGTGGCAACGAAGCGCTTGTCAAACAATACATGCATCTTGTCACCATCGGTATCGTGATTGGCGTCGTCCTGGGTGTCGCGCTCTACTGGTGGTGGCAAAAGAAGAACGGCAGTTGATCTGTCCCTGCGGCAGCGGTCTGATCTACCCTGACTGTTGCGGTCGATGCCACGGCGGCAACAACGCTTCTGATGCCGAGGCGCTCATGCGATCCCGCTATACCGCCTATGTAATGAAGCAAACGGATCACCTGCTTGCCTCCTGGCACCCTTCCTCCCGCCCCGCCATCCTCGACCTGGAGTCTCCACCCCAATTCCAGTGGATCGGCCTGAAGGTGATCTCGCATCAGCAACAGGATCACGACCATGCCACGGTGGAGTTCGTCGTGCGGTACAAGATCAATGGGCGTGCATTCCACATGCAGGAGATCAGCCGGTTTGTGCGGGAACATGGGCGGTGGTTTTATGTGGACGGGGAGCAGGTACCGCGCTGAGTCCTGCTCCTCCCGAGGGAGAGCGCATCACTCACCCCGCCTCCTTTAGTCCGGGGTTGCCCGACCAAAGCGGCCCGGGGTAGCGCGGCCAATGGTCGTTAGCCTGCCGCCTCCATCATCAAGCGCTTCATCTCCGCCACCGCCTGTCGCCATCCTGTAAACAAGGCCTGCGCCACGATTGCGTGGCCGATGTTGAGTTCATGGATGCCCGGTATCGACGCAATATGATGGACGTTGTGATAGGTCAGCCCGTGGCCGGCATTTACGGTCAGTCCCAGACTTTGCCCATAGGCGACCGCCTTGCGGATGCGTTCCAGCTCGCGCACAAATTCATTGCCGGTCGCATCGGCAAAATGGCCGGTATGGATTTCCACCGCCGGCGCACCTGCTTGCATGGCAGCGTCGAGTTGAGCGAAATCGGCGTCAATGAATAGGGAAACGTGAACTCCGGCCTTGCCCAGCCGGGTGCAGGCATCCTTGATCTTTTCCATCTGCCCGGCTGCATCGAGCCCGCCTTCGGTGGTCAGCTCCTCGCGCTTCTCCGGGACCAGGCATACGTCCGGTGGCTGGATTTGTTCGGCGATGCCAATCATTTCATCGGTAACGGCCATCTCCAGATTCATCTTGGTTTTCAGCAGTTGGCGCAGGATATGCACGTCGGCATCCTGAATATGACGCCGGTCTTCACGCAGGTGCAGGGTGATGGAATCAGCCCCCGCCGTTTCCGCGGTCAATGCGGCCTCAACCAAACTCGGATAACGCGTCTTTCGCACCTGGCGCAAGGTGGCGATATGATCGATGTTGACGCCAAGATAAATGCTCATGGTGTGCCATTCTGATTCAGTTCTACCAACAACTGGCGAGTATAAAGTGGCTTGCCCCCGAGATGGTGGGCGATGAGATAACGCATCAACCGTTTGGCTTCAGACAAGGTTTGCGCAGAGCCAAAGCGATCGCCGGCCAGATCCAGCAGGGTCTGACCTGATACTGCAACGCCTGCACGATCTGCGCTATATGCATAGGGCCCACGTTCTGCCTGGAATACATAACGCTCTGCGGCTTCCACCAGTTGTCCGGTTTCGGCCTGATGGCTGAAGGTGGCCGCGTAACCGATTTCCGCCAGAAGCCGGGCTTCGAAACGCCGCAGGATAACTTCCAATGGCATGTCTCCTCCGCCCAGTTGCTGAAGGGCGTGGTGGTAGTGATCGAACAAGATCTCGTGGGGGTCGTCGCGCGGAAGCAATTTCATCAATAATTCGTTCAGATAAAAGCCGCACATCAATGCTTCCCCCTGTGGCGGAACAAAACCGCCCTGCCATTCCACGTCATGCAGGGTGCGCAATTCGTGCCTGCCGTACCAGGACAGGGACAGTGTCGTGAAGGGCTGGATCAAACCGCGGCTTGCGGAGCGTGGACGCCGCGCGCCGCGCGCGATCAGCGCAACACGGCCATGGTGCAAGGTGAAGGCTTCCGCCACCAGGCTGGTTTCCTTGAACGGCCAGGTGTGAAGGATGAAACCTGGTTCGTTGTTAACGCGGCGGTCGGTCATTCAATGCCGAGAGACTTGAGTACCCGGATATCATCACTCCAGCCACCTTTCACCTTCACCCAGACTTCAAGATAGACTTTGGCGTCGAACAGTTTTTCCATGTCCTGTCTGGCCTGGGTGGAAATCTGCTTGAGCTTTTCTCCACCCTTGCCAATCACGATCGCCTTTTGACTGTCACGGTCGACCAAAATGGTGGCAAAAATCCGCCGTAGCCGGCCCTCTTCCTCGAACTTGTCGATGGCGACGGCGGTCGCGTATGGAATTTCTTCACCACACAGGCGGAACAGTTTTTCGCGTATCAGCTCGGCAGCCAGTACGCGTTCGGTCTGGTCCGTGTAATCATCCTCGCCGAAGAGAGGCTGCCCTGGAGGAAGATAGCCGGTCAGGGTCTTGATCAGCTCATTGATGCCCGTTCCCTGCTTGGCTGAAACGGGAACGATCTCTGAAAACGGATAGGCTTCGCTGGCGGACTTGAGAAAGTCGAGCATCGCAGCGTTATCTTTTATCTGATCGGACTTATTGGCGACCAGCAGCACCGGCTGATCCTTGGGCAACAATTCCAGCACCTGTCTATCAGCATTGCCCAGACGACCCGCTTCCACCACCATCAGAACGGCATCCGTATCCGCCAGCGCCTGCTTGACGCTGCGGTTCATGGCGGTGTTCATTACCCCGCCATAACGAGTCTGGAAACCCGGGGTATCGACAAAGACAAACTGTGCGTTCGCTTCAGTCCGCACACCCATGACACGATGCCGTGTGGTCTGTGCCTTGCGCGAAGTAATGCTGATCTTCTGGCCGACCATGCGATTAAGCAATGTGGACTTGCCGACATTGGGCCTGCCCACGATGGCAATGTAACCTGTTCGGAAAGTATTGCTCACTGCTTCTCCACCTTGGCGAGTGCCAGGCGCGCCGCCTCCTGCTCTGCGGCGCGACGGCTTTTACCATGTCCCTCCGTGAACACATCGAGTGCCGGGATTACACAGGTAACGATAAATTCCTGGTCATGCGCCTCACCCCGGGTTCCGGAAAGCTGGTAGTCCGGCACCGGATAACGGTGGCCCTGCAACCATTCCTGCAACTGTGTTTTTGGATCCTTGCCGGAAGCCCTGGGGTCAATGGCTCTTAGTTTGGATCGAAAGAGATGCAAAACCACGTTTCGCGCTGCGTCAAAACCACCATCGAGGAACACGGCACCGAAGATGGATTCAAGCCCATCAGCGAGAATGGACGGCCTGCGAAATCCACCGCTTTTGAGCTCGCCCTCCCCGAGCAGCAGGTTGTCGCCCAGTTTAAGACCAAGGGCAATGGTGGCGAGTGAGTCTTGCTTGACCAGGTTGGCACGCAATCGTGAAAGGGTCCCTTCAGGCAGTTCAGGGAACTGATCAAACAAGGCGCGGGCAATCGTGCAATTGAGAACCGAATCACCGAGAAATTCCAGGCGCTCGTTGTGTTGGGCGCCGTAGCTTCGATGTGTCAGGGCCTGCCGCAGCAGGTCCGGTTCGTTGAAGCGATAGCCCAGTTGCTTTAAAAGAAGCGCGCTGCCCTGCTTACTCACCTTGCTGTGTTGAACGACTCTCACCACTCTCGGAACTGGCATGAAAATCCACCAGCAAGCTGATGTTCCCAACCAGTTTGGTCTGGAAGGGATAATCCACGCTGACCACTGTCCTGCCGCCGTCCTTGGAAATATCCAGATCAGTCGGCTTGACAGAGTGAATGTCATCAATCGCTGACCGTTTGTTGAACTTATCGCGGATGGCACTGTTGCTCAGGGTCTTGATTTCCGGATCCCGGCCAATATCAGCCAGTACCTTCTTGATAGTAAAATATTCAATATAGGCAGGCAGCAGCTTCATGGCCAACATGGCCGCAAAAACAATAACGATTCCCCAAAACAGCATGCCTATCAGCGATACACCGTGTTGCTGCTTCCTCTTCATGTTTCAGTCTCCTCCAGTTATTGAATGCGGGTACCGATGCGTTTCAGGTCATCCAGATTAAGCCAGATGAAGAAGGCCTTGCCAACGATGTTCTTGTCCGGCACGAAGCCCCAGTAGCGGCTGTCGTTGCTTGCATCCCTGTTGTCGCCCATCATGAAATACTCGCCTTCAGGCACGCGGCAGGCGAAACCCCTCTCGTCATACGTGCAATTTTCCTGGTGCTGAAACGGTACGATTTGTCCTTGCAAGATGGATGGTGCGTCTGTTTCAACCAGCTCGGTGTGCGTTCTGTCGCCAATTTTCTCTTTATATACATCTGCCGTGACGTAATTCAAGCCCGCCTTGACATAGCTATAGGTTCCGTCCTTTTCATAATCCAGTGGCTGGCCATTAATGGTCAGTTTCTTGTCCCGGTATTCCACCTTGTCACCCGGAACACCAATTACTCGCTTGATATAGTCGAGCGACGGATCTTGTGGATAGCGAAACACCATTACATCTCCTCGCTTTGGATCAGTGAGCGCGATGATCTTCTTATCGATTACAGGCAGGCGAATCCCATAGGTAAACTTGTTAACCAGAATGAAGTCGCCGACCAGCAGCGTGGGTATCATCGAGCCGGAAGGAATACGGAATGGCTCCACCAGGAACGAACGAAGCAGGAAAACGATCAGGATCACAGGGAAGAAGCTGCGGGAATATTCCGTCAGCAGCGGTTCCTTGTCTTCTATCCTTCGTTTGGAAGCAAACAGCAGGCGGTCAGATAGCCAGATGAATCCGGTAACGACCAGAGCAATAAACAGGATCAGTTCAAAATTCATCTATTTATCTCCAACTTGGAGTATGGCCAAGAATGCTTCCTGCGGAATTTCCACATTGCCTACCTGCTTCATGCGCTTTTTTCCTGCTTTCTGCTTTTCCAATAGCTTCTTCTTGCGTGTGATATCGCCACCATAGCATTTTGCCAGCACGTTCTTACGCAAGGCTTTCACGTTTTCCCGCGCGACGATGTGCGCTCCAATGGCAGCCTGCACTGCCACATCATACATTTGTCGAGGGATCAGTTCGCGCATTTTACTTACCAGTTCGCGACCACGATATTGGGCATTGGCACGATGCACAATCAGTGAAAGTGCATCGACCCGATCGCCATTTACCAGCACGTCCAGCTTTACCAGATCGGCCGCACGAAATTCCTTGAACTCATAGTCCAGTGAGGCATAACCTCGTGATACCGATTTGAGCCGATCGAAGAAATCCATCACCACTTCATTCATCGGCATTTCATAGGTCAGCATTACCTGCCGCCCCATGTATTTCATATCGATCTGTGCGCCGCGCTTCTGCTCGCACAGCGGGATCACCGAGCCCACATATTCCTGCGGCATCAGCATGTGCGCCGTAATGATCGGCTCACGGATTTCCTCGGTCTTGGAAGGGTCAGGCAGTTTAGATGGGTTTTCAACTTCAAGCACCGTACCATCGCGCATCAAAACCTGATAGACCACGGTAGGTGCGGTCGTGATCAGATTCTGGTCGAACTCGCGTTCCAGTCGCTCCTGCACGATGTCCATGTGCAGCAAACCAAGAAATCCGCAGCGAAAGCCAAAACCAAGCGCTTGAGAAACTTCCGGCTCAAATTGCAGGGCAGCATCGTTCAGCTGAAGTTTGCCCAGCGCATCCCTCAGGCCTTCGTAGTCATGCGATTCAACCGGGTACAATCCGGCAAACACCTGCGGCTTCACCTTCTTGAATCCGGGCAATGCCTTGTCGGCAGGCCGGGTATCCAGGGTCACCGTGTCGCCAACCGGGGCAGCTCTCAACTCCTTGATGCCGGAAATGATAAAGCCGACTTCACCAGCCGAAAGCTTGGGCAAATTCCGTGACTTGGGCGAGAACACGCCAACCTGCTCGCAAAGATAGGTGGCCCCTGTCGCCATCAGGCGAATCTTGTCCTTGGGCTTGAGTACGCCGTCCACTACCCTCACCAGCACCACTACACCTACATAATTGTCAAACCAGGAATCGATGATCAGCGCCTTGAGCGGTGCGTCAGGATCACCCCTGGGCGGCGGAATCTTGGCTATCACGGTTTCAAGAATATCCTGCACCCCAACACCGGTCTTGGCAGACGCGCGCACGGCATCCCTGGCCTCGATGCCGATGATGTCCTCAATTTCCTGAATCACCCGTTCAGGGTCTGCCGCAGGCAGGTCAATCTTGTTCAGCACCGCTATCACTTCCACGCCCAGATCGATGGCAGTGTAGCAATTGGCTACGGTTTGAGCTTCAACACCCTGGGACGCATCCACGACCAGGAGCGCGCCCTCGCATGCCGACAGACTGCGGCTGACCTCGTAGGAGAAATCCACATGCCCGGGCGTGTCGATCAGGTTGAGCTTGTAGATTTGCCCGTCACGTGCCGTGTATTCAAGTGCGGCAGTCTGCGCCTTGATGGTGATGCCCCGTTCCTTTTCCAGATCCATGGAATCGAGCACCTGTGCCCCCATCTCGCGGTCAGATAACCCTCCGCACAGCTGAATAATGCGGTCTGCCAGCGTCGACTTGCCGTGGTCGATATGAGCGATGATGGAGAAATTGCGGATATTTTTCACAAACAGCAAAAAGGGCACGTTACCGTGCCCTGGATAGCAGCCTTAATCATGTGAATTTTAACGGATTGGGCCAAACTCAGAAAGCCAAGTTTGGAATCGTTCCAAATCGAAAAAGTGCCGGCAGATTTCCTCTTTCCCATGCGTTAGAACGGGTATATCCAACCCGTAGCAGTCTTCCAGTCCGGGTTGGCCGGAGATATCAATTTGCATGAGCCTCAGGCCATTCTGCTTCAAATGGGGCGCCAGTTCGGCTTCCATGGCCTCGCACAGATGGCACCCCGTCCGCCCGTAAAGGGTCAGCTCGGGCGGGTTGGCGCTCATTCGTCCGATGAGATTCTAAGCGGAATGTAAATGGTGCCGTCGCCACGGCGTATCAAAATCGCCGCACTTTTTCCTTTTGGCACTGTCCTGATCAGGTTGCGGAACTCGTCCACGGTCTTGACTGTCGCATTGTTGACCGCAAGTATGACATCGCCTTCCCGGATTCCTGCGCGAACGGCATCGCCTGATGCTTCTTCAACCAGCAAGCCGTTGCTGGTATCCAGGGCCTTCTTCTGCTCGGACGATAGCTCGGACAGGACCAGTCCCCCCTTGGACGCCCTGCCTGACGCGACTGATAAAGGTGTCGCGCCTTTGTCATCAGGCACGGAGCCTAGCGCGACGGTCAATTCCTTGACCGCGCCCCTCCGCCAAACCTGAACCGGTACCCTGGAGCCAGGTTTGGTGGAACCGACCAGACGGGGAAGATCGCCGGCATTTTCAACTGGCTTGCCATCAAAACGGAGAATGATATCGGAAACCTGCAAGCCGGCCTTTTGCGCTGGGCTTTCGTCCTGCACTACGGAAACCAGCGCGCCCACAGGACGGGAAAGTCCAAAGGATTCAGCCAGGTCGGCGGTCACTTCCTGGATCGCCACACCCAGCCAGCCACGCGACACCTTGCCGCCCGTCTTGATCTGCTCGGCCACATCCATTGCGACATCGATCGGGATTGCAAACGATACCCCCTGGTAACCACCGCTCCGACTGTAAATCTGGGAATTGATGCCGACGACTTCACCCTTCATGTTGAACAGCGGCCCGCCCGAATTACCTGGATTAATTGCCACATCGGTCTGGATAAAGGGCACATAATTTTCATCCGGCAGCGAGCGGCCCTTGGCCGATACGATGCCCGAGGTCACGCTATTTTCGAAGCCAAATGGAGAGCCAATCGCAACAACCGGTTCACCCACCCTCAACTTGATTGGATCTCCCATGGTGACTACAGGCAGCCTGTCCGCCTTGATCTTGATCAGCGCCACGTCGGTGCGAGAATCGGTTCCCACAACTTTGGCCGTGAACTTGCGTTTGTCTATGAGCTTCACCTCAACCTCGTCGGCACCATCGACCACATGCGCGTTGGTCAGGATATAGCCGTCACTGCTGACGATGAATCCCGACCCGGCACTATGCGCGGGAATTTCCCTGGGTATCGGCCTGCGCGGATTGGCGTCGCCCGGCGGTAAGAACTTGCGGAAGAAGTCGAACATATCGTCTTCATTCGGCATCGGGAACGGCATGCCGCGCGGCCCGTGCGGGATCAGCGTAGTGGTGGAAATATTGACCACTGCCGGGCCTTCTTTTTCCACCAGGTCGGCCACATCTATGACCAAGCCCGGTGTCGCATGTGCCAAGCTTGCAAACAGAAACGCGGAGGATACAATAAATGTCTTGATCATTTTGGCCTCAATAATGAAATCGGTGAAGGAGAGATCGTGACAGCGTGCTCACCGTCCCTGCGCACGATGAACGGAAGCGATGTGCTCTTCCGCCCAGAAATTGACAGTATCGCCAGACCAATCGACAGTCCCAGCGCTGCGCCCATTGCCGGGACTGCGTCGCCTGAATACATCAGCTGGCCCAGCAAGCCACCAAGCAGCACCAATAACAGCGGAAGGCCGTAGGCGCCCAAGGCTCCGTGCCAGATCGAACCCGCAGGATAACCAATCCAGACCATTTCTCCTGCTTTCACGCCCAGTGGATCGCGCACCCTGAACCCCTGCGACCCGGAACGGAACAGTTCCGCGAGTTGACGCGTGGAGCACCCGTTACCTCCGCAGGTTCCACAGCCCGACGGTTCGCGTGCCTCAACCCAGGCGCAGCCATCTTCGACCCGAGTAACGACGGCATGTTGTTCGAGAAGATTCATTTCGAATGCACTGAATTACCCGTTTCGATTAATGCAGCAGCCGGTGCTTCGCCTACAGTTGTAACTTTCGTATCACCCAAATGATGGGCATAGATTCCAATCGAACCTTCAGTGGAAAGTCCTTCCATGCTTTGCCCCTCAGGAATCGGTTCAATAAACAGGGAAATGGCACCCATGCCGTCGGAAAAAACGATCTGGGTCACAGGCTGGGATTTTCCCCGCAGTGGCCGGTGACTTTGCATCACCTGAACATAACCGGGGGGAGGCGAAACGTCCCAGTTCGCGGACGTGACTGCAGAATCGGCGGTTTCAATATGCTTCCCGGCCAATTGCGGAACAAACAAGTGCATATCCGGGATGTCACCAATATTGACTTCGGTGAACGTAGAGCTGGAAATGGGGGAACCCATATCATTAATGGTCCGGGTCTTGAGCGGCAGCCCTGTCCGCCTGTCGATACAGATGGTATGGGTGAATCGGTAATCATCCCTCGGCGCAAGCAGCACATCCTGGCACTCCCGCGCGGCTACACGTTCTACCTCCCCGATCTGCGCCGTATAATGATCCAGCAGGCTGGCTGGCACGCTGGGCAATACTGCGGGAAAGAAGCGACGCGCAGTTCCTTTTTCAAGCCGCACTGTCTTCCCATCAGCCGAGTGACAATACACATCGTCGTTCAGTCTGAGGAATATTCGATGGGGACCATCGATTACTTCAACCTTGTTCTTTTCACCCGACGCATCGACCCTTTGTATCACCTTGAGTAATTCGACATGCTCTCCATGCTGATAAACATATAGCCCAGTATAGTTAAGCGTGTGTGCAGCCCTGGCTGCGCGATTTAACATATCCAGTGCGTCGGACGCGCTCGCAAAACCAGGGACAAATACCAGAAACGCCAGCCCTGCCAGACCACCTGTTCTCAAGGCGCCACCTCGGATACCAGAACCGCCCGCTGATAGGGAGACGCCGCAGTGACCGGGGAAAATTCCTGGTGCGCGGCAAGATAGGGCGCCCACCGCACTTCTGCGGCCAACGCGGGTGAAGTCGCCGTGGCCACATGTTGGCCCTGTGCATTACCATTCTGCGCCATGGTCGGCGACTGAGGCGCAACTTGGGAATTTTGTGACCAGATTGCCACAGCGCCCGCCACGACAAAGACACCCGCCGCAACAGAAGCCAAGGCCCGCGCTGTCACCCAGCGTGCCCTTGGCGCGAGAATTGTTGTCTCCGCAGCCAGACGCCGAGAGAAACGTGTTCCAAAGTCCTCGGAAAACGGCAATGTGCCGCGCATGACATCACCAATCAGGTGCCAGGTTTCCCAGCGCTCGCGGTCAGATGGATTTTTCTTCAAACGATCGGGCCAATCAATGCCGCTTGCATGTTCTTCACCGTCCATCCAGGCTGACAGCAACGCTTCACTGTCCTCGGAATGGGTGGCCTGATTGATTCCATTCGCAAGATTTTTCATGATTACCACCTCTTGTCTTTGCTTGTACCCAGCATAGGGCGAATTTTTTCCGCAATCGCTTCGCGCGCCCGAAAAATGCGGGACCGCACCGTGCCAATGGGACAATCCATCATTTGCGCAATTTCTTCGTAACTCAAGCCTTCAATTTCCCGCAATGTAATGGCCGTGCGCAATTCTTCCGGCAGTTCTTCCACCGTTTCATTTACTGCTTTGGCAATCTGCTTGGTCTGAAGTTCCGCATCCGGTGTGGCGATGTCATGAGGCATCAGCAAATCCTCCATTACTTCACCATCTTCATCGATAAGATCGGACTTGGAAATCTCGCGCTTCCCCTTGGCCATGAGGTAATTCTTTGCCGTATTGACGGCGATCCGGTACAGCCAGGTGTAAAAAGCACTATCGCCGCGAAACTGCGGCAACGCCCGGTAGGCCTTGATGAAGGCCTCCTGAGTAATGTCATCGATCTCAGCTGTATCCCGCACCATTCTGGACAACAGGCGCCCAAGCTTTCGCTCATACTTCATCACCAGCAGTTCGAACGCCCGTTTGTCGCCTTTTTGCGCCCGTTCAACTAATTGCTGGTCGATTTCGCGATCCAACTTTCCCCCCTGAGTTCGTTATCTGCCCGCCTAATATAACAGGCTAATTTTCCTAAAGCAGACACAATTGTCTCTGAAAAGTTCACGCTTGAGAGGATTTTACGGCTGCGTCCCGGACTTCTGCCCTGCTATGATGCACCAACCATGCAGACCTTTGACGTCCTGATCATTGGAAGCGGCCTTGCCGCCCAAACCTGTGCATTGCATCTCGCGCCGCGTCTAAAGGTTGGACTGCTGACCAAGCGCAGCCTGCTGGATGGCGCCAGCAGTTGGGCCCAGGGGGGCATTGCCGCTGTCATGGACCCGAAAGATTCCGTTGAAGCACACATACGCGATACGCTCATCGCCGGGGCCGGCTTGTGCGACGAAGCCATCGCCCGACGTGTGGTGGAGAGCAGCCATGCCATGATCGACTGGTTGATCGCCCAAGGTGTCGAATTTGACCGTGACGCTTCGACCTCATTCGGGCTTCACCTTACCCGTGAAGGCGGTCATAGCCAGCGCCGCATCGTTCATGCCAAGGATGCAACCGGCTTCGCCGTGGAGAGCTGTCTCATTGACAAGCTGCGTTGCCGTAACAATATCAAGATTCTGGAGAACCACACGGCCGTTGATCTGATTACCGGCCGTCATTTCGGTGGCGAGGAGGGCCGGGTTTTCGGCGCCTATGGCTTTGATAACGAAAGCGGCCACGTAGAGTCCTTTGCTGCCGGACATACTGTGCTGGCGACAGGCGGTGCAGGCAAGGTTTATCTCTACACCTCCAATCCGGACACCGCATCCGGCGATGGTATCGCCATGGCTTGGCGCGCAGGATGCCGCGTCGGCAACCTTGAATTCATCCAGTTCCATCCCACATGCCTCTATCATCCAGAAGCCAAATCGTTCCTGATTACTGAGGCAGTGCGTGGCGAAGGCGGGCTGCTTAAGCTACCCAACGGTGAACGCTTCATGCAGGATCATGACCCGCGTGCCGAGCTGGCCCCGCGTGATATCGTGGCCCGCGCAATTGACTTCGAAATGAAGAAACGTGGCCTGGACTGCGTCTATCTGGACATTTCCCACAAACCCGCCAAATTCATCGTCGAACATTTCCCCACAATCTTCCGCCGTTGCCAGGAACTGGGCATCGACATCACGCAGGAGCCGATTCCGGTGGTTCCTGCCGCGCATTACACCTGCGGAGGCGTGGTAACCGACGGCTCTGGCCGAACCGATTTGTGCAACCTGCATGCCATTGGCGAGGTGGCATTTACCGGCCTGCACGGCGCCAATCGGCTGGCGTCCAATTCGCTGCTGGAATGCCTCGTATTCGGCAAATCCGCTGCAGAGGACATTCTTTCCAGCCCCGCCACGCCCGCGTCTGGCCTGCCGGAATGGGACGAGTCGCGGGTCACCGATGCCGACGAGGAAATCGTCATTTCACATAACTGGGGCGAGCTGCGCCGCTTTATGTGGGACTATGTCGGCATCGTGCGAACCAACAAGCGCCTGGCGCGCGCCGCACACCGGATCAAACTGCTGCAGGATGAAATCGACGAGTTCTACCGCAATTTTCGCATCAGCCACGATCTCATCGAATTGCGTAACCTGGTGATGACCGCCGACCTGATTGTGCGTTCTGCCCAATTGCGTCATGAAAGCCGTGGTCTGCATTTCAGCCGGGATTACCCCGATTTGCTGCCAGTGGCCCGGAACACCATTATTAACCCAAGGCCCGGCACGGTCTGTCCGGGTATTTGCGACGCGTCACTCTCTTAAGAATTCTTCCAGCGCAACCAGACGCGCCAGCGCCTCAATACCTGCCTGTCTGCGCTATCCGGCATCCAGACCAGGTGATGCACCCGCCCTTTACTCTTGATCGCCGCCACCCCAAATCCGGGCCCCAGCCATGCATTCCTGAGTTCGGCATGTTGCGACTCCTGGCTAAGACCATCGAGCCAGAGCGAATTCTTCGTATCCACCCTAACCGCCCTGATCCGTTGCCCGGCATAAAAGCTTCGGTAAAGCCAGCCCTGCCAGGCCATACTGCAGACAAGCAAGGCAAAAAGTGCGACTTTCACAGTAACAGGCAGCACAGTCAACGTCACCGCCCAAGCCGCCAATCCATGCAACAGCGTGAGGATCAACAGCAAAATCCGGGAAGGCCGAAGGGACATCTTCAGGGGCAGAAACATTTAGAATGGCAGCTGTTACCAATTTTGCAGCAGCATAAACCATGATTGAAATCTGGAAGCAGTTTCTAACCCAGCAGGACGCAAGAATTGAACAGGACACTGTTCTCGATTTCGGAAATCCGGCCGCCGAAGGCGAAGCCGCGGCTCAGGGTACGGTCATGGCGGACCTGTCGCAACTGGGTGTGCTGGCCTTTGCCGGGGACGATGCGTCCACCTTCCTGCAGAACCAGTTGACCAACGATGTGCGCAGCCTGCACCCCGACACCGCGCAGCTGAATGGCTTATGCTCGCCCAAGGGTCGCCTGCTGGGGAACTTCCTGACATGGCGGCACGGCCCGGACTATTGTCTGCAAATGTCGGGGGACATCAAGAATGCGGTCCTCAAGCGGCTCAACATGTATATCCTTCGATCCAAGGTTAAAGCTCGCGATGCCTCCGACGAAACCGTGCGGCTGGTCGTTGCCGGCCCAAAAGCTGAAAGTGCTGTGCGACTGGCCACTGGCTTGATGCCCGGCGATGCAATGAAGGTTGAACACAATGCGCAGGCTGTGGTTGTCCGGCTTGCTGCTGATAAATTGGTGCTCTCGCTTGCACCGGAAATCGCTCAGGCTGCATGGGATTCGCTCAGAGCGACCGTTCGACCGGTGGGCGCCGCAACCTGGGACTGGCTGCGGCTCAACTACGGAATTCCCATGATCGTGGCGGCCACCGTCGACCAGTTTGTGCCGCAAATGGTTAACTTCGATGTGATCAACAGCGTCAGTTTCCAGAAAGGCTGCTACCCCGGACAGGAAATCGTCGCACGCACCCATTACCTGGGCAGGCTCAAACGCCGCATGTATCTGGCCCATCTCGATGGTGATAGCGCTCCCGCGGCGGGCGACAACCTCTATACGCCCGACATGGGCGACCAGTCGTCCGGCATGGTGGTCAACGTGGCACCTGCGCCTGGAGGCGGTTTCGATGTGCTGGCCGTGGCCCAGATCGAGAGCATCAACAACAGCCAGCCATTGCACTGGAAAACGGCGGACGGCCCGGTGCTCGCCATAAAACCCTTGCCTTATTCCATTGCTTGATCAAGATGATTTCCCGAGGCGGACACGCGAACGAACAAGATTGTACAAATCGGGTACAGCGAGGAAGGTGAAGATTCAGTTGAGGCGCGGGCCGACATGAGCCTTACGAACGGTAAGCCGCATGGCGGAGAGCGTCGGCAACAAGCGAGTGCGTGATCAAAAATGGAATTACTTTCCGGGTTGATCAGCGTCTACGTCTATTACAGGGTTGCACAATGCGACTGGAATGAAGCCGAAAACCTCATCCGTTCCCTACAGGCCCGGCTCGCTTGCCGAAGTGGCATCGCCGGACGCTTGTTGAAAAAACGCGGCGAACCCGGCCTGTGGATGGAGGTGTATGAATCCATCGCCCAACTCGAGGCTTTTGAACGTCATCTTGCCCAGCTGGAAGACGAATTCGATATCGCCGTGTTCATCGATGGCGTCCGTCACCGTGAGGTGTTCGAAGCCCACTCTGGCCAGGTTTCAAACTGAAAGCCGACTGTACCTTGCGGGGCCGTGCGAAACGTTGAAATGCTCTGCCGTTTTCAACGGCAACTTCCCGAAAAGTGGCGTAACTGCGGCCTCACCATGCCCACGAAACGGTTCGACAGAACAAGGAATCGTGGGGTCCACCAGTAATGACATAGGTTGCTGGTCTACGTCGATTTTAGCCACCGGAAGTAGCGAACCTCAAACGTGAAAGCGGGTTTGCAAATTGAACTGCAGGCATATTCCCCGCTTTAGCGAACCCCCTGGTGGAAACGATATCCCATGTAGTCGAGGATCACCCCATCAGGCGTGATCTGCTCCAGAGTGAGCCCGGGTGCCACTAACGCGCCCTGCTCGGTCATCTCGCCGTTGATCATTACGCGACGTTCCCTGGGGTCGCTCGAATAAGCATGAAACGAAATGGAGACATTTGGTATCTCCTGGCGGATAGATGGAGGCAATTCATTCAGAGCCATCACTCTTTTCCCTTGCTCGGCGGCAGCCCCAGTAGCCGCGGTCCTGCCCGGCAAGTGCACACCCGTTGCTTCCTGGCCGGCAGCATCAGATCGAGACGAAGTGAGGGCTGACTCGTTGTTGTCGGGCGCCGGCATGTCCTGTTTCGTCGCAGCGCTTACCGACAGATGGCCAGGTTGTGCTGCCGAGGTTGATTCATGTATCAGCGGCTCATGTTCCAACTTCCCGATCATTTCAGGTGACCCGGAAGGCACCCGTGGCGCAGCGAGGTGTGGGTTCGGAGCGATTGCCATCGATGCGATGGGCACAGCCGCAGGAGCGGGTTGCTTCATCTGCCAGGGTTGCAACCAGCCGACCACAATGCCAGCGCAGATCAGGACTGCCGCAAGCACGCTGTTCAGAAGATACCTGGGCCGTTTGGGGCCCGTCGCCGTTGCCTGTACGGTCAGCAGTGTCGGCGTCGAGCCGCGTTGACGCTGCTGATCGGATTTCCTGAGTGCATCGAGGATGTACGACATGCTTATGTCTTTCCTTGCTCGCGTAACAGCTTCGGCGCCGCCTGATCCGCCAGACTGACCAAACGGATCAGGGTTTGGGAGCCAGCGCTGCCGTCGGGTATCAACCCCTGGGAGAGCTGAAACTGCTTAACCTGACTCACCAACGTATCGTCAAAGACCCAATCTTCTTTTGCTTCCATTACCCTGCCCTGCACCTGTGCGAGTTGCCTGCTCAGCCATTCCACAGCCGGTCCGCGGTCGCCCGCCCGGATTACCCTTTGAGTTACTGGCGGCACACGCCATAGCAGACTGTAGTATCCCGACCATTGTGACGCCAAGGCGCTGAGGGCAACCGTTAAAGTGTTGGTAGCGATGGCAAAGGTGGCAGACTTAGGGCCCAATGCAGTGAGCGTCGCAAAGAATTCGTGGCCCTGTCCATCATGCATACTCAGTACGGCCGGCCGGTTTGACTTGCGCAGTTCATCCAATCCGCCGCGGCCTGCTCGACAACGCAGGCCAAGGGTTTCCGCCTGCAGGCAGGCGTCTGCTCCCTGATAGTCGGCGCCCCATGCCTTGAAGAGTGCGGAATATGCCAAATCCTTGCTGCGCGAGCTTGACTCATCAGCCGGCCATATCAGCACATCCGGCAATGCCGCTTCGGCTTTGATATCTTTGGCTTGATCTGCGGCCCTCATTTCTTGTGCGGGCAAAGCTGGCTTCGCAACTGTCTTCTGCACTGCCGCTACTTTGGTCTCAGGCTGCTCGCGCAAGGCCACGAACGCCAGCGCCCCGCCGGCCAGCACAATCAAGCCAGTTGCAAGAAATCGCCGCATGCCACGACCTTGTGCCGACGGCTGGCGAAAAACCTCACGCGCCGCCTGCTCGAGTGTTGCTCGATCTACCCGCTCCTTGCCTTGCGCGTAGGTACCCAGCAACGCCCGGTCGCACAGTACGTTGATGATGCGCGGAATCCCGCCGCTCAGGCGGTGCAGACGGCCCATGATCGCGAGGGGAAACAGCTGCCGCTGGGTACCCGCGACCTCGAGTCGATGCTGGACATAGGCCACAACCTCGGACTTTGCCAGATTTCCCAGGTGATAGCGCGCTACAATGCGCTGCGCAAGTTGCCGCAGCTCCGGACGCGCCAGCATCTCCGCCAGCTCAGGCTGTCCGATCAGAATGATCTGCAACAGCTTACGCTCATTGGTTTCCAGATTCGTGAGCAGCCGCATCTGCTCCAGCACCTCAGCGGACAAGTTCTGTGCCTCGTCAATAATCAGCACTGAATGCCTGCCCTTGGCATGGGCGTCCAGCAGGTGCGCGTTAATATAATCGACGAAGACCTTGATGCTCTTGTTGCCGGGCGGACAGATGATGCCGAACTCAGCGCAGATCGTCGACAGCAGCTCTTCCACCGTGAGCTTGGGATTGAAGATGTAAGCGACGTCGCAGGACTCTGGAATCTGCTCGAGCAGACAGCGGGATACTGTGGTCTTGCCTGTCCCCACCTCGCCCGTGAGCAATACAAATCCCCCTTCGCCATTTACTCCATAGAGCAGATGTGCCAATGCATCCTGGTGGCGCTGGCTCATGTAGAGATAGCGCGGCGCCGGCGCGATGGAAAACGGGGCTTCGGCAAGGCCAAAGTAACTCAGGTACATGGGAGTCATGGGGGAAATGCAGAGCGCAAATTATTCTACCTCATCGCTGAAGCATTGTATGGACCGGGAGAGAATGCCATTGGTCGAAATAAGCGACCAAGCATTGCATAATATCAATATGTTGGACTAACAAGATTAAGAGGCTGAAATAGATGATCGAGAATCAGGCACGTTTTAATAAAGCCATCGCGCTATTCGATGCAGCCAATTCAGAAGATCCCAACAAGGATCAGGGCCAGCCGAAGGAATTGCTCTACGCTCAACGCATGACGGAAATGATTAACCGCTTTGCGCCGGACGCTTCAGAAGCGGCACAGCTGGCGGTGCGCGCTCAACATATCAAGCGCTGGACGGTGCCGCGCGCCAATTACCCGATGACCAAGGAAGGCTACCATGCATGGCGCACCGGACTCTACAAGTTTCATGCAGACACTGCTGGTGAACTGATGCACGAAGCCGGCTACGATGAAGCGATGATCGAACGCGTAAAGAAGGCTGTCGGCAAGCGCGGCATCAAGACCAATGCGGAAACGCAGCTACTGGAAGATATTGCTGACCTCGTTTTCATCGAGCACTACATGCTGGATTTTGCCGGCAGCAAGTCCGATTACGACGAAGCAAAGTGGCTCGGCATCATTGGCAAGACATGGGACAAGATGTCGAAAAGCGCCCGCGACTTTGCTCTGTCAGGCAAGATCAGGCTACCGCAGGCCCTTGTTCCACTGATCACCAGGGCTATTACTCAATAACGCGGCGAGAAGGCGAGGGCAAGCTTAACCCGTCAGTCCGAACATTGACCCTTGACGCGTATCGATTTCGTCATCAGCTTGCCACAATTCAATTATGGATAACGTAAGTCTCCCCGGGGGTCAACTTGCTTTGCAGAGCCTAAGGCTGCGGGAGCTCAATAAAGAATCCTTGACGGCGGGAATCCAATTTTTGGTCTCGACTCCATTGTTGGCAACGGGAATAGGGTTCAGCCCCGCCTAACAAGAACTTCACTCTGAAGAATCTGGAACTTTCACCTTGTTCCTCTCTCCATTCAGCACAGCGTAGAAACCGTTTCATGCGCTGGTGTTTTCCAGGAGATGAGTGATGAAATCCATTTTGTTGAGACCTTCCCTGCTCGCCTTCGCGCTCGCTGCCATTGCAGGGGGCGCCCTCGCGCAAGACTGCACTTCTGAGCGCGGTGTCCATACCAACACCCAGGCTGCCGCCTCCCTTTCCTCTCCGGCAACGGGGAATATCCTTTATATCAACCCTTTTGCTGATTTAAGTCGCATGCAGGCAGCAATGAACCATCAATTCGATGTGCTGAATGCCATGTGGGTGCCGGTTTTGATGTCGCCGCCACTCAATTTTGCCGTGCCGACTGAAGCTTCTGCTGAAGCGTCAGCATTGCATCGCACGGAGAATGGCTATCAGCTTCAAATCAAGTTGCCGGGCTTTAGGCCGGAAGATATTCATCTGCAAGTGGATGGGCGATTGCTGAACATTACGGCCCAGGATTCCACCAAGGGGACCAGCAAGGTGGGGCTGGGATCGGATCAATTCATGAGGACGCGCAGTTTTTCTGAAACACTGACCTTGCCTGAATCTGTTGAGGCCAGCGGGATGAAACAAAGCGTTCAAAATGGGATACTGACCATTACCCTTCCCGGTAACCGGAAAGTGGGGGCCGGCAAGGTCTAACACGACGCCATCAGGAGAGCGTCGATGCGGATGGATTACATGATTGTTGCCTGATGGCAATCATTCTGGTCATCTGCACGGCGCTTGTCCTCGCCACAACCCTGGTTCATTATGAATACATGCGAGTGTTGTCGGCGCTCTTACCCCGGCTGAGAACGTCAGGGCGAATGCGTGTTATGGTCGGCATGCTTGGCTTGTTTGTCGCCCATACCACCGAGATAATCCTGTACGGCCTCGCCTACTACTACCTGCGTGACAAGGATGCTCTGGGAAATTTTGGCGGACATTTCGCCGACACGCTGTCTACCTTCTTCTATTTCTCGGCCGAAACCTATACCTCACTCGGGTTCGGCGACATCATTCCCGTTGGCCCGCTGCGCATCGTGTGCGGCACCGAGGCGCTCAACGGCTTGCTGATGATCGGCTGGTCGGCTTCGTTTTCCTATATCTTCATGGAACACTTCTGGAAGATAGGCACGAACTCAAACTAGTGCGCAACGGGTTTCCGCGTTTCCTGCAACCCGAATAAGCCCTGATTATCCGGCCCGGTTGATACCCTGGCGGCTCAAACGTGGGTTACGTAAAAAGGCTGCACAGCATCGCTTGCGAGAAATCGTATAGGGTATCTTGCGTTATCTGGCTTGGGGGCATTCTTCCAGCGAACAAACTCGTATGCAAGTAAATCGGCCACTTGAAGGGCGACACTGACATTGGGGCTGTCAGGCTGATTACCTGTCGCTTCTTGAGGCAAAGGGGTCGTCTGAGCGAGACATTCTGTAATCCCTATTGGATTGCTTTGTTCTTGAGGAGCAAATATGAACTCAATTTTTCCGTCCCTGAACCTGGACGCTGCCAGCGAGCAGTCATGAAGCATTTTTGCTATTAGCTCTTTGTGTCTTTGACCAAATGATTGCTTTTCTTCGCTGGGCGCAGAATAGCCAATATAGGCGGTTGTATTGCGCTTGATGGCAGCAAGCAGATTGTTCAGGAGTTCCTGGTGCATTTCCGTTGACCAGCCGCGGAACTGCTGCCGGTAATTCTCGAATTCATCCATTCGGAAAGGCTGATTAACGCAATATTTTCCGAGGATTTGCTTCCACTCTCTTTCCAGGTTCTTTAATTGCAGGGAAGTGGCGATTGCGCCCCCATGGCCTGCGTGAGCAGGCATGCCCGATTGGGGGTGACGAACGATGCTGTCGTTAACAAATGCCCACAACAAGATATCGATCACTTTAATAACACTACGACTGTCATATGATTATTCCCTGGATTGGAAGTTTCAAGAGAGGCTCTGCACAAGTCCCTGATTGTTGGCAAATGGGGATTGATCATTTGCATTGCACAGGGAGCGGCCATGCGACGACTGCATTGAGCCCTACCGCAAAGCCACCCAGGGTGAAGCGCCTGGCCAAACGCGATCACAAGAATGTGATTACGCTCTTATATGGCTAATTGAATCGCTCGGCCTCGAAGAGGGTGAAAAGGGCCGCGGCTTCACTCCCTACTCTCCAATAGTCGCGGATGAGTGACTCCACAATGGCGGGCTGCACAGTGCTGGGGAACCTTGAAAATCGTGCCTGACCGCGTCGATCTTCAACGTTGAAACGATCAGCTTGCATCGTGTCTTGTCTGAAAGCTTAGGCGAGGAACAGGGAACAGCAGAACGCGCTATAACCGCATAGTTTAACAGACATGCATACAGAGTTGGAGATGGAAATACATTATCTCGGCGCCATGCCGCGCACTCTCTCCGGCAAGCATCGGTTTGTGATCGGCATGGCGAGCTATAAAACCCATGACCGCAAATTCCCTCGGGTTGTTTGACAAACCCTGCTTACCGGACTGACTTCCGTTGGCTTGACGATGCGTACCCGCTCTGACAAAGTCAACCCAATCGTTGAACGAACAAGGAATCTGCAATGGATACCGCCAAGCTCTATAAACAGCTCATCCAGAGCACCGGGGAAGACGTCACGCGTGACGGATTAATCAAAACTCCGGACCGCGCTGCAGCCGCGTTCAAGTTCCTGACGCAGGGCTATACGCAATCGCTCGACGAACTGCTCAACGATGCCGTGTTCGATTCGGACAACAACGAAATGGTCATCGTCAAGGACATAGAACTTTATTCAATGTGCGAACACCACCTGCTGCCGATTGTTGGCAAGGTGCACGTAGCCTACCTGCCGCAAGGAAAAGTGATTGGCCTGTCAAAAATCGCGCGTATCTCCGACATGTATGCGCGCCGTCTGCAGATCCAGGAACAGCTCACCACCCAGATCGCCGACGCCATTCAGACCGCCACCAACGCCGCCGGCGTCGGCGTCGTCATCGAAGCCCAGCACTTCTGCATGATGATGCGCGGAGTGCAGAAGCAGAACTCCTGGACCATCACCTCGATGATGCTGGGCGCCTTCCGCGATAACGACCGCACCCGGCAGGAGTTTTTGCAGTTGATCAAGAAGTCGAGTTGAGTGAGCGAAAACACTTTTCGACGGAAATTGATCGTCTCTGACCCCATTTGTTGAGGCCTCAATGAGCTTCATTTGGGAATGGATCACAGCTAACTGGCTGGCCTTGTACGGAGCCATAGTTGGCACATGCGCACTGTTCGTCAACGCATCAAACTTCTTGCATGGGTCAAGAAAAGAAAAAGTGCGCCTTATTGTTAGCTGCCACAGACATCCGGAATACGATGCAAACATTGCTCGCCTTCATAACGCTGCCGACAAGGAACCATGGAACAAAGTGAATCTCATCGAAGTGTACGAAGTTGTCGTGCGTAATACAGGCAGTGTTCTAGCTCATCTTGAGGCGGTCGGGGTCATCTGCTCGCAAAAGCAAGAACGCTTAGCGCTAGTTCCAGAAAGTCAGGGAGGGGGCACTATTCTTGTAAGTGCATCCGCGTCATCTGTTACTCCGCTTGCACCGAAGTCGTCACGAACGTTCCGCGTTTACCTCCGGGCAGGAGAGAAGCCATTCACGGCAATAATGTGTTACGCGACCGATCAGACTGGAAAGCGATGGACTGCGCCGGCTTAACCTGAGCGTTAGCCACCTTTAGTCCGTCCTGCACCACATGAAATTCAAACACATCAATGTCCACAACGTCACGGATCTCGTCCCTCCATGGGTACTCGATCCATATGTCCTTGCAAGACACTTAGACCGTATGTTCGACACGGAAGAGGGGCGACGATTCCTGCCGGACGATCAGCAAATCTATGCAACCCTTCCGTTCTGGATCGAGGTCAACGCGACAGTAACTCCAGTCACGGTCAGATTCTGCACACCAGACGACCATATCAACCTCAATGGGTGGTTGATTATTCAGTCTCACCCTCAGATTGGGCAAAGGGCACAAATCGAACTGCCGCTGAACGCCATTTTCAAGGGCTATGAAGGCATCAAGGGGCGCCACAGTATCTACATGCATGCGTTTCAGACAGATGTGCCCCTTGTCTACGTCGGTCTGACGAAACAGCGTTGGTTCGAAAGGCTCTCGCAGCACGTTTCTGCTGCCAGAGCAGGTTCGCCGTATTTGTTTCACCACGCTCTTCGCGAACATCACGAGGTGGGAGTGCTGCACAAAGTCTTCTTTAACCCGAAGTTTGAAGCGTCAACGCGGGGATCAGTGAGTGATCATGCCGGTTTCGGCATTTTTTCCGGCCGGATATGTTCCCATGTAATATGCGATATTGTACTTGACTATCGCTAGTGGGATCCTATC
>JBAUMF010000034.1:0-43959 GCA_049578545.1 Thiobacillaceae bacterium
TCAATCCCTTCCTCATCCAGAAGGAAATTCAACGTAAACTGAAGGCTATCTTCAAACTGCTTCGGTAACTATCCAATTTGAGACAACGAATCAGCCCTTCGGTAACGTTTTAACTTGAGGCAATACGGCAGGCATTTCATCCGGGGCGCTAAAAAGGTTAAAATTACGAGGTTTTTATCCGCATCCTGGCCAAAACAGAGGTTGATCAGCTTATGAGTCAGCAGGAAGTCAATCACAAGAGACGAAAGATCCTGGTTGCCGCAACATCTGGGGTCGGCATTGCCGCAGCCGCAGCCGTCGCGGTGCCTTTTATCGAAAGCATGTTGCCCAGCGCCCGGGCGAAAGCTGCGGGCGCGCCCGTGGAGACGGATTTCTCCAAGATTGAGAAAGGCATGCTCTTAACTGTTGAATGGCGTGGCAAGCCGGTGTGGGTTCTTAATCGCAGCAAGGAGATGCTGGATTTGCTGGGCAAACATGATGACAGGCTGTCCGATCCCAACTCTGAACAGCCGCAGCAGCCCCCTTATTGCAAGAATCCAACCCGTTCCATCAAGCCGGAGTATTTCGTGTGCGTGGGTATTTGCACGCACCTTGGCTGCTCCCCCACTTTCCGGCCTGAAGTGGCTCCGGCCGATTTGGGGCCGGATTGGCCAGGAGGCTTTTTCTGTCCTTGCCATGGCTCACGCTTCGATCTGGCCGGCCGAGTGTTCGCCGGCTCACCAGCACCGGTCAACCTCGTCGTTCCCCCGCACCGTTATGTGGATGATTCCCATATCCAGATCGGTCAAGATAGCCAAGGAGCCTAATCCATGTCTCGAATGCAACAACTTATGACCTGGGTGGATGATCGTTTTCCGCTGACGGCCACCTTTAAAGCGCATCTCTCGGAATATTACGCGCCGAAGAATTTCAATTTCTGGTATTTCTTCGGCTCCCTGGCCCTCTTAGTCCTGGTCATACAGATTGTCACGGGCATTTTTCTTGCCATGCATTACAAGCCGGATGCCAACATGGCTTTCGCCTCGGTCGAGTACATCATGCGTGACGTGGACTGGGGCTGGCTGATTCGCTATATTCATTCGACCGGCGCATCTGCATTTTTTATTGTCGTCTACCTGCACATGTTCCGCGGCCTGATGTATGGCTCCTATCGGCGACCGCGCGAACTGATCTGGCTGTTTGGCGTGGTCATCTATCTGGCACTGATGGCGGAAGCTTTCATGGGTTATCTGCTTCCCTGGGGGCAAATGTCCTACTGGGGCGCCCAAGTGATCGTCAACCTGTTCTCTGCTGTGCCCTTTGTCGGCAACGACCTGTCGCTGTGGATAAGAGGCGACTATGTTGTATCGGATGCCACGCTCAACCGCTTCTTCTCGTTCCATGTGATCGCAGTGCCGCTGGTTCTGTTGGGCCTTGTTGTAGCGCACCTCGTAGCCTTGCATGAAGTCGGCTCCAACAATCCGGATGGAATCGAGATCAAAAAACACAAGGATCCGGTTACGCATATACCACTGGATGGCATTCCCTTCCATCCCTATTACACGGTAAAGGATATTGTTGGTGTCGTCGTGTTTCTCATCGTGTTTTCTGCAGTGGTGTTCTTTGCGCCCACGCTAGGGGGCTATTTCCTGGAAGCCAACAACTTCATCCCGGCCGACCCGTTCAAGACTCCGCCGCATATCGCTCCGGTCTGGTACTTCACCCCGTTCTACGCCATCCTGCGTGCCGTTCCTCCTTTGTTTGGGTCGCAGTTCCCCGGGGTTATCCTGATGGGCGCCGCTGTGGTGATCTTTGCTGCATTGCCCTGGCTGGATCGTGGCACCGTCAAGTCCATTCGCTATCGCGGAGCGCTATACAAGTGGTTCCTGACCGCGTTTGTGCTTGCATTCATTGGCTTGGGCTGGCTCGGGATTCAGCCTGCCTCCCCGCTGTATACCTGGTTTGCGCGAATTTTGAGCGTGGTGTACTTTGCATTCTTCGTGCTGATGCCCTGGTACACCAAGCTTGATAGAACCAAACCCGAACCGGAAAGGGTGACTGGCTGATGAAATCAATGATCAAACTATTGGCTGCCCTGGCATTGGCTCCCTTGCTGGCGCTGGCTTCAGAAGGCGAGAACATCAAACTGGACAAGGCACCCATTGACCTGGCCAACCAGGCGTCATTGCAGCGGGGCGCACGTACGTTTGTGAATTACTGTTTGAATTGCCACAGTGCAAACTACATGCGTTACTCACGGTTGCAGGATCTTGGCCTGACTGATGAAGAAATCAAGAACAATCTCCTGTTCACGCGGGAAAAAGTGGGCGAGACCATGACAATTGCGATGAGCAAGGAGGATGCGAAGTCCTGGTTTGGTGCAGCCCCGCCTGATCTGAGCGTTATCGCTCGTTCACGTGGGCCAGACTGGCTCTTCACTTACCTGCGCAGCTTTTATCGTGACGATTCCCGTCCCACTGGCTGGAATAATATGGTATTCGACAAGGTTGGGATGCCCAATGTCCTGGCAACGCTGCAGGGCGAGCAGATTGCCCATTTCCGGGTTGAAAAGGACCATGAAGGGAACGATCAGCAAGTTTTCGATCGCTTCGAACTGGTCATACCTGGCTCGGTATCTCTCGCACAGTACGATGCAATGGTTGGCGACTTGGTCAACTATCTGGCGTGGATGGGCGAGCCCGCAAAGGAAAAGCGAATGACGACCGGCATATTCGTGCTGCTTTTTCTCGGCATCTTTTTCGTTGTCGCCTATTACCTGAAGAAGGAATTCTGGAAGGACGTGCACTAGCGGTTTCGGTAGATCACGTGACTGCAGCCGGACAAGTTCCGGCTGTTGGCTTTTTGGATACATACAAATTATCAAGCATTAAGGAACTTCCATTATGATGACTCTCTACTCAGGCACCATTGACCCATATAGCCACCGTTGCCGCATTGTGCTTTATGAAAAAGGCATGGACTTTGAAGTCATTGATGTGGATCTTCACAACAAGGCAGAAGATCTTGCCGTCATCAACCCCTATGGCAAAGTCCCTGTTCTGGTCGAACGGGATTTGGTGCTTTCTGAATCCAACATCATCAATGAATATATCGATGAGCGCTTCCCTCATCCCCAGTTGATGCCCGCTGATCCTGTGATGCGGGCACGTGCCCGCCTGGTCCTGCACAACTTCGAAAATGATCTGTTTGCTCACGTAAATCAACTCGAGCATGGCAGCCAGAAAACTGCAGACAAGTCGCGTCAGGAAATCCGTGACGCATTAACCAAGCTGACACCCATTCTCACAAAGCAAAAGTACTTGATGAACGATGAATTTTCCATGCTGGACGTGGCGATTGCTCCGTTGTTGTGGAGACTTGAGCATTACGACATCCAGCTTCCCAAGCAGGCTGCGCCGGTGCTCAAGTTTCGCGAACGTCTTTTCTCCCGTCCAGCATTTATCGATGCATTGACGCCTACGGAAAAGGCAATGCGCAAATAACATGGCAACGGGTGAGAAGCCGGGTTCCACGCGACCCTATTTGATCCGCGCCCTATATGAGTGGTGTGTGGACAATGGTTTTACGCCCTATTTGCTGGTTCATGTTGATGGACGTACCCGGGTTCCTGCTGGGTTCGCGAAGAATGGCCAGATCGTTCTCAATGTTGGTGCTGGGGCCACACGTAACCTGACCATGGATAATGACTGGATACGGTTTTCCGCCCGCTTCGGTGGTGTGTCACAGGAAATCAATGTGCCCGTGGACAGAGTGGCGGCCATCTATGCAAGGGAAAACGGGGAGGGTATGCAGTTTCCTATTGATGAAGTCTCTCAGGAGCAGAAAACCGTTTCAGATCGCGGTGACAATGAACCTGAACTGCCAGAACCACCCAAGGGCAGACCTAAGCTGAAGATCATCAAATAAACCGACGGGACGGCTGTTACAATTTCGCGTTACAAAAAATGCCGCTTTAGCTCAGGGGTAGAGCAACCGCCTTGTAAGCGGTAGGTCGTCAGTTCGAATCCGACAAGCGGCACCATTTAAATCAATGGCTTAGCTAAGTTTTGGGGGCTGGGCTGGGCTGGGTAGGGTAGGCTAATAACGAGCTAATAATGGTGAGGGCGGAATTCTTCCTGCTACCCAGCAGCCAAATGCAGATCGAATTGGCATAACCAGCGAATATAAGCACTGCCCGTGCTCACGATGTGAATAGCCATCTCGTCACTTGGCGCAATCGGTTCCTCTGTCGCTTGCCCGTGTCTGTAATGGTGGACGGCGTCAACCCAATCGGCAACTGAAGAAAACAACCCAACGGTAACGGTCTTCTCAATGGCGTCAACATTCCCAACGGACAGACACCGATCCTTCAGAGCGTTTTCGACGACCTTCCTACTGAGATTCCTTGCGTCAACCATCTGCCTGACCAGAATCTCCAGCGATTCGAATATCGACCGCACCGCAGCCTTCGTATCTCGCGGGTCGCGGTCGAGGTGACCATAGGCGTTCTCATATGCTGTTCTCACCGCCGCGTAGCGGGGGCTATCTAATACGGCAAGGACCGAGACGCGATTGCGTTCAAACTCTTGGTCTACGAAATAGTGAACGACGCATTCATCATCGACGATGTAGCCAACATTTTCTTCGCGCATCGCCCGAGCAACATGTGTTCGCCACATGAGAGCCGCCGCCGTCCGTCCGACCTGTGTGAGTTCCTGATAAACGATTGTGATTGAATCTAGGACATCCGTGAGTTCACCGCGTGTGAATACCGCACTAACGAGATAACCGCCCACACCATGTGGCACTTCGATGCCAGCATCGCGCTGCATTGCGATTCTTATTCGATCCTCGTGGTCGTAAAGGTGCTCCCGGCAATAGGCAGCCAGGCGATTTCTGAAACGCCGGCTGTCGCGGGCAGGGGTGCCTCGCTCCAAGTAAAGCAGTGAGAATCGTTGTCCTTGATCGGGCATGCGTCTTTCCTGGTCTAGGTGATGGGCTGACGATCAGCCTACCCTCGCAGGCGTTGCATCATTGCTGGCGAATGTACCGCACACCCTGGCGAGGACAAAGGCAAATTGTCAGCCCCCCCGATTTCGTTCCTTGTTGCGTAGGTGGGCTGCGCGGAGCCAAGGGGAACCATTCCTTGGAGAGACCGCAGTTCGGGGGCAGCTCAGGAAAACCGCCCGCCTCAAAGCACAAGGGGCTGCAAAGAAACCACCGACAAGGAGGATTCAGTGGGAGGCGGCAGCCCGTTGTGCGCACTCAACGCACCCTTATTTCACGAGGTGGTTGACGTGGCACACCCCGCTACTTCAGACCGACCCAGCAGAACTGTTTCCAGCTTTCAGGGTCTGCATTTGTATTGGGACAACAATCGTGTTCTTGGCCAGCCGCCAGATGCCCAGGCCGACACCATCTGGGTGGAGAGCGGGGACTTCTTATCGGCGAGCTTGCCTTATCGAATGTTCCGGCTGCACTCGATGATCAAGGAGCAAGAAGATGATGCACGGTAGGGTCGATGGCGAAACCAAGGAGAGCCTTCTGGTTGCCGTTTATGATGACGAAACCAGGGCGCAGCGCGCAGTCGAGAAACTCAGCGAGGAGGGCTTTGCCATGGACATGCTGTCGGTGCTCGGTCGCGCCCATCCCTCAGGTGACGATGTACTGGGCATCTACTACACCAGCATGGGTGCCCGGATGGAGGCCTGGGCGAAGCAGGGTGCGCTCTGGGGCGCGCTCTGGGGCTTGTTGACAGGGGCCGCTGCCATGTTTGTCCTGCCTGGCCTCGGGCCGGTGCTTGCTGCCGGTCCTATCGTGGAAGCCGTGATCAGCGTGCTGGGTGGCGGTGTGGTCGGCGCAGCGGTTGGCAGTGCGGTGGGTGGCGCTGCCATGACCGGGGCCGCAGCAGCAACCCATCTGGCCACGGTCATGCACCGCATGGGCGTTCCACAGGATCAACTGGATCATCTGCACCAGGCAATCGAAGAAGGGCATTATGTGCTGTTGCTTAGAGAGGCCAGCGCTCAGGTTCAGCCATGGCAAGCGATTCTTGATTGGAGTGGCGCGCGAGAGATCCTGGAATTGCCGTATACGGGAATCAAGGACGCGATCTGAGAGAGGAAGGCTACAATCTGAAAGACACAACGACATCGGCAAGATGCGGAATCTCCTCACCGAGGATTGAGGAGGGGAAGCAAACAACATGAATGAAACCCGTGCAAAGTCGCCCAAAGGACCGTTCGAGGTCAGTCGAGCAATCCCATTATTGGATGTCCCCGCGCAAAAGCTTGAAGAAGCCATAGAGAACATCACCCGTGTTGAGCCAGTCATCCGCGCGCATATGGATCGACAGGGTCGTTTGCGCATTCGGTACGACGCTTCCTGCGTTAGTATTCGCGACATCGAACGCTTTCTCGATGAAGCGGGATTGGGGCATCCTTCCAGCTCCTGGTGGCGATTCAAGTCGGCCTGGTATCGCTTTCTAGATGACACTGCGCGGTCTAACGCCCTTTCACGGGGCGGAGCATGCTGCAGCCGCCCACCTTCACCATGGAGTGGCGACCGCAACATGGATCGGAAGGACTGAATCCTGACGTTGGCTGACAAGGCTGGAGCCCGGGGTTGTTACGTTCAGCTTCGGCGAACCACGGCCAACCGTGGCTTTCGGCGAGGAACAGCCCCAGACGAGGTGCGAGAATCGCACCGATCTTCATCTGCTCGACGCCAATTGGGAGTCATTCGGAGTACTGGTACGTGGTGGCACCTCTGTTTCGGCGGCCAGTCAGACTCAGGCTTGGAAATTCTCTGACTTAGGTGTCAATTGGCCATCAGGATCTTATCCCAGGATGGGTGTGGCCCGATGCGTTGGGAAATAAACTCAACAAGAGCCCGGACCCGGTGGGGCACAAACCGGTTGCTCGGGAAGATCGCATAGATGCCCATGTCCGGTGTCGGGAACCTGGGCAGCAGAATTTCCAACTGGCGCGCACGCACGGCCTGTTCGGCGATGAACGTGGGACTGTAGCTGATGCCCAGGCCACGTATTGCGGCTGCAAGCAGGGCGTCGCCGCTGTTGGCCTCCAGTCTGCCCTTAACGGGGAACCAGCGGGTTTCGCGGTCAATAACAAACGCCCAGCTTGAGCGCGCTGCCAGTAAATAGCCAAAGCATTCGTGCTTAATGAGTTCCCTTGGGTGTTTGGGCCGGCCGTGGCGCTTCAAATAATCTGACGAGGCGACAACGACCCCCTTGCTGCCGCCCAGCTTGCGTGCCACGTCTCCCGGATCAAGTCGGTCCGTGATGCGAATTGCAAGATCAAACCCGCCTTCAATCAGGTTGATCCGGCGATCGCTGAATTCCAGTTCAATGGACACCTCCGGATTTACAGTCAAGAAATCTCCGAACATTGGCATCAATTGCCGAATGCCAAAGGAAAAAGGCAGGGTAATACGGATGTGGCCGCGTGGTATGTGGCTGTCTTCGGTCAGCCCGGCTTCGGCAGCTTCTACCAGGCCCAGAATCTCGCGGCATTTTTCCAGGTAGGCTGCACCGGCGGAGGTGAGGCTCAGACGTCGCGTGCTGCGAGCAAGCAGCTTGGTGCCCAGATGTGCCTCAAGCCCGGCAACTTGCCGAGTCACGACGGAGCGTGCCACGTTCAATTGCTGCGCCACGGCCGCGAAGCTGCCCAGTTCGGCAACTCGAATAAAGAGCCGCATGCTATCGAGTCGATCCACGGATGTCTCCCAAAAGCGCCTCCGATATTGTTGCGATATTAGCAACAATATTTTGTTAATTGTTAGCTATTTCTGACACCCAGGCTTACCTATAGTTCGTTCAACGCTGAAACAAACGGTTCGAGATTGGGACCATGACTTATCGCGCCGGCACAAACAGGAGCGTCCTGTTTGTGATGGAGTGACTCTCCAATCGCTGTGACATAAGCCAAGCAGCCGTGAGTCCCCCGTGCCGGGAGAATTGGAGCCTGAAATGTCTGAGCGCATGCCCGTCGTCTTCGTGTCACACGGTGCGCCCGATGCCTTGCTGAAGGCACCGGATGCGGTGAACTGCTGGCGCGAGATTGGCCAACAGCTCTCTCTTCCATCAGGGATTCTAGTGGTATCGGCACATTGGGAGTCAGGCCTGCCAACAGCTAGCCTGTCCGGCGCGCCGGAAACCATTCACGACTTTGGCGGATTCCCGGTCGCGTTGTACCGTATTCAGTACCCTGCGCCGGGTGCGCCGGCGCTCGCCGAACGGGCCGTGTCGCTGTTGGCCGATGCCGGTGTGGCAGCGGATCTGCATCCCGACCGCGGGTTGGATCACGGCGCCTGGGTGCCGCTGTCGGCAATGTTTCCGCAGGCCAACGTGCCGGTCACCCAACTCGCACTGGCGCGCAAGGGTGGCCCGGCTGCTCATTTCGCACTCGGTCACGCGCTTGCACCGCTGCGTGATGAGGGCGTGCTCATCCTTGCTTCCGGTTCAATCACGCATAATTTCGGCTGGCTCGATTGAAATGCGGATGGCGAACACACGCCGTTGCCACAGGCCCGGCAGTTTACCGAATGGGTTGCCAACCGTCTGGCTGCGCAGGATGTTCAGGCCATTCTCGCCTATCGCTCCAAGCCTTATGGCGCAGAGGCTCATCCAGCCGAAGAACATTTCCTGCCGCTGTTCGTTGCCTTGGGTGCAGCGAGCGGGGATCTACCGCAACGCTATCAACCCCGATTTGCGTATGGGGGACTGGCCATGGATGCCTACCTTTGGCGGGATCGGCAGGGGCAAGCTTGAACCGGCAAATCGGTAGCACTTCAAACTGTCTTGCCCACCGCCAGCAAGGAGATGACTCCATCGCATTGAATTGAATCGACAGAAGGAGATTTCGGAATTCACACGAAATACTCTACGAATTGAATGTTTCAGCACCTTTTATAGGAGATCGACATGAGCCAATATCCCATTGCCGTTATCGTTGGCAGCCTGCGCCAGGATTCTTTCAACCACAAGCTGGCGAACACCATTGTGAAACTGGCGCCCCCGGAGTTCCTGTTCAAGCAGGTGCAAATTGGCAATCTGCCGCTCTACAACCAGGACCACGACGGGAATCCCGCCGATTCCGTCAAGCAGTTGAAGGCCGCAATCACGGCGGCACGAGGACTGTTTTTCGTCACCCCTGAATACAACCGCTCGATCCTGGCGTGCTCAAGAACGCGATCGATCACGCGTCGCGCCCCTATGGCCAGAGTGTCTGGGCGGGCAAGCCCGCCGGGGTGATGGGCAGTTCGATCGGCGCCAACGGCACGGCCATGGCGCAACAGCATTTGCGCAACATTCTCGCTTACCTTGACGTTCCCACACTTGGCCAACCCGAAGCATTCATCCAGATGAGGGATGGGCTGTTTGACGAGGCAGGCAACATTGGAGAAGGAAGCAGGAAATTCATGCAGAACTGGATGGATCATTTTGCTGCCTGGGTGAGAAAGCACACCGATTGACGCGGTAAAGAAAAGATCAGATGCATGGTATCCGTCGGCCTTCTTGACCAATGGATGGATGCGCCTCGGTTCACGGGAGGACTCGACCCGACCTTCGAGCCAAGAACAAAGGAGTTACGATCATGTTTACCTTCAATAGGACACACAGCCTGCGAATGTTTACTCAAGCGTTCATCGTCATGATGGCATCCGTTCTGGCGACAGCTGCCTCGGCAGAGTCGGAACTGGCCCGATACAAGACCGCGGAGAAAATTGCCAAGTCTCACATAGCGACTTTCGACACGTTGGATTTTGATGTCTTCACCAACCAGAAGTGGGATCGGCTGCACGAGAGTCACTCCAAGGATGTCGTCGTGCATTGGCCAGACGGGCATGTGACCAAAGGCATCGAGAGACACATCGCTGACTTGAAGGCGATGTTCGTGTATGCCCCGGACACGCGAATCCAGGAACATCCAGTCAAGATCGGCTCGGGCGAGTGGACGAGTGTCATCGGCGTGATGCAAGGCACTTTCACGAAACCCATGCCCACGGCTGATGGAAAGACGATTTCGCCCACTGGCAAGCCGTTCAAACTGGTGATGGCCACCATTGGCCATTGGAAGGGTGGCGTAATGGATGAAGAGTACTTGTTCTGGGATAACCAGACGTTCACCAAGCAGATTGGGCTCGGGCAGTGACGCCGATTCCCAACCAACTGCGCAAGAAAATGA
Source organism: Thiobacillaceae bacterium (assembly GCA_049578545.1). GTDB lineage: Bacteria > Pseudomonadota > Gammaproteobacteria > Burkholderiales > Thiobacillaceae > DASQBT01. Next base: position 10,185 of record JBAUMF010000034.1, read on the forward strand.
AAGGGCTCACTCTACATAGCGCAATCATTGGACGAAACAGCAGTTCGCTTAATTGACCGGCCTGCTTCCCCTCACAGGGAGCCTGACTTCGGAGAAGACAAATCGCAGAAAAGATCGTTCAGGGTATCGATTTGTTGCCTGAAACCAGCCGGTCAAGCAGCTGTTTGTTTTGCTACATCGCGTGGGCGCGAACTCATCTGACCTGGTACCGCTGGCGAACAAGCTCAGGGAGGCTTTTCCAAATGCCGGGTTTCTGCTTCCGGACGGCACAGTCCCATTCGACGGCGGCGGTGGTGGCAGGCAATGGTTCTCGCTTACGGGCGTGACTGAAGAAAACCGGGCCTCGCGCGTTGCTGCCGCTATCCTGACCCTGCATGCCTTGGTGCGGGAGGCCAAGGATCGCTTCAATGTGTTGCAGTCGGACACGGCGCTTGTCGGATTTTCTCAGGGCGCTATCATGGCGCTCGAATTCAGCATCATTCATGATGGTGGCTTCGGAAGGGTCTTGGCATTTTCTGGCCGGATTGCGACGCTTCCAGAAGAGGCGCCCGATTTAACGACATTGCACTTGCTGCATGGTGAAGACGACCAAGTAATTTCGGTAGAACATGCGTACGCTTCTAATGAAAGCATATCGAGCTTACACGGCGACGCCACGCTGGATGTTGCATCATCTGTGGGTCACGAAATCCAAGCGGCTCTTTCCGCCCGTGCTATTGATCGACTGCAGACCTGTATTCCGTTGCGCACCTGGAAGCGGCATTGGATGGTGCTCAACGCATGACTCATAGGGGCTTACCCTTATGGATTCGCCGCGATGCGCATCCTCAGGCTTGACCGGCTCAGACCGCGCGAACTTGCAGGTGCCAGCGAGGAATTTACCCTAGCTGCTGCCGTGCAAAACCTGCGACGCATGGCCAGGTTGATCGAACAAGGACCGCCCATTCACAGGACAGGTGCGCCTGCATGAAGCAAGAACACATGAATCGACAGAAAAACCGGGTAGCTAGCCGGGGGCACGCCTTGCAATAGGCCATGCCCAACAATTCCAACATTGGCCACAGATGAATGCGACTGCAACACCGGGTTTTCAACAGAAAACAACATGGTTCAGTCATTGGCCATTCGCTGGCGCCACTGGCTCCTGCGGGGCACCTCAGATCGTCCAGATTACCCGGGCTTTAGTTTTGAAACCAACGCGATGTTACAAATGTGTGAATGGCGAGATAGGTAGGCGTCACGCGTAACTGAGCATCGAACATGGCAACTGAATTGTCCACAGATAGTGTGGATAACTGTAGTCAAAACAAGCTCAAATATAAACGATGTATACGGTTTATTATGTTGCCTAAAGTGTGGGCGTGTTCTTCAGGTCTCCACTGGTGAACGGATACTCGACGAGCCGACCATGACCGGTTGAACCGGCAACGATCTGGCACTCGTCTGGAAAGATTCCAAGGTTCACGTCAAGGCCCTTGGCAGGCGCGCCGAGTCAGTTGCAGACGTTCGCCTTGGGAATCCGGAAATCCAGCACGGCTGACCGTTTTGGCGGATTACTCGAGATCGCAGTTGTCATCCGTAATGAACGCTTCTGGTAGCATGCCTGGTACTTGAACGATGGGCGTTGAGGCAACGCCAAGCGCTCGGCTGGCGTTTAATGAATGATGACGTTTGTTGCAGCAGCAGCCAAAGCGATGCCGCAGGAGTAGTCCAATGATGATTCGCCTAGTTGCCACGGTTCTTCTTATCCTTGGTGTGCCGTATGCGCAGGCACAAAGCCTTAATGGCTACGTTGTCGGTATTTCAGATGGTGACACCCTGACTCTGCTTGTCAATTGGCAGCAACACAGAATTCGAATTGCGGGTATTGATGCACCGGAACATTTCCAGGCCTACGGCAACAGGTCCCGAACCAACCTGTCCAAATACGCATTCCATCAAGATGCCAAGGCCGATTGCTACAAGAAAGACATTTATGGCCGCGAGGTGTGCAAGATATGGGTAAAGTCCTATCGCTGTTCTGCTTGCGGCACGACGCTGGACCTCGGTTTGACGCAGGTTACCGATGGCATGGCATGGTGGGACAGGAACCATGCGGGCGAGCAATCACAAGAGGACAGGCAACGTTATGAGAGCGCTGAAACGATGGCAAAACTCCGACGTCTTGGCTTGTGGGCAGATGCCAAACCTATACCGCCTTGGGTGTGGCGTCATACTTTGACCCCGTGAGACGATGGGTGGCAGGTCATCTGCTCCAGACAGATTGCCGCACTACCTGTTCATTTGTATACAGTTGGTTCTGGAACTGGACCAAACACTGCATGGGTCACCAGGTTTTTGCCGTCCCATTGATGCAACAGGAAGCCTCCGGGCTCGAGGGTCCAGGCCAGGGGGGCATCGGGTCGGGAATCGAGATGAATCTGATGAGCAGGGCTGGGACAAATGCAAGCCGGTAGATTTGCCCACCGGGTAAAGGCGGTGCGATGCACATGACCACAGCTAAGCCCGATGACGTGGTAGTGCTCGGACAACACATCAGCCAGGGCCCGGGCATTGGCAAGCTTGATCCGATCCATGCCTGGAATGCCACAATCAAAAGGCGGGTGATGCAGGATGATCAGGCAGGGCGTCTTATGAGAGTTCAGCGTGTCATGCAGCCAGTTCAGCCGGTCGCTGCACATCCAGCCGCTTTCCTTGCCCTCATCCAGGGTGTCCAGACAAATCAGGTTCAGGGTGGGCAATTCGACCAGGTATTGCAAATGGCCAGCCGCAGCGGCGGGCAACGCAGCCGTGCCACCAAAGACTGTTCTCATGCCTTCACGCAAATCATGGTTGCCTGGCATGACGACATAGGGCATGGCCAGACGTGCCAGCAGGCCTTTGAGATGCAGGTATTCGCCCACGTTTCCTGTTTCAGCGAGATCGCCACTGGCAATGGCAAGCTGAGGACGGGCTGGCAAGCTGTTGATGCGCTCGACACATGAAGCGAGGCAGGCGGCTGTATCAACGCGGCCTTCCACCAATTGACCGTCCAGTCTTAGATGAATGTCGCTGATCTGGGCGATCAGGATCATTCCGTTTCTCCTTGCTTGTATGGCCCTTCCATCTCACTGAGGTAATTTTCCACTGCGCGGCCCTCCCTTGAGAGAAAATTGCCGACGGCCCTGCGAATGCGCTGATCTGATAACCAGTGCCATGAATGGGTAATGACGGGGAGAAACCCGCGGGAAAGCTTGTGCTCACCCTGTGCCCCGCCTTCAAATACCTTGATGCCTTGATTGATGCAGTATTCCATACCTTGGTAATAACAGCTTTCAAAGTGCAGGCCAGGAACAAATTTCAGTGCACCCCAGTAGCGGCCGTAAAGCCGTTCGCTGTCGATCATGTTGAACGCCGAGGCAACCGGCGTTCCTTCCTGATAGCCGACAATAAGCAGCAGGTGTTGTGGAATGCTGTCAGCCAGCCGATGAAAGAAATCAAGGTTCAGATATGGAGTTGAATGGTGGGTGCGGTAAGTGTGTACATAACAGCGGAAGAAGAAGTCCCAGTCTTCTTCCCGTATATCCTTTCCTTGATTGATTTCGAAACGTAGTCCCGCAGCAGACACCTTGCGCCGTTCCTGACGGATTTTCTTGCGCTTGTCATGGGTGAGTGTTTCGAGAAAATCCTCAAACCGGGCATAACCGGGATTGGACCAGTGAAACTGATAGCCCTGGCGTTGCATCAAACTGAAATCCTTCAACGCATGATCTCCGTCTTCGTCCGGGAAGAGGCAATGGAAGGACGACACTCCGGCTTCCCCGGCAAAGGACAGGGCTAACCGGATTAGCTGCGAACGATCATGATCAGTTTCCGCCAGGAGCCTGCGACCCGGCACCGGGGTAAACGGTATTGCGCTCAGCAGTTTTGGATAATAGGGCAGACCGAGTTGCTCATAGGCATTGGCCCAGGACCAATCAAAAACATATTCTCCGTAGGAATGTGTCTTGAGATACAGTGGCATGGCGCCGACCAGGGCGTTCTGCCGCCATAGGGTCAGGTGCCTCGGCAGCCAGCCGGTTTGGTCCCTGACGCTGCCGCTTGCTTCCAGTGCGTGCAGGAAGGCATGCTGAAGCATGGGTTGAGGGCCGGCCAGCCGGTTCCATGAAATTGGTGGAATTTGATCCATGCCGCTGCAAAAGCGCGCTTCCGTCGCTTCTAAATCCAACGGATTTCCTCCAGAATGTTAGTTCTAATTGAGTTTACAGTTACCAGCCCATGAATTTACATGAGTTTCAGGCCAAACAGCAGCTGCGTGATTTTTCTATAAGCACTCCCCGAGGGGAAGTGGCATCCAGTGACACTGATGCGCGCGCCGCCGCTGAACGTTTGGGTGGCCAGGCCTGGGTGGTGAAGGCGCAGGTTCATGCGGGGGGACGCGGCAAGGCCGGTGGCATCAAAATCGCCAACAGTCTTGATGAAGTGCGCAATATTGCCGCGTCGATGCTGGGCAAGAGGCTGGTGACATACCAGAATGCTCCGGATGGGCAGCTGGTCAGACAGTTGCTGGTGGAAGAAACTCTGGCGATCGATCGTGAGCTGTATTTCTCCATGCTGGTGGATCGTGAACTCGATCGCATCGCTGTGGTTGCGTCTGCATCCGGCGGCATGGATATCGAGGACGCGGCCCAGGCCAGTCCGGAAGCAATACTGAAGGCATATTGTGACCCGATCAATGGGCTCATGCCGTATCAGAGTCGCGAACTGGCTTTCGGTCTGGGGTTGAGGGCCGAAGCTTTTCAGGATTTCTGCATACTGCTGCCGCGGCTGTATCGCCTGTTCAAGGAGAGCGATCTCTCGCTGCTCGAAATCAATCCGCTGATCGTTACGAAAGACAATCGCGTGTTGCCGCTCGATTGCAAAATGAGTTTGGACGACAACGCGCTCTATCGGCATAAGGAGCTGGCTGAACTCAATGACGTTAGCCAGATCGACGCCAAGGAGGTTGCCGCGCACGAGGCAGGAATCAATTACATTGCGTTATCCGGAAACATCGGCTGCATGGTCAACGGAGCCGGGCTGGCCATGGCCACCATGGATTTGATCAAGCTGCACGGTGGCGAACCAGCGAATTTTCTGGACGTAGGCGGGGGCGCGACGGCAGAAACCGTATCCAAAGCGTTCAAGATCATCCTTGCTGATGCCAATGTAAAGGCAGTGCTGGTCAACATCTTTGGCGGCATCATGCGCTGTGACATCATCGCGGATGGAATCATCACGGCGATTCGTGACGTCGGCGTGCAGATACCCGTGGTGGTCAGACTGGAAGGGACCAACGTGGATTTGGGCAAGCAGAAACTCAAGGAGAGCGGCCTCGCAGTGATCACTGCCGACGATCTGACTGACGCAGCCAGGCAAGCAGTGAAGGCAGTGGCATGAGTATTCTGATCGACAATAACACCAAGGTCATCTGTCAGGGTTTCACCGGTAAGCAGGGCACCTTTCACTCAGAGCAGGCCATTGCCTACGGTACCAAAGTGGTGGGCGGCGTTACACCCGGCAAGGGTGGGCAAACTCATCTCAACCTGCCAGTTTTCAACACGGTGCGCGATGCGGTAAGGGAAACGGGCGCCAATGCTTCAGTGATTTACGTGCCTGCTGCATTTGCGGCAGATTCAATTCTTGAAGCAGCGGATGCGGGGATCGACGTGATCGTTTGCATCACGGAGGGCGTGCCGGTGCTGGACATGCTGAATGTGAAAGCTGCACTCAAGGCAACAGGTAGCAGACTCATTGGACCGAATTGTCCCGGGATCATCACTGCGGGAGAGTGCAAGATTGGCATCATGCCCGGCTTTATTCACCAAAAGGGCAAGGTGGGTATCGTGTCGCGTTCAGGAACCCTAACCTATGAAGCAGTATTCCAGACCACGCGGCTTGGGCTGGGACAGACAACCTGTGTGGGCGTCGGCGGCGACCCGATCAAGGGGCTGGATTTTATCGACTGCCTGGAAATGTTTGAGGCCGATCCACGAACTGAAGCCATCATTATCGTGGGCGAAATCGGCGGAACGCGTGAGGAAGAGGCGGCGGAATATATCAAGAGTCATGTCAGTAAACCGGTTGCCGCATACGTTGCCGGCCTGACTGCGCCAAAGGGCAGGCGCATGGGCCATGCGGGTGCCATTATCGCGGGAGGCACAGGAACAGCTGAGGCCAAGATTGCAGCACTGGAAAAGGCCGGAGTTGTTGTAGCGAGAAGTCCGGCAGGGATAGGCGATGCCACGGTCGAGGCAATAACAGGAATGGCCGTCCGATGAAAATCGCGCTTGCGCAGATCAATCCGACCGTCGGGGATATGGCGGGAAATGCCGAACTGATCAGGCGCTGCATCGATGAAGCAAAAGCTGCCGGGGCGGGTTTGTTGCTTACCCCTGAGATGAGCATTTGTGGTTATCCAGCTGAAGACCTGGTCCTGCGCGAGGATTTCTGCAAGGTGTGTGAAGGTGAGGTGAACCAACTGGCGGCGCAGACGCATGGGATTACCGTGGTGGTTGGCTACCCGAGGTTGCAGGGCGACAACCGCTATAACGCCGCGGCTGTAATGCGGGATGCCCAGGTGCTGACGGTTTATCACAAACAGAAACTTCCAAACCATGCGGTATTCGATGAACTGAGGACCTTCGATCCCGGTGAGGGCTGTTGCATTTTCGATGTCGACGGCGTGCGCTTCGGCATCAACATCTGCGGCGACATCTGGGAGACAGGTCCTGCCGAGCTTACCGCCGCTGCCGGTGCACGCGTTCTGCTTGTGCCGAATGCGTCGCCCTATCATCGTACCAAACAGCAGGAACGTTATCAGGTCGCTCGCGACCGCATTGCCGACTCGTCGGTCGCGCTGGTCTATTGCAACCAGATCGGCGGGCAGGATGAGCTGGTCTTTGATGGGGCATCATTTGCCATGAATGAACGGGGTGAGCTCACCCATCAGTTCCCGGCCTGGCAGGAGGGTCTGTATTACCTGACTATCGAGAGCGGCCATATACAGCCAGGTGAGGTGGCCCCCCTGCCGGATGAAGTGGCTGAGGTCTACGAGGCGCTAAAGCTCGGTGTGCGCGACTATGTTGGCAAGAATGGCTTCGCAAGCGCGATATTGGGCTTATCGGGCGGAATTGACTCGGCCCTGACGCTGGCTGTGGCAGTCGATGCTCTGGGCGCAGAGCGCGTGCATGCAGTGATGATGCCTTCCGAATTCACTGCCGGCATCAGCCTTGAAGACGCTCGGGAAATGGTGCAGACCCTGGCGGTGCCGTACAGCGAAATTACCATCAAGCCGGTCTATGAAGCGTTCATTGGCCAGCTCGAACAAGAATTCGGCCAGCGGCCCTTCGACACGACCGAAGAGAACATTCAGGCGCGCATTCGTGGCACCTTGTTGATGGCCCTCTCCAACAAGTTTGGTCATATCGTCCTGACCACCGGCAACAAGAGCGAAATGGCAGTGGGTTATGCCACGCTATACGGTGATATGGCTGGCGGGTTTGCTGTGTTGAAGGACGTACCCAAGACGCTGGTATACCAGCTCGCCCGTTATCGAAACAGCTTGTCGCGCGTGATTCCCCAGCGCATCATCGACCGTCCCCCTTCGGCGGAACTGCGTCCCGACCAGACCGACCAGGATACGTTGCCGCCCTATGATGTGCTTGACGCCATCCTGGAACGCTATGTTGAACTGGATATGGATCCGGCACACATCGTGGAGGATGGGTTCGATTCCGCCACCGTCAAGAAAGTGGTCCGCATGATTGATCTGGCAGAATACAAGCGCCGCCAGTCGGCACCGGGTGTAAGAATCACACCGCGCAATTTTGGCAAGGACCGTCGCTATCCGATAACATCCAAGTATCGCCCTGAGAAAAATATGTAGGAGACCATAGTATGAAGAAGATTGAAGCGATCATTAAACCCTTCAAGCTTGACGAAGTGCGCGAGGCGTTGTCCGAAATAGGCGTAACTGGCCTGACCGTTACCGAGGTCAAAGGCTTCGGTCGCCAGAAGGGCCACACTGAACTCTATCGTGGAGCCGAGTATGTGGTGGATTTTCTGCCCAAGGTAAAGATCGAGGTAGTGGTTGCGGCAGGCCTTGTCGACAAGGTGATTGAAGCAATTCTTGGTGCGGCGCGCACCGGCAAGATCGGCGATGGAAAGATTTTTGTCTACCCGGTTGAACAGGTGATCCGGATCAGGACTGGCGAGGCGGGAGAGGCGGCAATTTAAGGCGATTCAGGGGTTTATCCGCTGCCGCTTGTTTGGCTGTCACACTCTTTATCAAGCCAGCCAGTCAGCATCGTATTTACGCAGTACACGAAATAACGCGCGCAACTTTCGCTGGCCGGCAATGGCTCAGGTTGAACGGGGAACATTTGCCCCGCTTCTGCCGAGCGCAACTATTTTCTATTTTCGACTCGTCTCTTCGCGCAGGCGCTCTCGGGATAGCAGCCCGGCCAAGTCTCTTATTTCCTCCGACAATAACTCGAGTAGGTCGTCCAGGGTGACGATACCCAGCAACGAGCCCTCTTTGCTGATAACTGGCACTCGACGCACACCTTTGGCGCGCATGTAGCGGATCACCTCGAACACGCCCTCCGACTCCAGTACCGTCACAAGTTCCGGACCCATGATGTCACCAATCGTAAGCGTATCGGGCATCACATTGGCAGCCACCACTTCCACAACAATATCCCGGTCAGTGACGATGCCGACGGGCCGCCGTCCACCGGGATGGTTTTCCACTACGACCACATCGCCGACATGATGGGTGCGCATCAGCTTCGCACACTCGACCACCGGAAGGGATCTTTCCGCGACAACAACTTCCCGATTACAGATTTCACCGATGGCCATGGGTCTTCCTTTCTGTCTTGACATGGTTTGATTCAAGATCAGGCATTGAGACGGGCAACCCGGCAAGAGTCGGGTAGGAAAGTGCAGCATATGGCGCGGGAGGCCATTGGTTTGCCTGATCGTAATCGCTGGAATGCACCCTGGCCGCAGCCTCCTACCAGAATTTCCACCAGGATTTTTCGGTCAGATCGATACCTTGGTCAATATACTTGCTTTTGGGGTAGTTGAGTTTGAGCACCCGCATGGCGTCATCTCTCAAGTCCTTGATGCCAAGCTTATCGTACGACCTCACCATGATGGCCAGCGCATCTTCAACCTCAGGGGTACTGGGGTAATTCTTGACCACATTCTCAGCGCGGTTAGCCGCAGCGACATAGGCTTGCCGCTTGAGGTAGTACTTGGCGCTATGAATCTCGTTGGCTGCGATGGTGTTTACAAGGTATTTCATGCGGGCCTGCGCATCCGGCGTGTATTTGCTGTCGGGGAAGCGGGAGGCCAGTTCCTTGAAGGCATCGAATGAATCCTTGGCCGCTTTCGGGTCTCGTTCGCTCATGTCCTGGTCTACAAAGCCGGAAAACAGGCCACTGTTCTCGGTGAAGTTGGCCAAGCCCTTAAGAAAATAAGCGTAATCGACGTTAGGATGATTTGGGTGCAACTTGATAAAGCGGTCGCAGGCTGTAATGGCCGATAAGGGCTCGTTGTCCTTATAGTACGCGTAGGCGATATCAAGCTGGGCCTGCTGAGCATAGCGTCCGTACGGGTAGCGGGATTCCAGTGTCTCGTATAACTTGATTGACCGCTCGTAATTGCCATCGTTTAGGTTGTCCTTGGCTTCGCTATAGAGCTTCTGAGCAGACCAGCCCGCCGTTTCGTCCTGTACTTCCGGCAGACTGCAACCCGAAAATCCGAGGAACAAGGCGAGGCAGGTTAGAGTCAGATAGCGGGGCAACCAGGAAATGAGCATAGGAACCATGGCAGAAGAATTGGAAAACTCTGTGAATTATAAGGGAAATCTGGAGGAAGACCGGCGCGAATGCATTGTGCCCGAAACCTTGGCAGGACAACGTCTTGACCAGGCTCTTTCGGAACTCTATCCGGAGTTTTCGCGCAGCCGGCTTCAGGCCTGGATCAAGTCCGGTAAGGCCCAGATCAATGGCGACTTGAAAGACCCCAGCGAAAAGATCTGGGGCGGCGAAAGAATTGTCCTGTGGCCTGAACCCGAACCTGGCACCACGCCGGACAAACCGGAGGCCATTCCATTGACCGTCGTGTTCGAAGATGCGGGCATACTGGTCATAGACAAAGGAGCTGGCATGGTCGTTCACCCCGGTAATGGGAACCCTGATGGAACGCTGCTCAATGCTTTGTTGCATCATTGCCCGCAAGTGGCGGATTTGCCCAGGGCTGGCATTGTTCACCGGCTGGACAAGGAAACGTCCGGTTTGCTTGTTGTGGCCAAGACCCTGAGGGCCCACGCCGATCTGGTTCGCCAACTTCAGGCCCGTACGGTAAAACGTGACTATTTCGCGCTGGTGCAGGGTGAAATCGATCGTTCCGGCACCGTAGATATGCCACTTGCGCGTGACCCCCTTAATCGCACCCGGCGAGCCGTTCATCCAATGGGCAAACCTGCCGTGACGCATTATTCGGTACTGGAGCGTTTCCCCGCTGCAACCTTGCTCAATTGCAGCCTGGAAACCGGGCGTACTCACCAGATTCGCGTACACATGGCGCATATTCGCCATCCCCTCGTAGGCGATAAGATCTATGGTTCCGTACGCCGCGGGCGTGGCATGCGTTTTCCGCGGCATGCCCTGCATGCTCACCGCCTGGGTCTGGTGCATCCATACACAGGCAAGAAAATGGAATGGGAGTCGTCGTTGCCACCCGATCTAAATGCCTTGCTGGATGTCATGCGCAAGGGCGGCACCTGGATGTAGAAGCGCGCCATCAGCCGATTGCACGACTTAGAGCTTATCCGTAAATAACATGTCACACTGGTTTCCCATCTCGGCGTGTCCGATATTGGGAGATCAGAGATGGCGAAAGGTGCAGCGAAAAGCAGGTTGCCAGCGTGGGTCGTGTCAGATGCTTTTTGGCAGCGGGTCGAGCCGTTGATTCCCGTGCGCCAGCGTGAGGAGACCAAAGATTATGTGCGCAAAGCCGGCGCTGGGCGCAAAGCCAAAGAGGCACGCTTGGTGTTCGAGGCCATTGTTTATGTATTGCGCACGGGTTGCCAGTGGAAGGCGCTCCCAGCCGAACGCTTCGGCAGCGCGAGCGCGATTCACAAACGCTTTCTGGAGTGGCAGAAAGCCGGCGTGTTTGAAGCTTTGTGGAAAGCCGGACTGGCGGAGTACGATGACCTGGAAGGCATTGCGTGGCGATGGCAGAGTATCGACGGCGCAATGATGAAAGCACCGCTGGCTCAAGAAGCCGTCGGGCCGAACCCGACGGATCGGGGGAAAAAATGGGAGCAAGCGTCATCTGCTGGTGGACGGTCGTGGCGTCCCGCTCTCGATCATCGTGACCAGAGCAAATCGACATGATGTCAGCCAGCTCGCCGCAGTCCTTGAGGCCATCGTGGTGCAGCGACCCACGCCGCCTGAGCGACGCAGCAAGCACCTGTGCGCCGATGCCGGCTACAGCGGCAATCCGGCTCTCTGCATCATTGAAGAACATGGCTATATCGCTCACGTCAAAGGGCGCGGCCAGGAAGCCAAAGAGAAGCGGCGGCATCCTGCGAAGCGAGCCCGGAGGTGGGTTGTGGAGGTCGCGCATAGCTGGTTCAATCGCTTTCGCAAGTTGCTCGTGCGGTACGAAAAACTCGAACGCAGCTTCCTCGGCCTCAACCATCTTGCAGCGGCGATCATCGCGTTAAGGAAGGTACCTTTAACCATAAATATTATTTACGGATAAACTCTTAATCGTCGCGTTGCCGGTGCGTGCAATCCTTCTATTTGCGGAGACACTCCCGTATCGGCGCTTCGGATGCCGTGCTGGCAATCCGCCTACGATGCCGGCTGAATGCTTCCTATGAAGAACTGCAAATGCGGATTAGTTCGTCGTTCCCGATAATTACTCCCGATTGGCCGGCGCCAGACAGGGTAAAGGCTTTCATGACAACTCGACAGGGCGGAGTCAGTCACCCGCCTTTTGCCGGCCTGAATCTGGGCGACCATGTGGGGGACGACCCGGAACGGGTATTGCAGAATCGTAGCCTGCTCAGGGATATCCTGCCTGCGGAACCGTATTGGCTTCAACAGGTGCATGGCTGTGCAGTTGCCTGTACTGATGGTGGCCTGGATTCGGCTCAGGCTGATGCGGCCTATTCATGCAAGTCCGGATCGGTATGCGTCGTCATGACCGCGGATTGTTTGCCGTTACTGCTCTGTGATGAAGCCGGGACAGTTGTTGCTGCAGCTCACGCGGGCTGGCGGGGGCTTGCAGCCGGGATTCTGGAAGCAACGGTCGAATCCATGAAAACGCCTCCCGGACGGATACTGGCCTGGATGGGAGCCGCCATTGGTCCTCAGGCATTCGAAGTGGGTGACGAGGTTCGCGACGCGTTTGCCCGTGACCTGCAGAAGACTGCTGCTGCCTTCAAGCCCGCCGACCAGCCCGGCAAATGGTGGGCGGACATTTATCAGCTTGCCCAGCTTCGCCTGGCTCGCATCGGCGTAACCCAAATCTTTGGTGGCGGACTGTGCACCTACACGGACAACCAGCGCTTCTACTCTTTCCGCCGGGATAGGACGACCGGCCGCATGGCCAGTCTGATCTGGCTGCAGCATCACTAAGGATCGGGCCAAGGGTACAATTGCCCCTTCTTGTGTGGCCCCAGGCCTGTTCCAGCCGCCACCCTGATCGTGATTGCACCCGGTGGCTTGGTGTCTGCGAGGATCGCTGCTGTACTTGCTTTCGGGTGCAGCCATGGCAGTGGGCGGAATGGCGGGGAATTTCATTGTGGACGACATGAGGGATTGGATCCCTGTGTTTCCGCGACTGGCTGCAGCCAGCATGACTTATGGGGCCATGCCGGACCTGAGTCCCGGTTTGCAAAAGGAGACAGAATTGACGGCGACCGTCCAGCAGGTGTTATTCATCGGTCGCGGTCGTGGTCGTGGGGGGATTTTTCTGGTCCGCAATCTGGCGGGCGCGGCGTGAGCGACGGCGCGGCGCATCGGCGATATAGATGAAAAGGAGTATCGGCAGCACACCCAGCCCGATCAGGATGCCGAAACCTTTGATAAAGCTGCTGGAGGTTATCGCCACCATTAGAATGACGTAGGCCCAACCGATTGCAATGATATACATGAGCGCATTTTACTTCCAGGTCGTGTGATGAGTATTCTGAATATTGCGGCTTATCGATTTGTTTCCCTCAGTGATTTACATGCGCTGAAAGCTCGTTTGCTGGATCGGGCCGAAGCCTTGGATCTCAAAGGCACAGTTCTGCTTAGTCCAGAAGGCATAAACAGTTTCCTCGCGGGGGCGCCTGAGAATGTGGAAACCTGGTTGACTGATCTGCAATCTGACAACCGCTTTGCTAGTATCGAGGTCAAACGCAGCTTTTCGGATTACGTTCCATTTAAACGCCTTCGAATCAAGATCAAGAAGGAAATAATTTCATTTCGCCAACAGGGCTTCATCAACGGCGATGCACCCTCAGTCAGTCCGCGGGAACTGAATAGGTGGCTGGAAGAAGGCAGGGAAGTCGTGTTTATCGACACCCGAAATGAAGTCGAATATGCCGAGGGAAGTTTCGAACAGGCGCTCAACCCCCATATCGAACGATTCACGGATTTTGCAGAAGCCATCAGGCAGTTTGAGCAATTCAGGGACATAACCGTGGTGGCATTCTGTACCGGTGGGATTCGCTGCGAGAAGGCAGTGCCGTTTATGCGCGCCCAGGGCTTCAATCATGCTTATCAATTGCAGGGCGGTATCTTGAATTACTTCGAAAAGTGTGGCGGCAAGCACTGGCGTGGCAACTGTTTCGTCTTCGATGAGAGAGGTGCTGTAACGCCTGAACTTTTGCCAGCGACTAGCCATGCCGCGCAGTAGAAAGTTGCTGCCCAAAGTCGGCTTCGTTTCGCTGGGCTGTCCCAAAGCCACGGTTGATTCCGAACGCATCCTGACGCAGCTGAGGGCGGAGGGGTATCTGATCTCGTCCAGCTATCAGCAGGCCGATCTGGTTGTGGTCAACACCTGCGGCTTCATCGATGCGGCAGTCGAGGAATCGCTCGACGCCATTGGCGAGGCACTGGGGGAAAACGGCAAGGTCATCGTTACCGGCTGTCTGGGTGCCAAGGGCACCGTGGTGCGGGATGCCTATCCAGGCGTGCTGGCAGTGACAGGACCACATGCAACGGATGAGGTGATGGCCGCGGTTCACGAGCACCTGCCCCAGCCGCACGATCCTTACACTGATCTGATCCCGGCACAGGGGGTCAGGCTTACCCCCAAACATTACGCCTATCTGAAAATTTCCGAAGGCTGCAATCATCGTTGTACGTTCTGCATCATTCCATCGCTGCGCGGCGATCTGGTGTCGCGCCCGGTGGGTGAGGTAATGAACGAGGCTGAAGTCTTGGTGAAGTCGGGTGTAAAGGAGCTTCTGGTCATATCGCAGGACACCAGTGCATATGGAGTAGACGTTAAATACCGCACGGGATTCTGGAATGGTCGCCCGCTCAAGACAAGCATGACTGAGCTGGTTCAGGCGCTTGGTGAACTCGGTGTATGGGTACGACTGCATTATGTGTATCCCTATCCCCATGTGGACGAAGTCATTCCCCTGATGACCGACGGCAAGGTGTTGCCTTACCTGGATATTCCTTTCCAGCATGCGAATGAACGGATTCTCAAGCTGATGAAGCGGCCGGCTGCTGCGGAAAAGACCCTGGATCGCATCCGGGCCTGGCGCAAATCGTGTCCTGACCTGACCCTGCGCTCAACCTTCATTGTCGGCTTTCCGGGCGAAACTGAATCCGAGTTCGCAGAACTGCTGGACTTCCTCGATGAAGCGCAACTCGATCGCGTGGGCTGCTTTGCCTATTCGCCGGTGGAGGGCGCGGCTGCCAACAAGCTGCCGAATCCGCTGCCGGAAGAAGTGAAAGAGGAGCGCCGGGCGCGTTTCATGGAGAAGCAGGCCCAGATTTCCGCCCGCCGACTGGAAAGCAAGATTGGAACGCAAACGACGGTGCTGGTCGATGCAATCGATGAAGATGGAGATGCGATTGCTCGAACAGCAGGGGATGCCCCGGAAATCGACGGTGTGGTATTTGTCCAGGACGGTCAGCAACGGGCGGTGGGTGAATTCGTGCGGGTGAAAATTACCGATTCCACAGACCACGATCTCTGGGCAAGTGCGCTCTAATCGCTCCAATCTGGTGCGGTTTGGCAGAGCATGCATGCGGTTGGTGCAAGGAAATTCATGCAAGCCTAAAGTTCATCCACATATTTCCGTAACACTCGACGCGTAAGGTAATAATGTATCGCAACAAAATACGCTATCAGACTGATTTAAAAATAATAGGTATGACACTTGCTTGGTCTGAAGTGCATTCAGCGAAAAGGGAGGATTATCTTGAACCGTTATTCTTCATTGCTGTTCTCCGGGATTGCCCTGATTGGCCTGTTTTTTTGCAATTGGGCAAAGGCCGGCTTTTTTGATGCCAATTCCTGCCGCGGAGGGTACGACTATCTGCTGGTTACAGAAGGCGAATGCAAATCCTATCTTCAGCAGCATCGCCTCCTGGAACAGCGCAAGGATTCGGAAGCGCTCAAGAATCTTGAGGCCGACTATGCCATCATGCTCAAGGAGCGCTCCGAAGCCTGCCCCTGCCTGATGCGTGCGAAACAGTCGGCCGTTCCGGGGCACACTGCATCCTATTCACCCTAAAAAATTCCCGAACTCGTCCACGTTTGAGGTGAGCGGAAGCGGAATGTCAGGATTGACTTCATTCTGGAGGGCAAATGGTTTGGCCCGGCGCCAGATTTTCCACCGGTCGCTGGCGGCATAATCCAGCACGCTGCCCGATATCGGATCTTCAATCTTCAGTGCTGCCCTCTTCTTGATCAGGCGAGAAAACCACTCTGTCTCCATTCTCTTCATGGTTTCCCGCCAACCCAACACATCGCCGTATTGCCCCTTGGTCTCAAGTTGTTTGGCCAGCACGAGCCCATTGGTTTCAATTTCCTCCATGCTGCCTGACCATGCGTGGGTATGTATGCCGAGGTGATTGGCAACAGACAAGAAGTGCTCATCAGCACAATAAAACGGGCTGCCAAAGAAGGCGGATTGACTGGCGCGTCCTCCTCCCCATAGCCAGATCGAATTAATAGTCGGTAGTCCGCGAGCCTCGCGTTCCTGGTTGATCGGGTGACTAAACAGCAGCATCTGCATTTCGTTCAGCAATGCCCGCCATTTCATCTCTGCCCCGCCCTTCGGCAGCAGGGGATCGATGTGCCATCCGGTGGCAAGCGAAAGCGTTGTGGTTTCAATGTCCGGTTCGTGATCAATGCTCCAGTACCATCGGTCCGGTTGCAGCGGTCGCAGGTGCAATTCATCACCGAAATGGGCGTTCAAATCGTTGCACAGGGTCACCGCTTCATCTGCGCTGACATTGAGCAGCTCGCTGCCGAACAAGATCAGCTTGTCGCGCTGAATGCGGATATGCACCGGGTCTGCCCGCAGCCAATAGCTCCGATCCGGTGCGCCATTGTCTGCCAGTAAACTCATGGCTGCCCAAGGCCAGTCAATCTGTTTCTCGATGCCCCAGGCTCGGCATAATGCCCCCTCAATCCCCAGCGGGGTGTCGATCTGCATCCGACCCCTGGCGACCAGGGTCTCCAAAGCGGGCAGGCGCAGATCCTGTGAAGCGGCTTGCAGAAATTCCGTCGAAGGGAACAGGTAAGGGATAATGAGATGCATGCGGCGAGTGTAGCCGAGAGCGTATAAAAGCGGGACATGAGACAGGCATTTCACGAGATCAGCATTTCCACGCGGGGCAAGGGACTTTAGTCGTTCACTTCACCAGTCACTCAGTGGTTGGCACACACCGGTGTTCAGGATGGTCTGCTGACACTCTTCATTCGGCATACCTCCGCGAGTCTGCTGGTTCAGGAAAATGCCGACCCCGACGTGCAGACTGACCTGGAAAAGTTCTTTTCCCAGCTGGTGCCTGAGGGCGATCCCATCTATGACCACAGCCTGGAAGGTCCGGATGACATGCCAGCCCATGTCCGCTTTGCCCTGACCCAGACCCAACTCTCCATTCCCGTTCGCCATGGGCAGCTGATGTTGGGTACCTGGCAGGTTCTGTACGTGTTTGAGCACCGGCAGGGAAGCCAGCGCAGGCACATTGCATTGCATCTGCTTGGTGTGTAACAGGCACTGTGGCACACTTCGCCGGTGCGATCCTATGAAACCCTGATCGGCCTGCGTTACACCCACGCCCAGCGCCGCAACAATTACATTTCCTTCATTTCCATCGTGTCCATGGCCGGGTTGGCGTTGGGCGTGGCAGCGCTGATTGTCGTCCTATCCGTCATGAATGGTTTCCAGAAGGAATTGCGTAATGGCATTCTTGGCGTGGTATCCCACCTGGAAGTGTCCGGAGTCAATGGCAGCCTCTCTGACTGGCCCAATGTTCTTAAGCGGCTCAAGACTGAAGACAAGGTCGTTGCCGGCGCGCCTTATGTGATGACCCAGGGGATGTTGACGCATGGCGATGCCGTGCGAGGTGCGATCATTCGCGGCATTCTGCCTGAAGACGAAGATCAGGTCGCTGATCTGGGACGCAATGTGCGGGTTGGCAGACTGACCAACCTTGAACCTGGTGAATTCGGCGTCATCCTGGGTTCGGCGCTGGCGCAAAGCCTTGGTGTCTATGTCGGTGACAAAGTCGTACTCATTACTCCCCAGGGCAACGTCACGCCAGTCGGCGTCATGCCGCGCTTAAAGCAATTCAACGTTGTCGGTATATTCCAGAGCGGGGTGTTTGAATATGATTCGGGCCTCGCGCTGATTCACCTGCAGGATGCGCAGAAGCTCACCCGCATGGGCGACGATGTAACGGGCATACGTTTGAAACTTTCCGATCTGTTTCTTGCGCCCATGGTTGCCAGGACATTGGAGTCGCATCTTGGTCCGCAATACTATGTAACAGACTGGAGCCAGAGCCACGCCAATTTCTTCCGTGCCGTGGCAATCGAGAAAAAAATGATGTTTCTGATCCTGTTGCTGATCGTGACTGTTGCTGCGTTTAATATCGTTTCGACCCTGGTCATGGCGGTAACGGACAAGCAATCCGACATTGCCATCCTGCGCACACTTGGCGCCCGGCCTGGCAGCATCATGAAAATCTTTGTGATTCAGGGATCATCGATCGGCGTGTTTGGCACGCTGATCGGAATCACACTGGGGGTCGTGCTTGCGCTCAATCTGGAAATCGTTGTACCCGTACTGGAAAAGCTGTTCGGCTTCAATTTGTTTCCTCCGGACGTCTATCAACTCAGCCAATTACCTTCGGAACTAAGCTGGCACGATGTCTTGCTGATCGGCATTGTCTCCCTGTTGATCTCGGTCGTTGCCACACTTTACCCAAGCTGGCGCGCGTCCAAGCTCAACCCGGCGGAATCACTGCGCTATGAATAATGGCGCCGGCAAAAGCAGTGCTGTGGGTGACAGGGTCATCCGCTGCCATGGGCTGAGGAAAACCTATTACCAGGGCAAGACTGCCGTCCCTGTTCTTGTTGACGTCAACCTGGAAGTCCGCCGGGGAGAGACACTTGCCATTGTCGGTGCGTCTGGTTCCGGCAAGTCCACCCTCTTGCATTTGCTGGGCGGACTCGATGAGCCCACCGCAGGCGAAATCGAGTTGATGGGGCGCAACACCTTTGGCATTGGCGAAGCAGAACGCTGCGAACTGCGCAACCGTTCGCTTGGCTTCGTGTATCAATTTCATCATCTGCTGCCAGAGTTTTCCGCTCAGGAAAACGTTGCCATGCCGATGCTGATTCGCCGCATGGGGGTAACAGAAGCAATGGAAATTTCTGCCTCGATGCTGGAAAAAGTCGGGTTGGGCCACCGCCTTGCGCATCGCCCGGGTGAGCTGTCGGGCGGTGAACGGCAGCGTGCAGCGATTGCACGTGCCCTTGTTACCCATCCTGCCTGCGTGTTGGCAGATGAACCCACTGGCAATCTCGATCGCCATACGGCCGGGGCTGTATTTGAACTCATGCTTCAACTCAATCAGGAATTGGGGACAAGTCTGGTCATCGTCACCCACGATCCGGACTTGGCTGCGCGTATGGGATGCCAAATGAAACTGGTGGATGGCCGCCTTAAGTGAGAACAGGCCGCCCCGCCTTTCATGGGCGGATAAAATTCTTGGATGCAGGACAAAGAGAGTTCAGTGCTAGGCTAGTCGGTGGATGGGGCCAGCAGTTGTGCCCTTGCCATTGCAAATTAGCCGTTGGTTCAGTGTGGACAGCGGCAACCCGGATCTCGAATGAGGAATTTCACCATGGCTGAAAAACAGTATTCACCCATCAAATCAACACGACTGGAAAAAGGCATTTCGCTTCATCGCGTGGAGAAGGTCTATTCGGACAACGTAAGTCTGGATGATCCGGCCATTCGGGTGATGACTGACCTGAGAAAGATATCGGCCATTACCATTCGACCGGAAATCAGCATTGAAATCGCCTCGCAGCGCATGAAGCAGCGCGGTGTGCGCATGCTGCTTGTGACCGACGACAAGGATGACATCGTCGGTTTGATTACCTCGACCGACTTGCTGGGCGAAAAACCCCTGCAACTGGTGCAACAGCGTGGCGTGCACTACCGTGACATCCTGGTTCGCGACATCATGACTCATCATGACCAGCTCGAAGTGATGTGCATGGATGACGTGGAAAAGGCAACCGTGGGGCACGTGGTCGCCACTCTGCAGGGTTCGGGGCGGCAGCATGCACTGGTGGCAGACCGTATCCCTGGAATCAAGGATCAAACCCTGCGCGGAATTTTCTCCGCTGCACAAGTCGCCCGTCAGCTTGATATTGAAATCATTGGCTCCCAGGTTGCCAAGACATTTGCTGAAATCGAACGGCTGATCCGAACCTAAAGGAAGCATCGGCTTTCGTTGCGGGTGACCGGTTTTCCACAAAGGCCGCTTCATCGGTGTGAGGATTAATCTTCTCGCATTCGCTTTGGGTGTGTGGCTGCTGCAACAGCAGGCCCAACTCCCGGATCCCCACTATCTCTGGTTTCTGCCCGTGGCCGCCACCGTGTTGTGGCTGCCACCGCTTTCAAACACCCACGCGGACATGCTCAGGCGTGCAGGCATTGCCTTGCTATGCGGTGGGCTTGGCTTTGCCTGGGCTGCGTGGCGAGCTGATCACCGGTTGTCGGATGAACTGCCGGCCCAGTGGCAGGGTGCGGATATTGTTCTTTCCGGGGTCATTGCCGGATTGCCAGACAGGGATACTTATGGCGAGCGATTCGATTTTGATGTCGAGCGGGTTTCAACATCAGGAGCAAGAGTCCCCCATCACATTCGTCTCTCCTGGCCCAACCCTGAACGCGATAGCAAAACCACACTGCATAGGGTGAAGGCAGGTGAGCGCTGGCGGTTTACGGTCAGGCTCAAGCGGCCCCATGGCACCAGTAATCCGGATGGGTTCGATGTGGAAGCCTGGCTGCTGGAGCGGAACATCCGTGCCAGCGGGTATGTCAGACCAAGGGCCGAATCAAGGCGCCTTGATGAATTGGCAAATCATCCGGTTTACTGGGTTCAGCGGATTCGGGATGAAATCCGCCAGCGTGTTTTCATTACCCTGGGCGAAGAAACGAAACAGGCAGGCCTGATCGCTGCCTTGACCGTTGGCGACCAGAATGCGATTCCCGGTGAAGGCTGGAGAGTGTTCAACAGAACAGGCACTTCGCATCTTGTCAGTATTTCAGGGCTTCATGTCACCTTCTTCGCCGTCTTGGTGATGTGGATGGTCAATGGCATCTGGCGGCGGATTCCGGCAGTGACCTTGCGGATTCCTGCCGGCAAGGCAGCACTGACCGCCGGACTGGTGGCCGCATTTTTCTATGTCTGTCTGGCAGGCTTTCAGGTGCCGGCGCAGCGCACGCTCTACATGCTTGCCGTCGTTGCGGTGTCGCTCTGGCTGGAGCGTCGACCTCGACCCTCGTCGACCCTGCTTGTCGCATTGTGCGTTGTTCTGCTCGTCGATCCCTGGGCGGTACTGGCTACCGGCTTCTGGTTGTCGTTTGGCGCGGTTGCGGCCATCCTGTTTGTCAGCAGCGGAAATGTCATGCAGACCGGCAAATTGGAAGCATGGGTTCAAACCCAATGGGCAGTCACGCTGGCTCTGGCCCCTGCACTGATTCTGCTGTTTCACCAGATTCCGCTGGTTTCGCCACTGGCCAATGCGTTTGCGATTCCGGTCGTCAGCTGGGTCATGGTTCCACTTGCCTTGATCGGTGTGGTCTTTTCCCCGGCCTGGCATGTAGCTGCCTGGGTAGGGGACTGGGTGCAGGCTATCCTGGCCGGGCTTGCTGCTCAGCCTTGGGCGGTATGGCATCTAGCCACGCCTCAGCCGATTGCCATCGTGCTTGGCTTGATCGGCATTATCTGGCTGCTGTTGCCCCGGGGAATGCCAGCCAAATATCTTGGAGCGTTACTCTGCCTGCCACTGATATTTCCCGTGAACGAGCATCCTGAACCCCGTGAGGCCAGAGTTGAAGTATTGGACGTGGGGCAGGGTACGGCGGTTCTCATTCGGACTACCCACCATGCATTGCTCTACGATGCCGGCCCGGCATTTGGCGACGCCAATGCAGGTGAGCGCATTGTGTTGCCACGATTATTTGGCGAAGGCCTGGAAAAGCTGGATGGCCTGATTCTGACCCATGATGACCTCGATCATACCGGCGGCGCACCTTCCGTGCTGCGCGACATGAATGTGGGCTGGATCGCCACTTCCCTTCCTCCCGAGCGGCCCATGTTCGAGGGAATGCAGGTCACGCGCTGCTTGCGTGGCCAGCATTGGCAATGGGATGGCGTGCAATTTGAAATCATAAATCCTCCTGCGACTGCGTACACCGAGCAGCGCAAGGACAACAAGATGGGATGCGTGCTGAAGGTAACGGCCGCCGGCAAGGGCCTGGTGCTGGCCGCCGATGCGGAGCGCCCTGCAGAAGAGGAAATGCTTGCAGCGGAGCCGGGCAAGCTTAAAGCCGATGTGCTGATGGCCGGACACCATGGCAGCAAGACTTCTTCCATCCAGGAATTCATTGACGCGGTTGGCGCGAAGCAAGTCATTTTCACGATGGGTTACCGTAACCGCTATGGTCATCCGCACTGGTCGGTGGTGAACCGGTTCCGGGCTGCCGGGGCGCAGCTTTATCGCACCGACCGTGCTGGAGAATTGAGCTTCAAGCTTTCATCGGCAGAACCTAAACTCGTTGGGTGGCGGCAAGCCCACCAGCGTTATTGGCAGGACCCGGTAAAGGAAGATGGGATAATCAGCCCTGATGAATGAAAGCAAACCCATTTGTAACGGCATAATTGATCTGGATCCGGCACGCGTGCGGCTGTCAGAAGCATTCGGTCAGCCCGTGCCTGCTGATATAGAGCGCGCTCTGCGACTGGCGCAAGACGAACTAAAGGTCCGGCTTACTTCCATCGGTGGCAATCTGTTTGCCCATGCCCTGGGCACTGCGCTGATCGTGGCAGACCTCAAGCTGGGCCCCGATCCGGTGATCGCCGCCTTGCTGTTTCCCATTGCGGAATCGCATGCAGATGCGCTGATCGAATTCGGTCCGGCGGGTGAGCTGGCGCGTGCAGTAGCGGCCATGGCACGCATTGAGGTACTGGCCCACAGCAATCAGGATCCAGATGTCGATGTCCAGGCGCACACCGAATCGCTGCGCCAGATGGTGCTGGCCATGGTACAGGATGTTCGCGCCGTGCTGGTCAAGCTGGCGGAGCGCACGCATGCCCTGCGCTGCGTGGCCAAAGCGGATGAGTCGCTGCGCTACCAGCTCGGCCGCCAGACGCGTGATCTGTTTGCGCCGCTCGCCAATCGCCTCGGAGTATGGCAGATCAAGTGGGAAATGGAGGATTGGGCCTGCCGTTATCTGGATGGCGACACCTATAAGCGCATCGCCGTTCTGCTGGACGAAAAGCGCGGCGACCGCGAGCGTTACATCGAAGAAGTGATCGCCACCCTCAAATCGGAACTGAAAAAGCACGGCGTCCAGGGCGAAGTGATGGGCCGGCCCAAGCATATCGCCAGCATCATCAACAAGATGCGGCGCAAGGACCTGGGTTTCGAGCAGCTCTATGACATCCGCGCCGTTCGCGTACTCGTTGAAAAAGAAGCTGACTGCTACACCGTGCTGGGCGTCGTTCATAACCTGTGGCAGCCGATTCCCAGCGAGTTCGATGATTACATATCCCATCCAAAGAGCAACGACTACCGTTCGCTGCATACCGCTGTCATCGGTCCGGAGCGGCGTGCCCTGGAAGTGCAGATTCGAACGGTTGAGATGCACAAGCACGCCGAGCTGGGTGTGGCCGCGCACTGGCGCTACAAGGAAGGTGGCAAGACCGATGCGCGCATGGAGGAAAAGATTGCCTGGTTGAGGCAGTTGCTGGACTGGAAGGACGATGTGGCCGATGCCGGCGAATTTGCCGAACAGTTTCGCACCGAGCTGTTCCAGGACCAGGTCTATGTGTTGACGCCCTTGGGTCGCGTCATCAGCCTGGAGCGCGGCGCCACGCCCATCGATTTTGCCTATGCCTTGCATACCGATCTGGGTCACCGCTGCCGCGGTGCCCGCGTAGACGGGGTCATGGTTCCACTCAACACGCCGCTGGAAAACGGGCAGCGCGTGGAAGTGATGGCGGTCAAGCAAGGTGGGCCCAGCCGCGACTGGCTCAATTCCAATCTTGGCTATCTCAAGACACACCGTGCCAGATCCAAGGTGCGCACCTGGTTCAAGCAGCGCGACCAGGGCGAACTGACTCAGCTGGGGCGCGCCCAGCTCGACAAGGAACTCAAGCGCATGGGCAGTTCCGCCGTGCCGCAGGACAAGCTTGCCCAGGCGCTTAAGTTCAACAGCGTGGATGAATTCCTTGCCGCCCTGGGTCGTGGCGATGTCGGCCCGCAAATCCTTGCCCAGGCCGTGCGCGAACTCGGCGTTGCAACTGCTGCTCCGCTCATCACTCTCAAGACGCGGGCGCGCGTCGCCAGTCCTTCCGGCGTCATTGTCGAAGGTCTGGGCAGCGTGCCGCTTACTCTGGCGCGCTGCTGCAAGCCTGCGCCACCCGATTCCATTGTTGCCTACACCACCGTGGGCCGTGGCGTCACCATACATCGCCAGGCCTGCCCCAATCTGGCCAAATACAATCCCGATCGCATCCTGCGCGCCACCTGGGCTGAGGCCCGATCGGAAGGCGGCTTCACCATCGATGTCCGCCTCAAGGCATTCGATCGTCAGGGTCTGCTGCGCGACGTATCAGACATCTTCACCAAGGAGCGGGTGGACGTGCTCAGGGTGAATACTGAATCAATTGGTGAATATGCCAACATGAAACTGACCGTGCGGGTAAAGGAAGCTGCCCAGATCGGCCGCCTCATCAACAAGCTAGGGCAGGTGCAGAGCGTGATTGAGGTGGCACGGCGATAGTTCTCAAAGTACATGGACCATCATGGTTACCGCCACCTTTCGCTTTTATGAAGAACTGAACGACTTCCTCGCTCCGGATCGGCGCAAGCGGGAATTCACCTGCCCCTGTGCGCGGGCGGCGACAACCAAGCACATGATCGAGGCCCTGGGTGTGCCGCACACCGAGGTGGAACTGATCCTGGTGAACAGCGAATCGGCGGACTTCAACCGGATTCTTCAGGATGGCGACCGGGTAGCAGTATATCCCCGGTTTGAGGCGATGGACGTTACCCCTATGCTGCGGGTGAGGGAACGTCCACTGCGCGAAACGCGCTTTGTGGCCGACTCCCATTTGGGCGGCCTGGCGCACATGTTGCGCATGTTGGGCTTCGATACCTTGTACGACAACCACTTTCACGATGACGATATCGTGGCCATTGCCGAGCAGGACGGGCGCATTGTGCTCACCCGCGACCGCGAACTGCTCAAGCGCCGCACCATTACCCATGGCTGTTACCTGCATGCGCTGAAGACCGAGGAACAGCTGCGCGAGATTGTCGAAAGGCTGGACCTGGCGCGCAGCGCCCGTCCGTTTGCCTTGTGCCTGCATTGCAACGCGCCCTTGCATCCCGTCGACAAGGCCAGCGTGTTTGATCGTCTGCCGCCCAAGGTGCAGGCGAATTATGAGCGCTTCAGCACCTGTGACATGTGCGGACGTGTGTTTTGGGAAGGCTCGCACTGGCGCAACATGCGGCGGGTTTTGAATCATCTGCTACCTGCCAACGCAGACTCCGCAGGCTGATTCCTGTCTATTTGTCTCAGGATGTCTTTGCCCTGGATAGGTGACAGTCATTTTGCACCGTTTTGCTTGCGGCGGAAGGCGCATTCCCGCTACAATGCGCGTTTTACAGGCGCGTAGCTCAGCTGGTTAGAGCACCACCTTGACATGGTGGGGGTCGTTGGTTCGAGTCCAATCGCGCCTACCAATTTTTGGAGGGTCGGGATGACCCGTGGAGGTTGCGAAATGTCACCGCGAACTTGTCTTTCCGTTGAAGGATAAAAAAGCCGTCGCAGTCGGTTGTTCGCAATCTTTATCAAAGTGAATGAAAAAGCGCGGTTAAGCCGCGCTTTTTTGTTTATGGAGATCATTTGCTTTCAAAATCAAAACTGACTTTGTCGGCTGCGCCTTGCCGTATTACCCATACTGTCTGCGGCTTGCCTTCGCGTCATTTTCGATTTTGGAAAGGAATGGTTATGGTGAATATCACGTTACCGGATGAATCGGTTCGCAGCTTCGACAAGCCAGTGTCCGTGGCTGAAGTTGCGGCCAGTATTGGCCCAGGCTTGGCCAAGGCCGCCCTGGCTGGACGGGTGAACGGCAAGCTGGTGGATACCAGTTTTGTCATGGATGCTGACAGCCAGCTCGCGATTGTGACGGACAAGGATGCCGATGGTTTGGAGCTGATTCGTCATTCCACTGCCCATCTGCTGGCCTATGCAGTGAAGGAGCTCTTTCCGGATGCGCAGGTAACCATTGGCCCGGTGATTGAGGATGGCTTCTATTACGACTTCTCCTACAAGCGGCCGTTTACACCGGAAGATCTGCAAGCGATCGAAAAGAAAATGGCCGAGCTTGCAAAGAAGGATATTCGGGTCGAGCGTAGCGTGATGCCGCGTGATGAGGCGGTGAAATTCTTCCGCGACATGGGCGAGGCGTACAAGGCCGAGATCATCGCGAGCATCCCCACCAACGAGGACATTTCCCTCTACCGAGAAGGCGACTTCGTCGATCTGTGCCGCGGGCCGCACGTACCGTCCACCGGCAAGCTCAAGCATTTCAAGCTGATGAAGCTGGCTGGCGCCTACTGGCGTGGCGATTCAAGGAACGAAATGCTGCAACGGGTGTACGGCACAGCCTGGGCAAGCAAGGACGATCTGGCGGCATATCTGCACCGGCTGGAGGAAGCGGAAAAGCGTGACCACCGCAAGCTGGCAAAGCAACTGGAACTGTTCCATATGCAGGACGAAGCGCCGGGCATGGTGTTCTGGCATCCAAAGGGCTGGGTGATCTGGCAGCAGATCGAGCAGTACATACGGGAGAAGTTCGTCGACTATGGCTACGAGGAAGTTCGCACACCGGCGGTGATGGACCGAACCCTGTGGGAAAAATCCGGCCATTGGGATAACTATCGTGAACAGATGTTCACTACTGCCTCGGAAAACCGCGATTACGCGGTCAAGCCGATGAACTGTCCGGGCCACGTGCAGATTTTCAACAGCGTTTTGCACAGCTATCGGGATCTGCCCTTGCGACTGGCGGAGTTTGGCGCCTGTCATCGCAACGAGCCATCCGGGGCGCTGCACGGGCTGATGCGGGTGCGCGGATTTACCCAGGATGACGCCCACATCTTCTGCACCGAGCAACAGATTGAGTCAGAAGTGGCGGATTTCATTGTCATGCTGCAAAAGGTGTATGCGGATTTCGGCTTTAACGATGTCCTGGTCAAGCTTTCGACCCGTCCGGACAAGCGGATGGGTAGCGACGAATCCTGGGACAAGGCCGAGGCGGCACTGGCTGCCGCACTGGAGCGGAACAAACTGGCCTTTGACCTGCAGCCGGGGGAGGGGGCCTTCTATGGCCCCAAAATCGAGTTCACGCTCAAGGACACGTTGGGCCGGCTGTGGCAGTGTGGCACTATCCAGCTGGATTTCAACCTGCCGGTGCGCCTGGGGGCGGAATTTGTCGACGAGGATAATGTCCGCAAACCCCCGGTGATGCTGCACCGTGCCATTCTGGGCTCGATGGAACGCTTTATCGGCATCCTGATCGAGCACCATGCCGGCAACTTCCCGGTCTGGCTGGCACCGGTGCAGGCCGTGGTCATGAGCATTACCGACGTGCACAAGGCCTATGCGGAAAAAATCACACTGGACCTGAGAAAACAGGGCTTCAGGGTGGTGTCCGACTTGAGGAATGAGAAAATAACCTATAAAATTCGCGAACATAGCTTGCAGAAGCTGCCCTATCAGCTGGTTGTGGGGGACAAGGAAATGGCTGCCGGTCAGGTGGCGGTCCGCGCCCGAGGCAATCAGGACCTGGGGGTGATGACTGCAGAAGGATTCGTGGCGCGACTGGCAGAAGAAGTGCGGACGCGCCAATAAGCAAACGAGGAGCGGCTGTTTTGGCCGCTCCTTGTTTATTTTTGCCCTTGCGGGGGTTTGTTATGGAGAATGGCTCATCGCTACAGATAAACAGACACGAATCAACGGGGAAATCGATTCATCCGAGATTCGTTTAATTGGTGCTGAAGGTGAACAGCTTGGTGTCGTCAACTTGCGGGAAGCCTTGAGGGCTGCCGAAGAAGCGGAACTGGATCTGGTGGAAATTGCACCGACCGCCAAGCCGCCAGTCTGCAAGATCATGGACTTTGGCAAGTTCAAGTACCAGGAAAGCAAGAAGCAGCACGAAGCCAAACTCAAACAGAAGCAGGTCCAGGTCAAGGAAGTGAAATTCCGGCCAGGAACCGATGAGGGCGATTACCAGGTCAAACTGCGCAATCTGGTGCGGTTCTTGACCGAGGGCGACAAGGCCAAGGTGACCTTGCGATTTCGCGGCCGCGAAATGACTCACCAGGAACTGGGCCTTGCGCTGCTAAAGCGCGTGGAAGCTGATCTGGCGGAGCATGCGGTGGTTGAGCAGTTTCCCAAGATGGAAGGGCGCCAGATGGTGATGGTGCTTTCGCCCAAGAAGAAGGGCTAGGTCTTAAGAGGCTGGCGTTCCTCTGATAACGCCAATATAAGTGCGAACGGGTTGATTAAGAGTTCCCGCCGGGAACCGCCCGCCAGCATCAAGAACTAGGAGCTATCATGCCCAAGATGAAGTCCAAGAGCGGGGCTGCCAAGCGGTTTCGCACCCTGGGTAGTGGCAAGTTCAAGCGCACCCACGCTTTTCTGCGTCACATCCTCACCAAGAAAACCACCAAGCGCAAGCGTCAGTTGCGGGGCATGGCTGTTGCTCACGCTTCCGACCAGAAAGCCATGCGCAAGATGTTGCCCTACGCATAAGGAGGACATGGAACATGCCACGCGTTAAAAGAGGTGTAACGGCCCGCGCCAGCCACAAGAAGGTTCTCGATGCCGCCAAAGGCTATCGGGGTCGTCGCAAGAATGTATTCCGCATCGCCAACGAAGCGGTAATGAAAGCGGGGCAGTATGCCTACCGTGACCGCCGTCAGCGCAAACGTCAGTTCCGCACCCTGTGGATTGCCCGGATCAACGCAGCCGCCCGTGAGCACGGCTTGTCTTACAGCGTTTTCATGAATGGGCTGAAGAAAGCTGCGGTGGAAGTTGACCGCAAGGTGCTGGCAGATCTGGCTGTGTTCGACAAAGTTGCATTTGCCAAGATTGCAGAGCAAGTCAAAGCGGGTCTGGCTGCTGCCTAATTCCTGCAGGTGTGAAAAGAGGCCCATGGGCCTCTTTTTCGTATCAGGGTACCAACCGGCTACTGTATGCAAAATCCGAATCAGATTGTTGTTGAAGCGTTGGGTGCAATCAACAACTGCGCTGATCTGCAGACCCTGGAGCAGGTCAAGGCACGGTTTCTGGGGAAGAACGGCTCGCTGACCGAATTGCTCAAGGGGCTAGGCAAGCTCGATCCCGATGCTCGCAAGACGGCTGGGGCACGCATCAATGAAGCCAAGCAGGCAGTCGAAGGCGCGCATAAGGCGCGCCGCAACCAGCTGCAGGAAGGCGAGCTTGAGCGCAAGCTCGCAGCGGAAACTCTCGATGTCAGTTTGCCCGGACGCGGGCTGGGCCGGGGTGGACTGCATCCGGTTACCCACGCGCTATCGCGCATCGAGGGGCTGTTCCGTTCGGTTGGTTTCGAAATCGCGGACGGTCCGGAAATCGAGACAGATTTCTACAACTTCACTGCACTGAATATTCCCGAGAATCATCCTGCGCGTGCCATGCACGACACGTTCTATTTGCAAGACGGAACTCTGCTGCGTACGCACACTTCGCCGGTGCAGGTTCATTACATGCAGAGCCATCAGCCGCCATTCCGCATCATTGCGCCGGGGCGGGTGTATCGCTGCGACTCGGATGTCACCCACACGCCGATGTTCCATCAGGTGGAAGGCCTGTGGGTGGATGAAAACGTTTCCTTCGCAGACCTGAAGGGGATGCTGGCGGATTTCATGCGCCGTTACTTTGAAGTGGCCGATCTGGCCGTGCGTTTTCGTCCGTCTTTTTTCCCCTTTACCGAGCCTTCGGCCGAGATGGATATCGGTTGTGTGATGTGCGGGGGGAATGGGTGTCGTGTGTGTTCCCATACCGGCTGGCTGGAAGTTCTCGGCTGCGGGATGGTTCACCCCAACGTGTTCGAGCATGTGAATATCGATAGCGAACGTTTTCTCGGCTTTGCTTTCGGTCTTGGTGTTGAGCGTCTGGCCATGCTGCGTTATGGCGTTGACGACCTGCGGTTGTTCTTCGAAAATGATCTACGCTTCCTTAAACAATTTAACTAATATTACGAAAGTCATTTCGGCGAAGACTTACCTTCAGGTTAGTCGCAGCCAAAATGATCTACGCTTCCTGAGGCAGTTCTCATGAAAGCGCGCAAATCATTTCAGTGGAGGCTCATGTTGGCCAAAGGCCAATGTGATGCCGGAACTGGAACGACCCACTTGTTTGCTCAATTCAGGTAATCGCGATGCAGTTTTCCGAAGCCTGGCTGCGATCCTTTGTCAATCCCCGTCAGGATACTGAACAACTTGCTCACGTTCTCACCATGGCGGGGCTGGAAGTGGAAGCCATCACTCCCGTGGCGCCAGTTTTCAGCGGTGTGGTGGTTGGTCAGATCCTTTCAGTAGAGAAACATCCGGATGCCGATCGCTTGCGCCTTTGCAAGGTGGCAGTTGGCGAAAGCGAATTACAGATCGTGTGTGGCGCACCCAACGCGGCTGCAGGGCTGAAAGTGCCGTGCGCTCGCGTTGGTGCGAAATTACCCGGCATCACGATTGCGCAGGCTAAAGTGCGCGGCGTGGAGTCGTTCGGCATGCTGTGTTCCGCAAAGGAGCTCGGACTGGCTGAAGACTCTGACGGCCTGATGGTGTTGCCTGCTGACGCACCGGTGGGCGCGGATATCCGTACCTACCTCGAACTGGATGACCATGTCATCACCCTCAAACTGACACCGAACCGTGCTGACTGCCTCAGCATGATTGGCATTGCACGTGAAGTGTCCGCAATTACCGGCACGACGGCATATCTGCCCTCTCAGGCTCCTGTCATGCAGGATGCCTTCGACACCTTCCCTGTCATGGTCGAAGCCAGCCAGGCCTGCCCGCTCTATTGCGGACGCGTAATCAAGGGCATCAATCCCAATGTCGAAACGCCATTGTGGATGTTGAATCGGCTCGAGCGCGGTGGAATCCGTTCCATCAGCGCTCCAGTCGACATTACCAATTACGTCATGCTCGAACTGGGTCAGCCGCTCCACGCATTTGATTTAAGCAAACTGAAAGGCGGCTTGCGTGTGCGCCTGGCCCGCGCTGGCGAAACGCTCACGCTGCTCAATGGCCAGCAAGCCGATCTCAGTGCGGACATGCTGGCCATCGCGGACGAGAATGGACCGGTTGCGCTGGCTGGCGTCATGGGCGGGGAATCAACTTCAGTGGAAGAACACTGCCAAAACATTTTCCTCGAATCGGCATTCTTCAGGCCGGAGGCTATCGCAGGTCGCGCACGTGTCCTGGGACTGTCGACCGATTCGTCGCATCGTTTTGAGCGCGGCGTAGATTATGCAGCTACCCGGGTGGCACTGGAACGGGCCACCGCCCTGATGCTCTCGATTTGCGGGGGCAAGCCCGGGCCAATGACCGAAATTTCCGGCGGGCTTCCCATTAGGCAGCCGATTCGCCTGCGCCTGAGCCGGGCTCAACGCATGCTGGGAATTGATCTCACACAGGCTGATGCGGAAGCCATGTTGGTCCGTCTGGGTTGCCAGATCAGGCGGGGTGGAGAAGACCTGCTGGTGACACCGCCCAGCTTCCGCTTTGACCTGAGTATTGAAGCGGACCTGGTTGAGGAACTCGCCCGTCTGACGGGGTACGACCTCATCCCTGCCGCGCAACCCCAGGCGCGGCTCGCGCTGTTGCCAGCCGACGAGAAGCACGTTGATGATGAAAAGCTCAAGCTTCACTTCGTTGGGCGAGATTATCAGGAAGTCATTACCTACAGCTTCGTTGATCCAACTTGGGAACAGGCGCTGGACCCCCACGGTACTGCCATAGCTTTGACCAATCCGATTGCCAGCCAGATGTCCGTGATGCGAACAAGTCTTTGGGGAGGCCTGATCGAAGTATTGAAGTACAACCTGAACCGTCAGTTGGGTCGGGTACGGGTGATCGAGCAGGGCCGCGTATATCACAAAGACCCTGACGGGCTGAGGCAAACGCGAATGCTGGGTGGTCTGGCGTACGGTGATGCTGCCCCCGAACAGTGGGGCCGGATCGGCCGCATGGTGGATTTTTTCGATGTGAAGAGTGACCTGGAAAGTTTGCCGGGCGAATCCATGGCATTTGTGCCCGGATCGCATCCGGCCCTCCACCCTGGTCAGTGCGCTCAAGTTCTGAAATCGCGACGACCCATCGGCTGGCTTGGGACACTTCATCCCCGCCTGGTTCAGCATTTCGAGCTTCCTTTGGCTCCGGTTATGTTCGAACTCGAACTGGACGCAGTGTCCATGCTGGCCCTTCCTCAGCATGGACGTATTGCCCGCTTCCCTGCCGTGCGTCGCGACCTTGCTTTTGTCGTGGGCGAGGCTGTTACGGTCCGTGAAATGCTGGCGGCAATGCAGGAGGTGGCAGACCCCATTGTCCAGGACATCGCATTGTTTGATGTTTATCTTGGCAAGGGGCTGGGTGAAAAGCAAAAAAGCCTTGCATTCCGGGTAGTTATGCAAGATACTGAACGCACCCTCACCGATGGGGAAGTGGAAATGGCGGTGGCGGCAATCACCCAGAAGGTGATTCAAGAATTCAACGCAACTCTGCGCGCATAATAACTTACTTAACATCATGACAACGCTAACCAAGGCCGAACTTGCAGATCTGCTGTTTGAGAAGGTCGGGCTCAACAAACGTGAAGCCAAGGACATGGTGGAAACCTTTTTCGAGGAAATCCGTAATGCCCTGGAAAAAGGTGACATGGTTAAGCTTTCCGGTTTCGGCAATTTCCAGTGCCGTGAAAAACCTCAACGCCCTGGGCGTAATCCCAAGACTGGAGAAGAGATGCCTATCTCTGCTCGGCGCGTAGTAACTTTCCACGCTAGCCAGAAACTCAAGGCCATGGTAGAGGATGTGGAGATTGGAAGCGCAGACAACAGTTGAACTACCTTCGATTCCCGCCAAGCGTTATTTCACGATAGGCGAGGTCGCGGATTTGTGCGCAGTCAAACCACACGTTCTGCGCTATTGGGAGCAGGAATTTGCCCAACTCAAGCCCGTGAAGCGTCGAGGCAATCGACGCTATTACCAGCATCACGAAGTTTTGCTTATCCGCCGCATTCGTCAGTTGCTGTATGAAGAAGGCTTCACCATTAGTGGTGCCCGCAATCGCCTGGAGCATGACGGTCCGGAAGAAAAAAAAAGCGGGAATAAAAAAGTCAATTTGGCGGAACTCAGATCAGAACTGCAATCACTAGTGGAGTATTTGAAGTAGTTCTTTCTCGGTATGGCCAACTCGGATATAATCGCGCCTTTCGTGTCGGGGCGTAGCGCAGCCTGGTAGCGCACCTGCATGGGGTGCAGGGGGTCGGAAGTTCGAATCTTCTCGCCCCGACCAATCCACGCGGCTTTCCAGCCTGTGGATAAGAAAAAACCTGTCATCAAGTGGGTTTCCTGTCATCACTTGGCAGTTTTAAGTCAACCTTTCCTCGTCTTGCAACCTTCTGTTTGAGGTAAACACGCGTCATATTGATGTCGGCGTGCGCAAGGCCTGCGCCAATATCCTCAACGCTATGTCCGGCGCGTTCAGCATCCGTTGCGTGTTTGGCACGAATGTCTTTTAGCCCGAAGTTTGAAGTGTCAACGCGGGGATCAGTGAGTGATCATGCCGGTTTCGGCATTTTTTCCGGCCGGATATGTTCCCATGTAATATGCGATATTGTACTTGACTATCG
The DNA here is from genome assembly GCA_049578545.1 of Thiobacillaceae bacterium. Classification (GTDB taxonomy): domain Bacteria; phylum Pseudomonadota; class Gammaproteobacteria; order Burkholderiales; family Thiobacillaceae; genus DASQBT01. Next base: position 43,943 of record JBAUMF010000034.1, read on the forward strand.
CTAGTGGGATCCTATCA
>JBAUMF010000035.1:0-7565 GCA_049578545.1 Thiobacillaceae bacterium
TTGAGCGGCGTGCCGTTCAAGGATGGAATGCAGGCGCAAGACAATCCGCCTGAACAACAGAAACTCGCCGCCTGAAAAACGATGCTTCAGGATCGCCGTACACCAGATTTGACTTTATCTCGTTCATCCAACCAGGCTGAGGTTGCAAGACCATTGCATACCAGGACCTTACCAAGGTGGCATTGCCATAAACAGATTCTTGTCGTCTCTGGTGCTTGGCCTAAGTTTTCACTCCTGGCTTCCTGCCGGGGGCTGTGGGGGGTATAAATCCTGCAATCCGGCAAAGCATCCCCTCTACGGGTTTGCCGTCGTTAAACCGGGTTACGCTGCACTTGGATATTTCTCCTCGTGCGGACAGGTCGGCCAGAGAGAAGCGAACCTTGGAAATCGGAATCCCCGTTGCTGCCGCAATCTCCGAGTCGAGTAGCTGGCCATGCTTCTTCAAGTGTTGGAGGATTGTGGTGGTGTGCATTTCGAATACCTTAAAGTGAAATGAAGATGGCCGCAAAGAGTTTACTGCCATGACTGACGGGTAAAACCTTCATAGCGCCTGCTTGGATCCTAGGTTGCAAAAAACGCAATCTTGCGAGTTGGGCCAGATATCAGGGATTGTCGGCTCCCTAAGCTGGGCTCGAAACAGTAACCTGCGGAATGATAGGCCTATTAGAGCCTCTGCAATGGACTTTTATACACTGTTGGACGCTTAATGTAAAGCTTATATAGCCGGTCCCTGCCGGGTTTGTCATTCGATGAATTCCCTCGGGATTCACAGCAAGGATAATTAGCCTGCTCTTCCTCCCGATCTCGTTTCCCGCATTTGTGCAAACTGAAATATCCGGTATCTGCCATGTCATGCACCGAGACACGATCCATGTCATCAGCGCAAGCAAGACAATCAAGACGCGGTTGCAAGGTATCGCGGCACGAGAGTCATGGCGGCCAGGGGAAAAGAAGCGAAAGCCTGTGCCGGAAAGGATAAAGACAAGCCAGTGCGATGTGTACTCGATGGGACTAGGACCCATGAACGCGAAAGTACGATTTGCTGCGTGGAGCGTCCGGATATTGCAGCGGACATTATCAAGGGAGGCTTGACCATGGATTACCCATAAATCCCCGAAAGCGTCCAGGCAAAGGCGGTTATTCAGGATGTTGCATCCTACAAGATGACACAGGACACCCGTGCTCATGTGCAAATATCGCCACTGGTCAAGCGCAAGATCGTGGTATGCATGCTTAAGCGTGTTGCCGCGGTCGTAAGCCCGCGTTCGTTCCCACAAAACCCATATTTGATGCGATAAAAGGTGCTCCTTGCCGCGGGAGGAAGGTAATTCACCGGCTGATCGGAAAGCAGAGGATCGTTTACGTGATCCTTGATGGCAGACAGGACGTGCAATCACTGCTCGCACGTCGTCTGCTTGGCCTCTATACTTAATAATTATCTGGGAGATGCGGGTTTCATTCATAAATCGGCCTGATTACTTGGCGAAATGGAATCACGACCGTCGTGGCCAAAACGTAATCATCCTGAAACACAAGACACGATGTACAGCGCGTTGCGGGCTCCCAATCAGTTTTGCAAGCAATGCAAGGTGTTTGATTTATAAGGTTATACTGTTCGGTGTTTCTTTTTTTTCGTAATCAGCAGTTGGCGGTTCGATTCCTCTCACCAGCACCTTCAAATCAAGAAGTTACGAATTAGACTTGGTTGTCTATACCTAACGCGTAAGGAATTCTGCTATCCCCACTTTTTGCTGATAAGCCACCAGATGAAACAAACACTCCAGCTTAATTGGGTTAAATGCCAAAAGGATCAGTGGTGTTCGTTTAACCATGTGGATATGAGCTTCGTGTCCACCCAGGGGGTTTACGTCATTTGGTACTCAGGGAATCCCGGTTGGCCGAGCAAGGTCGTGTATGTTGGCCATGGCAGTGTGGCCGCGCAGATAAAGAGTCTTCGAACCAGTGCCAAATTAAGCAATTTTTTGAAGCACGGAACACTTTACCTTACATGGGCATCTGTATCGGCGAAAGACCGGGAGGGTGTTGCTCGTTATCTTGCTGAGAAGTGGAGTCCAGAAGTTGGAGGCGGAGAGACGGACGTTGCTCCAATTGCCGTGAATTCCCCGTGGTGACAACGCATGCCTGGCTGCAGAGAATCGCATCGACTGTTTCTATTAGCTTCATGTATTGAAACCAGGCCCAGGGTGGCTCCTGGCCAGCGTCAATCTTGGCCTTTGCCCAGTTTCTGATTTCTTCAAGCTGCTTATCCATGATTCAATTACGGCGGGACATTCAATTTCTTGACTGCCGCTTATCGGGATACCATGCCAACTCTGGAAAACTGGGAGCTTGCCAGCTACGTTGTTACCGTCATTGGCCTCCCTTTGGCCATTCTCGTATTCCTTTTTGAACAGCATAAGGAACGCGAAAACGAGGACGAGGAAGCCTATCAACTGCTATCCGATGCCTACACAGATTTCCTGAAACTGGTTCTAGCCAATCCGGACCTGCAACTCAGGACCAATATCCATAATCCCGATCTGACCTCAGAACAGCGAGAACGCATGATGGTCCTGTACGAGATCCTGATCGCCCTGTTCGAGCGCGCCTATCTGCTGGCCTATGAAGAGAATATGTCGACCAAAAAAAAGCGTCGCTGGCTATCCTGGGAGGATTACATGCGGGAATGGTGCGCCAGGGCTGATTTTCGTGATGCCTTGCCCGCTTTGTTGCAAGGCGAGGATCCGGATTTCGCTTCCTATATTCGTCAACTTGCGAAGGAAACTCATGAGTAAATCTAATTTGGAAAGTTCAATGGACAATCCGGTCAACGTGCTCGGCGAAGCATTAAAGGAATGCAGCCAGCATCCCATAACTGGTTTTTACCGAGACGGATCCTGCCATACCGGTCCGCAGGACATTGGCTTGCATGGAGTCTGCGTGCTATTGAGTGAAGAGTTCCTTGCTTTTTCCCAATATGCCGGCAATGATCTTTCCACCCCCATGCCGGAATTTGGCTTTCCCGGCCTCAAAGCGGGCAACCGCTGGTGTCTGTGTGCGAGCCGCTGGCAACAGGCCCTCGATGCAGGATATGCGCCTAAAGTGGTCCTGACGGCCACGCACGAAACTTCGCTCAAGGTCGTCAGGCTGGAAGACCTGAAAGCGCATGCGGTGGATCTGAACTGATACAACACTGGAAAACTCAACAGCAGATGCTGGTCTCCGCTTCATTTACCGTCCGTTTCCCCAGTATGTCCAGTGCCACAGCTTCGCCGACCTTGATCCCATCCACACCTGCTGAAAGGATGCCGCCCGCATAGCCTGCACCTTCGCCCGCGGGGTAAAGTCCTTTCACACTAAGGCTTTGGTAGTCTTCGCCACGGGTGATGCGCAATGGTGATGAAGTTCGGGTTTCCACACCAGTCAGCACCGCGTCTTCCATGGCGAAGCCACTGATCTGCTTATCGAAAGCAGGCAAGGCTTCACGGATAGCCTCGATGGCGTAGACAGGGAGGCTGGAGGCGAGGTCAGTCAGGTGAACGCCGGGTTTGTAGGAAGGCTTCACCGTGCCCAGATGCGACGAGGGCCGGCCCTGCAGAAAATCGCCCACCAGCTGCCCAGGCGCTTCATAATTGCCTCCACCGAGCTCAAACGCCCGCGACTCCAGCTCCCGTTGCAGCGCAATGCCAGCCAGCGGCCCCCCTGGGTAATCATCGGGCGTGATGCCGACGACGATAGCGGCATTGGCGTTGCGCTCGTTACGCGAATATTGGCTCATGCCGTTGGTGACCACGCGATTCGGTTCTGACGCCGCAGCAACGACGGTACCGCCTGGACACATGCAAAAACTGTAGACCGAGCGGCCATTTGTCGCATGATGGATGAGTTTGTAATCCGCCGCGCCAAGCAGTAGGTTGCCCGCATTCGGACCCAATCTGGCTTTATCAATCAGCGACTGCGGATGCTCGATGCGAAAGCCGATGGAAAATGGCTTTGCTTCCATATATATCCCGCGTGCGTGCAGCATCTCGAAGGTGTCACGGGCGCTGTGACCGAGCGCGAGGATGACGTGGTCGCTGAACAGTGTTTGACCGCTCCCCAGCGTAACGCCACGTACCTGACCGTTCTCGATCAGCAGGTCCGTAACGCGTTGCTGAAAACGTATTTCGCCGCCCAGTTCCTCGATCTCGTGCCGCATGGTTTCCACCATTCCCACCAGACGAAAGGTGCCGATATGGGGCTTGGCCACATAAAGGATTTCTTTCGGAGCACCCGCCTTGACGAATTCGGTCAACACCTTGCGGCCGTAGTGCTTCGGATCCTTGATCTGGCTGTAGAGCTTTCCATCGGAAAACGTGCCCGCCCCACCCTCGCCAAACTGGACGTTGGATTCGGGATCAAGAACATTTTTCCGCCACAGACCCCAAGTGTCCTTCGCCCGTTCACGAACGGCCTTGCCGCGCTCCAGCACAAGAGGTCTGAAGCCCATTTGCGCCAGAACCAGTGCAGCGAAAATACCGCAGGGGCCGAACCCGACTATGAGCGGGCGGGTGGTCAGATCTTCCGGTGCATGGCCGACTAAACGGTACCGCATGTCTGGCGCCAGCACCAGATCGCGGTCATGGCGGAATTTCCTTAACAGTGCAGACTCGTTCCTGACCTCGATGTCGACGGTGTATATCAGCAACAGCGCGTGCTTTTTGCGTGCGTCATAACTGCGCTTGAAAATACTGAAGCTGACGAGTTCCTCATCTGGCAACTCCAGACGATGCAGGATCGCCGCACGCAGCGCCTCGGTTGGATGGTCAAGAGGTAGTTTGAGCTCAGTCAGTCGCAGCATGGTTCATTTCTTTAGTCAGCGAGGAAAGCGTGCCAGGCGCGGCAGTCCGACTAATGGCGTGCCGCGATGTACATCGATCTGCACGCCGCGTTGAACCAGAACCTCGGCCGCCATCACGCAGTCTGAGCGGCTGCCGATCACTGCGACAGATGGCATTATTCACTCCACTCGATCATCAATAGATTGTTCAACGATTTGATTCGATGCTGTATCAAGTTTTGGGAGGTGCGCAGTGCCCGCATTCATGCTGTGCGCCAGACATGCTTCCTATTATGACTGCCGACTGACGTTCTCGATGGCGATTAACGCAAGACTGAATGCAGCGGTAACTGAATTGCAGGAAACTGTAGATTTTCAAGCTTTTCCGGAACAGACAAATAATTCAGTGAATCAACACCCGGTCGGCCTTGCCCGCGTACAGTGATCCAAACCGCTCATGCACTCCATGCCAGTTGATCTTGCCAGCCAGGCGCGATACACGGCATGGCGTTGATCCAGCGTCTGTTCCAAGCGCATCCGGGACAGCTGGTCACGGGCTGGGTTCATGTTTCCTGGGCTTCATCCATTTCAGCAGAAATCGCGGGAAAACAATGCAAATTCTGGCACATCAATAGCCCCTCGAAAACACCTGAGCGCCATCATCCATGCGGTATGCGCAGGTATTGTCGGGGCGAGTATTTGTTGGCCGTGGCGAGGAGTGCAGCTGCGAAGCGGCCCTGCAATGTGTGGAGGGTTCAATTATGAACTCGATTGCTCCGCTCGTACTGACGGGAACATGAAGAAGTCAACCTGCCACGGATGGACGCAAGAAGTCCACACTTGGCCGGATGTACCTCAAACTGCTCTGAATTCTGGTTACCTGTCGTGACTACTTGGCAAAAGCCTGATGAAACCAACCGACCTTGGTTGCGGCTTGGGCCTTGCGGGAAAGATTCACGCTGCTCTGCATTAGATTGCTTCGAGTTTCCGCACGGTTTGTCGCCATGATCAACCGGATGGCCAGTGAGCGGGCTTCTTCAAGTGTCAGTTTGATCTGACAATCACTGTTCAAGGAAAAAACAACGAAATTTCCATTGTCATCTTCCGTCAAGCTGATATCAATATTTTGGGCGCTTTCGCTCGGCTCTTTAATGGCGCCCCCTTCATGATTTGAATTCATCATCAACCTCCCGAAATAACAACCTGGCGCGAAGACCAGTGAATCTCCCTTTGGAGAAAGAGTTCTTAATCTGGCTCTCATGGTACATGGTTATGGATCGTCATGCTAAGGCTCTGCCCTGAATGATTCGAAAGCAGATTCATATACACGATATATCTTTGTTCGATACCCTTCTTGTCGACACCGCGAAAGGGTATTGAACAGCGGCAGCGATAGAGGAGTATTGGGTTGATTCTGTTTTGAGTCAGCAATTCGGCATGCTCCAGGTCAGGCAGCAGCAGGGAAATGTGCTGCCCCTTCAATTCATCAAGCCCGTAGCCCAGGAGTCCATCGCTGGGGCCATTACTGTCCCTAATGAATCCATGATCGTCGATCCACAAGGTGCATTGCAGCGCATGCTGGAGGTCGTCGGATACCGGGTTTTGCCGAGCCAGAAAGGATTCCTCCTTCATCAATCGCTGTGTTGCGTTATTCATGCGGCCAGTTCCTCATCAACTGTCTCCGCTGCAACTTCGCGCTCGGCTTCAAGCCAATCGTCAAGTTCATGGCCAGGGTTAAAGCCTCGATTCTCCGCTTTGAGGTAGGCGGTCAACGCAATCTGTTGCCACAGAGCAGTGCGCGCTGGTGTCTGTTCGCCCGAGCTCAGCATAGGGGATGCTGCCGTCTTTCTAAGTTTGGATTCCACACTTGTCTCCATTATGTAATTAATCGTCCTGCGTTCAGGAAATGGCAGGAGCTTGCTGTGCTAACGACCTTCAAATTAGAACCTTGAGTGCTTGCGGCGCCGCTTGGGGCAAAATCCAGTTGATCAATTGATAACAGACAGTTAGTCACTATAGTTCATATACAGTTGTAAACAACGGATCAATTTCTTTAATTGGATAAAGAAAGCTTTAAGCCATCTGCTCGCCAATCCCGAGATTTGCTGAATGCATTTCTGGCGAGATTACCGGACGAATGTGTTGGTGTGATGACTCTTTTCTTGCAACTGGATAATTCCAGCTAGCAACGCTACCGCGGTAGGCGAGCACTCCACGGTAGAGACGTTATCAGCAATGAACCGGTCACAGCTGCACATCACCAGAATAGGAAGATTTCCAGGTGCTGATCCTGAGATCAGCCTGGCGCGGGGTCGAAGGAGTATCTGAGCAACAAACTGGAACACGCGCAACCTGACAACAACAGCGAATAGTTGGTCAAAACACAGACTCAGCCTAGAGAGAGAGAGAGAGACTTCTTTTGTGATCCTGCAAACCTCTTCTGCATGATTCCCCAGCCCTTAAACGTTTTCCGGGGATGACCGCGTGTTGTGTGGATTTCATCCCTGCATCTGAAGGTTCGCAAACGGGATGCAGAGTATGATGTAGCTCGGGAATTAGCAGACCGGTGCTAGTCTTGCTACCTTGAGAAAAACTTAGGTATCTTGCTGTTTGGCATCGATCCACAGCTGAACCAGTTCCGCGGCCGATTTGATCGATGTCTTTTTCAGTATGTTGTGGCGATGCACATCTACGGTCTTTTCGCTGATGTTCACTAGCGACGCGATGACCTTGGACGGTTTTCCAG
>JBAUMF010000036.1:0-16182 GCA_049578545.1 Thiobacillaceae bacterium
TACCCATGGTGGAGGTTGCCTTTCGTTGGTCTTTCGATCTCGACAATCAAATTGTCCAACAAAAATCTCCACCGCCTCAACCACTCACTTCCAAGTCAGCCTGTACACCACTTTCGACCATAGCTCTCATGAACCGAACACATTCATATTTCACCCGAGGGGCGCAATGTATATAACCCATATGGGTAGGTATAGACTACCCATACTGATGATGGAATTACCCTCTTTTATGGGGGTACCATTACCGGACGTTCAGGCCCTCTATATTTAAGGCTCTTCAGTTCGGAGACAGTCGGCCTTGAATATTTCGGATGAAAGCATCATTTGCGCTGACATTCCAGACCCCGGGGCAACCCAAAACTTCGTTAAATGGAGATTAAACATGGCAAAGAAAATGTACGATACGCCCATGCTTGACCAGCTTGAAAGCGGTCCCTGGCCCAGTTTTGTGACTGGCCTGAAGCGTTTGGCCAAAGACAACGATATGATGGTTGACCTGATGGGTCAGCTGGAAGCGTCTTATAAGACCAAGAAGGGCTATTGGAAGGGCGGCACCGTCGGGGTATTTGGCTATGGCGGTGGGGTGATCCCTCGCTTTTCCGAACTGAAAGACGAGAATGAAAAGCCGATCTATCCCGCTGCATCTGAATTCCACACCCTGCGTATCCAGCCACCGGCCGGCATGCACTACGACACCAAGACCCTGCGCTGGATGTGTGATGTGTGGGAAAAGCACGGTTCCGGCCTGATCGCTTTCCATGGCCAGTCTGGCGACATCATGTTCCAGGGGATCAGGAGCGAAAATGTGCAGCCCGCCTTTGACGAGCTCAACGAGGGTGGTTATGACCTCGGCGGTGCCGGCCCCGCGCTGCGCACCTCCATGTCCTGCGTGGGCGCGGCACGTTGCGAGCTGTCATGCTATGACGAAGCCCGCGCCCTGCGTACCGTCATCAACAATAACCTGGACGACATGCACCGTCCAGCCCTGCCCTACAAGTTCAAGTTCAAGTTCTCCGGCTGCGGCAACGACTGCGTGAACGCCATCCAGCGTTCCGACATGGCTACGCTCGGCACCTGGCGTGACAACATGCAGGTCAACGAAAGTTTGGTGAAGGCCTGGGTCGCAAAGAATGGCAAGACCGAGCTGGTGAACCAGGTTATCGGCATGTGCCCGACCAAGGCCCTGACCCTGAAGAAAATCGGCACCGAAAGCAAGGCTGACGGCATGGTGGCCGTGGCGGTCGACGGTGAAGATTGCATGGAAATCGACAACCACAACTGCGTGCGCTGCATGCACTGCCTGAACGTCATTCCCGGCGGCCTGTTGCCTGGCAAGGACAAGGGCGTGACCATCCTGGTAGGCGGCAAGGGTGTGCTAAAGATTGGCGCCACCATGGGCACCGTGGTGATTCCCTTCATGAAGCTTGAATCCGATGAGGACTTCGAGAAGCTGAATGACCTGGCGCGCAGCATCCTCGACTTCTTCGCCGAGAACGCCCTGGAGCACGAGCGCACCGGGGAGATGATCGATCGCATCGGTCTGGTGAACTTCCTCGAGGGCATCGGTCTGGAGATCGATCCCAACATGGTCGCGCAGCCGCGCAGCAACCCCTATGTCCGGATGGACGATTGGGAAGAGGAAGCGGCCAAATGGGAAGAACGCAAGAACGCTGCCGCGTAAGCATTCAAGCAAGCTTTTCGGGCGCAGGGAAATCTGCACCCGAAAAATCAAAATATCTGGAGAAATGTAATGGCTGAACTCAGACATCCTATCGAAAGCGGCGCACCGGATCCCATGCCGCTTATGCATCCGGTAATGAAGAAGAACTATGGCAAATGGGTGTTCCACGATCATCCAAAGCCCGGTGTTCTGCGTCATCGCGCTGAAAGTGGCGAAGAAATATGGACCGTAAAGGCTGGTACCCAGCGTCAAATGGATGTGTACACCATCCGCGAACTGTGCGACATCGCCGACAACTTTGCCGACGGCCACGTTCGTTTTACTACTCGTTCCAATATTGAATATATGGTGTCTGACCCGTCCAAGGTGGAGCCCCTGATCAAAGCGCTGACGGATGCGGGTTACCCCGTTGGCGGCACGGCCAACTCGGTGTCCATGATTGCCCACACCCAGGGCTGGCTGCATTGCGACATTCCCGGTACGGACGCCTCCGGCGCGGTGAAGGCGCTGATGGACGATCTGTATGAAGAATTCATCAAATGCGAGATGCCCAACCGGGTCAAGCTGTCCACATCCTGTTGCGAAATCAACTGCGGTGGACAGGCTGACATCGCCATCATCGTCCAGCACACCAAGCCGCCAAAGATCAACCATGACTTGGTGGCCAACGTTTGCGAACGTCCTTCTGTTGTGGCCCGCTGCCCTGTTGCTGCAATCCGCCCGGCGCTGGTCAACGGCAAGCCTTCGCTGGAGGTGGACGAGAAGAAATGCATTTGCTGCGGCGCCTGCTATCCGCCCTGCCCGCCGATGCAGATCAACGATCCCGAGTATTCCAAATTGGCCATCTGGGTTGGCGGCAAGAACTCCAATGCCCGTTCCAAGCCCACCTTCCACAAGCTGGTAGCGGCCGGTCTGCCCAACAATCCGCCGCGATGGCCAGAGGTGAGTGAAATCGTCAAGAAAATCCTGCATGTCTACAAGGAAGATGGTCGTCCGTGGGAGCGCATGATCGACTGGATTGACCGGATTGGCTGGCCCCGTTTCTTTGAGAAAACGGGTCTGCCTTTCACCAAGTATCACATTGACGACTGGCGTGGTTCACGGGTGACGCTGAACGCATCCAACCACATCCGTTTCTAAGTAACACCTCAGTAAATTGCGCCCGCCGGCCACGGCCGGCGGGCGCAATTAGTTAAAACGATCTAGACAACAGGGATAACGCATGAAGTTTGGCATTATGGTTAATGAGGGTCCTTATACCCATCAGGCCTCCGACTCCGCCTATCAGTTCGTAAAGGCTGCATTGGCAAAGGGCCATGAAATTTTTCGCGTGTTCTTCTATCACGATGGCGTGAACAACGCGACCCGTCTGACTGTTCCTCCCCAGGATGACCGCAATGTAGTCAATCGCTGGTCAGAGCTAGGTCAACAACATAACCTTGACCTCGTGGTCTGTATCGCTGCCGCGCAGCGCCGCGGATTGCTCGACGAAAACGAAGCCAGCCGCCAGGGGAAGGATGCGAACAACATCGCTCCAGGCTTCCGGATTTCCGGCCTGGGTCAACTGGTTGAAGCGGGCATTCAGGCTGACCGCCTGGTTGTGTTTGGCGATTAATAGCAGGAGTCAATATATGTCTGACGAAATGGATATGGAAGAAGGCGGTACAGTTAAGAAGTTCATGTTTCTTAACCGCAAGGCGCCCTACGGCACCGTCTACGCCCTGGAAGGGCTGGAAGTGGTGCTCATTTCAGCTGCGTTTGATCAGGATGTCAGCCTGGCGTTTGTGGATGACGGTGTGTTTCAACTGACCAAGGGTCAGAATACCAAGGGTGTTGAAATGAAAAACTTTTCCCCCACGTACCGCGCACTGGAAGGCTACGATATCGAGAAGCTTTACGTGGAGCGTGAGTCCATGGAAACGCGCGGCTTGACCGAGGACGACCTGCTGGTCGACGTACAGGTGAAGTCAGCCGCCGAAATGGGAGCCCTGATGAATGAACAAGATGTGGTTATAAGCTTTTAAGGGGAAACAGAATGCTGCATATCGTTAACAAATCTCCCTTTGAAAAGACTGCCCTGGCCAGTTGCCTGCGTTTGGCTGGCAAAGGTGGTGCCCTGCTGCTCATCGAAGATGGCGTGTACGCAGCGGTAAAAAACAGCGCCGTGGAGAGTGCTTTGCGCGGCGCCATGGCTGGCATGCCCGTGTATGCCCTTCAGGCTGATATCGAAGCGCGCGGGCTTGCGAATCGCGTTATGGATGGTGTCAAGCTGGTGGGTTACGACGGCTTTGTCGATTTGGTGGCTGAGCACGGCACTTCGCAGTCTTGGCTTTAATTTTTTTCTTGATATAAGGAGCACAAACCATGGCAACAATTGAAGCCGACGGCAAGTCCTATGAAGTGGACGAAGAAGGTTATCTGGTAGATCTTAACGAATGGAATGAAGACGTTGCCAAAGTACTGGCTGCGGGTGAGAACGTCAACATGACAGATCAGCATTGGGAAGTGATCAATTTCCTGCGTGAGTACTACAACGAATATCAGATTGCTCCTGCTGTCCGTGTGCTGACCAAAGCCATCGGCAAGAAGCTCGGTCCGGACAAGGGCAACAGCAAGTACCTGTATGAACTGTTCCCCTTCGGGCCCGCAAAGCAAGCCTGTAAGATCGCCGGCCTGCCCAAGCCCACCGGCTGTATCTAAGCTGTAACCAGTCCGCGACAGCCGAGGCTGTCGCGGATTTATGCGCGTTATCTTTCTTTAACTGATTTAGGTTGTGACCTGAATGTCCGCCCTGACAATCGTCTATGCTTTGTTGTTCTACGTGGCTACCGCTTTGTTGATTGGCGGTCTGGCTTACCGTGTCTACGTGTATAGCCGCGCACCCGCTCCCTTGAAGATCCCGACCACTCCGGCCCCCACTACGAAAACCGGTGTCGTCATGCGCATGGGGCGCGAAGTGGTACTGTTTGAGAGTCTGTTCAAATCCAACAAGTGGATTTGGTTGTTTGGCTGGTTATTCCATCTTGGTTTGTTCCTCGTCCTCGCCCGTCATCTGCGTTATTTCCTGCAGCCGGTTCCCTACTGGGTTGTGGCAATCCAGCCGTTTGGCAAGTATGCGAGCTTCCTGATGGTCATTGGCCTGGGAGGTCTATGGGCGCGCCGCTTCCTGGTCGATCGGGTGCGTTATATCTCAACGCCTTCCGATCATCTGATTCTGGTCCTGCTCATTGCCATCGGCCTCTCCGGCATGATGATGAGCTTTGTCTCCCATACTGATATCGAAGGCCTGAAGATGTTCATTCTCGGGTTGATGTATGTCGACATTCAACCCTTGCCGGGCGATCCGATTCTGATGGTGCATCTGGCGCTGATTGCGACATTGATGATTATCTTCCCCATCAGCAAATTGCTGCATGCACCCGGTGTGTTTTTCAGCCCGTCCCGTAACCAGGTCGATAACCCACGGGAAAGACGCCATCTCTCAGCTTGGGCCGCCAAGCTCGAGAAATAAGTTCAGGAGACATTTGTGGCTGCACCCAAATTCGACGTCCCGGTTCTGGAAGGTGAAATCAACATCCCCCGGCTTAAGGAAGGGGCGATGGCCGGCATCAAGTCCTTTGAAGCCAATGAGAAGATGCAGAACGATATTGGCTTTCCGGGCCCGCTGGTGGATGACTGGCAGGATGTTGCCATCAAGAAGATGGGTGAATTGCTGGACAAGTATCGCGGTTTCCGCGTTTTCATGGATGCATGCGTTCACTGTGGCGCGTGTACCGACAAATGTCATTACTATCTGGGTACGACTGATCCCAAGAATATGCCGGTAGCACGTCAGGATCTGATGCGGCAGGTCTATCGACGCTATTACACTTTCAGTGGCAAGTACTTCCCCAAGCTTGTGGGCGCCAAGGATCTGACAAAGGAGATTTTGGACGACTGGTACAGCTACTATTATCAGTGTTCAGAGTGCCGTCGCTGCTCTGTCTATTGCCCTTACGGCATCGACACAGCGGAAATCACCATGGCGGGCCGTGAAATTCTGGATAGTGTCGGTATCGGTCAGAAGTACACCAACGAAATTATCGGCAAGTTGCACCGCATCGGCAACAATCTGGGCCTGCCCGGGCCGGCGCTGGAAGATACCTTACTAGGGCTGGAAGAAGATATCGAAGCCGACACCGGGGTGCCGGTCAAACTGCCGCTTGACCTGGAAGGCGCCGAGGTTCTGCTGGTCACGCCGTCCGCCGACTTCTTTGCCGAGCCTCACGTTGAGTCCCTGATTGGCTATGCCAAGGTCTTCCACGCAGCGGGAATCAAGTGGACGCTTTCTTCGCGTGCGTCGGAAGCAGGCAACTTCGGTCTCTTTATCGGCAGCTATGAAAATATGCGCAAGGCTGCACTGCGTATTCGCGAAGCCGCCCTCGAGCTGGGCTCGAAGCGCATTGTGGTTGGGGAATGTGGCCATGCCTGGCGTGTTGCCTACAGTTTCTGGAATACCTTGACTGGCGTGGGTGACGGAGCGGCGGCGGATGATGAGTTCGCCAGAAAACTGCAAGCCCAGCTGGATCACAGTGTCCCCCAGCCTTCGCATATTTGCGAAGTGACCCTGGATCTGCTGAAGCGCGGTGTCATCAAGGTAGACCCTTCATTGAACGATCATCGCGTGATCACGTTTCATGATTCATGTAACGTGGCTCGCGCATCCCGTATGGGCGACATGCCCGGCGGCCAGTTTGTCATCCCGCGCGAGGTGATCAAGATGGTAGCCAATCATTACTACGACATGGCGCCGGGGACGACACATGAAGCCACGTTCTGCTGTGGTGGTGGCGGTGGCCTGTTGACCGACGACCTGATTGAAGTGCGGGTCAAGGGTGCTTCGCCACGCATGAATGCACTGAAGGATGTGGCCGATAATAACAAGGTCAATTTCCTTGCCTGCATCTGCGCAATTTGCAAATCCCAATTTACCAAGGTTCTTCCCTACTACGGCTTTGATATGAGCATGGTAGGCGGGGTGCATCAGCTTGTCAGCACGGCCATTCTGCTCGAGGCCGAAAAGAAGCCGGCCGCTGAAGCGAACGAATAATACGGATATGTTTATTTTCTAGGAGAGCATCGATGTCTACCACTTCCGATAACGCAAACAAGAAACTTACCTTCCGCAAGTACAAGGACGGCGAAACCAGTCAGTTTGCGAAGGGCAGCGATTGGATCATGGACGCGGACCACACCCACAAGTGTCCCGAATACGTACTGGCATCTCCGCCCTGCCAGGCGAGCTGTCCGGCCGGTGAAGACATTCGTGGCTATCTCAACATTGTGCGTGGAATCGAGAAGCCGCCGACAGGCATGACTTGGCAGGAGTATGGGTTCCGCCGCATTACCGAGGCGAACCCCTTCCCGTCGGTGATGGGCCGTGTGTGCCCCGCGCCCTGCGAGTCCGGCTGCAATCGCAACCAGGTGGAAGACCACGTAGGTATCAATTCCGTGGAACACTTCTTGGGCGACTACGCGATCGAGAACAAGCTGACTTTCAAACGCGATGAATCCGTCAAGCCCAGTGGAAAGAAAGTCGCGATCATCGGCGGCGGCCCGGCCGGTCTGGCGGCAGCCTACCAGTTGGCATTGAAAGGCCATAGTTGCACGATATTCGACGACCATGAACTGCTGGGTGGAATGATGCGCTACGGCATTCCAGGTTTCCGTACCCCACGCCATGTTCTGGACGGCGAAATTCAGCGCATCATTGACATGGGCGTGGAAACGCGCATGAAGACCCGTATCGGCACTGACGTGTCGTTCGAGCAAATTGAAAAGGACTACGACGCCATTTTCATGTCAATGGGCGCTCAAAGCGGCCGTGCACTGCCTGTTCCCGGCGCTGAATCTCCCAACTGCGTGACGGCAACGTCATTCCTTAAGGCATTTAATGATGGGCGCCTGCAACACGTCGGCAACCGCGTGGTCGTCATCGGCGGTGGTGATACCTCGATTGACGTGGCGACTGTTGCCCGTCGTCTGGGCAACATCACCAACGTAACCGACCTGGATCGCCCGGAAAACGTTCTCGCGGGCCACGCCGCGCATGATGTGGCCAAGATCTCTGCTCGCGAAGGCGCGGACGTGGTGCTGGTTTCGCGTGCCACCATGGACAAGATGAACGCCGCCAAGCAGGAAGTCGAGCATGCCCTGGAAGAAGGTATCAAGATTCTCGGTGGCGTGACGCCGGTGGCCGTGGTGCGTGGTGCCGATGGCCGCGCAACGGCTTTGCGTGTGGCGGAGTTCGAGGTGGTCAAGGGTGAAACCATTCTCAAGCCGGGCACCGAAAAGGATCTGCCAGCGGACCTTATCGTTTCCGCAATTGGTCAGGCCGTTGATTTCACCGGCCTGGAGCAGTTCAACAACAACAAGGGCCTGATCAAGCCGGATGGCAACTACCGCTTCCCGGGCAAGCCACATATCTTTGTTGGGGGCGACGTGATCAAACCCCACCTGCTGACCACTGCCATCGGCCATGCATCTATCGCTGCTGACGGTATTGACACCTTCCTGCGCGCAGGCACAACCGAACTGGGCAAGCGCCCCAAGGTCGATGCGCACCGTTTCGATATGCTCCGCAAGCTGGTTGAGTCGGGCAAGACAATTGAGGAATACAACCACAAGCAGGATTGGGGCACCGATGACGCGAAGTTTGCCATTCACAATTTTGAAGACCGTTCCTCCAAATACGTGATTCCGGCCAATGAGCTGTTCCTTGGCCACTTCATGTACGATGAGCGCAACAAGCGTGATATGGTGCACCTGACTGCCGAAGAGGCACTGGGCAACTTCGAAGAGCGTCTGAAGCTCTTGAGCGACAAGGAAGTCGTGGCAGAAGCCAAGCGTTGCATGTCCTGCGGGCTGTGCTTTGAATGCGACAACTGCGTGGTGTATTGCCCGCAAGTCGCCGTGTTCCGCGTCAAGAAGAATGACCGTACGCTTGGCCGCTATGTTGACACCGACTACACCAAGTGCATTGGCTGTCATATCTGCGCGGATGTGTGTCCCACTGGCTACATTCAGATGGGCATGGGTGAGTAAGGGGACGTGATGCGGCGACTTGGATGGCTCCCGGCCCTTGTAGGCGCAATGCTGGTTGCGGTGTTTGCGTCACTGGCCGTTGCCTCGGATGATGAAGAACGGGCTTCGCGTGTACCCAAACCCGCCGAAGCCAAGCCCCTGGGCGATCATTGTGTTGAAGATACGGAGTTCATGAAGCGTAATCACATGAAACTCATTCTTCATGAGCGCACACTGACCGTGCATGAGGGTATCCGCACGAAGAAATACAGCCTGAAGAACTGTATTTACTGCCACGCAACGCCGACCAAGGAAAATCCAGAGGTTCGCAGTGTGCTGGGCGAGGACCATTTCTGCCAGAGTTGCCATGCCTACAACGCCGTCAAGATCGACTGCTTTGAGTGCCACTCAAGCAAGCCGACGAATGACATGGCCGGACATGGCCTCAACCTGCCGCTTAGCACTTCGGCGGATGACAGTATGGGCTTGCACTTGCCCGGCGTGTCCTATGAACTGGGAACCAGCCTGAATCAGCGAGCCCAACCCGGAGCGGCAAAATGAGTTTTGATCAATACCGCAGAAACTTTCTCGGCGGCGCCGTTGCAGTGGCAGGCGCCACAGCCATCCCGGGCGTGATGTTCTTCGAGGTTGCGAGTGGACGTCCGCTGGATGAAGCTGCATCCGGCAAAAATCGCTGGGGCATGCTCATTGATACAACTCAGTGTGCCACTGGCTGTGACGCTTGTGTGACGGCCTGCAGTAACGAAAACGGCTGGGCGTTGAAAACCGGACCGCAGGATCCGCAGTGGATTCGCAAGGTGGAACTGACGAACAAGAGTACCGGGCAGAAACACAATCTGCCCCTGATGTGTCAGCACTGCGAGCATCCGCCCTGTGTAGACGTGTGCCCGACAGGCGCATCATTCAAGCGGGCAGACGGCATTGTGCTGGTCGATCGCCATATCTGCATTGGTTGTCGTTACTGCATGATGGCATGCCCTTACAAAGCGCGTTCCCTGGTTCACGAAGAGCTGCATGACCAGCTGCCCCAGGTTCCACGTGGCAAGGGCTGTGTGGAGTCGTGCACCCTGTGTGTCCAGAAGGTCGATGCTGGCGATAACACGACCGCTTGTGCTGAAGCTTGCAAGTCGGAAGGGCATCAGGCGATCCTGTTCGGCGACTTGGATGATCCCAACAGTGAAATCTCCCAGAAGCTGGCGCAGCTTCCGAGTCGGGAGATCCGTGCAGACTTGGACCTGAACACCGGCGTGCGCTACCAGGGAATTTAAGCTATGCATATTGTCAATCGCGAAATTGAAGGACGCAGCCCTGGCTACTGGGCGCTGCTGGGTGGCTTGGGGTTTCTGGCATTGCTGGGGCTCATCGCTGCGTACACCATGGAAACACATGGCCACATCATTACCGGCATGAACAACCAGATTGTGTGGGGGCTCCCTCATGTTTTCGCCGTGTTCATGATCGTGGCGGCTTCCGGCGCCCTCAATGTGGCCTCCATCGCCACAGTGTTCGGCAAGAAATTGTACAAGCCGATGGCGCCCTTGTCTGCATTGCTGGCGATTGCCCTCCTGGCGGGCGGTCTTCTGGTCCTGATGCTGGACCTCGGCCGGGCGGACCGGGTGATTATTGCCGCAACCTACTACAACCCCAAATCGGTGTTTGCCTGGAACGTGCTGCTGTACAGCGGTTTCTTTGGCTTTGCCGCTGCCTACCTGTGGACCATGATGGATCGCACCGTCAACGCCTACAACAAATATGCCGGTTTTGGCGCCTTCGTCTGGCGCCTTATTCTGACAACGGGCACCGGTTCCATTTTTGGCTTCCTGATTGCGCGCCAGGCGTTCGGTAGTGGCTTGATTGCGCCCATGTTCATTGTCTTTTCGCTGGCCTATGGCACGGCCGTCTACTTGCTCGTGTTGTTTGCCGCCTATGGCTGGAGCAATCGCCCGCTGGGCGATGAAGTAGTACGCCGGTTGAAGAATCTGCTTGGCATCTTCCTCGCGACGTCGTTCTTCTTCGTCGTCATCTATCACATGACCAGCCTGTATTACACCAAGAACTGGCCGTTTGAGCACTTCATCCTTGTGGATGGTGGCCTCTACACCACGCTGTTCTGGTTAGGGCAGGTAGTAATCGGTTACGTGATCCCCATGATCCTGGTTTTTGCTCCCGCCACCCGCACAAACCGTACCGCGATCGTCATCGCTGCTGCTCTGGCCGTGCTTGGTGCCTTGGCCCAGATGTATGTGACCATCATAGGCTCGCAGGCTTTCCCACTGGAAATCTTCCCTGGCTATGATGTCAAGAGCAGCTTCTATGACAGCGGCATCCACGCGTACAGTCCCAGCCCTTGGGAATTGATGCTGGGCGTGGGCGGCCTGGCCGTTGCTTTGGCGATGGTTGCTTTCGCGGTCAAGATCCTGCGGCTGCTGCCCGAGAGTCTGGCTGATGAAGTGGTCAGCCTGCATTCGCCCAAGGCATAACAGGTGAAATGAACCAGGAGAGCGGGGCGATAGTTGCCCAATCCCCAGCAAAACAGGGCGCGGCTTCGCGCCCTTGTGGTTTTATGGAGCGGCAAGAATGACCGCTCGTTTCATGGTTTCTGCCGCGCACAAATCATCCGGCAAGACCACGCTTTCGATCGGGCTCTGTGCTGCCCTGCGCGAGCGCAACCTCATCGTGCAGCCTTTCAAGAAGGGGCCGGACTTCATCGATCCCATGTGGTTGAGTCGCGCCAGCGGGCGCGCCTGCCGCAATCTTGATTTTTACCTGATGGGCCACGAAGAAATCTGCGAAACGTTTGAGATGCATGCACGCGATGCCGACGTCGCCCTGGTTGAAGGCAACAAGGGACTTTATGACGGCCTGCATCTGGATGGAAGCAACAGCAATGCAGCGCTGGCGAAACTGCTCAACATCCCTGTCGTTCTTGTGCTCGATACGCGCGGCACCATCCGGGGCGTTGCCCCATTGCTGCTGGGCTACCAGGCCTTTGACAAGGATATCCGGATTGCCGGGGTGATACTGAACCAGGTCGGAGGTGAACGGCACGAAAGCAAGCTGCGTGCGGTGATCAAGGAGTATACGGATATTCCCGTTTTGGGCGCCGTGAACCATGACCCGGCAATGAACATCGCCGAGCGCCATCTCGGATTGATGCCGAGCAACGAATCGGAAGCGGCGCAGGAACAGATCAAGGTGATCGCACAGGCGATCCACAGGCAGGTTGATCTGGATCAGCTGCTGGCTGTAACCGAGTCGGGAATTGGCAAGGCGGCAACCCCGCAAGCAGCCAATCCGGCAGCGGGCAAGTACCGCATCGGCATCGCCCTGGATCGAGCCTTTGGTTTTTACTATGCGGATGATCTCGATGCGCTCAAGGCCGGTGGGGCAGAAATTGTGCCCATCAATACGCTTCAGGACAGACATTTGCCCGCAAAGCTGGATGGCTTGCTCATCGGCGGTGGCTTTCCCGAAATGTTCATGCCCGAACTGGAAGCAAACACGACGCTCCGGCAGGAAATCGGTCAGGCCATCGACAACGGCCTGCCGGTGTACGCCGAATGCGGCGGTTTGATGTATCTGTCACGCAGCATGCAGTGGAAGGAACGACCCTACCAGATGGTCGGCGCCATTCCAGGCGATGTTCATATGCACAGCAAACCCGTCGGCCGGGGCTATGTGCGTCTGAGGGAAACCGGCAATGGACCGTGGCAGGAAAAGCCAGTGGATGACATCGCCGCGCACGAATTCCACTATTCCACGCTGGACAACCTGCCCGATGATCTGGTCTATGCGTACGAAGTCAAGCGCGGCCACGGTGTCGACGGCAAGCGCGATGGCATCGTGTACAAGAATCTGCTGGCCTCATACACACACTTGCGTTCCACCCGAAACTTCAGCTGGGTGAAGCGTTTTCTTTCCCTGGTGGCGCGTCATGCGTCATCCCAACCAAGCGGTCGCAAGCACGCGGCCTGAACCTGAAAGGAAAACACAATGATGACGGTCACTCCCAATGCGGCCAAACAAATTCTCGAATACGCTGCCAGCGCCAGCGATCTGGACGGCATGTCCCTGCGCATCGCTGCCCGTCTAGGCGCTGACGGCTCGGTGGAATATGCCATGGGCTTCGACAATCAGCGCGACAATGATATGCAGATCACGTCCGAAGGCGTCAGCCTGCTGGTCGAGGAAGTGCACAGTCCGCTGCTCAATGGCGTGACACTTGATTTCGACCAGGTCAATGGCGAGCCCTCCTTCATTTTCATCAACCCCAACAAGTTCCAGCCCACGGGCGGCGGCGGGTGTGGATCGGGCGGCTGCGGAAGTGGGGGTTGTGGTTCAGGCGGACGGGGCGGCTGCGCCTGATTAGCGAAGTGGCGATTGAGTGTAGGGTAAGGACAGCGCACGAGTTCTTGAACAAAGGGGACAAGAGGTCTCGGATTTCTCTGGTCAACGGGTTCTGCTTCCTGGCTCGGGATTGTGGCCCATAGCAAACAGTGGAAAGATTGAACAAGGAAGGAACGCTGACAAGGGACTTTGCCTTCCTCCTGTCCTCTTGTCCCTCCAGTAGAACACAATGAACTTTCTGCCCATCTTCATGGATCTGCGCGGGAAAACCTGCCTCGTTGTTGGGGGTGGCGAAACTGCAGCACGCAAATCGGCTCTTTTGCTGCAATGTGGGGCATGGGTCACGCTCGTGCATCCCGGCGATCTCATCCCCGCCCTTGAGGAGCTGAAGGCGCAGGATCGTTTAACACACAAGCGCGAGGTCTTCAGTGCCGACCTGCTCGACGGTATCGTGCTCGTCATCAGCGCGGCCGAACAGGACACCATCGACAGCCAGGTCTATGAGGCCGCGAAAGCGCGCAATTTGCCGATCAACGTCGTTGACAAGCCTTCCCTGTGCAGCTTCGTCCTGCCGGCCATCCTGGACCGCTCGCCGATGATTGTGGCGGTGGGCACAGGCGGCGCATCCCCGGTACTGGCTCGGCTGTTGCGTGCACGCCTGGAAACACTCATCCCATCGAGCTATGGCAAGCTGGCCCAGCTGGCCGAGCGTTTCAGGGAAAAGGTCAAGGCCAAGTTCTCCTACCCGCCGCAGCGGCGCATTTTCTGGGAGAACGTGCTGCAGGGGCCGGTGGCGGAATTGGTATTTTCTGGCAAGGAACAGGAAGCAGAAAACGTACTTCAGGCCATCCTCGACAGGCAAACCGACAGCGCCCCGAAGGGCGAGGTCTACCTGGTCGGCGCCGGTCCGGGCAACCCTGATCTGCTTACCTTCCGCGCATTGCGGCTGATGCAGCAGGCCGACGTGATCGTTCACGACAATTTGGTCACCAGGGAAATTCTCGACATGTGCCGGCGTGATGCAGAGCGTATCTACGTGGGCAAGAAGCGCGCCAATCATGCCCTGCCACAGGACGATATCAACCTGCTGCTGGTCAAACTGGCGAAGGAAGGCAAACGGGTATTGCGGCTGAAGGGCGGCGATCCCTTTATCTTCGGCCGTGGCGGTGAAGAGATCGAAACGCTCGCAGAGCACAACATACCTTTCCAGGTCGTTCCTGGTATTACCGCTGCCGCCGGCGTTGCCTCCTATGCCGGCATCCCGCTGACCCATCGTGACCATGCGCAGTCCGTCGTGTTCGTAACCGGGCATTTGAAGGACGACTCCATCAATCTGGATTTTGACGCCATTGCCAAACCCAACCAGACCATTGTCATCTACATGGGCTTGCAGGGGTTACCTGTTCTGTCACGCGAACTGATGAAACATGGGCTGGCCGCTTCCACGCCCGCCGCCATCGTACAGCAGGGCACCACGGCGCATCAGCGAGTCGTCACCGGCACGCTGGAAACCCTGCCCGCGATTGCAGTGGAAGCGCAGTTAAGGGCGCCCACGCTGATCATCGTCGGCAGTGTTGTGAGCCTGCACGATAAGCTGAAGTGGTTTGTCAGTGAGGATGAGCAGGCCATCGAGGCCTAAACTCCCCCGCCCTATTTAGGGGGAGAGGGTTGGGGTGAGGGGAAGGAGTGAGCGTGAAACGTCTCTATCGTCCCAAACTCTTCCACATTTCAAACGTCTGTTGGCCGGGGACAGCCCGGCGTCAAGTCTTGTCGGGGGTTGCCCGACAGCAAGTGACTTTCTCTTGCTTGGCCAAGAGAAAGTCACCAAAGAGAAGGCCACCCGACAGCGTTGCCCTGCGGGTTCCCTTGCCAGCGGACTCACGCTGGGCGAGGCGGAAACTCGCTTCGCCATGACTGCTGAAGAAGCGAAGCTCGAACATCCGCGTCGCTGTTAACCGGCTTTCCTCCGCTGGCTGCGGCAACGCAGACGGGGGATAAAGAACTCGATGCTGGCTCCTTTGATGCTCGCCAGGGTGATTAGGGTTCGACGCGGACGACCGTCGATGCTGATATGAAATCCACGTCCGGTTTGTCGTGCTCGTCCATGGTGCCGTTATGAATTTGCATTTCTGCAGTTACCGCAACCGTCGTGTTCACTGGAAGAACGATGGTACGCATATCATCCATTTCCGCGCCAGGAAGAAAAATGTATTCACCCCCCGTGTTTTGCATCAAATTAACCTTCGCGATCAGGTCGCCTTTATCTTCGTCGATAACAGCGTCTGCTTTCGCATCGGTTGCTACTTTTCTGAAGCGAAGTTCGAATGAATCTCTTAGTTTGCTGTCGAGGCCGAACTCGTAGTTCCGCGGATTCTTCGATTTGACGTGCAGGACCAAGAGACGCAGGTTGTCGTGATATGGCAGGATTTTGCTTTCGAGCGTTATGTTAATTGTCCAGTCCGTCGATCCTGTTAGCTCGTATTGGTAGATCGCCCATATTCCCCCGGCGACAACGGCAAGGTACGTCAATACACGCAGGACAATGTCGGCTTTTTCGAGTGACGTTTTCAACGATGTAAGACCTTACAGTGAGCGCGAACAAGAAAGGTTCCAGGCTTGAATTGTCTTACCCAAGCGCCGCTTCCGCATGCAACTTCAAGCACAGTGCAACGATGACTTTGACAATTATGGGCCAGGTTCACAACAAAAATACACATAAGGACCAAGGTCAAGATTGATTTTGTCCCCCCTCTGAAGCTGCCGCAGCCAACAGGCTCAAGCCGGTTAACAGCGATGCGGATGTTCGAGCTTCGCTTCCTTAGTAATCATGGCGAAGCGAGTTTCCGCATTGCCCGGCTGAGCCTGTTGGCTAAGGGAAGCCGTAAGGCCAGCGAAGGGGCGTCGCCTTCTTTTGGTTACTTTTCTTGGCGAAACAAGAAAAGTAACTAGGGCGTGTTAACACTAATTGACGCGATGCGGATGGCTATGAAATACTTTGGGCATGGAACTCACACAAGCCCAGTACGAAGAAATCGCACACTGCCTGCCCAGACAACGCGGCAATGTCAGCC
>JBAUMF010000037.1:0-39649 GCA_049578545.1 Thiobacillaceae bacterium
ACGAACGCAACCCAGGGCCTCAACCCCTTCAGCTTCATGACCCCCATGATGCCTGCCCCGGCGCCCATGCCCGCCCCGTAATCGTTGGTAGTAGCATCAGCGCCCCGGCATGTCCGGGGCGTTTTCAGATACCACGTTATTGGTCGTCGTTGGGTGTATTAATACTGCGTGTGCGTGGCTCACTTGCCTTCCGCTGGCTTATCCGACATTTTTCTGGCGTGGTGACGAGGGCGGCGATGATGTCGGGCCTTTGCCGCACGTTTATGGGCCTTGGCAGTGGCTGCGGGGCCAGGCCCTGCAGCTGAGGCCAGGGCTGGCGAAGCTGCAGTTGTGGGCGGGATTGAGTTGGGGAACATCTTTATCCAGGCTGCCGGATCAAACATGTTGGTGGCTGGTGCCTGCGAGGAAGTTACCTGTTGAGACGCTGGAGTAGCGGGGAAGAATGGCATGTATGCGCCTTGAGCCGATGTTGCAGGCATGCCGTATGTCGCAACGCCATAATTCGATGCTGGAGCCTGCTGAGGCGCGGCCATCATGGTCATCTGGTTCATCATGGCTGCCAGATTCATCAGGCTCATGACTGCCGACAACATTGGTGCCAAGATCGCCATCGGATTCAGCATGGTGTTGGGATTCATATAACCCATGGAAGCGGCCATCATCGGTCCCGTCCCGTTCGTGGGAGCCATCACGGTGTTGGGATTCGCATAGGTTATGGGGTTCATCATCTGTTCAGAGCCATTTTTAGCCTGTACTGAACTGCTTGCCAGGACGAGGGTGATGATGGGCAGGGCGTAAACTTTCATGAAATCTCCTCGATGGCAGGTACGTTACTTACTTTACCGTTACCCGGACATTTCTCGGGTGCCCGGGGTATGGTGCAGCCGACGCAGCTCACGTAGCGCAAGCCACCTGCAATCAGAAAACCATACGACTCGGCAAATGGGGCCGGTTTAGGTCGACCACGGATGCCCCTCCAAGCGTGCTTGTAGTTTTTCATAGTAGCACCTTCACGCATGCCATCATGGTTGAGGCCAGTCA
Organism: Thiobacillaceae bacterium; assembly: GCA_049578545.1. GTDB lineage: Bacteria > Pseudomonadota > Gammaproteobacteria > Burkholderiales > Thiobacillaceae > DASQBT01. Next base: position 1,042 of record JBAUMF010000037.1, read on the forward strand.
CCGCACCAATCTTCGCAAATGTCTCCTGCATGCCAAGGACCGGACGATCATCAGTTCGATCTGGCTGTCTCGCCAAACATCGGTTGTGGCCGATTCTTGCCTGATGCGCGTTCAGCGAACGTTCGGAAAATTTAGCAGTTACCCCTCGATTGTCTTCTGCGGCCGACACGCAGTCGCCTGCTTACCTAATCGAACACGTTATACGTTACAGAGACTTGACAGCCCGCAGTCTGGTTTCAGCAGTGCGGAGCGCAAGATACACAGTAATTTCAAACGTTACTTTGCGTTCGGTCAATCCAGAATCGATGAAGCAAATTGCTGGCCTTTCTGTGGCTGGACAGCCGGGCCGTCTAATGAATTCAACCTGTGGGGCGCGGGAGTCATTCATGGCCTGCTGGAGGCGTCGAGCAAGAGAACCTTGTCGAGCAGTTCGGATTCATGAGGACTTCAACGTGCTCGGCGATTCAATGCCTGGGCTGCAATATTGAGCTTTCGCGCGGGGTTCAGGTCAGGTTCAACGCGGCATTTCGTAAGGATCGTCCGACCGGTCCAATTCCTGGTCGACCAGCGAAACCGGGTCTTCCCTGGGCTCAAGGTGGGTCGTCACGTGGGCCTGCGGCACTACCCGCCGGATGTCGGCCTCGATCCGCTCGCACCAGTCATGCCCCACCTGAACCGTCCAGGCCCCCGGAGTCAGGACATGCAGGGTGACGAAGGCGCGGCTGCCAGCCTGGCGGGTGCGCACGGCATGGAAATCCAGTCCCTGCATGCGGTAATCGTCCAGCACCGCCTCGATCGCCCCGAGTGCTTCCCCGGGCAGTGAAGCATCCATCAGACCGCTTGCCGAACGGTGCATTAATTGCCAACCGGTCCAGACGATATTCAGCGCAACCATTAGGGCGATCACCGGGTCGAGCCAAAGCCAGCCGGTCAGCCAAACCAAACCGACCCCGGCGATGACCCCGGCCGACGTCCAAACGTCAGTCAGCAAATGGCGGGCATCCGCCTCCAACGTGATCGAGTTGTACTTGCGGCCCACCGCCATGAGGATGCGCGCGGTAACCAGGTTGATGACCGAAGCCAGCATCGACACCCCCAGGCCGATGCCGACCGCCTCGATGGGTCGTGGCCCGATCAGCCTTTCGACCGCTGCGTAGCCGATGCTGACGGCGGCAATGATGATCAGGAAGCCCTCAAAGGCGCTGGAGAAGTATTCCGCCTTGCCATGGCCGTGAGCATGATCATGGTCAGCCGGGCGCGCCGCTACCGACAGCATGGCCAGTGCCATCATCGCCCCGGCCAGGTTGACGACGGATTCCAGCGCGTCCGAGAGGAGGCCGACCGAGCCGGTCAGCCGCCAAGCCAACCCCTTGAGCACGATCGTGGCGAGGGCGGCGGCGATGGATAGCCAGGCGTAGCGGGTCAGGGTGGCAGGGAGCATGTACGAGCCCAAGGGTACAAGTTCATTTTATCGCGTAGGGGCGCGAGGTGCTCAGTCATCGTCACCATCACGGCGATCACATCGACTTCGCAGACCGACCCGAAGCAGCTTGCCTGAAATTGCTGCCCTGCATGTGCAAGGTAGAAGCGCCCTGCCCCGTTTCAAACAGGGAACCGGGCTGCAGGCCAATATCAACAGGGCAAAGACGCAAGAAAAGCGAGGCGCATGGATTTTTGCCGCCAGGTTGCGACCACACGGCCCCTGCTGGTCATAATGATCTCGCAACTTGCGACCTCCCCTGCCAGGAATTTGCCGTTGTCTTTGCCAAGGTGGTGTTTAGCTGAGCAGCGCGCGCAGCCACCCAGATGGGATTCCGAATGCAGCTGGCTCATCACAGCCGAACCGCATAATTTCCCCTCCGGCCAACTTTCTCATTGGCGAATTTTGTGTCGTAGACCCAAGCGGGTACGATCTACCCTTTCCATGGCCAGATACGGATTGAAGTGAAGTAATGAAGTGGATTTCCAGTTTGCTGAACAAGCCTGGCGCAAAGCGGTCTGCGCCATCGAGCCCGCCGGTCACCGAGGCAGCCAAGCCGGTGGAGGATATCGAACAGCTGCGCAATGCGCTGGCCATCGCCGTCGACAGCGGGGGAAAAATACAACTTGCTGACCGACTGGGCCGGGCCTTGGCAGGCCGCTCACAGTCGCCGCGGCTTGAGGACCCTACCGAGGTCTGGGTGGCAGCGATCTGCAATGCTCCAGACAAGACGCTCGCACTGGCCTGGAGCGCGAACCTTAATGGCGATGCCTGGCTGGCCGAGATGGCGAAAGTGGCGCGCATGGCCGAGGTTCGATACGCTTGTGCCCAGCGCATTGAGACAACTGCCGTGCTGGAGCAGGTCGCCAATGCCAGCCGGGGCAAGGACAAACGGGTTTATCGCCACTGTACCGATCTGCTGCGGCAACGCCGGCAGGCGGAAGTGAGCAACCAGCGCGCGCTGGACATCGCCGGCGAACTGCGCAGTTTGCTCGACGTCGCTCCGCTGCCCCATACGCGCCTGCTGCAGTTAAAAAGGGATTTGGCCGCCCTGGGTGATTCGGGCGAAGCCTGCCTTGAATGCAATGCACTCATGCAGCAGGCACTTGCCCGACTGCGTGAGGAAGCGGAGGCGCGGCGTAACCTGCACATGCACCAGGTTGCGGCCGTGCAGCTGGCGTCGGAATGCGCCAGCGTCGAATGGCCTTGGGCCGAGCAGCTCGATGGTTGGCGTGCTCAACTCGACAGCATGAAACTGACCAGGGATGGGCTTCCGTCATGGCTTGCTGGCGAGTCCGCAGCGCGTGCGCTGGACAAGTCGCTGGGCGAGATCGAATCCCGCATGGCGATGCTGGCAGTCGACGACAAGCACATCCTGGTTTGCGAGCAGTTCCTCAATGCGCTGAATGCCGAGCAGCCACCCAAAGCGGATACGGCGGCGGCCTGGGATGCGCTGGCCAAGCCAGAGCATCCGGGCTCGCGCCAGTATCTGGAGTCACGCTGGCAGGCGTTGAACACGAGCTTGTCGAGGATCGCCGTGCGGGAAGCGGCGCCAGAATTGCAGACCACGCCACCGCCGCAGCCGCGGTTCGACCACACCGCCGTACGCGGATTGCTGGACAAGCTGGAACTGGCGATAGGACAGGGACAACTGGCCGACGCCAACGCGATCGAGAAACAGATCAATGCCACCTTGGGCAACAACAGCCTGCATGGCGCTCTGGAATCACGGCTGCAGACACTCCATGCGCAACTGCAAGCATTACGCGGTTGGGCGCGTTGGGGCACGGGGCAGGTCCGCGAGAAATTGATCGCTGCTGCCGGGGAACTGCTCCAGGGCGAACGTGATGGGGAAGAACTCGCCATCTCCATCTCTGCGCTGCGCGAGGAGTGGAAGCGCCTCAATGCGCACGGCCCCGCCACCAAGACACAGTGGGAAAGCTTCGACGCGATACTGGAAAAGGCCTACCAACCTGTCGCCGCGCACCGCGCCGCAGAGGCGGCTCGCCAGGCCGAGGCGCGCGTGGCCAGGGAAGCGCTGTGCGATGGATGGGAAGCAGAGGTGGCCGGCATCGTCTGGGAACACGCCGACTTCAAGGTGATCGAGGGCCGGCGCGCGGAAATGCTCAAGCAATGGCACGCTGCGCCCCGGTCCGGCTTCCGCGACGAACGAGCCTTGCGCAAGCGCGTCAACTCCCTGGTAGACAGTATCGACGCACGCCTGGACGCCGCGCGTGCGGCCGAATATGAGCGCCGCGAGCAACTCATCACCGCTGCGGAAGCGCTGAACGGGCAGCCCGACCTAACAAGGGCGATGACCGAAGCCAAGGCCTTGCAGGGCAGCTGGATCCAGCAGCCAACCCCGGTGCGTCTCAATCGAAAAGACGAAGAGAAGTTGTGGCAGCGTTTCCGTACCGCCTGCAACGCCGTGTTTGAGCGCCGCGACGCCCAGCGCGCCGAACAGGAGGCGCAGCGCCAGGAGCAGGCACGGTCACGCCAGTTGCTGCTGGATGCCTTCGCGGCCGCCTTGGCCAGCGCCGATGGCAACGCGGTCAAGCAAGCCGTGGCCCAGTTCCGCGCCAACTGGGGCGTTACCCGCCAGTCTGCGCGCACCCCCGCCGACACTCTGGAGACCCGGGCGAACGAGTTGCAGCAGCTGGCCCAGCGGCGTCTCGATGAGCTTCGCAGGCAGAAGCATCTGGATCATTTTGAACTGTTGGCGCAAAGGAGTGGCCTGGCTGAGCGCGTCGAGGCGGCGGTGCTTTCCGGCGGGCCGATCGAGGCCGTTGTAGCCGAGGCGAAACAGGCCTGGAATGCATTGCCGCCGCTGCCTGGCAATACCGAGACTCTGTTAGCCAAGCGCTTCGACGCGGCGAGTGGCATTACCCGCGTGGATCTGGCGGCCGGCCGCGAGGCACGGGAAGGCTTGCTGCTCGACCTGGAAATCGCCCTCGGCCTGCCATCACCGGAAGAATACACAGCGGCTCGTCGCCAACGCCAATTGGAGCGATTGCAGAACCGTTTTGGCGCCGCCGCGGCGCAGGGGGCGGAACCGGAAGTATTGCTGGCCCACTGCTACGCCACGGCCGCAGTTCCGGATGAGACCTTCGAGCGGCGAATCGAGATAATTGTGCGCCATCTGGTGGAGCAGGATGCCCCGGCAAACCGAAAATCTGCGCAACGATAACGCGCTTGCAGTTGGGAGCTGCGATGCTTCTCGTCAGGTCAGGTGAAGCCATGCACAGGCGCAGGCCAGCGCGTCAGGCTGCGGCGCCGCGAGACTGGTGGCCGTGGCCCGTACAAGCTCGGCCGCGAAACCCGACAGCACATAACCGGCAGCCACGATCAGCAATCCGGCAGACAGCGTGGGAAGATAATCAAGCAAGCGCGTCAGCCAGTCGGTAAAGGTCTGCAGCCCCAGCGTCTGCGTAGCCGCGGTGACGAAGAACAGCAGCACCACGCAGTAAACGACGGCGCCCAGCAATGCGGCAGCGCGGCCGGTGCGCCAGCGCGCCTTGCCAGTGCTGCGGGCCACCAGTGAATCAAGCAGCGCCGCACCACGCCGCGCAGCCAGCCGCAACAACCGCGCAATCAGCCAGCCGATCAACAGCAGCGTTACCGCGCCCAGCAGTTGCGGCAGGTGCTCCAGCACCCGGTCGTAGGTGGCTGTGGCAACCCGGTCCAGCGCTTCAGCGTAGTTGGCCATGCAGTTTTCTTACCCCAGAGATTTCATGACCTTGAGCCTGGCCGCCTCGCGCGCAGCATGTTCCCATCAGCATTCGTCGCCACTGACAAGCCGAAACCGCAGCCAACCACGACCAACGATGCAGCGTTCGCGGAAGGACTCGCGTCAGGCCGGTTCGCGCACCGCGCGGCCACCCCGCCATAACCAGCAAGAAGTTGAGTCAGACCGCGCAGCATCCGCTGGACCAAACCACTCAGCACCGCTTTTCTGGTTGCAGCACACATTTAGCGAGAATCACGTTTGCCAATAACATGATCCGCGCGTTAACAGCATGCATGCCTAACCCATGACTTTGGCGTTGCCGGTTGACGATGTCCTTGATCGTTCAACACGATGGCTAAGAACTTCTTTGGCTGTGAACATTGCTTCTTTGTCTTTTGCGTTCGTACATCAATGAATCCCCATCGGCCAGTAACGTTTCAAGTTTCCGATGCTTGTCAGGCTCAAATTGAACGATTCCATAAGAGAACGAAATGCCATAGCCGCGATTGGCTTGCTGATTATATTTTTCCAACCACGTCCGGAATCGCGCGATAACGTCCTCTGCGCCTTCCTTTGATGTGTTGGTAAGCAATGCGACAAACTCATCGCCCCCCAGCCGCGCGACGATGTCCGAGTCCCTGAAGTTGCTTTTCATCTGGTCGGCAAAGGCAACCAATGCCCGATCGCCTTCAGCATGCCCAAACTTGTCATTGATCGGTTTGAATCCGTTCAGGTCGAGAAAGACCAGCGACACAGGAATCCCCTCCCGCGCACAAAGGCTTAGGTCGTGCTGAGCGATCATCATGAAGCCTCGCCTGTTGGATATACTGGTAAGCTCGTCCAGTGTCGCCATTTGCACTGCGGCGAGTTCGCGTTCCACCATTGACGCAAGGTCTGCCAGTGTTTCAAGGTCTTCCTGACCCAGATTTCTGGGTTGCTGGTCAATGATGCAAAGCGTCCCCAGCTTGTTGCCATTCAGGGATCTCAGGGGGCATCCGGCGTAGAAGCGAATATTGGGATCATGCAAGACCAGAGGGTTGTCCGCAAAACGCTCATCCTTTGTTGCGTCGGGAATGAGGAATATCTCGTTACCCAGAATGGCATGCCCACAAAATGAAATATCTCGTGGTGTTTCACTCACGCTGAGGCCTACACAGGACTTGAACCACTGACGGTTTTCGTCAACCTGGCTGACAAGTGCGATAGGCACTCCGAACATGCGCTTGGCCATGCGTGTCAGACGATCAAAGCGTTCCTCCTGAGGGGTGTCGAGGATGTTGAGTGACCTCAGGGTCTTGAGGCGAGCCTCCTCCTCTTCGGGGATATCCGGTGATTTCAATGCGTATCCTTCGTGCGTATGGGGTGCAGTGACCCTATCAATCAGCCCACAGTTTAGACATGGATATGGCTGCCCGCGCCTCTGTAACAATCGTTTATGCATTCTTCCGTGTCTTCGTATTCCCATCGATTGTCCAAATAGCCGGGACGCCCCCAAAGGACCCGTTTTGATCATCGCCTGAGGAGCGCGATACCCCTCACATGGCTCAACTCACCTCGACTGGCCGAACGCGCATGGTGACCAGTTGATCTGACGGGATCACCGACAAACGGCACTGCGGAGGTCCGGCAGACGCAGACGTGAGCGGCGCGCTCCCGATGGTTCAAGTGGCGCTGATCGGCCTCCGCGCGTATCCGCTGCCACAGGACTCACAGGGACTTCAGGACTGCTGTTGAATTTCTCATCCCTGAGGTGTGTCTCAAGCGTGATCTGACCTGAGGCGTGGCAGGTGCCCGAGCACAAGCGTCATGTTTCGACGTAGTAGAAGAATTTGGCTGGGGCTCCTGTAAATACCATGGTGCACAAATGGCCATAACTTTATGATGGTTTTGAACTTCTTCTAACCCTATGTGCATGCGCTCTGTTGAATCAGGCACATAGCCATTCATGCTGCAAACAGCAGACCAGGGAGAGTGATGATGCGGAGGAAGTTACTAATATTGACCACACTGTGCGCCGCCCTGCCCATCCCGGCAATAGCTGACGATACTTCTGCAGGGGCGTATCAGTCCTACACCGTTAAGAACCATGCCATTGACGCACCGCTCGGCGGCCTCAAAGGCCATCCCGCCAGAGGCCGCAAACTAGCCATCAACAGCGCCAAGGGCAACTGCCTGGCTTGTCACAAGCTGCCCATTCCGGAAGAGGAGTTTCATGGCGAGGTGGGCCCCTCCCTATACGGCCTGGCGAATCGCCTCAACGAGGGAAAGATACGCTTGCGCATTGTCAACATACAGCAACTCATTCCCTTCAGCCTGATGCCGCCCATGTACATGAACCCGGCCGACCTGAAACAAGTGGCAAAGAAATTCCAGGGTCAAACCGTTCTCACCGCGCAGGAGGTGGAGGATGTGGTGGCTTATCTGATGACGCTTAAGTGAGGGGACGATGATGAAACTGAAGACAGCAATACTTCTTTGCGCCAGCCTGACCGGCGCCCTTACCTGCGTCAGCGCTGCTTCCAGCGATGTATTCTCCGGCTACACCCTGCTCAAGCAGGAAACCAGGGAGATGCAGGACGACGACTTCCTGAATCAGGGCATGGAGGCGGTGTCCAAAGGTGCCGTAATGTTCTCCGCCGAGGGCAAGAAAGGCATGTCCTGCGCGGCCTGCCATGGCGAAGTTGGCAAGAAACTCAATGTGATGAACCTTGCCAAGTACCCCATTCTGGATACAAAGACCAAGCACATCCTGACGCTTCAGCAACGCGTCATCAACATGGGGGCAGAGCAGCTCGGCAATGATCCAGTGAAGTACGAAAGTAAGTAAGCCCTGGCCCTGGAAGCCTTTGTGCGCAATCTTGCCCGCGGCCAAGTGGTCAGTGTCAAGACCGACGGCGACGTGGCGCCTTTCTATCAGAAGGGCAAGGAGCTCTTCGAGAAACGCGCCGGCCAGCTCAATGGCGTGCAATTTTTGCCATGAAGACCACGCAGGGCAGCTGCTCCGGGCCCAAGTCCTGTCCCAAGGCCAAACCAACGGCTTTCCCACCTACCGTCTTGCCAGCAGCTCAGTCATCGGCACCCAGACCCGGATCAATCAGTGCTACAAATCTGTCCGCGCCGACGAGCAACCCGTCGGCAGCGAGGAATTTGCGATGATGGAGCTCTACATGAATGCACGCGGCAATGGGCTAAAAATCGAGACGCCAGCGGTCCGCTTCTGAGGCCTGTTCACACCGGAGCATGCCGCAGATCATCTGCGCGCCATACCCCTGCCGTTAACCAGGCAATTACAAGTTTGCGTTGCCCCTCGTGAGTGCCAAGCCTCACGAGGGTGCAACTCCGGCCCCCAATCGGATTTCATGGCGTATCATGCTCATCGTCCACTGATGGCTGATTTCCCACCCCCTGCCAGAGTGAAAACCGACCCCGTTTAGTCCTCCGAGCAAGCCTTGTCGAACCACAATGATGTGTGGATACGCCCGCTTATGCGTCGTTGGACTGATTGAGCAGCGCTTTGAGTTGCGGCATTGCCTGCTCCGCCGCGCGATGCCCCGCTTCGATCGCTGTTCCGGCGCGGTGAAATTCCATGAGTCCCAGCTCCGCAAGCCGCGGCGTGATCATAACGTCTGCCGGCTCGCCCGCCAGCCGGCTGCGCGTGATCAGCACCTGCATGATATTGATGCTGGTCGCCACGACATCGAGCATGGCGGGTGGCGTATCTGCCTTGTTGCGGTGATGTATGCCCAACTGCGACATGCGTGACTGGATGTGGGCCATGACGCTGTCAGTAATCGTCTCGGGTTCCTCTACGGATTTCTTGTGCGATGCTTTCGCCTGTTTGTCCTTGAAGTGGCGACCAATCAAGTCCGAATTCAGATCGACCGCGATCACCCAGTCAGCGCCCATCGCGCGACACAGGGAGACCGGAACAGGGTTGACCAGTCCACCATCCACCAGCCATCTTCCGCCCAACCGCGCCGGGGTGAACAGGCCGGGCAGCGCGATCGAGGCGCGCACCGCATCCGACACACTGCCTTCCTGCAGCCAGACTTCGCGGCCACTATGGAGATCCGTGGCGACAGCGGCAAACGCCAGCGGCAGATCGGCAATCTGCCGGTCAACAAAATGGTCACGGAAATACTCGATGAGCTTTTCGCCCTTGATCAGGCCACCGTTGAGCGAGAAATCGAGGAAGCCGACCACAGTTTGCACGGTAAGACTGCGAACCCAGGCATCAAGTCGGTCCAGATCGCCATCCACATAGGCTGCACCGACAAGCGCGCCAATCGAAGTGCCGCAGACTATGTCCGGATAGATGCCTGCCTGATTCAAGGCATGAATGACACCGATGTGTGCCCAACCACGGGCGGAGCCCCCGCCCAAGGCTAGCCCGATCCGGTTGTTGCGCGTTTTCTTCATCTCCACCTCGCATGGGGCGTTCAGGCCTGGGGCCTGTAAGAGGATGCACGATCTGCGATCGGTTACAACGAAGGCCAGGGCGCAGTGCCTTGTTTTAAAGCAAACAGGCATGACGGTTCCCGACCGGCAGCTTCCAAGTGTAAGCCACTTACTCCCTGGATTCTGGATAAGGGTTGAATGGCTGAAATTGCAGATGAGAACTGGCTTTTGAATTCCATGTTTGTGCTGGGAATTCTTAGTTGAAGCTCAATGTAGTTTTGACACCGCTTACGTTCACTCTGGCCGAAATCGGCGGCCCCGACTTTAGGCCAGGCCGCGTTGGCCGCGATCCGCTTTGCACTGGCTTCGGCTACAGACACGATTGCGTCGTTCATTTCACCTTGAAATGGACCCAGTTTCCCCTCCCAGCCGCAAACACCAAGGATACTGGTTGCGGGAATCACGTCAGGTCCGTTTTGTGCCATTCTGGTTTGGAAAGCCAGGGGTCGGCAACACTCTCCGCTCAGAGCGCGGTATATCGAGTTGTCCCGCAGCTTCTGGGCAAGTTCGCGGGAACCTGAGCATACATGATCGTCGGAGAAGATTCCGGGCTATGCCTCACTCAGATTCACGCTCCCGCAGCAGATTTTGCGATGCGCGCTAAATGGATCATATTGAAGGCCTGGAGGGCCAATCAGGAGATCGCGATGAGCTGTATTTTAGTGACCGGTGCCAACCGCGGCCTGGGCCTGGAATGGGTGCGGCAGTATGCGCTCGCGGGCTGGCAGGTGCATGCGACCTGCCGCCGCCCGGAGGAAGCGGCAGAGCTGAACGCCCTGGCTGCCGAGCATGCCCAGGTCAGCGTGCATCGTCTGGACGTTTGCGACAGCGAGCAGCTGCACACCCTGCAACTCGATCTGGAAGAGGCCCGCATCGACGTGCTGCTAAACAATGCCGGAGTGTATCTGGACAAGTTCAGCAGTGAGTTCGGCAGCATCGACTATGACGTCTGGTCGCGCACATTCGCAGTTAACACGACGGGCGCCATGCGGGTGAGTGAGGCATTCGTTGAACAGGTGGCCAGAAGTGAAAAGAAACAGGTGGTTGCGATCACCAGCCACATGGGTTCAATCGCTGAAATCACGACGGCCGGCAACTATGCCTATCGTTCCAGCAAGGCGGCCCTGAATGCAGCGATGAAGGGACTGTCCTGGGCGCTCACTGAACGTGGCATCGGCGTGCTGCTTCTGCACCCGGGCGGGGTAAGAACGCGTATGGGCGGGCGGGATGCGCCCCTAACGGTCCAGCAAAGCGTGACTGCAATGCGCAAGCTGGTAGAGGATTTTGCGCCGGAAATGAATGGCCGCTTCTTGCGCTACAACGGTACGGAAATTCCCTGGTAAGGGGATGTACGCTAAGCCATTGGCGTAACGACCGGTGCAGGCTATGGGAATGTCCATCCTAGCCCAGGCCGCGCCAGTAACCAATGGTCCGACTCAACACGTAGCGCTGTGCATCAGATTATGACTGAAACGTCGCAGCAGTGCCGGGTAGTGATGATCCGCAGCCAAATAGCCCTCGCTCGCTCCGAAAGTTCAGCCCCCCAATAAACCTATCCTTATGGACTTGGGGTATGCTTATTTAGATGATATTGAACCTATGCGAGCGCTTCTTCTTCCATCCCTGGTTGTTGCATTCCTTGCGGCAGCCGCTGCATTCTGGTGGCGCCGCTCGGCAACGCTGAGCAAGCGGCAAGCAGCACTCGCCGTTAAGCGGAACGCCCCAAGGGGTTACCACAGTGTCGAGGTGCGCTGCGGAAGCGCCGCCTGCGATGCAGTCAAACGTCTGGGGGAAACCCGTTTCCTGTCCGATGAAGCACCTCTCCTGCCCGTACCGGGTTGTACCGCACAGCAATGCACATGCCGCTATATTCATTTTGCTGACCGTCGACGAGATGACCGCCGAAATCCCTACGGGCAGTGGACAAGCACACCACCGGTCATTACCGGTGAGCGTCGTTTGCGCATCGAACGGCGCAAGTCGCCAGAAGATGTTTTCGGGCGGACGACTGGAAGCCGTTCAAAGTCTTAGTCTGACTGTATCGGCATGCCGCGCACCAGCACGGTGCACTCATTCATCCCGATGCACTCCAAACGGACATCGTGTCTTGAGCAATCATGCAGCGGAGCAGCGTGAACGGGCTTGCAATCCTCCATGGTATTGGCGATCGCCAAGCTGGCACAGCCGTTGCTCATGCATGGATGAGGGCTGCAGTGGCGTAGCCCTCAGCATTACTGATCTCCTTAGTGTTTTTGGACAAAGGCGTCTCGACTCTGCAGGGTTGGACGCCTCTTTTTTTGAGTTGTAATGGCAGTGGATGATGGACACTCCATTCCTTTCCGCACAACCTCCACCGCGACTGGGTCAGGCAGAACCTGAAGCGTGCGGCGTTGTGCCACGTCTTGGCCAAACCGCCCGGCCCAATATCCGGTGCCTAAGGCGACAGCGGACTCGCGCTGCAATCACTTGCTTCGCCGGGCGCGGGCGTCTTTGTCTGCGTGCCGAATCAACCCGGGAAGTGGCTTGAGCTGGCCTTCATCTGACAGAAAAAGGCAGGAACCGCCAATACACGTCATGCAGTCGACAGGGCGATGCGTTTGTAGAGGGCCGCGATGACATCGGACTGGGTCACCATACCCAGCACCCGACGTCTGTCGTCCACCACGGGTATGTGATGCAAGCCCTTACCCGACAAGTTATGGACCAGGTCCGCTATGGGTGTGTCGACGTGTGCGGCGTAGACATTGATTGTCATGATCTGCCCCACAACTTCTGCCTTTTCCGAATTCGTCCCGGGCGTACGTTTGAGGAAACCCTGCAGGCGCACCGCCAGCCCCGCTGCAGTGGTGTCATCCAGCTGACGCAGATAATCGGCCACGGTGAGGATGCCAATCAGCCCGCCGAAATTATCCACCACCGGCAAGGCCTTGATCTTGTGGGCCCGCAACTGGGTCCATGCGTGTTCCAGTTCAGTGCTGAACAGCACCGTGACGACGTCACGCGACATGATGTCACCGCAGGACAGGCCGACATGGCGGTCGAAAGCATGATCGACGGCCAAGTTGTAGAGCTGCACCAGTTCGTCTTCCTTGACATCCACGAAAGTATCCAGAACTTTTATGCTGCTTTCCAGATCCTCGTGGGTCAGGCCAATACGCGCAAGGGGCGGGCTGTCCCGGGTGGCGTGCAGGTTGGTGCCGCCCCCCTTCAAACTGTAGGGATAACGGCGTCGCAGCAGGACGTTGTTGACCAGTATGGCCGCCAACAGCATGACGGCCACATTCAATACGACCAGGCCGAAGGTGAGGCCCATCCGGGCAGGCGTGTATGGCCCGTCGAGAACAATGAAAAGGGCCAGGGCGCCGCCGGGTGGGTGAATGCAGTTGAGGCGAGCCATCAGCCAGATGCTGGCCGCGACTGCGGCGGCGGCGGCAAGCTGCGGCACGGGAATAAAGGCTGCACTGGCAAGCGCCGCTGCGGTCGCAGCCAGGTAGCTGCCAATGACAGACCAGGGCTGCGCCAGGGGGCTATGCGATAGCGCGTAGAGGATGACGGCGCTCGCCCCTACCGGCCGCAATGAGCCAGTGAGAGCCCACCGGCATGGCATGCATCATCAGTCCACTGATTGCCATGCCCGCCAGCGCCCCCAGTCCGGAACGCCAGCGTTCCGCCCTGGACAGAGGCGGAGTATCGGCCAGCAGGAATTGGCGAGCGAACGATTTCAGCCTATCAACCATATTGTTCTCATTGGGAAAAACCGAATTGCTGATAGCGTAACAGTCGTACGACTCATGGCAGGGCTCAGACTGGCTCGGTAGTCAAGCTACCCTTGCTTGCCCTATCTGCTGATAGTCGAAGAAAGAGCTGCCCTGGCGACTATGCACAAAATACAGTCAACTCCCTAATTCATCCGACAGTGAACACTGTCTGATCGGCTTAGCCTGTGCTCCAGGCCCGTGGTCGCTTCATGCCGGCAATTTTGCACGCCTGCTTCACGTAACCGTAGGGAAAGAGCCTGAACAACTCATTTCGTGCAGCCGACCCCAGTTTCTCGGCCAGATGCTTGATTACAAAACGGGCGTCCGGGGCAACCTGATGCTCCTCGTAATAGCCGCGCATGAAGCGGATGACATCCCAATGCTCGGGTGTGAGCTGAATGTTCTCCATATGAGCGAAATGCTCGGCAAGGCCCTCGCTCCAATCGCCGGGTTCGACGATATAGCCCTCTTCATCAATGCGAGGCAAGTCCATTACTGTGTCCAACATTTACTCCTTAGAAGAATAGAAAGTATGCGTGCCCGGCTTGACTTGCCCGGGCTGGTCAGAAATTAGCCGCATCCCTGACCTTCAGGCGATGGCCGGGACAAGTCCCAACATTATGAGTAACGCCCATGCAATGAGTCCCATCGCGGTGACAATATAGGCCAGGTTCAAGGCGACCATGTCTTCCTCTACTCCCAGGATCCCTTCAACGCCGCGAAAGATTAGCAGCACCGAGCCGACCAGTCCCAATACGACAATGCCGACAATCAGAACGATATTGCTCGAGAACAGGACCAGCGCGGATAGCCATAGCGGAACGGGGGCGATGGAAGCCAGCTTAAAGGCATCATGATAGCTGCTGGAGACGCCACGGCTGTTGGCAACAGACTTGATGCCCCAGGCCATAAGCGGGACCGTCAGCAACTCCACTACGAAAAAAAACAGGGCTGCGATGGTCCATGCCTGGGCTGAGGCCTGCGGATACAAAATGGAACCGTAATGGTGTCCAGCATATTCCAGCATAAGGGGCGGGACCAGCGAAAAAGGCACGACTAGCAGGGTGAACAATTTGATAACTGAAGGATGGGCACGGGCAACCTCATCCCACCCTTCATGCGGCGATACGAAAAGTTTGCCAAACTGCAAGATAGACATACTGACCTCCTTTAGCTCATGCAACCGGAGATGCACTCCGATTTCAACGGCTTCACTACATCCATCACACCACGAAATCGTGAAGCTCAATTCAATATATCACATTATGATATGTATTCAAGATGAAAGAAACTCAACGGCGTGCCGCCGGTCCATTCGATACGGGTGCTGAATTTAGCAAGCTCCGAACACGGGGAGCACACGAGGCCCAGTAACACTGTGATCCTGCCGCGCCGGTACAACCGAAGACATAGAGTCAAGGAGCACGCACTGCCAACCGCAGAAATTACAAGGCCGGGGCAAGCCCGTCCTTGGCAAAAGAATCCGATTCAGCTCGACTGGTCAGGGCTAGCTCATCATGAACAAAGACCTTGCAGGCAATTTGACGTAACCATGGGGGAACACCTCAGCCAGACCCTGTTTGCTTGAATATCGAACCTCATGATCGAGTCCCCAGGTTTCATTCAACACGGGCCAGCAGTTGACAGAATGCTGTTGTACGCGTCGACCTGTGTCAGGTACCGCCGCCATGAAACTCCACCCCCGGCTGGCGTTCCGGAAGTTCTTCCACCGTCAGCTCACGCCGTGCCAGCTCCAGCGCATCCACTGCCGCTTCGTCCAGATAGGTTTTTGCATCCGTCAATGCGCCGGCCAGCAACTCGGCGGCCAGTTCATTGGGATTGTGGCCCAACGATTTAGCCAGGGCCCTGAGTTCAAAACAGGGGTCACGCGCCATGTGAATTTCCAGTGGCTTGGCGCTGGCTCGAGACGCCGGGACAGGACTCGGCACAACGCCTTCTTTCTTCTCCGCCAGCAGCCGGCTCATCACGTCGGCGATCCTGGAAGCAACCGAGGGAGCCTGCGCGGCCGGCATGAGCCGGACTTTGTTGACAAAATACTTCTCGAAATCCACCTTGGCCAGGTGTACCCATCGACCCTGCCTCATCCAGTTGATATTGCGCAGCGGCACCTGTGGCTCGGAAAGGTAGGCCGCCCCTCTTTCGCCCATGTCGGACATCCACTCAGCGCGTTCCGGAATACTGCTCTTGAGCGATTCTCCGCGCATACTGGCAAGAATGTTCCCGACGGCGGTCTCGACTTCCTTCTGAATCGAATACACGGAATCCGGCGCTCCGACCGCTAGCGGGGTCCGGGCCACAACGCTGTGTGCCACGCATACGCCTGCGGCGAAAATATTGGGATGGGAGGGGTTTCTCAGGAACTCGTCCACTTCGACCAGTCCCCGCTTGTTGACCAGCGCAGATGCATTGCGCACGGCGGGAATACCGCGAAAGGCAGGCCAGTACACCGAATAGGCAAACGGCAGCGCATGAAGCTGCTTTTCATTGCCTGCCTCGTCGACTTCGGCAATATGAATCTTATCTGCCTCTACACGTATGGTTCGAGCATTGCAGATGACCTTGATGTTCGTATCGGCGAGGGCGGCCGTGACTGCATCCCGGCTTCCCCCCCCGCCGCCCAGGCCGAGGTGGCCCGGCCAGGGCTCCGGCGTCACCAGTGTGATAGGCACCCGGTCCCGGATGTTGCGGCGCTTCAAATCCGCGTCTGCCAGGAAGGCAAACTCGTACACGGGCCCCAGAATGCTTGAACCCTGCATCGCCCCAACAACGATGGGGCCGGGATTCTTGACGAATTCCTTATAGGCCGCATGCGCCCGCTCCGCCTGATCAATGTCGAGCACGGCATGCGTATAGGTGGCAAGGCCAGGCATGTCATCGTAATCGCCTTCCACCCCCGTAGCGATCAACAGATAGTCGTAGAACAGGCTCTCCCCATTCTCCAGTTTGACCTTGTCCTGGTCGGGGTGGATGCTGCGTACCCCACTGCCGACAAACTGGATACCGCGCTCATGCAGATAGGGTGCGATTGGAAAGGCGATGTCGGATCGATTCCGCCAACCCATCGCAATCCATGGGTTCGAGGGCACGAAGTGGAAATAATCCTTGTCCGAAACAACCGTGACTTCGTTCTTGGAACCCAACCGGGTTTTGAGTGCATAGGCCGCAGGCACCCCCGCAATGCCGGCACCCAGGATGACAACATGAGTCATTTGAATCTCCTCTAGTTAGCGCCTATTTCAGCAGGAACTGGCTATTATCCACGCGGACGCACCAGTTGCCAGGCCCGTGTCACGTAACTCACCGAGGCAAAACCGCTCCACACATGCACCAGACGCGAGAACGGGAACAGCACGAACAGCGTCATGCCGAACATCAGGTGAATCTTGTAAATTATAGGCACAGCAACAAGAAAATCTGCTGCGCCGCCGCGGAACGTCACGATGTGTTGGGCCCAGCCTGCCAGCAGCAGCATCACGCTACCCTCACTGTGCTGCAGGGAGAACAGAATGCTGATCAGGCCCAGCAGCAGGGTCGCGAGTATCCACAGCATGATGAAGATATCCATGGGCTTGGTGGTTGCGCGGATGCGCGGCTCGGCCAGGCGCCGGTACAGCAGGATGGACACGCCGACAAAACAAAGCAGCCCTGCCGTTCCGCCGGAGATAATGGCCAGCATCTGCTTGTTGGGGGTCGAAAGGCCGAAGGACTCATACAGCCAGTGCGGCGTCAGCAGACCGGCCGCATGGCCGAAGAACAGGAACAGGATGCCGATATGGAACAGATTGCTGCCCAGGCGCAACTGCTTGCGCCTCAGCAACTGCGAGGAATCACTCTTCCAGGTGTACTGTTCGCGGTCAAAGCGAATCAGGCTGCCGAGCAGGAAAATCGTCAGCGCGACGTACGGATAGATACCGAACAGAAAATTATGCAGATAGGACATTTCAAGACCCTCCTTGAATCAATGAGTCGGGACAGCGCCGGCCTGACGGCGCGAAGCGGGCATCTGTACCACGGCCACCTGTGGCCCGGGCTTCAGCAGTGGCTCCACGCCATCCATGGACGGGCCGAACAACTCCATGGCCTCATCCATGTCGCGCACCGGCGGATCGGCCAGCTCCTGCGCCGCAACGGGCGAAAGTGCTTCGAGAACCTGGAACGCAGTGGCATAGGGGCTGCCGTTGGCATCAAGCTTGCGGCCTACGGCGGCGAGCACATGCACGGCATCGCCCAGCAAAGCCAGGGCATCCTCGGCCGGCAGCAGCGAGAGGAATTCGAGGAACAGCGGAACGTAGTCCGGCAGCTCAGATGAACTGGCGTCGAAGTCGCGCTTCCAGTATTCCTCCAGCAGATCAATCATGGCGGAGCCGCGATCACGCGATTCACCGTGGATGTGCTCGAACAAATGCAGCGAATGCGAGGGGTTGCGGTCAAAGGTGGCGACGTAGTTTTCCTGCAGCGGGATCAGTTCGGTCTGCCGCAACAGAGCAAACAGCGGCGCCAGCACGGCATCCGCGCTACCGTTGAAACCGGCCTCGGCGATCAGCGCGTGTTCCATTTCGGGCAGCGCTGCCAGCCACTCAGCCTCCGGGTAGCACAACAGCAGGGACAACACTTTGAAGGTTTTCATCTTGCAGGCTCCTTAACCGGTTTTCTTCCTGGCATGCAGTTGCGATAGATCAACGGGAACGGCGTTCTTGCGGTTGCCGAACAGGCTGGGCTTGGAGACACCATCCGAGCAGCCATTGCCGAAGGTGAAGCCGCAGCTCGACTTTTCCTCGAAGGTGTTGATGGTCTCTTCGCGATGAGTGGTTGGGATGACGAAGCGATCCTCGTAATTGGCGATCGCCAGATAGCGGTACATTTCGTCGGCCTGGGCGGAAGAGAGTCCCACCTGGTCGAGCGCGGCGGTATTGGGCGCGCCATCCACCGACTTGCCGCGCATGTAGGCGCGCATCGCCAGCAGGCGGTCGAGTGCCGTAATCACCGGTTTTTCCTTGCCGCCGGTCAGCAGGTTGGCCAGATAAGTGATCGGGATGCGCAGCGACTTGGTGTCCGGGATGATCCCGTTCATCCCCATCTGGCCCGACTCGGCTGCGGCCTGGATGGGCGAGAGCGGCGGCACGTACCAGACCATGGGCAGGGTGCGGTATTCTGGATGCAGCGGGAAGGCAATCTTCCAGTCAATCGCCATCTTGTAGACGGGTGAGTTGACCGCAGCGTCGATCCAGGCTTCCGGGATGCCTTCTGCGCGCGCAGCAGAGACGACGGCCGGATCGTTGGGATCAAGGAAGATTGTCAGCTGCGCGTCATACAGCTCCTTCTCGTCGACCACGCTGGCCGCCGCGTCAATCCGGTCAGCGTCATACAGGATCACCCCCAGGTAGCGGATGCGCCCCACGCAGGATTCAGAGCACACGGTAGGCTGGCCAGCCTCGATGCGGGGGTAGCAGAAGATGCATTTCTCCGCCTTGCCGCTTTTCCAGTTGTAGTAGATTTTCTTGTAGGGGCAGCCCGAGATGCACATGCGCCAGCCGCGACACTTGTCCTGGTCCACCAGCACGATGCCGTCCTCCTCCCGTTTGTATATCGAACCGGAAGGACAGGAGGCGACGCAGGTCGGATTGAGGCAGTGCTCGCACAAGCGCGGCAAGTACATCAGGAACGTATTTTCGAAGGTCGAGTGCATTTCCTTCTGCACGTTGTCAAAGTTCTTGTCGCGGCTACGTGAGGAAAACTCCCCGCCGAGATCATCTTCCCAGTTGGGGCCCCAGTGGATCTTGTCCATCTTCTCGCCGGTGATGGCCGAGATGGGACGCGCAGTGGGCGGCGTCTGCGACAGCGGCGCTTTTTGCAGGTGCTGGTAGTCGTAGGTGAATGGTTCGTAGTAGTCGTCGATTTCAGGCAGGTTGGGGTTGCCGAAGATGTTGGCAAGGATTTTGAGCCTGCTGCCCTGGCGCGGCTCGATCCTGCCATCCGTCTTGCGCTTCCAGCCGCCGTTCCATACTTCCTGGTTTTCCCACTGTTTGGGATAGCCGATGCCCGGCTTCGACTCGACGTTGTTGAACCAGACGTATTCCACGCCTTCACGCGAGGTCCACACGTTCTTGCAGGTAACCGAGCAGGTGTGGCAACCGATGCATTTGTCCAGGTTCAGCACCATGGCAATCTGTGCGCGAACTTTCATGTTTTCACTCCTTGCCAGCAAAGCGGATTCCGATCCGCCTGCGCGTTATAAAAAAGCCCGCCCCTGGGTAGAGGCGCGGGCAAAGGAGGGAGGGAGACTCCCACCATGGAATCCTCGTGCTCATCTTTCAGCCAGTGGACCTTCCATCCAGTCCACTTTCTTCATCTTGCGCACGATCACGTACTCGTCGCGATTGGAACCCACCGTGCCGTAGTAGTTGAAACCGTAGGCCAGTTGCGCATAGCCGCCGATCATGTGCGTGGGCTTGGTGATGGTGCGCGTCACCGAGTTGTGTATGCCGCCGCGAAAGCCGCTGGTTTCGGCGCCCGGCACATTGATGATCTTTTCCTGCGCGTGATACATCAGGCACATGCCGCGCGGCACCCGCTGGCTGACCACGACCCGGGCGGTAAGCGTGCCGTTGACATTGAACACCTCGACCCAGTCGTTGTCGACCAGCCCGGCCTCCTTCGCTTCCGACTCCGACACCCAGACGTGGGGGCCGCCGCGCGATAGCGTGAGCATGCGCAGGTTGTCGGTGTAGGTGCTGTGGATGCCCCACTTCTGGTGCGGGGTGATCCAGTTAAGCACCAGCTCGTGATGGCCGTTCGATTTCTTGCCCAGCATCGGCGCAATCGTCTTAGTGTCGACCGGCGGCTTGTAAACGCACAGCCCCTCACCGAAATCCAGCATCCATTTATGATCCTGGTAGAACTGCTGGCGACCGGTGAGGGTGCGCCACGGAATCAGTTCGTGAACGTTGGTGTAGCCAGCGTTATAGGACACATGCTCCGATTCGAGCCCCGACCAGGTCGGCGAGGAAATGATCTTCCTTGGCTGAACCTGGATGTCGCGGAAGCGAATCTTGTCGTCCTCGCGCGGAATGGCGAGATGCGTGTGGTCGCGGCCGGTGATTTTCGACAGCGCCTCCCAGGCCTTCACTGCCACCTGGCCATTGGTTTCCGGCGCCAGCATGAGGATGACCTCGCATGCATCGATGGCTGATTCGATCTTCGGCAGACCCTTGGCGACGCCATCCTCGGTGACCATGTAATTTAGCTCCGCCAGCTGTTGTACTTCGGATTCCGTGTTCCAGCTGATGCCTTTGCCGCCATTGCCGATCCTGGTCATCAGAGGCCCGAGCGCTGTGAACTTCCGGTAGGTGTCGCCATAGTCTCGTGTCACCACCGTCATGCTCGGCATGGTCTTGCCCGGGATGGGATCGACTTCGCCCTTCTTCCAGTCGCGCACTGCCATGCTCTGGCCCAGCTCGGAGGGAGTGTCGTGCATGAGCGGGGTGAGGACCAGATCCTTTTGCGTACCCAGATGCGTGGCAGCGAGTTCGGAGAATTTCTTCGCTATGGTCTTGTAGATTTCCCAGTCGGACTTGGATTCCCACAGCGGTTGCACGGCTTCACTCAGCGGATGGATGAACGGGTGCATGTCCGAAGTATTGAGATCGTCCTTCTCGTACCAGGTGGCAGACGGCAGCACGATATCCGAATAGAGGCAGGTGGTCGACATGCGGAAATCCAGTGTCACCAGCAGGTCCAGCTTGCCTTCGGCACCCTTGTTATGCCACACGACTTCCTTGGGTTTTGCTTCGCCCAACGCCCCGAGGTCAGGCCCCATTACCGCATTCTGGGTGCCGAGCAGGTACTTGAGGAAATACTCATGACCCTTGCCGGAGGAACCTAAAAGATTCGAGCGCCAGACGAACAGGTTGCGCGGGAAGTTCTTCGGATTGTCCGGATCCTCGCAGGCAAACTTGAGCGCACCGCTCCTGATCTGCTCAACCGCGTATTTGACCGGGTCGATGCCGGCAGCATCGGCTGCCTTGGTGACTTCGAGTGGATTGGTTTCCAGCTGCGGGGCGGACGGCAGCCACCCCATGCGCTCGGCACGCACGTTGAAGTCGATCAGCCGGTAGTCGTCATTGCTCTTGTCGGCGGTAGGCGACAGGATCTCCGAGGCCGCCAGCTTCTCGTGCCGCCACTGGCTGGTATGGGCATAGAAGAAGGAGGTGGAGTTCATCTGACGCGACGGACGATGCCAATCCAGCGCAAACGCCAGCGGCGTCCAGCCGGTCTGCGGACGCAGCTTTTCCTGCCCGACGTAATGCGCCCAGCCGCCGCCCGACTGACCGATGCAACCGCACATCATCAAGAGGTTCATGATGCCGCGGTAGATCATGTCGTTGTGGTACCAGTGATTGAGCGCTGCGCCGAGGATGACCATGGACTTGCCATGGGTCTTGTCGGCGTTGTCGGCGAACTCGCGTGCCACCGTGATGATGTCGGCGCGTGGCACGCCGCAGTGCTTCTCGGCCCAGGCCGGCGTGTAGGGCACGTCGTCATCGTAGCTGGCCGGCAGGTTAGGCCCGCCGAGGCCGCGGTCGACGCCGTAGTTGGCCAGCGTCAGGTCATAGACGGTGGCAATGCGCACGTCCTTGCCACCAATGCTGATAACCTTCACCGGCAGGTTCCGGACCAGTAATTCGCTGTGGTCCTCGCCGCCAAAGTAAGGCATCGCTACTTCGACGACTTCGTCGTGGCTGCCCAGCAGGGTGAGCTGCGGGTTCACTTCCTTGCTCGAATAGGCGTCCCGCATTTCCAGGTTCCACGCACCTGACTGGCCCCACCGAAAGCCGATCGAGCCGTTGGGCGCCACCAGATACCCCGTAGCTTCGTCATACACCACGGTCTTCCACTCGGGGTTGTTGTCCTGGCCGAGGTTACCAGTGAGGTCCGACGCGCGCAGATAGCGGTCGGCGATCAGCTTGCCTTCATGCTCCTTCAGCATCACCAGCATCGGCATGTCGTTGTACTGGCGGCAGTAGGAATCGAAGTACTCGCTGCGATTCCTGCTGTGAAATTCGCTGAGGATGACATGGCCCATGGCCAGCGCCAGCGCTGCGTCGGTGCCCTGCCTGGGCGCCAGCCAGATGTCGCCGAACTTGACCATTTCGCCGAAATCGGACGACACCGCCACCGTCTTGGTGCCCTTGTAGCGCACCTCGGTGTAGAAGTGGGCATCGGGCGTCCGGGTTTGCGGCACGTTGGATCCCCAAACCATGAGATAGGTCGAGTTGTACCAGTCGGCCGATTCCGGCACGTCGGTCTGCTCGCCCCACACCTGCGGACTCGAGGGCGGCAGGTCGCAATACCAGTCGTAGAACGATCCGCAGACGCCGCCGATCAGCGACATATAGCGCGAACCTGCCGCGTAGCTGACCATCGACATGGCAGGGATCGGTGAGAAACCGTAGATGCGGTCCGGGCCAAATTCCTTGATGGTGAAGACATTGGCGGCGGCAATCATTTCCGTCACCTCGTCCCATTTGGCGCGCACGAACCCGCCCTGACCACGCACTGACTTGTAACGCATGGCCTTGGCCGGATCCTGGCTGATCGATTTCCATGCCGCCACCGGGTCCATGGTCTTGCGTGCCTCGCGCCACATTTCCATCAGACGGCCGCGGATCAAAGGATATTTCACCCGCTGTGCCGAATACACATACCAGGAATAGCTGGCGCCGCGCGGGCAGCCGCGCGGTTCATGGTTGGGCAGGTCGGGGCGGGTACGCGGATAATCGGTCTGCTGAATTTCCCAGGTAATCAACCCGTTCTTGACGAAGATCTTCCAGCTGCATGACCCGGTGCAGTTCACCCCGTGGGTGGATCGCACCACCTTGTCTGTCTGCCAGCGGCTGCGGTAGGCGTTTTCCCAGCTGCGGTCTTCATTGCTGACAACACCGTGGCCATTGGAAAAATCGCCAATGTTCTTTTTGAAGAACGTCAATCGGTCGAGGAAGTGACTCATTACATTGCTCCTTCGTAATTCATGGAGTGAGCCATGACCTGGGAGTGCTCAAATGCTTGTTCCAACTGTCACTCATCAGTCAAGGCCTGCCGCTTACGGATTCTTGAACTCCGCCTTGGGACCCAGGTAGTACCACCAGTTCAGCACCAGGCAGATAAAGTAGAAGATCGCAAAACCGTACAGCGCATACTCCGGCGTGGTGGCCTTGATCTGTTCGCCAAAAACCTGGGGGATGATGAAGGCGCCGTAGGCCGCAACCGCCGAGGTCCAGCCCAGGGCCGGGCCCGCCTGTTCCTTGGGAAATACCATGGCGATGGTGCGGAAGGTGGAACCGTTGCCAATGCCCGATGCAGCGAACAGCGCAAGGAACAGCAGGAAAAACGGCATGAAGTATTGTTCCGGCGTGGCAGACTGGTAGGCGGCCTTCATGAAGTAGGCCACGCCCAAGGCCGCCGCCACCATCACGATGGTGATGAGCTGGGTCACCTTGGCGCCGCCGACCTTGTCAGCAATCCAGCCACCGATGGGGCGGATCAGGGCTCCGATGAAGGGGCCCATCCAGGCGTACATCAGGGCGCTGGGGGCATTGGGGTTGACCGTGGTATGGGTCAGCAGGCCATCAGCGCCGGGAATGTGCTGGAAGCCGAAGATCACCTTGATGGCCAGGGCGAAGGCGGCAGAGTAGCCGATGAAGCTGCCGAAGGTCATGGTGTAGATGGTGCTCATGACCCAGGTGTGCTTGTTGCCGAAGATCTTGAACTGGCGTTGCAGGTTGGGCTTGATGTCACCGGGGATGAGCTTCATCAGGAACACCGTGGCGAAAATGATGGCGGCCAGCACGAACCACTTGGTCCAGCCCGGTGCACCCAGTCCGGTAGGCGCCGGCAGAATGATGTACAGGCCGACGGCGGCGGTGATGAAACCGATCAGCAGCAGACCGGCAATCTTGGCCATGGCGCCGAGCGGCGAGCCGGGATGCGGTGTCACTTCTTCAGTCTTGATGTTGTTCATGCCGAACCACCCGGCGACGGCCAGGGGGACCAGCAAGAACAGCCAGACAAAGCCGGCGTTCTGGATATAGGTGAGCGAACCCGCTGGCGCCTTGCCGATCAGGCTGCCGGAAGGCTGCACCAGGGTCATGGGGTCGCCGCCCAGAGAGCCAATGAGGGGCAAGGTCATCACCAGCGGGACGAGGATCTGCATGGTGGTCACGCCTGCGTTGCCCAGGCCGGCATTGAGCCCCAGGGCCAGACCCTGCATGCGCTTGGGAAAGAAGAAGCTGATGTTGGACATGCTGGATGCGAAGTTGCCGCCGCCGAAGCCCGACAGAAAGGCAAGCACCTGGAACATCCACAGGGGCGTGTTCTTGTCCTGCAGGGCAAGGCCGATCCCCAGGGCCGGAATCATGAGCAGGGCGGTGGTAAAGAAGATGGTATTGCGTCCGCCGGCAATGCGGATGAAGAAGCTGGACGGGATACGCAAGGTGGCGCCGGTAAGGCCCGCAATCGCCGAGAGGGTAAACAGTTGCTCGGGCTTGAAGGGGAAACCGGCATTGATCATCTGCACCGTGACCATGCTCCAGATGATCCACACCGCGAAACCGCAAAGCAGGCTGGGAATGGAGATCCACAGGTTGCGGTTGGCGACTCCCTTGCCGGTGGTTTCCCAGAACTTCGGATCTTCCGGATTCCACTGGGTTATGTTGGTAGGCATGGTGTATTCCTCGTATAGGTTGACCAAAGAGCCGCACATTGCCCGGCCCGTTCTTTATTACTCCATCAGGTCTGCAACCTGGGCCCGCTTCAATTCCCTTGCCGCATCCATCGGACGCACTTCCGTCCAGTACATCCACATCAGTGATACCCACACAACGCCGAACATCAGCATGAAGGCGGAGGAACGGACGCCAGTCAGATCGGCCAGCGCGCCGAACATGATCGGCATGAAGAAACCGCCCAGGCCGCCCGCCATGCCGACCACGCCGGAAACAACGCCGATGTTGTGGGGGAAATCGTCAGAGATGTACTTGAACACCGAGGCCTTGCCCAGGGCAAAGAACACGCCCAAGGTGAACAGGATTATGGTGAAGACTGTCGGAGTCAGGCCGAAATGAAAGGCGAGCGGCCCCTTGACGGTCTGGATCGTGATGTCGCTCTGGGGATAGGACAGGAAGAACAGGCACACCAGTGCAACCCACAGCACCCACCACGTCATGGTGTGGGCCCCGAACCTGTCGGAGAAATACCCGCCGACGGCCCGCAACACCCCGCCTGGAATACTGAAGGCGGCTGCCAGGAGCGCAGCGGTTCTGAGGTCGAAACCGTATTCGCTGACGTAATATTTTGTCATCCACAGGGCCAGCGCCACATAGCCGCCGAACACGATGGAATAGTACTGGCTGTAACGCCATACCCTGGGGTCCTTGAAGGCGGAAAGCTGCTCGCGGATGGTGACGTGCTTGCCGACTTTGTGTTCCGGATCAGAGTAAGTGAAGACCCAGAACAGGACGGCTGTCACCAGCATCAGCGCCGCATACACTTTGGGCACCATCGTCCAGCCGTACCCCACCACGATGATCGGCGCAACCAGCTTGGTTAGGGCAGCACCGGTATTGCCCGCGCCGAAGATACCCATCGCCGTCCCCTGCCGCTCCTTGGGAAACCAGCGGGCGCAATAGGCGATGCCAACCGTGAACGAGCCGCCGGCAACCCCCACGAACAACCCGACGATCAGGAACTGCCAGAACTCGGTTGCATCGGAAATAAGCCAGATGGGAATAACGGTGGACAGCATCAGGACAAGGAACACAAGACGTCCGCCGAATTTGTCCGTCCACATCCCCAGCGGGAGCCGGGTGAGAGAGCCGGTCAATACAGGCGTGGCGACCAGGATGCCGAATTCGGTTTCGTTCAGCCCCAGCTGCTGCTTGATGGGGACGCCGATTATGGCGAACATCATCCAGATCATGAAGCACACCGTGAACGCCAGCGTGCTCATGATGACAACCGACCATGCCTTGTATTGTTGTGTTGCCACAAACCACCTCTCTAACCGGTGACATAAAGACTTCAGTATCCTTTTACGCCGTTGGAACACCTGTTTCCAGAGGTGGGAAGAATGCGGAAATCAGGCTGTCTACCACTTTAGTGGTATGAGTGGCATTTAATAAGGCATTGTTTTTTATCATATCTTTTGGTCTTGCGCGCCTGATGGAAAGCCGGCAGCGAAGAAGAGGTATACCCTTTTATCCATGAAACTGGGAAAAGGGTGAATTACTTTTGGAGCTTGGGAATGACCGCTTATTGCATGGAGAAAAAAGTGAGCCGTTTGGTGTGGAATAAACTGCAAAACTCCCTGCTGCTGAGGCTGGGCGGCATGTTTGCCGCCATCACTTTGTTGGCGGTGGCCAGCATGTCCACCTCCTGGATGGTGGCAGAAACCACCCAAGGTAGCGGCAAGGCCATCAACGTGGCGGGCAGCCTGCGGATGCAAAGCTGGCGAATGGCTTCGATCTACCAGCGCCTCCTGCAGAACGGTAACCCCGAATACCGGGAAAACCTGCAACAGGCCATAATCCGGTTTGAAAGTGACCTGAAAGCAGGCCCGATCCTGGCAGTCCTGCCGAACGACGAAACCGCCCCGCTCAAGCAGATCTACCGGCAAATTGAAGCCGGCTGGCGCGCGCAAATCAAACCTGGACTGACCAAATTGCCGGCCACATCGGCCGCGCCGCTCACAGGTTCCGCAGTGCTGGATCAAATCCCCGAATTCGTTGCCCGCATCAACAATCTGGTCAAACAGATCGAAGATGCCACCGAAGCGAAAATCCTGGTACTGCGCGTCATCCTTGGCGTCGCGGTCATCGCGACCATGTTCGTGGTGGCCCTTTCCATCTACCTGGTCAACAACATCCTTGTCGACCCGCTGCACGGCCTGCTGGAGCTAACCGACCGGATTGGACAAGGCGATCTTGCCGTGCGCACTCACTTGACTGGAAAAGACGAAATCGGGCGTCTGGGGCAAGCCTTCAATCTCATGGCGGAAGATCTGTCCAAGCTCTACCAGAACCTGGAAGCGCGGGTGGAGGAAAAGACCGCAGAACTTACCATCGCCAACCGGTCGCTTGAATTGCTCTATCATTCCATCGCCCGGCTGTACAACGGACCAGTGGCACCCGAGACCTATGCCATTTTGCTCAAGGATCTGGAAAGCGTATTGGGGGCTGGACATGGTCAGGCGTGCCTTGTCGAAATGGACGATGAACGGGCAACAGTGATTGCATCCACGCTTGACCCTGCCGGTGGCGATGTGGACATGTGCGGATTGATGAGCTGTGCAGAATGTCTGGCCCACAAGACCCTGGACATCCATACCCTGCAGAATGGACGCCGCATATTGTCGCTGCCGCTTAAGGACACTGAGCAGAGCTATGGCGTCCTGCAACTTGAAATGCCGGAGGGTAAGGATCTGGCACCCTGGCAAACCCAGCTGCTCGAAGCGCTGTCGCGCCATATCGGCATCGCCATTGGCACCGCGAGACGCACCGAACAAAGCCATCGTCTCTCGCTGCTGGAAGAACGTGCCGCCATTGCCCGTGAGCTCCATGATTCCCTGGCCCAATCGCTTGCTTATATGAAAATCCAGGTCAGCCGTCTTAGACCGCACGTGGAACGCAGTAGCAACGAGGCTGCCCAGATCCTCAATGAGCTGCGCGAGGGGCTGAACAGTGCCTATCGCCAGTTGCGTGAACTGTTGACCACCTTCCGCCTGCGCATTGAAGGAGGAGGACTGACATCGGCATTGCAGAACACGGTGTCCGAGTTTTCCAATCGGGGTGACCTGTCAGTCTCACTGGACGTGCACCTGGCTGGATGCCGACTTTCGGCCAATGAGGAAATTCACACCCTGCAGGTCGTGCGTGAAGCCCTGTCCAATGTGCTCAACCACGCCAGGGCCAGGCATGCGCTGGTCAGGGTGGAATGCAGCGGCGACGGCTCGGTTTCCGCCATCATTGAGGACGACGGCATTGGCATCCACAAAGCGGGCGGGGTCCATCATTACGGCATGACCATCATGGAAGAACGAGCGAAGAACCTCGGGGGTACATTGACCATAGAGAAGCCAGCCGCCTCCGGCACCCGTGTCACCCTGCATTTCATGCCAGCGAACCAGCACTCCATTCCCATCCGCACAAGACTATCGACATGAACCCGGAAGTAGAAACTCAGACCATCCTCATCGTTGACGATCACCCCCTGTTCCGAAAAGGGGTGATCCAGCTCATTCAGGCCGAACCCGAATTCAGCTTCGTGGGCGAGGCGGCCAGCGGCGAAGAAGGGATCAGGCTCGCCCATTCCCTCAAGCCAGACATGATCCTGCTCGACCTGAACATGAAGGACATGAACGGGGTCAAGGTGCTGAAAGCCGTCAAGGATGCCGGACTTGATTCCAGAGTCATCATGCTGACGGTCTCGGACCAGGCAGAAGACCTGGTAGCGGCGTTGCAGGCAGGCGCAGACGGTTATCTGCTCAAGGACATGGAGCCTGAAGATCTGATCGCGCACCTGACCGAGGCCGCCCGCGGCAAGATTGCCATCACGGACAGGCTTACCCAGCTGCTTGCTTTTTCGATGCGTGAAATGGCGCGGCCCAGGAACCCCACCGAAGCAGGGCTAACCGAACAGGAGAGCAGGATCCTTGAACATATTGCCGAGGGCAAGAGCAACAAGCTGATTGCGCGCGAGCTGAACATCGCCGAGGGGACGGTCAAGGTGCACGTCAAACATTTGCTCAAGAAGCTCAATGTGCGCTCCCGGGTGGAAGCTGCGGTGTGGGCGGATCGCAGCCGTCGCCTGTCCTGATAACATAAGGCGCTCAACAGTTAGTTATCGAATAACGAGGCTTAAAGCAAACGACAGACTTCGAGGAGCAGTGCCCGCCGCGTTATTAGTCCTGTTTGGGGATTTCGCTTGTGTATACACAGCCATTTCACGAAGCCACCTGCGGCGTATTTTTCTCCACGACGCATCGCATCGGCTGCCACTTGCTCCACACCCGAGACAAGGGAATTCAGGCTTTGGGCGGGTCAAAATATACATTGACGCTGTCGCATGAGGCACGAATGCACTCCACTACCCCTGTCCTGGATCGCGCTGACCGGATGAGATTGAAATGCCAGTAGATTCGACGCTGCCGCCCTGGTGGCTTGAGCCGCTGCCTGCAGGGACGGCTGACCTTGCTGCCGTGACAAACGGATTGTCTGACGCAGAGGCCAACGCCCGGCTGGCCAAATTCGGTCCCAACCTGTTTCGCCAACGGCAGGAAAAATCGCTGCTGCTGCAGTACCTCACCCGCTTCAGGAATCCGCTGGTTCTCATCCTTCTCATTGCCAGTGCGGTTTCGGCATTCACCGGAGAGGTCACCAACTTCGTCATCATCAGCCTGATCGTTCTCATGAGCGTCACCCTGGATTTTGTCCAGGAGTACCGCGCCAATGCCGCCGCTGATAAGTTGCGCCAATCGGTCTCGGTTCGGGCCTTGGTAATGCGCGATGGCAATCCGCTCGACATTCCGGTGACCGGGGTCGTACCCGGCGACGTCGTGCTGCTGTCGGCCGGCGACATGATTCCGGCAGACGGCAAAGTGCTTGAAGCACGGGATTTCTTCGTCAAGCAGGCGCTACTGACCGGCGAATCCTACCCCGTGGAAAAGCGACCGGGGACACTAGCGGATACGGCCACGGAGCTACAGGAAGCGACCAATGCGGTGTTCATGGGCACCTCGGTCATCAGCGGCAGTGCCCGGATACAGGTAGTCAGGACCGGGACGAATACGGCGATCGGGGAAATCGCAGACAAGGTTTCCAGCCAGTCGGCACCGACGTCATTCGAGATTGGTACCCGCCGCTTTGGCATGCTGATCATGCGCTTGACCGTTCTGATGGTGATGTTCGTGCTGCTGGTCAACACCCTGTTCCACAAGCCCTGGCTGGAATCCTTCCTGTTCGCCGTGGCGCTCGCCGTCGGCCTGACGCCGGAACTCCTGCCGATGGTGGTTTCGGTTACCTTGTCCCGTGGTGCGCTGCGCATGGCGAAGAAGCGCATGATCGTCAAGCGGCTTTCCGCCATTCAGGATCTGGGCTCAATGGATGTCCTCTGCACCGACAAGACAGGTACCCTGACCGAGGCGAAAATCCGCCTGGAAAGACACGTCGATGCCGAAGGCCGGCCGAGCGAGAGAGTACTGGAGCTGGCTTACCTGAACAGCCTGTTCGAGACCGGGTTAAAGAGCCCGCTCGACGAAGCCATTCTCGCCCACGAGCACATCGATACCGGCACCTGGAAAAAGATCGACGAGGTGCCCTTCGACTTCGAGCGTCGCCGGGTCTCCGTGCTGATCGATAACGGCACCGCACGCTGGCTGGTGGTAAAGGGCGCGCCCGACGATCTGGTAAGCCTGTGCACACACCATGAAGCGGAAGGCACCGAACTGCAGCGTCCCATAGACGAAGCAGCACTGGCGGCAATTCGCGGCCAGTACCACGCTTTGGAGGAAGAAGGCTTCCGCGTGCTGGGCATTGCCTGGCGGCAGGTACCCCAGGACCATCCTCACGCCGTGGTGAGCGACGAAACGGAACTGGTCCTGGCTGGCTTTGCCGCCTTCCTCGACCCACCCAAGGAAAGCGCCGCTCCCGCGCTGGCCGCCCTCAAGCGGGCGGGCGTCGCCATCAAGATCGTGACCGGCGACAGCGACCTGGTGACCCGCCACGTCTGCACCCAGTTGAAGATTCCGGTGACAGGAATCCTCGTCGGCAAGGAGATCGCTCAGATGGATGATTATGCCCTGCAGGGCCGGGTCGACACGACCAACCTGTTCTGCCGGGTCAATCCGACACAGAAGGAGCGTGTAATCCGGGCTCTCAAGGCCCGCGGCCATGTGGTCGGCTACCTGGGCGACGGCATCAACGACGCACCCTCATTGCATTCGGCGGATGTCGGTCTGTCGGTGGACTCGGCCGTGGATGTGGCCAAGGAGGCGGCGGACATGATCCTCCTGCAACGCGACCTGCATGTCCTGCACGCAGGCGTTCTGGAGGGACGCCGGACTTTCGGCAACATCATGAAATACATCCTGATGGGTACGAGCTCCAATTTCGGCAACATGTTCAGCATGGCCGGCGCCTCGCTGTTTCTGCCTTTTCTGCCAATGCTGCCGACCCAGATCCTGCTCAACAACATACTCTACGACATCTCGGAAATCCCGATTCCGCTAGACAAGGTGGACGCCGTAGAGACCCGGAGCCCGCGCATGCTCGACATGAATTTCATCCGCAATTTCATGCTCGTGATCGGGCCGATCAGCTCCCTGTTCGACTTCCTGACCTTCTACGTCATGCTGGTCGTTTTGCAGGCCGATGAGAAGCTGTTTCAGACAGGATGGTTTGTCGAATCGCTATGCACCCAGGTGCTGGTGATCTTCATCATTCGTACCCGCGGCAATCCCCTGAAAAGCCATCCTCACCCGCTACTGATGGCGACATCGCTTGCGGTTGTGTGTATCGCAGGGCTGCTGCCATTTATCCCGATAGGCAGCTACTTCGGATTGGTGCCTCCCCCGGCCAGGTTTTATTACATCCTTGGAGCGATGGTGCTCGCCTATCTCCTGATCGTGGAGGTCGCCAAGCAGGGCTTCTATCGATGGGCAGCAGCAAGGATGCGGAAAGCGCTGATCTGACAGTTGAGTTTATCTTTGTGGCCTCCAAGATTGGTTCACGTTCAGGCGGCGCAGCTGCACAAGAATTCCAACGTCGCTTCTCTTGAATAACTGAACGCCCTCTCGTCAAATGTGAACTGCACCTCGGTGGACATCGTTGCCGATTGCACTTCCCAAACAGATTTTGGCCAGGGCAACCACTCAGCCCGGCAGGGCGATATTCTGATCGGTGCTGAACTGGTAGTCGTGAAACACCCGTTCTGCGCTAAGCACCTGGTAGCTGCCGTCCGCTAGTCGAGTTGTCGTATCCTTGAGCCGATAGGTATAGTGGCCACAGGTCCAGATGTCGAAGTTGCGCATGTGGGTGCAAAGGCAGGTCTTGTCCTTGACTGAAATTTTCTTCGCCTCGGGATGGATGGCGACTTCGCGGTTGTAGGCGTCGATGTAGGAGCAGTTGCCCTTGGCATCGAGCAGGTAGCCATAGGCTTCGCAGTTGGGGCGAATGCCTGCGCCGATGCCGGGGCTGCCCTTGAGCATGCGCATGGGGTAGCCGGTCGGCGAGATGGTGTTGACCTCGATGTCTTCTTCACTGGCCTTGAAATACTCCTGTTTGACCTTGTCCGGCAGGCCGCATTCCTGGGTGACGGTGAAACGCGTCGCCACCTGCACGGCAGCCGCGCCCTGTTCGAGAAAGGCTGCGGCGTCGCTGCCGGTGAAGATGCCGCCGGCGGCGATAACCGGGATGTCGAGCTGTTCGGTCTTTAGAAACGCCAGCACCTCACGGACTAGTGCGGCGAGATCATAATTCGCCCAATCCAGGCCGAAGCCGAGGTGGCCGCCGGCAAGCGGCCCTTCGACCACAATGTAATCCGGCAGACGCCGCAAACGGGCGTTCTTGCGCAGGAACATTCCCAGCGCGCGCGACGAGGAGACGATGATGCCAAGCTTGGCGTCGCGGAAGCGCGGGTGGTCCTCGATCAGCGCGAATGAGCCGAGGTGCAGGCCGGCGCTGAGGGTAATGCCGTCGATGCCTGCATCCAGCGCGGCAGTCAGGCGCATGCGCAGCGTGTCGCGCGGCGCATTCATGGTGAGCTTCTCCATGCAGTTGATCAAGATCATGCCATCGCCGCGCTTGGCTTCCATCGTGCGGCCCACGTGATTGCGCGTGGCCTCTTCCAGGGCCGAAAGGCAGAACTGCACGGAGGACTTGTCGCTGCTCGCGACATTGTGTTTGTACAGTTTGAGCTTGTCGCTGACGAAGCGTGTGTCGAAGCGCCGGTCTGAAACGGTCTGCACCATGGCATCCGAGATATGGCCGATGCCGCCCAGGCGCGCCGCTTGCAGCGCCAGCTCGGCGGTTGAAATATCCACCCCCATGCCGCCGATGATGATCGGCACC
Organism: Thiobacillaceae bacterium; assembly: GCA_049578545.1. GTDB lineage: Bacteria > Pseudomonadota > Gammaproteobacteria > Burkholderiales > Thiobacillaceae > DASQBT01. The sequence goes on from JBAUMF010000037.1 coordinate 34,603, forward strand.
AGTTCCCGCTTGCCGAAGTAAAGGCGGAAATCATCCACGCGCTTCATTCTCATCCTTAGAAGTATCCGTTGACAGGCTTAGCCGGCGCCTGAGCTCCCGGCGCCGCACCCGTTATCATACAGCGTCGCCATGTCCTGGATTCGGGTCAGTCGCCCGCCATGGGGCAGATAGCGGCCCACAGCGGATAACAGATTGATCGCCAGTGGAGGTGCCGAACGCCCCAGCAGATCGGCGCCGGAACAGCAAGCAGGTAGCGCCGCCGAATCAGAGCGGCCACCCGGCCATCAGCGGCTGGATGGCCGGTTCCCGCGAAGTCGGCCTCGAACCCATTGCAATTCTCCTGACAGCAAGGCATGCAGCCACTTACCTCGTCGCGCTATGCATAATATCAGGACATGGAAACCTGAAAATATCCTTGACATTACCACGATATGTTGTAAGTTAAATAACTTGTAACACTATATATTGATAACCAAGGAGACAGAAATGGAGGCTGTAATCGCGGCATTGCCGCATGAAGTCATCAAGCGTGACGGGCGGCGGGCGATGTTTGAAGCCAACAAGATACGTTCAGCCATTCTGCGCGCCGGACAGGCCACGGGCGAATTCGGCGAATCCGAGGCTGACCTGCTCACCGCGCAGGTGGCCAAGGTTCTGATTCACAAGTTCAGAGGCGCACCGCCCGACATCGAGAACATCCAGGATGCCGTCGAGCAGAGCCTGATCGCGGCCAATCATTTCGACACCGCGCGCGCCTACATCGTCTATCGCGAAACGCACAAGAAGCTGCGTGAGGACCGCAAGACCGTAGTCGACGTCGAAGCGTCGATCAATGAATATCTGTCACGCCAGGACTGGCGGGTCAACGCCAACGCCAACCAGGGCTACTCGCTGGGCGGGCTGATCCTCAACGTCTCCGGCAAGGTGGTGGCCAACTACTGGCTCAACCATGTCTATCCGCCCGAACTCGGCGAAGCTCACCGTGAAGGCGCGATTCATATTCATGATCTCGACATGCTGGCCGGTTATTGCGCCGGCTGGTCACTGCGCACCCTGTTGCACGAGGGCCTTAACGGCGTGCCGGGCAAGGTCGAGGCAGGGCCTCCCAAGCACATGTCCAGCGCCGTCGGGCAGATCGTCAACTTCCTTGGCACGCTGCAGAACGAATGGGCCGGCGCACAGGCCTTCTCCTCGTTCGACACTTACATGGCGCCCTTTGTCCGCAAGGATGCGATGAGCTATGAGCAGGTGAAGCAGTGCATCCAGGAACTGATCTACAACCTCAACGTCCCGTCGCGCTGGGGCACGCAGACGCCCTTCACCAACCTGACCTTCGACTGGACCTGTCCCGAAGACCTGCGCGGACAGGTACCCATCATCGCCGGCCAAGAGATGCCATTCAGTTATGGTGAACTGCAGGGCGAGATGGACATCATCAACCGTGCCTATATCGAGGTCATGACCACCGGCGACGCCAAGGGGCGGGTGTTCACCTTCCCCATTCCGACCTACAACATCACGCCCGATTTTCCCTGGGAGTCGGAGAATGCCGGGCTGCTGTTTGCCATGACCGCCCGCTACGGTCTGCCCTACTTCCAGAACTTCATCAATTCCGAGATGAAGCCCAATCACATCCGCTCCATGTGCTGCCGTCTGCAGCTCGATCTGCGCGAGTTGTTGAAGCGTGGCAACGGTTTGTTCGGCTCGGCCGAGCAGACTGGCTCGGTCGGTGTGGTGACAGTCAACTGCGCGCGCCTGGGTTACGAATACAAGGGCAACGAGGTTCGCCTCCTGCAGCGCCTCGATGGGCTGCTCAGCATGGCGCGCAATGGACTGGAGATCAAGCGCAAGATCATCCAGGGTCTGATGGACCAGGGTCTCTTCCCCTACACCAAGCGTTATCTGGGCACGCTGCGCAACCACTTCTCCACCATCGGCGTGAATGGCGTCAACGAAATGATCAGGAATTTTACTGATGACGAACACGACATCACCACTGCATGGGGCCACGATTTTGCGGTGCGATTGCTCGATCACATTCGCTCCCGCATTGCCACCTTTCAGGAAGAGACGGGCCATATGTACAACCTGGAAGCCACGCCGGCCGAAGGCACGACCTACCGTTTTGCCAAGGAGGATCGCAAGCGCTACGGAGACATCCTGCAGGCGGGCACGGCAGACGCGCCGTACTACACCAACTCGACGCAGCTGCCAGTGGGCTACACCGATGACCCATTCGAGGCGCTGGAGCGGCAGGACGAATTGCAGCGCAAGTACACCGGTGGCACCGTGCTGCACCTCTACATGTCAGAGCAGATCTCCTCTGCGGAGGCGTGCAAGAAACTGGTACGCCGCAGCCTGGAACGATTTCACCTGCCCTACATCACCGTGACGCCCACCATCTCAATCTGTCCCAGGCACGGCTACCTCGCCGGCGAGCACGAGTTTTGTCCCAAGTGCGACGAGGAAGCCCTGTCCCGCAAACGTGCTGTTGCCGCTTAATCCAAACTAAAGGAGACCTATATGAACGCTCTGTCATTTCAGAACCAAACTCAACCCGCCATCACACTCAGTGACGAAGAACGTACCCGTTGCGAGGTATGGACCCGCGTGATGGGTTACCACCGGCCCGTGGCCAGCTTCAACAAGGGCAAGCGGAGCGAACACCGCGAGCGGCGCTTCTACCTTGAGGATTGCTGCAAGCTGAGCTAGGACGTTCATGCTCAGGATTGGTGGCTTCACTCCACTCTCAACCACCGACTGGCCCGGAATGCTGGCCGCCGTGGTGTTTTGCCAGGGCTGCCCCTGGCGCTGCCGCTATTGCCACAATCCTGGTCTGATCCCGGCGCAGAGCCAGAACGAGTTACGCTGGGAGTCTATCCTTGCGTTCCTCCAGCGTCGCCAGGGGCTTCTGGATGGCGTGGTTTTTTCCGGTGGCGAGCCAACGTTACAGTCGGCTCTGTTCGACGCCATGCGTGAAGTGCGCGAGGTCGGATTCAAGGTAGGACTGCATACCGGGGGGACGTATCCACAGCGGCTGCAAGCGATCCTGCCGTTGGTGGACTGGGTAGGCCTGGATGTAAAAGCACCCTTTGCCGAGTACCCTCGCGTTACCGGCACGCCGGGCAGTGGGGAACGGGCGCGCGCTTCGCTCGATCTGGTCTTGCGCTCTAACGTCGCGCACGAAATCCGCACCACGGTGCACCCCGACTTGCTAGATGATGACGCGGTTCACTCGCTGGCGCATGACCTGGCTGAGCGTGGAGTCAGGCACTATGCCATTCAGGCATTTCGTAGCCAGGGTTGCCGTGATGAATCCCTCAATCGCAACACCGCGCGTACGCACGCATTGACATCGCTGGGCCGTGACATTGCAAAGCAGTTCGCAAGTCTTGTTGTGCGCGACCAATGACGAACCCGCATAAACTTCCCCAGCGCGAGGCCCGCAGGGCCGTGGCGATCCAGTATTCTTCAAGTACATTTGTTTCCATTCAAGTATGTCGGGCTCTCAAATGCCAGCAAGCGCTACTCCCCCCGCCTTTTCCGCAGGCGTGGTCGTCGTCCGCCGGGAAAACGCCGGCTGGCGCCTGCTGGTTCTGCGTGCCTATAGCAACTGGGATTTTCCCAAAGGCACGGTCGAGCCAAATGAGATGCCGCTGGCTGCGGCCATCCGCGAAACCGCGGAGGAGGCATCGATCACCGATCTCGTCTTTCGCTGGGGAGAGGTGTTTTGCGAGACGGCACCCTACGGCCGGGGCAAGGTCGCGCGCTACTATCTGGCCGAGACTGCGCAAGAAAGCATCACGCTACCCATCTCGCTGGAACTTGGACATCCGGAACATGATGAATGGCGCTGGGTGCGTTTCGACGAGGCGGAAAAGCTGCTGCCACCACGCCTTCAGCCCATCCTGGACTGGGCGCGAATACGCCTTCAGGCATGAATGCGGACTTCCTTCGCGGCAGCATGTTTGAAGTCCAACCGGCCGTGGCCGGTCCTGTCATTGCGGTGCAACCGAAGCGACGTTATCTGGCAGACACTCAACAGCAATTCTATAGACTCGCTGCGATTCGGCCTTTCAGCCAATCTCTGCTGCCGATACCGGCCGATCAGCAATGATCCTTTTGACATTGTCGAATTGGCGCTGTCGACCCCAGGCCGACACCCGACTTACCTTTGTCGACTGACCGCTCCTCGCCCGCTGGCGGACGATAGCGGCCGGAAATTGGCTGGCTTGCCAGTTCCACATTTCAACCGTGCAATCCAGTTCCCGGCTAGGCTGAGTTACACCACTGATGTTCGGCCGACAAGTGTTGGCCGGCCTGCGCGATTACTCGGCACCGCAGAGCCACCTGTCGTGCAGTTTTGGAAATCCGTCCGGTCACCCTAGCGTGCGGCAGCCATTTCCCAATGCCACTCTGCCAAAGCGTCGCAAGCACGAGATCAGCCGCCGCATTGTTGCCACCCCGTGAATGACGACTTGTCCCCGCTTGCAATGAAAATGCTTGCCCGCTCAAGGGGGTGGTGGCCATCCAGCTCAACCTTGGCGGGTCGAAGCCGTTTGCGGCAGAGGAAACCCTCCCATTACAAAATTTGAAACGAGACGGCGTTAGGTTAGGTGGCATCTGCGTCATACACCCTGCAAAGAGAAATGAGGCCCAGCTAACTGCGGGCCTCATATGCGACGTACGACTGCGCGCACGCACGCTTACTTGGCTTCAGCCGGCTTGACCAACTTTTTGTTGACGCGGTGACGACGGTGATGAGGGCGGCGATGATGATGGGTCTTCTTCACCGGTTCGCTCGCCACCGCAGGGGTTGCAGGGCCAGGCTCGGCGGCTGGGGCAGCTTCAGCGGCTGCAGGACCTGGCTCGGCGGCTGGGGCTGGGGCTGGGGCAGCTTCAGCGGGTGCAGGACCAGGCTCGGCGGCTGGGGCCGAGGCTGGAGCAACTTCAGCGGCTGCAGGACCAGGCTCGGCGGCTGGGGCCGGGGCTGGCGCAGCTTCAGCCGGCGCAGGACCAGGCTCGGCGGCTGGGGCCGGGGCTGGAG
>JBAUMF010000038.1:0-47807 GCA_049578545.1 Thiobacillaceae bacterium
CCCGGTTAAGCCCGCGCTTCCATGCCCGTATGACCTGCTTGCGCAATTCGTATTGCGCCGCCGGTTCCAGTTTCCTTGCGTCTTGTTTGTCCATGCAAATGCAGACTCAATCAGGCTGAAATAGTTCATATTATTTACGTGCCGGATCTATAAGTAAAAAAGCCGGCGCTAATTAAGGTGTCGTGGATTGGGGCAGCGCGGCAAGCAAGCCCGCATTGAGCACGGAGGCCAGAATGCGCAGCCCTGAAGATCCCGTATCGACCAGAACGTGATCGATCGTCTGGCAATTTGTGGTGCCGGGCGCACAAAGGGTGACTGAGACGTACGGCGCATTAATGGCATTTGCCCCGGACGGCCCGGCGTCTACCACGAGAGGCACCTGATTCGTGCCACCCGAAGTAACAGAGCCACTGTTGATGCCCACCCAGGGACCGCTTCCCGCAGGCGTGCTCATGCCTTCGATCGCTGTGTAGATATTGCGGCCAAAGAACAGGGGCAGGCCCCAGTCAACCCCACCACCAACTTCCGGCCCGGCAAGCTCCGCGTCCACAGTGATTGTGGCAGCAAGCAAGTCCGGATTGCCAACCGTGAAACTGACAGGCGCGCTTGCTCCGTTCTGGCCTTGCAGGACAGCGCTTTGTGCTTGCGGGGTGGCTGGGCAGTAGAAGCCCACGAAAGAATTACAGTTTGGGAACAAGTTGATCCCATAGAACAGCCCGTTTGATCCGCTGTCGATGAAGCTGCCCGGATAAGCCGTGCCGTTTACGCTGGAAGAAAATTCACCGTAGGTGGAATCAACCGTGAGCACGGTGGCTGATGCGACGCCGTTATTCGCTTGCGTGCCGATGCCGAACGTCAACGTCCCGTTGACCTGGGTGGCACCGGACGATGACACCGAGGGCAGGCTGACGACGGTGCCATTGTTGTCCACCGAAAATTTGGCGACGGGATTCCACACCTGGTTTGCGACCGGGACGGCTATAGGCGAGCAGCTCCCGCCCGTGCAGGAATAGTAGTATCCACTTAGAGCCTGAGATGCACATGCCTGACCGCAGTCCTGAGCGAAATTGCTGATCCCCAGCAGCCCGTTGGCGCCCAGGGACTGCACGCTGTTCCACGCCGGACCGGTACTGCGGCATGAATGAGGTGCCGACGGCACGGCAGCATCGGCAATAACCTGGATCATGGCATTGGGCGCCGTTTCTCCCCCCAGTTTAATGTCGGCAGACCTGACGGAGCCCCAGGTGTTTCCGCTGACGAACTGCAGACACTCGGCAACCGCTTGTCCGGCACTACCGCTGCTGCCACCGCTGGTGCTGCCACCGCTGGTGCTGTTACCGCTGTCACCCCCGCCCCCACCGCAAGAGATGAGTCCAAGACAAACAAATACGACTGCAAGCGTGTTGGGAATAAGCCTCAGCTGTGAACGCATCGATTTCACCTTTCGCTGCTACTTCACTTCCGCCGGGTCGACATTGGCCGGAATCAGGTTGGGCACCCAGGCTGAACCAATAAAGTGGCGCATGTGACCGGATACCCTGAGTACAAAGTCAGGCTGGTCGATGCTTCTGAGTCGCCGGACCAAGCCATGCCCGGTAGCGGCACTGGTGTAGCGGGTGAAATAAGGGCCAAGCACCTGGCTCAGATCAGGCTTGGTCGGTCCATCCCAAGCCACGCCAAACACCTTTCCGTCAGGGTTGACGTATTCGCGGACGCTGACGTCGCTTGCCGCATCGCGCAGCTCGTGCACCCGATAGCGCGTGTCAGCGCGGACGACCGCACGCAGCTGCATCCTGGTGACAGCAGCATCACTGGAAATGCCTGATTCATCACCGCCCAGCTCAGCGCAAGCCGGAATCGACACGGCTGCGCAGAACACGAGTAGGAGTTTGCTTGCCAAGCTCATTACAGTCTTTGCTTCCCGATAAACAGCTGAGTAACCGCCAAGATCATAGCAATACTTTCTTTCAGAACCCTTTCCGCGCAGGCAGCGTGGAGTTCGCATTCTGCGGCAACGGCTCAACGGGTTATTGCCTGCACATTTGGGTCGAGGCTAAGCTGGTAGGTTCCCGGGCTGACTTCGCGCCCTATCATGCGCAGCAGCGGGGCCAGGTCCTGGCGCGCGCTTTCCTGTGGCTTCGCCATGACTTTAATATCCGGTCTCGTGCCCGGGCGCCAGCTGCCTGAGCCGGTCAGGTTAAGCTGGCCGCCTATCGTGGTCAGATGAAAGTCCATGCCGTTGCCCTGCCCGGTGAGGTCCAGCAAATAATTGCCCAAAGGACGCACGCGGCTCAGACTTGAACCGGCGGCCTTCCAGTACGCCAGCATCTTGCCGGCCGCATGGCTGCTGTCAAAGCGTACATCCTTGGCCTGCAAGGCTAGCTGGCCCGAGAGGGCTGCCGCCCGAAGCGTGGGTGACAGCACCCCCAGCAGCTCCGCCGGCAGGTCCATCTTTGCCTCCTGGATATAGGTTTCGCCAAAACCAAAGGTTGCATTCAGAACTGGCGTCTTATCGCGTGTTGACAGCGCATTGATATGGAGCCTGAGCGCCAGCAATTCTCCGGCGGCGATGTTCCAGCTCACCGGGACCAGGGTCACCGCCGCGCCGCTAGGGAGAAGCGCCTGCAGGCTCCCCTCGCCGCGCCAGAATGTCCCTGTCGTTCCGGTCATTGCAAGCGTGCCCTGGCTGGCGCGCTGCAACAGCGCATCCATCCAGGTGGCGGGCAGCATGACCAGATAGGTCAAGACAAGGAGCAGGAGAAGGAGTACGGCCTTGAGCAGACGCTTCATCGCCGGCCCCCTGACACCGTCAGTTCCAGCTTGGCGAGGCCGCCCTGCTCGCTGGCGGTGACCCGACAACGCACTACGGTCAGGCCCTGCCGTTCCAGGTCAGTCAGCCAGTCGATCCAGGTAGTGGTCGGTAGCGGCTGGGTGCTGAGTTGGATCTGATCATCCGACAGAGCAACGAGCTGAGTGATACTCTCCCCAATTCCCAAAGCTGCTGCTGATGACTTCACCCGCTGTTCCACTCCGCCCTTGCCTGAACCACCCAGGCGAGTGCGCAGGCGCTCGATTTCTGCCGCCTGCAGCCGCATCAAGCGCAGTTCGGCGCGCGCGGCCGGCAGGCGCTTGGCCAGACTTGCCCTTGCTTCACTCAGGGGTTGATAGAACAAGCCATAACCGAGAAGAACGCCCAGGATAATGCCCCCTGCCAATAGCACCAACCGTTCTCTTGTGTTTCGTCCGGCCAGATAACCACGGATGCGGTCGAGCCATTCATTGGCCATCACGATCCCCCCTTTGCAGCGGGCCGGATGGTTAACTGGATGGCCTTGCCATTATCCTTGTCAATGCGCGAGTTGACAGTCAACCCCTGGGCTGTCGCTGCCGCCTTCAGTTGGTCAAGCCACGCCGCGTCTGCTTCGGCTATTGAGACGTTGAGCGCATCCCCCTCATAACTCAAGGTCTGAACCTGGGTGTTGCCGAGTTTGGGCCAGGCCTGGCTGAGTCGGCCTATCAGACCAACCAGGGCATTGGGCGCCGGATTGCCGATAGCCGTCTGCATGTTTTGCAGGCGTTCCCTGACCTGCCAGGGCGGATCGACAATCGCCGAACTGGCAGGCAGGGCCCGCTCAGCCAGCACATGCATTTCCTGTTTGATGTCGGTGTTTTCCCGTGCCAGCAACGCCCAATCCAGGGTGAGGCCGGCCAGCTGGATGGCAGCCAGGGAGACCGCCCCCCAGACCACGGGACGTGCCAGCCGGGTCCAATCCAGGCGTTTGAGGCCAGGAGCATGCTTGCCTTGCAGCAAGCCCGGCAGTTCCGGCCATGGGACGGTATGCCAATCCCAGGGGCCGGCCGCCTCGACTGCGATTTCGAGGGCGTTGCTCCATCGTTTCCAGTCTGGCGATCCAGCGGTCTCGCCCAGATAGACTTTTATCGCTGCGGGGCGTTTTCGCTGGGCAAGAGCCAGAATCAGCCCGACCGGGGGCTCGCCGTCATCCAGAGACATTCCCTCACTCTTGCTGAATCGCGCCACTGAGTTGTTGCTTCGCCAACCGACTGACCAGCCGTCCTCCGTCCAGGGTAGAAGCAGATATTCGGGCAGGGCACTGTCGGGATGCAAGCCGAGACCGGCAAGTTTGGAAAGGATTCGGGTTAGCCAGGCTTCCTCCACAACCGCCAGGGTCGCATCGCCATCCCCGGGGTGGTCCATGATTACAGCGTGGATCGTGTCAGCCTCGACCAGGGTTGCCGCTTCGGCCGCGGCGGGCAGCAAGGGGGCCAGCCGGCGCTCGGGCAAATCAGGCAGGGGCGTCTTCAAGGTAAGCACCAGGTCGCTGGCCAGAACCAGGTGGCAATGTCGTGACCGGGGCAGATCCACAAGCTGGTTGCCGCTGCTTTGCAGATGGCCCTTGTCATCCAGCAGTGCCCAGGCACAATCCGTTCCTTCCACAAAGGTGTCGCGCCGCAAATAGAGGCGGAGTTCGCTCACAGCTCGGCCCTCCAGACCAGTTTCGGCAGGGTTGGGCCGTCCCGGTGGTACAGAGCCTGATTGCCGATGGCCAGACGTTCATTGCGGACGCGGACCTGAACCAGAAAATACTGACTGGATACCGATACCATATCTGCGGGAGCGGTCAGCCCGGTGGGCAAGGCCTGCTGAAAATCCTGTGAATTGCGGTAATAAATGCGCTCCCGCTTGGCCACCATGGTGTAGGCCTCCTGCGTGGACAGCCCGTCCACCAGCGCCGCCAGGACCTCGGGGCTTGCCGTATTGACATTGATCGGAGTTCGCGTCGGCAGGGCCGTCACGTACGGGCGCAATGCCGAGAGCACGTTGCTGTCGAAGCCCTTCACCCGGAGCAGTTCATTCATATTGATCAGGGGTTGGTTGGCCGCCCGGTAGGGGCTTGGAAGACTGGCGTAATACGCGGACTCAGCGCTGTCGGGATTCAGCGGGACATCATCTGCATCGATCCAGTCGGCAAGGGCAAAGGCCAGGTTTTCCGGCAGGTGCAGGATGCGCAGCAAGCGCATGAAGATGGCGAGCTGCTGATTGTTGGCCTTGCCGTTCAGGACCAGGTTGTTCAGGTTGAAGCGCCCCTCTTCATCTTCCATCCAGCCTGATACGCGGTAACCTTCGGCCTCCACCGGGGGCAACCGCGTAGCCCAAAGCTCGCCGAGGTAGTCCACGCTGCTGTGGAGCGCATCGTCCAGAAGCACGGACGCCCCCCACTGCTGGGCTGCGCGCAAAACCCAGTGGGCCTCGGCGCCACGGGTCAGGTTTTCCATCCGGCGCCATTCCACCTGCGAACGGAACATGAAACTGCTCGCTGCCAGAGCGGCAATCGCCACCACCACCATGGCAACCAGCACGGCTACGCCTTCTTGCCGTGCCGCAACAGCTTGACCCCTGGGATGAGCAATGCGGTTCCGTACCATTTGCAGGATCTATTCTTCTCAAAAGCGGATCATTGCACACCCACTACTCGTCGGATAGGGGTGCCATCCGCTTCGATGACAGTAAGTTCGATCGCGGGAGGAAAGGAAATTCCGGTTTGGGGCAGCCATGCGGCCAGCCACTGTTGTCCCCCTGCGCTGAGGTACTTGAAGGCGCAGGAGCGAAGACCACCGAGCAAGGCGGTCTCCTTCGGTGTGTCCACGGGATTATTCACATCCGCCCAGACCAGTCGGCTCAGGGTTGCTCCTGCGCACCGGTAGCCAATTCGCTGCAGGCCCTGATCCGCATCTTCCGGGAGCAGGCGCACAAAGTCGAATTGTTCCGAGCCATCCTGGCCGATCAGGATATGGAACCCGCTGTCGCCTGGATTCTGAGGATTGACGCGCGCAGTGGTATTGGACAGATCGGAGTCCATCAACGTAAACGCAGCAGCCAGTTCATTCAGGTTGTCCATTTTTGCAGTGGCCTGCCGCTGTGCATCGAGCACCGAATTCAGCGCACGATAAGCCATCACGGCAAACACGGTCAGCAACACCAGGGCGACAAGCACTTCCAGCAGGGTAAACCCACGGACAGCTCTCATTGCGGCGAAGTCAGAAACGCCGCAGTGTGCTGTAGCGTTCGGCTCGGCTCCTCCCGGTCGGCGATCATGACGTCAAGGCGCAGGAAGCGTGGATTGGGTGTCGTCTTGACTACCTGCGTAACCACGAACTTATGGTTGGCGAACGTCTCCTCTGATGTAGTGGTATCCGGAGCAGGCCAATCCCCGCGCGCAACGTGCTCGGTCACGATGTTCTGGGCCAGCCACAGCGCCAGCATGTGGTTGCGGTATTCACCCACCCCTTCAATGCCCATACCCGATGCGCGCAAGGCGGCCGTCAGGCCAATCGCGACAATGGCGAGCGCAACCAGCATTTCCAGCAGGGTGAAACCATGGACGGCCGATTTCACGTGCCGTCTCCCTGCGCAGGCGCAGAGCGAAAGTGGCCGGCCCTCCCTGTAACCTTGACGCCTGCGTCGCCCAGGGTGATCTCAACAGAGAGGTCATGCGCACCCTGGATGCCCAAGGGGACCCGTTGCCCCAACTGCAGGGATTGTCCGTCAACCTGGATGTTGCGGATGTATGCGCCGGTCGGCAGTTGACGCGAATGCAGCAGATCGTCACCCCTGATCACCGTCCAGTCCGGCCCCTGATCAGTCAGTTCCCGGGCCTGAAATTCATAGCTGCTCTCATTGCCGATCCAGGCCAAAGGCATGCCATTGACACCCGACTCTTCACTCGCCAAGCCCAGGAGAGCCGCCAGGCGGTCGCCTTCCTTGCGCACAACACCACGGTTATCCGGCCGCAGGGCGATCACCGCCACGCCGATGCCCACCGAAATGATGACCATCACCACCAACAGCTCGATCAGGGTGAAGCCCCTGAAACTTGCGGGCGCGCAGTGCTCAGAGCATCCAGGAGCCGATGTCCGCATCCTTGCCTTCTCCCCCGGCCTGACCATCAGCCCCCAGACTCATCACGTCGATGTCACCATGACGGCCAGGGTTGAGGTACACGTAGGGATTACCCCAGGGATCCTTGGGCAGTTTCTCCAGGTAGCCGCCTGACTTCCAGTTATTCGGGATGGGGTCGATGGTCGGTTTGGTGACCAGGGCCTGCAGGCCTTGTTCCGTGGTGGGATAATTTATGTTGTCCAGCCGATACATTTTGAGGGACTGAACGATCGTGGCGATGTCCTGTTTGGCCGCGACGATGCGGGCCTCGTCCGGGCGCCCCATGATTTTCGGCGCAATCATCGCGGCCAGCACGCCCAGGATGACCAGGACAACCATGAGTTCGATTAGGGTAAAACCTCTGCTTCGCATATTTGACCTCTTTGTCACAACGTGTTCAGTGTTCAGTGGACCAGACTATTCATGTCGATTATGGGCTGCATGATGGCCAGCACGATCATCAGAACCACGCCGCCCATGACCAGGATGAGCAGGGGTTCCAGCAGGGCGGTCAGGGCAGACAGCCGGGTCTCGACCGACAGTTCCTGCTGCGCTGCGGCCTGCTCGAGCACCCGGGCCAGTTCGCCACTTGCTTCGCCGCTGGCAACCAGGTGCAACAGCATGCCGGGAAAGGCTCCGCTCTGTTTCAGCGCACGGCTGATGCTCTGTCCCTCCCGCACCCGTGTCGCGGCTTCAGCCGTGGCACGACGGAACACTTCATCGTCCAGCGCCGCGCCGGCATGGCCCAGGGCATTAACGATGGGTACGCCGCTGCCCACCAGAACCGCAAGGGTGTTGGCGAAACGGGCGCTGGCCAGCCCAGTGCGCAGGCGCCCTATGATCGGCAGGCGCAGCAGGAAACGATGCCAGCGCTCGCGCACCTCGGGGATAGTCAGCAGGTAACGGGCGGCAACGGCCCCGACAGCAAGCAGAATCAATATGATCCACCATGTTGCGCGGGCGAAATCGGAGATCACGATCATGGCACGGGTCAGCAAGGGCAGCGACTGGCGCGACTGCTCGAATACGGCCACCACCTGGGGAACGACATAGGTTAAAAGTACGCCTACCACCAGACAGGCCACCACAGTGACGATGATGGGATAAATCAGGGCGACCCCGACCTTCTGGCGCAGGGCCTGACCGCGCTCCAGATAGGAAGCGAGCCGCTCCATCACCTGGGGAAGGGCGCCCGCCTCTTCACCGGCCTGCACAATGGCCCCATAGTAACGGGGGAAGGCGCGAGTATGTCGGGCCAGGGTTTGTCCCAGACCGTGACCGGCAAGGACATCCTGATGCACGCTGCTTAACACGGACCGCACTCTATCCTCATCCTGCTGGTCTACCAGGGCAGCCAGGGCTCGTTCAATGCTCAAGCCCGCAACCAGCAGCGTCGCGAACTGACGCGAGAATAGCGCCAGGGCCAATGCCGGAATCCGTCTGCCGCCTGTTCCACTCTGAGCGGGTGCATCGCGCGGTGTGACCTCCTCGGGCAGCAGTCCCTGCTCCCTGAGCTGGGCCCGCACCGCACGGGGATGATCGGCCTCCAGCTCACCACGGTGGCGCGCGCCGCGGGCATCCACCGCCACATAACGCCAGGCTGTCATGCTGCTTCCCGGGTCACCCTCAATACCTCCTCTATGGAGGTTTCACCCGCCAGCACCCAGCGCAAACCGTCCTCCCGCAGAACGCGCATGCCATGGGCCTCAGCATGCTGGCGGATCAGATGCTCACCGGCGTTGTCGTGGATCAGCCGGCGCAAGGGCTCGTCGATCGTCATGAGCTCATACAGGCCGGTGCGGCCTCGGTATCCCGTGTGATTGCATTGCTCACAGCCGATGGCGCGGTAGACTTCAGCGGGGGGAGTGGAAGTGTCAAGCGTCGCCCATTCCTGAGGGCTGGGCATGTACGCGCTCTTGCAATGCGGACACAACCTGCGCACCAAACGCTGTGCCAGGACGCCGATCAGGCTGGAACCCAGAAGGAAGGGCTCTATGCCCATGTCGGTCAGCCGGGTGACCGCGCTGGCCGCATCGTTGGTATGCAAAGTCGCGATGACCAGATGACCGGTGAGGCTGGCCTGGACAGCAATCTGTGCGGTCTCCAGGTCGCGGATTTCACCCACCAGAATGACATCAGGGTCCTGCCGCAGGATGGAGCGCAAGGCGCGGGCAAAGTCCATATCGACACGGGAATTGACCTGGGTCTGACCCACCCCGTCCAGGTCATACTCAATCGGATCTTCCACTGTCATGATGTTCAGCGCAGTATGGTCCAGGCGGGTCAACGCGGCGTACAGGGTGGTTGTTTTACCCGAGCCGGTCGGCCCGGTGACCAGCAGAATTCCATGAGGCTCTTTGATCAGATGGTCCATCTGTTGCAGAACTTCAGCGCCCATTCCCAGGAGGTCAAGCTGCAGGCGCTCGGCATTCTTCGCCAGCAGGCGCAACACTACACGCTCTCCATGGCCAGTAGGCAGGGTGGAAACCCGCACGTCGATCGCCTGGCCGCCCAGCCGTATAGAGATGCGGCCGTCATGCGGCAAGCGCTTTTCGGCAATGTCCAGATCCGCCATCACCTTGATGCGTGAAGCCAGGGCAGCATGCAGCGCACGCGGAGGCTCGAATACATCCTTCAACACCCCGTCCACCCGAAAGCGGACCAGGGAACGGCTTTCAAAGGGTTCGATATGTACGTCCGAGGCCCCTTCCCGCAGGGCCTGCATGAATACCATGTTGATCAGCTTGATGATGGGCGCGTCATCATCCGCCTCGAGCAGGTCCTGGATGCGCCGGCTGTCCTGCATCAGACTGGACAGCTCTGCCTCATCGCCCAAACCATCCAGAAGACCACTGGAACTTCCGCCGTCGGAGTAGCTCTCGGACAGGGCCGCCTCGAATTCTTCTTCACGCAGCAGCGTGACCGACAGGGGCAGGCCGAATTCCCGGCGCAATTCCGCCAGCGCTTCCGGGCGGGTATTGGGCCGAACCTTGACCGCAAGCCCGCCAAACGGGTCCGGGGTGGCCAGCACGCCCGCAGAGCGGGCAAATGAATAGGGAATGCGCTTCAAGGTTATAGGCGGGCGTTAGGGTGAGGCCGGGGATTTTTCCTCAGCTGGCTTGATATCGCCCCATTTCAATTCGTCGGTAACCAGCGGAGCAGGCGAATCCGGCAGCATGAGGTGATGGGTCGGCGCCATGCCTTTTTGCTGGCCCAGGATGTAATCGTAGCGCGGGTTGGTCACCGCGGCGGCGTCCTGCGCCGTGCGCACGATCACCGGGCGCAGGAAGATCATCAGGTTGGTCTTGGTATGGTCGCGGGTCTTGTAGCGGAACAGATTGCCCAGCAGTGGGATGTCGCCCAGCAGCGGTACATGGTCCTCCGTCTCGGTCACCTGGTCCTCAATCAATCCGCCCAGGACGACGATCTGGCCATTATCCACCAGCACGGTGGAGTCCAGCGAACGCTTGTCGGTACTGGCCAGGGTCGGGTTGGACGACGGCTGCAGCTTGGACACTTCCTCGGAGATGGTAAGGCGTATGGTGCCGCCCTGGCTGATCTGGGGTTTCACTTTCAGGATCAGACCCACGTCCTTGCGCTCGATGGTCTGGAACGGAGAGGCGGTGCCGCTGGTTCCGCTCGTGGTGAACTGGCCAGTGAGAAAGGGCACGTTGGAGCCCACGGAGATCCTGGCCTCCTCGTTGTCCAGAGTGAGCAGGGTGGGCGTGGAAAGGATGTTGGCGTTGGCATCAGTCTGCAGGGCTTGGGCCAGCACCGACAGGTTATAGAGCGTCGCGGCGGGAGTGGAACTGGTGAGCACCCCGGTGGTGGGATCATAGGTATTGGTGGCACCGCCCAATGTGACCTGGCCCTTCACCAGTCCCAGGTTGAACCCCTGGGTTGCATTTGCCGGATTCGCGGCGATGGCGCCGATGTTGGTGGACGCGTTGCTGTTGCCGAAGCCGCCGACCACGCCATCGGAAGTCAGGTGCATCCACTGGATGCCGAACTGCGCCGCCTTCTCCGCCGACACCTCGGCAATCAGAGCTTCCACCAGAACCTGGGCACGGCGCACGTCCAGCTTTTCCACCACCGCCTTGATGTTGGAGAAGATGGCTTCAGGCGCGGTGATGATCAGGGCATTGCTGGCCGGGTCGGCCTGTATCATGCCCGGACCCAGGTCCTCGCTCGATGATTTCGCGGACACCGCGGTTGCGAGCTGGGCAGTCGGGTTCTGCGTACCAGCAGTTTGGGACGCGGTTGCGTTTTGGGACAGGGGTGAGGTATCGCCAGACAGGATGTTGCGCAGAATCTTGGCCACCTCGACCGCCTGGGCATTCTTCAAATAGATCAGATGCACATTGCCGGCAATCGGCGTGGGGACGTCCAGGGACGCGGCCAGATTTTCCACCTTGCTGATCAGGTTGCGGTCGCGGCCACGCACGATCAGGCTGTTGGAGCGTTTATCCACTCCGACCTGGAGGAGATCCAAGGTGGAACCTCCCGGCCCCCCCAAGGGTGTGAACACCCGTGAAACCATGGCGGAAATTTCTTCTGCGGAGGCGTATTTGAGCGGGATCAGCACCGGTTCGTCAGCAGTGGGAATGTCCAGGCTGGAGATCACCTGGTCCAGACGGGCCAGGTTGTCTGCGTAATCGGTCACGATCAGGGTGTTGCTGTCAGGGTCGGCATTGAACGTCCCGCTGGCGCCAACCAATGGGCGCAACGCAGTCACGAGTTGGGAGGCCGACTCGTGCCGCAGCTTGAAGACACGCGTGATCATCTCGCCGCCCACCCTGTTCCTATGGGTCTTGCCCATGGCAGGTGTCGCATAGAATTTGGCATCCGCTTCAGGGACAATGCGCACCACGCCGTTCACCTTGATCGCCGCATAACCCTGCATCCTCAATGCTGACAGCACAATGTCGTAGGCGACTGAAGGACTCACGGGCCGGGGTGAGGTAATGCTGAGAGTGCCTTTCACGCGAGGATCCACCACGAAGGTTCGCCCCGTCATTTCGCTCATGGCCTTGATCACCGAGCCAATGTCGGCATTGATGAAATTCAACGTAATCCATCCCTTCGGCGGATTCTTGGCCGCAACAGCGGCACCGGCGCCGAGCAGGTTCAGCGCAAGCACAAGGACACTCAACCACCGCAACGCCGCCCTCATTGTTCTTCAACCCGATTGCGCTGACTGCCGCGGTTCCGGACGGCCTGAGAAACAGCTGTCGCGCCTGGCGCATTATCTTCATGTAGCTGCAATTCCTTCTGTGTGCCTGAGCTGAGGAGGATCACGCGATCGCTTTCTACTTGCTTGAGAATGACACCAGGGACAACTTCATTCCCTGGAAACACGGCCACATCACCGGCTCGGGTGTGAATCGTGGCAAACCCACCCCCCTTTGAGCCTGCATACACGCCGGTTAGATGCAACCCTGCCAGAGCCTGTGATTGGACTTCCTTGCTGCTGCCAAACAGCCGACTTACGAACTGGGTATTCGATTCGGGCTGGGTCAGCGGAGCAGAAGGCAGCTCGGCCACTGAACGGGGTGCGGTGAGTTCAGTCAACCAGCGGCCCGCCAGTATGATTGCGGCCAAGGTAAAAGCCAAAGCCAGCAGGCGAGCCGCTGAATCGAACATGACCGGTCCGGACAGGGCAGGGAGGTGTAGTCGTTCCATTATCACTTGCCGAAAGTATACTACGGAGGGCATCACCTAAACATGGAAGCCACCTGTCTTGGCTGGGCATCTTGCGTGATGGATTTGAGGCAGGTCAAATCTTTCTCGATGATTGATTCAATCTCGCCTGACTCTTTGATCTTTGTGGCGCGTGCGCTTTATTCTGCCGATGTTCCCGAGTTATGATGCTGCTCCTTTCAGGTTTCATGCACTGCCTGACCAATCTTTCCCAGCCCACCACATGGAGTATTCATGAATCATTCCCAAAAATTGCTTGTGCTCGTCGCTGCACTGAGCCTGGCGCTTACCGCCTGCGGTCAAAAAAAGAGTGTAACTCCCGCCGCGATTGCCAGCCCCGCCGCCATGAAGATCAATGGAGAAGTCATCACAGCCGACGATCTGGAAAAGCAGCTGCAAGAATCCGGTATGTCTCATGACTCGGGGAACAAAATAACCGGCAAAACCATGAAGGCGATGATCGACAAGGAGCTCTTGCGGCAAGCTGCGATCAAGGAGAATCTGGACAAGGACGCAGATGTGCGCGCGAGCCTTTCTGCAGCAAACCGGATGATCCTGGCTTCTGCCTATATGCACAAACAGATCGGCGCCATCGGCAAACCGACTGACGCGGAGGTAAGCGAGTATTTCAAACAGAACCCGGATTTTTTCGCCAATCGGAAACTTTATGATATGCAGGAAGTAGCGATTCAGGGCAAACCGGCAAACGAAGCGGAAATCAAGGCGAAATTGGCTGGGGGTATAAGCCTTAAGGACTATGTGCGCTGGCTGGAGCAGAAGAAAATCCCGAATACCAATCAGCATATTTCAGCAGCAACCGATCAAATTCGTGAAGAAGTCGAGAAAAAATTGAAGGATGCCCAGGTTGGCCAGGCGATAATTCTCGATGATCCTAATCAGATAACTGCCTTGTTTATCAACAGTGTGCAAGCGCAGCCTGTCACTCTGGCGCAAGCCTCACCAATGATCAAGCAACGCCTGTTTAACAAGAAAATGGGCGAAACGATGGAAAGCAAGATCAAGCAATTGCGCGATCAGGCGAAAATTGAGTACGTGGCGCCTTTTACGGAGAATGGAAAAGCACCCACAGAGCAATGATCTTGGCATTCTCCTGATCTGATGTTGGCTGCGGCGGTAATCATTAAAGACGACTCCCGCAACTGGCAGGAAACACAACCACGACTTGAACGCCTGGGAACTCGCCAACCAGCAAAGCATACACTGGTTGGCTGAGGCTTACTTGAAGTCGTATCGGACTGATACAGAAACCAGAACGGTGTCCGGATTCTGATTTGCGGTGCCCAGCGAAAGTACCGTGGGCAGGTAACTGACACTCGCAGTTTTTGCCCAATCGGACTCCTGGTATTTCTCGTACCAGAGTGCAGTGCGTAACGAGAGATTTTCCTTCAATTTGTAGTTGCCATGCACCCCGAAGGAAGTGAGGGTGGAACTCAGATCCGGCAGGTCGGTGGCACCGGCATAATGGATGGTTCCGGTGAACTTTGAATAGGCCACATCCGCACCCACGTCAAGCTTCTTGGGAATGGCTTTCCAGTTCGCGTTCAGCCCGACCGTCTGGGTCAGGTTGCTGTCCGATTCCATCCAGATGGTACTTACCGGTGGCAGGGGAATCCATTCATTACCCGTCTGGTCGGAGCTCAGCTTTTCATACGTGTAGTAGGCAGAAGCCGAGAGCCGCTCGTTGAAAACATAGGTGACATTCGGGGTGACGGTCAAGCCCGTGGCCTGGGTGAGGCCCAGAACCATGTTGTGATAGTCGTCCTTGTAGTAATCGAGGCCCAGCCCCAGCGACAGGTTTTGCCTAGGCGTTAACGCCACTTCCAGCCCGAGCTTGTTGCGGGTGCGATCAGCCAGTTCGAAAGCCTGCATCAAGGGATTCACCGAGTTGGGGAATACCGGATTCTCAAGCAAGGGGTTCTGGCTCGCCAATGGAACATAGGCAGAAGCGTCGCGAGTCGAATAGGAATATTTCAAGGAACCCTCGACCGTCTCCAGCGGATGCAGCTTGACCTTCGCCCACACTGTCTTGTCCTTGGTCTCTGCGACCTGCTGATAGGTGCGATTCATCTGGTCATAATCGAAGCCGCCGGAAAGATCGATGTCCTTTGGCATCAGGTAGCCGATCTTCGTGCGCAGCAGTTGTTGTCTAAAGCTGTAGGGCCGGTTTTGCCGAATGACTGGAGATCCCGTGTTGGGATCAATCGCCAAAGCTGTATCCGTAATCACGTAGTTGTAAGTGTTCACGGGCGTTTTGTTGTCGCGATTGCTGTAGGTGTAGCTCGCATCCCAACGCAGACGGGGAAGAGGCCTCGAGTTGATATCGAGTTTGGCCAGTGTCGTGTCCACCAAGCCATCCAGGCTGGATGCCGGCAATGCCGGGGTTACGATGGATGAATTGATGGTATAGGGCTGAAAGCCCTGATTCTGCGTCAGGCGCCCGAAGGCGAGCTGGGCACCGAGCCGGGTGTAATCCGTTAACTGGTAACCCAGATGACCGCTGACCTGGTGGGACTGGTTATCCGGAGCTTCCGCAATGCGTCCGCTGTCCACTCCGGACGGCAGGGAAAAAGGGTTGCTCCAGGTAATCGCGTCCTGGTCGTTTCTGAACAGTGAACCGGCATAGGCGAGGCTATACTGCAAACGGCTGCCCCTATAGCCCAAAGTCAGACCGAAATCATCGGTCTTGTAATTGAAAGGCACGGGCAAAATGGATGTTGAAGAAAAACCGAAGGTGGCGCCCACATCCTTGGTGCCGTCCTTTTTTTCCTGGCGAAAGAAACCGGTAATCTCCCACTCCTTGCCGGGGACCATCGAGAATTTCACTCCCAGGCGATCCCGCTCGGTTTTGAGGGGCGTAGAGTTCAGGTCGGTGCCCAGACTGGGCATGGCACTGGTCGTCAAACCGGGCACCCACCCGGCTGGCAGTCCAAGCTGGCCGCCGCCCTGATCGATGAATGGGCTGCGTGCATCCTGTGCGCGGAAATTGGGGATCTGGTCATATTCGACGGCAATGCCGTATTTGCCCTGGTTGCCGCCATCGACGGTCACATCGCGTGAGGCAAGGCCCAGGTCGGTGGCCTTGCCATCCAGATAGATGCCATCCCCGCCGCGATAACGCACTGCGCCGCCAGCATTGACCAGGCCGCCGCTTTTCTCCAGCCCGGTGTAGCGGCCAAAGTGATAGGAATCGTTCGAAAGGTAGTCGACGCCACCTTCCGCCCAGCCAGACCAGCCGCTGTAGTCGGGGCAGTCCTCGCAGGCCTTTGTGACCGGGCGCTTGGCCTCCTCCTTCTTGGCAGGGGTAGGCGCTTTGGTCCCGCCCTGTGCAACGCCAGGCGCGGCAGCAGGCTTGGCTGCGGCCTCTTCCTTCTTGGCAGCAGAGGGCGCTTTGGTCGCCTCCAGTGCAACGACGGGGGCAACGGCAGGCGTGGCTGCGGCCTCCGCCTTCATCGCAGTGGCAGGCGGGGGCGCCTCCGCTTTGGCAGGGGGTTCGCTGGGGGCGGCACTCGGCGACTTGTTGCCATGGCACTTGTTGCAATTGCCTTTTGCGGCAAAGGCCTTGGCCCCATTATGGCAGGCGAAGCAGTATTGTTTGCCGGCGAGATGGTCGGCAAATGCAATCTTTGCGTCCCCCTTCTCCTTCTTGAAGATGCCGGTATGGCAGTCCTTGCATGTGAGGCCGTGATCAGCATGGATCTGGCCGGAAAAGATCACAGGCTTGGGACCGCCATCGAAAATGAGCTCCATGCCTGGCGGCACCGCCAGAGTTTGAGCGGAAAACACCATCGCCCACAGTGCGGCAAAAACGAGGATGAAGGCGTAGCCGGTCCCCTTTCTCCCCACCTTGCCGCTTGCCTCGGCCTCGCCGGCCTTCTTTGCGGCAACGGCCGCACTCATGTTTGAAGCAAAAGGTTGCACCAGACCCACCAAGGGCAACGCACCGCGCACGGAGGATTTGTCAGCGGACATACTGGGGTTCCTCGATCTCTTGCGGGAAGGGTTCGTCATCGCATCTGTCCTGAGTGTCCATTCATCAGCGCAACAAGGTCGAGCCGGACGGGTCGTTCGATCCGTGTATCGCAGAGTGGCAGTTCAGGCAACTCTTGACCTGCAGGAATGCACTGCCGCCGATAAGTTTGCTGCCATCGTAGAGGCCGCCGGGATGGCCTGCCGGGTCGTGGCACTCCTGGCACAACTGCGGCACGCGCTTCTTCAGCAGCGCGGGCTGATTCGAACCGTGAGGGTCATGACAGATCGTGCAATCTTCAGCCACAGGCGCGTGTTCCCAAAGGACGGGGCCGCGTTTATCGGCGTGACAGGACGTGCACTTCTCGCGCGAGAGCGCCTTCACCATCAAGCCACTGCCGTCTTCGCCATGGACATTGTGGCACTCGCTGCATGCCATCTGGCCTTCCCGCACCGGATGATGGGAAAGCTGGAAGAACTTGGCCTGCTTGCTCTTGTGGCAGGTGAAGCAGACGCTTGCCTGTTGTTCGCGATCGAGCAC
This sequence comes from Thiobacillaceae bacterium, assembly GCA_049578545.1. Classification (GTDB taxonomy): domain Bacteria; phylum Pseudomonadota; class Gammaproteobacteria; order Burkholderiales; family Thiobacillaceae; genus DASQBT01. Next base: position 17,187 of record JBAUMF010000038.1, read on the forward strand.
GGGATCATGTTCTACATGGATCTTGTGGCACGAAGCACAGGCCAGATTGTTGAATTCATGGGTGCTCCCCTTCCACTCAATGCGCTGATGGGTCTGGTGGCAGGCCAGACATTTTTCGTTCTGGTCCTTGACCGGTGTCCACGCGTTCTTGCCAAAAGCAATAATGGTCCCGCCGCGCTTCTTCCTGGCCTTGACGTGCACTCCGCCCGCTCCGTGGCAGGCTTCGCACTGCTGGTTTGCGAACGGCGTCCTCGCGTCGGTGACCGCCGCATGTTTGGTCTTGAAAATTGGGTAAATCGCGGGTCGATAATCCTCATCGTGACAGCCCAGGCAAGTTCCTGCATTCTGGTATTTGGCCTTCGCCAGTTCCTCGACCCTCGCTTCCTTCTCTTCCAGTGTCACCGGGAGCGGAGCTTCTTCCTTCTTCTTCGGGGGTGGCGGTTTGGGGGCCTCCTGCGTAGCGACAGAAGCAGCCTTGGGCGCCTCTGCCTTCTGTTCTTCTGCGGCCTTGGGTGTTTCTCCCTTCATCCCCGGTTCACTGGCTACGGCATTTGGCGACTTGTTGCCATGGCACTTGTTGCAATTGCCTTTGGCGGCATAGGCCTTGGTGCCATTGTGGCAGGTGAAGCAGTACTTCTTGCCGGCAAGGTGATCGGCAAAGGCAATCTTTGCGTTGCCTTTCTCCATCTTGAAGATGCCGGGATGGCAGTCCTTGCAAACGAGGCCATGATCAGCGTGGATCTGGCCGGAAAAGATGACGGGTTTGGGTCCACCATCGAAAATGAGTTCCATGCCTGGCGGCACCGCGAGGGCTGGAGTGGAACACACCATCGCCCACAGTGCAGCAACAAAAAGGATGAAAACGGAGTCAGCCCTCTTTGGTGTCTTCCTTGGTTCAAACATGCACATTGACCCGATCCTGTTTATTCTTGAGAGGTTTTCAGCAGCGCGTGGACTCTACTTGGCCGATATAGCCCGATGGAGGCAAGGCGGACGACCCATTGAAGAGTAACCCCCATTGTAAAGGCTGGCAACCACGCAAACCGCCAGCAGAGGCGATTCCCGCTGAGTTGTGGCAGCAGCGCATCATTCCATTTCAACAGAGAAGAATCCAAGTCCTCCATTCCCATGTCTGCGTCTGCATCTCCGACGCAGAACAGATGCGGCGAGCAAAAAAACAGGGCGTCGCCTTTCGCACACCATAGGCCATTTCCATCGGAGAAATTATTTTCGTGGTTTACGTCTCTTCGCTTCATGCAGCCTGTGCCAGTTCATAACCCATGGGCCCATCCCGCGCCATACATGGACGAAGGACCATGACGGCCCTCCCCATCACGCCGTTCCAAAGTCAACGACTCTCTTGCCGCTTTTGCAGCCTCGAATCACGCCCTGCTCAATCCATGTTACCGCTGCCAGTGGCATGCACGACATCCACGCCCTTGATGGCCCCGGGCGCGTGGCAGCCGTCGCATTCCTCCAGCACCTGGTTGCCGAGGATGTCCTTCTGGGTCCAGCCGCCAGTCCAATCGACGTTCGCTGATCCACCGGCTGCCAGCATGCCGGCCACCGAGCCGCAGAGGGAGGTCGGTATGGAGCCGCATGTGATGCCGGAATTGGGAGCAGTTGTCGTGCCAAACACCGCGTAACCTACCGCCACCATGTGGCTCATCGCCACCACGTCGTCGTGACAACCTGAGCAGCTCGACGCCTTGGGCGAAATCACGTTGTTGAACAACGGGTCGTTGAGGCTGTCGGCGGTCAGGATGCTGGTGTTGGTGTGAACATTGGTGCCAAGCACCCCGCCATCATGCTGGTAGGAATTATTAACGTGGCAGGCGTTGCAATCCGACAGGATGCCGGGGTATTTCACCACCACGGAGTAGTTGGTGCCAGTGTTGGGTGGCGCGGCCGTCATGTCTCCATGAATGAAATCGTTTGCGCGCCCGCTCCAGGTCGTTTCGCCGCTGGCCCCGGCAGAATGGATGCCGTGGATCATGCGTTTGAACTGGAACGACTCGTTGTACGCAACTCCGCTGGCATTGACCTCGCTGGACAGCCTGTTCGCGTCATGGCAGATCGGGCAAGCCGCGACGGAGTTGCGGGCACCGTTGTGGAAGGCATTGGCCACGGTATTGGAACCGGAGGCCGTGCCCAGCCTGCCGTGGCAGGCCTCGCACTGGGCATCGGAGACAACCACGCGCCGCACGGCGCCGGTGCCGTCGAGGGAGAAGTCGGAGAACTGGTTGCGCAGCGAGACGTTTACGTTGGCCGGGGGCGCGACGGGGGTGCGCGTGACCGGGTCCAGTTGCGCTTCGATCACCTGGCCGTAGCTCAGGGCCCGCGCGGTGCCGTGCGGCTGCGCGGCTCCTGTGTTGGGCAGGGCGGGCGTCGTCACGGTGTAATGATGGGTGCCGTCATCGGTGCCGGTGTACGCGTACACGTTGGTGGAACTACTGCTCGTGTAGTCGGCGATGGAAGCCGGCGCGCCCACCAGTGTCAGCGAGCCGATCACGATCCGCACATTGCCGAACTTGTTCGAAGTGGTGCAGTTTCCTGAGCAGTCGGCCTTGAGGTCATAGGCCGCGTTATTGTTTGTCGGGTCCGTGATGGAGTACGTAATCGTCACCGTGCGGGTGGTGCTGTCATAGCCAGGTGGCGCATCGAAATTGAACTGATACTTTGCGGCGTCGACCTGGATCTGGTTGAAGTGCACCTGGGCCGGGCCCAGGCTTGTGCCGTTGAGGTGGCAACCCTTGCACGCGCCGTCTGCAACATCATCGACCGACTGGGCCCCGAGGGGAAGCAGAGACAGTAGGCTTTGATGGGCGGGCTGGTTATACCACGCATTCGTCTTGTGGCAGGTCAGGCAGGCGCCCTTGCTGGCCTGTGTTTCCCAGTTGTTACCTTGGGGGGTCACCGGGGCCACGTTGGGGTCGCTGCTTGCAGTGCCGTTGTGGCACTTGGTGCAATTGCGCAAATCCTGTGGGAAGCCAAGGTTGGAATAGTCACTTTCAGCATTGTTGTAGCCCCAGATAACGTATTGATAGGCTGCCCCATCGGTTGAGGTGTTCAATAGCCGGCCCGCGTGGATCTTGTGGATCATGGTCTTGAAGTCAAGTACGTTACCGCTATTGGGATCGGTGGTGCCGGGGTTGTGGCAGAGCACGCACAACTGCGGGTCGATGCGGCCGGTTGAGCCATGGGCCGTAAGCTGGTCGTGGCACTTGTTGCAGGCAGCCCGGACCACCATCACGCGCGTTTTGCTGGGGTCGGTGACCGCTAGGGAATTGCCGTTGGAATCAATGGTGAAATCGAAGTAGGGATTGGCATGCACGCTGTTGCCGGCTGCGTTGGTGTAGTTCAGCACGATTGCGACACGGTGGGTCTTGCTGGGATCGTAGATGACGCCGTTGGTCTTGCTGGGGTCGGTGATGTCCGTGCCGAAGGTATAGGTGTAGTAGCCTGCAGTGTTATAGCTGAGGGAGCCGCCGGTGTCCGTGGTAGCCTGCGCGGCGCTCGCCAGCACCGCGGTGCCGCCTGGTCCCGAACCGACGTTGCTGGTGCCGCTTGTGGACTGGGTGCGATAGATGTAATTGACCCACTGGTCTGGATTGCCGCCGGTGCCAGGGACCAGCTTGGCGATGACAAAACTCACGTTGCTCAGGGTCAGGCCCTGCAACACGTGGCCATGATCGAACACGCTGAAATTCACCACCGGCGGGCTATGGATGGTCACGGCCGCTATTCCCGCGTTCTGGACAGCGATGAAACCGGCGGTCTGGTTGATCGATGTGTCGTTGGCGGGCACCGCCGCTGCGGCCGATATGGCGCTGCTGTTGACGCCGGCTCCGCCACCACCGCCGCCGCCGCCACAACCGACAAGCGCCATAACCATGCAGGCGACCAAGGGGAAATGCATGGATGAAAAATGCTTCAGCGCAGACATTGGGACTCCTCTAGTTCTTCCGATGCGGACTTTGGTCGTCTATTTTAGGCCACTCAACGCTCAAGCGGGAGAGGCATTCGACGGTTTTCCTGAACTCTGTTGTGCTCAAGGCGGACCCCATTGCAACACCCGGGCATCCGCCTCTGGTCTGCTTGGTCGCAGGAAGCGAGCTTCCCTTGACTTGGCGAAGCAGTTATGAAGGGCTGCCTGTTCAAAGGCATCCTGGACCTCGCGGCGGAGACGAACTGCGCGCATGGCGCCAGTCCCCGTGAGCGACATTTTGTTGGGAGACGCCGGGCCTTCCCCCAATTCGCGCTTGCAGACAGGCAGCAGCAGCACCCTGCTGTGCCTCGGGTGACCTGTCCCGCGGCCTTGGGGGATCGAGACGGAACGGCTCGGCGGGACAAAAAAAAAGGGAGGGCCACTTCTGGCCCTCCCGCATTGCAGTCTTTTACCGGGGTCGGATCGGCCCCGGAGGGACTTGTATTAGTCCCCGGGTTGGGGCTGGGTAATTCTGATGTTATAGATATCGGTGTGCACGTCCAGCACCCTGATGCCGGATATGCCATTCACGCCACCGCTGGTGTTGCCGTGGCAGCCGTCACAGGCTTCGAAGATCGAACCCTGGAGGGTACCGCTGGAGCCAATGACGTTGCCCTGTGTGGCGTTCTTCGAGTCCCACTGCAAAGCCTGGGGACCGCCCGCGAGCACCTGACCATACTCGCTGCCCGGGTAGGTAGTCGAGTTCGTCTGCGTGCCGAAGGTCGCACCACCCACATTGATCATGTGGTTCGCAGCACCGAGGCCGTCATGGCAGGCCGAGCACACGGTGGCCTGGGGCGAGATCACGTTCCATGTCAACGGGTCGACTTTGACGTTATTGTTGGCAAGTACACCATTGTCGCTACAGGTGTAGTTGTTGGCGGCGACGGGTGCGGTCCCCCCACCGGGAAGGGCATCGCCAGCTTTCCAGAGGGGCGTAATCACGGTTCCGCCGCTATTCACCGAGCCATTGACGTTGAACGTATTGCACTTGTTGATCACCGCGCCCAGCGGACCCTGATCGGCCGTGAACGTCCAGTTGCCGGTTGCCGCATTCTTCACGTGGCACTCGGTGCAGTCGTCCAGCGGGGCCGGGTAGCTCACCTCCACGGAATAGTCCTCGTTACCGGTGGCGCTATAGACATTGCCATGCAGGAAGGGCATCGCGCGGCCGGTCCAGTTTCCTAGAGGAACTCCGGGAGGCGCATTTACCGCATTTGCCCCGGCGGAGTGGATGCCGTGGATGTAGCGCCGGAACGTAAACGACTCGTTATACGCCACCGGGGTCAGGCTGTTCGAGGCATACCAGGCGGCGGACTGCGCTTCGCCGCTGGACAACCGACCCACGTCGTGACAGATCGGGCAGGACAGAGTAGATGTCATGCCGCTGGTGTGGAAGGCTGTCGAGTAGGCATAGTAGGTTGAACCCGTACCGTGGATCGTTGGAACCACCACCGTGCCGCCGCCCAGAACGTTGGAGCCGGAGACGCCACCCAAGACGCCATGGCAATTGTCGCACGAGTAATCCGTGACCACATTGCGACGCGGGACCGGCGTGCCGGAAACAGACGTGTCGAGCGATGCCACCACCGGCGCGACAGGCGCGAACAGGGTCTTGACTGCGGGGGCGGTGGTTACGCCAGGAGGCAGCGTTGTAAGTGCCGGCAGAGCTGTCTTGTGGTCCGAGACGCTGACTGCTGGTTCCAGCACCTGGCCATACATGAGGAGCCGTGCCGTCGTTCCCTGGGCCTTCTGGGTCGAGGTATTCTTCGGAATCGTCATCGTGACCCCGTAGGTGCCGTCACCATTGGCGGTGCCCGTGGTCACACCCGCGCTGACGCTGCCGCTATTGTTATAGCTGGTGTAGTCGGCAACTGTTTTGGCCGTGTTCATGTTGTAATAGCCGAACAGCAGAGACACATTCCCAAACAGATTGGTGTTGGTGCAAGCGCCCGAACAGTCGGCTGTCAGGTTATAAGGCGTCCCCGTATTCGGGTTGGTGATCGAGTACTTGACCGTCACGGTGCCGGTCGCTGAGGTGGTTGGCGCCTTGACCGTAGCCGAAAGGATGTTGTACTGGTAGTTTGCCCGGTTGGCGATCTGCTGGTTCCAGTGAAAGCCAGCGACCGGAGCTATACCGTTCGGTCCATGGCACTGGGCGCAGCTGGCGTCCGAGCTCGCGGTTGTAATGCCTAGGCTTGAATGCAGTGTGTACCAGTTGTTTAGCTGGCCGGTACTCAGCATGACGTGCTGCGGAGACGTCTGCAGCGTGTCGTCGTGGCAGGTCAGGCAGGCTTCCTTGGTGGGAACGTTCATCCAGTTGTCGCCCTGCGGGGTGGCCACCGCCGCGACCGTGCCATCCGGACCGCCGGTCGTGGGATCTGTCCTGCCCGCGATTTTGGTATCGCTGGTATGGCACTTGGTGCAGTTACGCAGGTCCTGTGGGAAGCCGACTTCCTGGAAGCCATTAACGGGACTTGGCCAGGCCTGGGTCAGTTTTCGACCGGCGTGAATGGTGTGGGCCAGGACTTTGAGGCTGAGCCCATAGGGGAAGCCCGAAACCTCCATGCTGGAGTTGTGGCACATCACGCAATACTGAGGGTCTTTGCGTCCCGCGTGAGGCTGGAGATCACTATGGCAGCTGTTGCACGAGCGGGCATCTGTCATCACACGGGTATAGGGCCCTTTCGTCGGGTCGGTATTCGTGAGCTGCGTTGAATTGCCGTTGCTCCCCATCGTAAAGTCGAAGTAGGGGTTGACCAAGACCTGTTGGCCTTGCGAATTCGCGTAGCACAACTGGATAGCGAGACGGTAGGCCGTGGTGCCGTCCTTGGCCATGGTCACGCCGTTGGTCATCACTCCACCGCTGGCCCAGGGTGTCGTATTGGGCGTAGTGCCGGTGTTAGCGCTACCGTCATTGTTTTTCGCGGTGGTGTTGTAGTTGGGGTCCGTGACGTCCGTGCTGAACGTGTAGGTATAGTAGCCCTCCGGGTGGTAGGTCAGTGTCGAGGTGGGCGAACTGTTGCTCGGGGTAGGCGTTGGGTCCGTCGTGGGATGATGAGAACCGTTGGTGCCGGTGTAGATGAGGCTCTGCCACTCGTCGGGATTGGAGTTGGTGCCAGGATTCAGCTTGGCGACCATGAAACGCAGGTTCCTCGCGTATTTCACTGTTTGGCCGTTTACCGTGGTGCTGGTACCACAGGCGGTTAGGTTGGCCCCTGGGGTCGTCGCATCAGACTCGTTACCGAGACGAAGTCCCTGTACCGGCGCGCCGTGATCGAACACGGTGAAATTCACGCTCAACGGGCTGTGCAGTGTTATTGCGGGGGTGCCCGCACCCTGGATCACCGAGAACCCCACCGAAGGATTACTAATGGTCTGAGAGCCGTCATTGGCGGGAACGGCCGCAGCCGCCTGAATGGCAGCTGAAAGGTTCGCCGGAGGAGGATTGCCGCCACCGCCGCCGCCGCCACCACCACTACTGCTGCTGCCGCAGCCGACAATGGCTGCTGCCGCCAGGGCTACCAGCCCCAATCGCATGATTGTTAAATGCTTCGTGATCGTCATTTTGATTCCTCCTCAATAGAACGACTGGGTTCTGGAATTACAACTAAATAATCATTAAAGGCAGGGAGCTTTCTCCCATTGTTTAATGTTCCGATACTAATCAATCCTTGTTAATGATGCATTTGCATCAATTACCATTGATGATGGTCAGCCAATGGAACTTTATTGCGCATGGTCAAAAATCATTTGTCTCGCGTCGGTCGACAGACGCCTGCGGCGGAACGGCTGAGCGGAGCCTTGGAACGTGTGGTCAGCAATCATGGCGCCGGATATGGCTACACCAGATGATGACGGTGGGCGCAGTTCACCGCCTCTACCCTGCTGTGGACATTCAGCTTTGCCATCAGTCTCTGGATGTGGTTGCGCACGGTTGCCATGCTGATGTGCAGCTGACTGGATATGGCGTCTGTGGCCAAGCCATGAGTCAGCAGGCACAAGATTTCCCGCTCCCGCTCAGACAGTAGGCCAAGGCTGTGAGCAGCATGCGGGTCCCTGATCTTCTGCTTTGTTTTGCTGACATTGTTCTTGTTCAGACCGGCGCGATCAGCCAATGCTGCCGATGAATTGCAATGGCCGCGACGCATTACATGAACGACCATCCATTCCCGCTCAACGGGCGAGGGCATCAGCATGGTACCGACATTGAGCTGGATTTTCCCGCCGTCCCTGGCCGGGATGCGCATGGAAAAATTTGATGGCGGGGGTCCGCCTTTTGCCAACTGGCTGATTGGGCAGTTGGCCCTGCAGTATGAGCGGCCACTCGGATCATGGCCCTGCAAGGTTTCATGGCAGGCGCTGCCTATCGCGTGCGCGGCGGACACACCGGTCAGGTCCTCGCAGGCCTGATTCCAGAAAATCACCCTTTGATCCCCATCGATGGCAAACATGGCATCGATCGAGCGGTCGACCAATTCGGGAAAGTTTTTCAAGGATTAAATCTTTTCTACAAACCGGTTGGCAAAATCAGTAAAAGAAACCGCCCACTACACGGAGGAAAGAGTGATGGGCGGAATAAGCTGTCCTAATTGAACGCGTCCCCGAGGACGTTTGTCACCCAGCCGTCCGAATACTCGGCTTCCAGCTTGTACTGGATGCGCGGCACCACCACGGCGGGTTTGTCAGCCGTGGCCGGTGCATCCAGGGGCGAAGTGCCGCCGGCGGTTTTCACGTAAACAAACTTGTTGTCCTCGACCTTGAAGATATGCACAACCGAGAAGCCGAAATCGGGCGCCACTGCGCTATAGCAGGTGTTGACGTAATAGGGCACCGGCGGAGGCATGCCATTGAGCTTGGCCACAATCGCGCCCACCGCCACTTTGGCCTGGCTCATCGCCATGTGCGCTGACTTGGGCATGTCATACACCGGCAGTTCCCCGGCAATGCAGGCATCGCCGATGGTGTAGATATCCTTTGCCACCGCGGACTCCATGGTCATGGGCACGACTTCGCACCAGCCGCCGGCATTGGTCAGCCCGGTGCTCTTGGCAATGGCGCCCGCCGTATGAGCCGGGATCACGTTCAGCACATCCGCCTTGTGTTCGCCAAATGTGGTGTAGGCGGTCCTGGTCTTGGGGTCGATCCTGACGACCTTGCCGTCATCCTTGTTGGGTATCCACTGGATCATGCCGTCGGGGCCGTAGCCATACAGTTCCTTGTAGCCCTTTTCGAACAGGCCTTTCTTGGAGAAGGAATCGTTGGAATCGAGAATAAGAATCTTGGCCTTGGTCTTGCCGTGGCTTTTCAAGTAATAGGCCACCTGACCTGCCCGCTCGTACGGGCCGGGGGGGCAGCGGAACGGCTTGGGTGGCGTGGCGATAATGAAGGTGCCGCCATCCGGCATGGCCTCCAGCTGTTTCTTCAGCAGCAGGGTCTGGGGGCCGGCCTTGTAGGCATGGGGAATTTCATGCGACACCGCCTCGGAATAGCCTTCAACCGCGCCATAATTGAATTCGATCCCGGGCGACATCACCAGGGCATCATAGGACAGCGTCTTGCCCGCCTTGGTGGTGACCGTTTTCTTGGCCGGATCCACCCCGGTGACGTAATCATGCATGACGTTCACGCCGTGTTTCCTGAGGCCGTCGTAGCCCCTTTCCAGCGTCTTTATGTCACGCAAGCCCGAGACGACCTCATCCGACAAGGGGCATGAGGTGTACATCTTGTCGGGCTCGATCAGGGTTACCTCGATGGCGGGGTCAAGGATCCGGAGGTACTTGGCGGCTGCAGCGCCGCCATAGCCGCCGCCGATGACGACGACCTTGGCCTTGCTTTTTGCAGCCCAGGCACTTTGGGGAATGCTCAGTACCGCAGTGGAACTGGCTGCGGCAATCAGTTTGATAAATTCACGACGATTGATCTGGCTCATGTTATCCCCCTTATTTGGTCTGGCTGGCGAAGTATTCTGCCACCGCAGCAACATCCTCTTCCTTCAGCTTCAATGCAACTTTGCGCATCATCTTGTTGGGCATCTTGACGGACTCATCGCGGTACTTCATCAACTCCATTTCCATGTATTTCGCCATTTGGCCGTTGATCTTGGGCGTCTCGTCATCCATGGGCTCGCTGCCTCTGACGCCGTGACAGCCGGCGCACAAGGCCTTGGCCTTGCCTTTGCCCTTTTCTACCAAAGCGGCGTCCAGTTTTCGCGGCCCAGGGGTCCAGGGCTGCTGAGAGAAGTAATGCGCCACTGCCGCCAACTCTTCATCACTGTAACCCTTGATCAGCCGCCCCATGGTGGCCGAATAGCGCTCACCTGTCTTCCACTGCAGCAAGATGTTCTTGAGGTAGGCCTCAGGCAGGCCCCCAATTGAGGGCATGGATCCACCGTAGCTGTGCCCGTCACCATGACAGTTGTTGCAGGTGCGGGCGAGGCCGTCGATGGGGTCAGATGCGTAGGCGGCTGAAATGCCAAGCGCCATCAGCATGGGGACAAGCGTGGTGTAACGTTTCTTGAACATCATGTTTCCTCCATCCTTGTTGTTTTGACTGGCTGTCCCCAGGGAACAGCGAGGACACTGCGTTACGACTAATGCACAGCTAAGGGAGAGTTACGTTAATGCAATGGGCTAACCGCGTCCGCCAAAACATGAAAAATTTTTGATTGTTATCAATAAATCTCAAACGACTTCGGCCTCGCTCGGGCAACCACCCGGACTCAGCGTGGCTAACTTCCGGCCGTTCTCCACCGAGATTTGGCTGCCTTTCACCTGAATGACGCCCTGCTTACCCAGAAAGGCGAGCACCCTGGAAAAGGTTTCCTGGCTTAAACCCAGCTTGGCGGCAATGTCGCGCTTGCGGGCGGGCAACTGGATTTCGTAGGTATTGGAATCAGGATGGGGCATGTATTGCAGCAGGAAGCAGGCCACCCGCTGTAGGCTTGAGCGCTGGGAACAGATCTCCATATCGCGCAGCGTGTTGATCAGGCGCTGGGATACCAGGCTGAGCACCCGTTCCATCTGGGCGGGCTCCTGGCTCAATTCATTCTGGTAAGCGTGGGCATCGATCGCTATAACATGGCTGTTACGCGTGGTGATGGCGTCAAAGGGACAGGCTTCGCCAAGTACCAGGCAGGCTTCACCAAAACTTTCGCCGTGTTCGACCAGGGAGATGACCCGCTCGCCTTCAGCGGGGAGCGGGATATAGATGCGAATCTGGCCACTGATCAGCACAAACAGCGAGCCAAGCTTGTCGCCTTTGCTTACCAGCGTAGTGTTCTTGGGCAATTCCAGCAATTGTGCCCCAGCGGCAAGACGGCCAAGCTGGTCAGGGCGCCATCCCTTGAAGTACGAGAGGCGGCTCATGGCCTCCTGGATTTGTACGGATGAAAGAGGTAAAGCGTTCATGATTGATCAAACCTACTTCGGGAGTATTACTTAGCAGGAAACACGTCAGGTAAAGCTTCCTTCAATCAAGCCATGGCCCGTTGATTGATGAAATAGTTACCTGATGACGATGCCAAATCCTGGAATCAGCCTTCATTAGAATTTCAACATATCATTCATTACGATTTGCCAGGAAATTTGACCTGCGTCAAATCTAATTGGTTTCCGTTACGGTAACACAAATCATCGTAACTAAAGATTCTTTACCTGAAGCGAACCATTAAATTGAATAGGCAAGCAAGCTGCTCGTGAATCTGAATAGCGGTTTTCAAACCGCTGCTTAACGTCAGTCTTGAACACAATCCCCCCAAGGTGCAGCGCTGTCTATTTCGGCTGCGTTGGCTGCGAGTAAAGTCTATTCGCATCGAACCATCGGCAACCACAAGCAGGCCACGCGGGACCGCCACGACCTGCGGCCTCGCGCCTAAAGGCCAAACGCTCTCAATGACTGGTTTGTCGAGTGAAGCAGCGTTTCCCTAGCTTCTCCTGCCTACCCAGTCGCGGGCAAATTGCCAGGCTACACGGCCGGAACGCGAACCCCTGCCCAGCGCCCAGCGCAACGCCTCTGCCTCGAAATCTAGGGCTTCAATCTTCTTGCCCGCGAGCTGTTCCGCCCAATGACGGGCGATCGCGAGATATTCGTCCTGACTGATGGGATAAAAACTGACCCAAAGACCAAAGCGTTCAGACAATGAAACTTTTTCTTCCGTCGCTTCACCGGGATGAATCTCATAGCCAATGTGCTTTGCGGCCTCGTTTTCTTCCAGGTATTCAGGCATCAGATGCCGGCGATTCGACGTGGCGTAGATCAGCACATTGTCAGAGGGTGCGGCCAGGGAGCCGTCCAGCGCGGCCTTCAGCGCCGGATAACCCGGTTCGTCTGCAGTGAAGGAAAGATCATCGCAGAACAGGATGAAGCGGAAGGGTTCGTCTGCGATCCGATCGAACAGTTCCGGCAAATGGCTCAAGCCGGCCTTGTCCACTTCAATCAGACGCAATCCCTTGCTGGCGTAACTGGCGAGCATGGCTTTTACTACGGAGGATTTGCCGGTGCCGCGACTGCCAGTCAGCAACACGTTGTTGGCCGGCCTGCCCAGCACGAATTGGCGCGTGTTGGCATCCACCCGCTGCTTCTGTTCATCGATGCCAAGCAGGTGTTTGGGTTCGATGCGATGCGCGCGCTCGATGGGACGCAGTTGACGTGATTCGGGCAACCAGCGCGCAGCGCGCACGTGTTTCCAGTCGATCGGCTTGGCGGGCACGCCTTCCAGCCGGTCGAGCAAGCGCTCGATGCGGGGAAGCAGGTCGTTGAGTCTGCCCATCAGGTTCGATACTCGGCGTTGATCTTCACGTAATCGTAGGAGAAGTCGCAGGTCCACACCGTGGCGCTAGTGTCGCCTCTGTTGAGTAGAACGCGAATGGTGATTTCGGCTTCCTTCATCACCGCCGCGCCCTGCGCTTCCGTGTAGCTCGCCGCACGCCCCCCCTTTTCTGCTACCAGCACATCGCCCAGATAGACCTGGATCTGCTCCACGTCCAGGTCGGCCACACCGGCATAACCGATCGCCGCGAGAATGCGGCCAAGGTTGGGATCGGAGGCGAAGAAGGCGGTCTTCACCAGCGGTGAGCGGGCAATGGCATAGGCAATCTGTTTGCACTCTGCAAAATTGCGGCCACGCTCGACCTGAACGGTGATGAACTTGGTCGCACCTTCGCCGTCGCGCGCCATGGCCTGCGCCAGCTTGATCGACACTTCGCTGACGGCGACTTTCAGCGCAAGATAATCGGCCGAAGCGGCGTTAGTGATTTCGACATTACCTGCGTGGCCGGTAGCAACGAGAATGAAGCTGTCATTGGTTGAAGTGTCGCCATCGACGGTTACGCAATTAAATGACACGGCGGCCACTTCTTTCACGAGCTGGTTCAGCAAGGTTTGCGAAACGGCGGCATCGGTGGCCACATACCCAAGCATGGTCGCCATGTTGGGATGAATCATGCCGGAGCCCTTGGCCATGCCGGTGACGGTGATGGTTTTGCCATTGATTTGCGTTTGTAGCGAAGCCGCCTTGGCAACGATGTCGGTTGTCATGATGGCGTGTGCAGCCTCGCTCCAGTGGTCGGGCGCAAGGTCGGCTTTGGCGCTCGCCAGGACGGCAATGATCTTGTCGATGGGCAGGGGTTCCAGAATCACCCCGGTCGAAAACGGCAGCACGTTTTCCGGCTTCAGCCCCATGACCCGCGCGACTTCGTCACAGGTTTGCCGTGCCCGCTCCAGCCCCTCCATGCCGGTGCCGGCATTGGCATTGCCGGTGTTGATGATCAATGCGCGTATGGCGTGTCCCTCGGCAAGACGTTCTCGACACAGCGTGACCGGGGCCGCGCAAAACCGGTTCTGGGTGAACACGCCCGCCAGCTTCGAGCCAGCCGCCAGGTCAATCAGGGTGATGTCGCGACGCCCGGGTTTCTTGATGCCGGCGGAGGCGATGCCAAGGCGGACGCCCCCTACCGGATGAAGAGAGGCGGGATCGGGTGGTCCAAGGTTGACAGGCATGACGGCTTTCGATTTTCGAAAGCCGCTATTTTACGAGCGTTTGGCTCCGCAGACCCATGACACGATGCGGCGAAACTCCGGCCGCCATGGCCACACCGGGTCGAACTCTATTGAACGGGACAGGGCTGCGAGGGCGATGAAGCCAAAGAGGGCAAACAAGCCTTCGGAAATAAGCTGACGGAATGTCAGATGAGCCAGGGGGATATCGAGGAACCCCGGGACAAAAAACAGGCTGGCAAAGCCTGCGAAAATAAATGATGGGCCTAAGTACATGATGGCTCTCCGCGTGATTTTGGTTTTTGCACTTAACCAAAGCAGATCGCGTGCCAGCTGAAGCGCCTTCCGTGTTTAATGGGGTTTCGTCAGCGTCGGGAAACAGAAGTGCGGGTAATTGTAAATCTACCCGACAGGTCGTTACTTACTATCCGGTTTGCTCTGCGGTCGTGCCAACTTGCGAAGAAATTCGTGACTCAAGCTGAAAAAACGCGGGGTGGGTCCCAGGTCCTCGTAGATCGGGTCACCTTGGTCATCTTCCGCAATGACTTTCCCCCCCGGCACGTAGGGCATGGCGGCCTCCAGTTCGTCCAGAGCGGCGTGAAGCAGATCGGCGAGAAGTTCCTCTTCGCTGCAGTTTGGGAACATCACGCGCAAGGCCTGTATCCGGGCCATGTCCCTAAGGGGCAGGTGCAGGGACCTGGGCAGGCTGCCGGTGAAACATGATTCGTGACGCTGCCAGCGATTGAGTAGCTGTGAAATCCGCATTGTTTGTTTATAGACTCCCGTTCCCCATTTCCCAAATCAAAGTGCGGTTATTGGCCGGCATGGCAATGTCTGCCAGCAGGCTCAAGCCGGCACTCCGGGCCAGATTGTCGACATCCTCGAAATTTCGGATGCCGGAGCGGGGGTCACGGTTCTTGAGCCACTCATCGAAGCGGGCATTGGAATCTGAGGTGAATCTTCCCCCATAGTTGAAGGGGCCATATACCGCAAGCCGGGCGCCAGAGCCGAGCATGTTGCCCACACAGGCGAAGAACCGCACAACCTCGGCCCAGCTCATGATGTGCAAGGTATTGGCGGAAAACACGTAGTCAAATTGTTTTGTTGGCCAGATGCCAGCGACGTCCAGGCTCAGCGGTGGCGGCAGATTGGGCAAGCTTGCCTCGTCCTGCCACGCGCGAATGCCATTGAGATTGGCAGGCAGGTCGCTGGTTTGCCACATCAGGTGGGGCATGGCACTGGCAAAGTGAAGCGCATGCTGGCCCGTACCGCTGCCGATTTCCAACACGGTTCCTGGTTGCGCAAACGCGTCCCTTAATACAGCGAGGATGGGGGCCTTGTTCCTCTCGCAGGATTCGGAAAAGGGGCGTTCCAGTCGCATCAGATATCCGGGGCAGGTTTCCTGCATTCGCTTGTGCGCCCCATGCCTTCAGGCGGCACAGCCTTGCAATGCAAGGTGTGGATGCCTGCGGAACCACAGATTGCCCGCGCCCCGGCCTTGCCTGCCCTGGCACGCGGCAATCAAACGAGGGGCTGAGAGAGGCCTGGTACGATTAAAAGAGATGCAACCAGCGAGGAGCCGGGGCAGCATGGACAAGGGAAGAAAGGACACTGGCAACTCCGATGAAACAACCGGATTTGAGCATATACCCGAACAGCCGGATGTCTATTCCCCGCAGCCAAAGCATTAAACAAATTTACAGACTGGCGAGGCGACCGGTTGCCGTAATGAACCCCCCGAATACAGGCTTGCCTGGCATGAGTTGGGCCACCGCCTGTCTGTATTCCTCCAGCTGAGGCCGATGGCGGGCCAGGAGCCGGGTTGCGTCGCTTTCTTCGCCGGTCTTGTAGTCCAGAACCCAGATTTCATCGGCAAATTCCACCACCCGATCGATGCGCCGCAGGCCACCATCGGCGCGCACATAGCTGAGTTCGTTGTGCGCCTTGTCATACTTCGCCGGATTGAAAAAGCGGGCGAGATCAGGCGATCGCAGAATATGCGTGGCGCGTTCCCACGCCTCATCAAAGCGCTGGGGAGCGCCCAGATTCCGGTATAAGGTGTCGCGATCTGGCGCCTTGGCGGGAGGCGTCAGCTGCTCCAGCAGGGCATGGACGAGTTCGCCGAATTCTGTGGCTTCGCTGCCACCTCGCAGGCTACCAACCGGGCCGGCCAGATCCAGTCCAGGCAAAGGCAATGGTGGAGCTGCATGGCTGCTCGGCGCGAGGCGGTCCGTGCTGAGTGAATTCAAGTCGTCGCCGGTCTCTATTTCGCTTTCATCACTGGTCAACGCGCCCAGAATAATGGCCTGCCATCCTTCGGCCGACGATTTGCTTTGGTTCTGCGAACCACTGACAATCAGCGCCTGGCGCGCCCGGGTCATTGCCACATAGAGCAGGTTCAGTTCCTCCGTTTGCGCCAGCTCACGTTCTCTTTCCAGCACCACCTGCTGAAACGCACCTTTCAGGCTTTTGTCCCCGCACAGCGAAAAATGGCTTGGGGCGGCTTCCCCCGGAGGCCAGTCAAGTACAACGCGGTAGCCATCTGGGGGCGGCTTGCGCGGGCCGGCATTGAGCAGCCACACGATCGGCGCTTCCAGACCCTTGGCGCCATGCACGGTAAGAATGCGCAGCGCATTTCCGGCCTCCGGCAACTCGCCTTCGTCCGGCGCTTCCTCGTTCAGGCCCCGACGTTGCTCGGCCAGTTCGGAGAGGAAATCCGGCAGGTTCGGATAGCGACCGCCGGAGGTTGTCAGCGCCAGTTCCATGAATGCGCGCAGATTGGCCTGCACGCTCTCAGACAGGGCCGGGGGGGCCGCTGCTGCGTAGCGCGCACTTACTTCAGCAGCATCATAGATTTGATCAAGCAGGTCATGAACCGGCATTTGCCCGGCCAGGCTGCGCCATTCCTTTAGCAGATTGGCGGCACGCAGAAGATTTGCGCTGTGAATCAATTCCGGACGCATCAGCTGTTGCCAAAGGCTGGCTTCCCGCTCATGCGCCAGGTGCTCCAGTTCCTCGTCGCTAATATCGAACACCGGGCTCTTCAGCGCGCGGGCCAGGGCCAGGTCATTCCAGGGGGTAGACAGCACGGTGAGCAGGGCCATCAGGTCAGCCGCTTCAAGCGTGTCGAGCAACCCCCCCCGGCGCGGGCTCAGGTAGGGAATGCTGGCCGACTTGAGTGCGTCTTCGTATACGGGCAAATGAGTGCGTGACCGGACCAGGATCAGCACATCCTCCCAGCGGGCCGGGCGCATTAGATGGGTTAGTGGGTCGCGAATTACCCAGCATCCTTCAATCTGCTGCAGTTTTTCCACCAGTTGCCGGGCTTCGCGCTCGCGTGCGGCTTCTTCCTCATCCTTCCGCGGCAACCGGAGCGGGTTGCGAAACGCGAGAACCCTTTCTTCCCTGTCAGGCTTGACAGCAGCGGGGGCAAGGGGCAGCACCTCCAACCGGCCGGGCAGGTCGCGCTCATGCGCCTCGTGCGGGATAAAGTCAGGGTAGCGATCCTGCAGCGGGGTAAAGACCTGGTTCACTGCTTCCACCAGAACCGGAGCAAGGCGCCGGGTATGGTTGTTGGCCAGTTCGACGGCGCCGTTTTCCTTCAGCCAGTTTGCTGCCAGATCAAACAACCGGGACTCTGCGCCGCGGAAGCGATAGATGGATTGCTTGGGATCACCCACCAGGAAAAGGGTTGGCAGGCGATCTGCCGACCGCGACGCCCTCAGCCAGGCGAACAGGATTTGCCATTGCAGCGGGCTGGTGTCCTGAAACTCGTCCAGCAGAATGCTGCGATAGCGCGCATCGAGCTTGTACTGAAGGTAATCGGCCTGTTCGCTGTCGCGCAGCAGCCTTGCGCACTCCCATTCCACATCAGCAAAATCCAGCAGACCGCGCTCCCGTTTGCTGGCCTGATAGTGGTCCAGCAATGCCTGGCCACACAGGAGGCCGTCTGCATTGAATAGATAGAGCATCTGGAATTTTCTGGCTTCAAGTGTTGCGATCAGACGCTGGCAGATCAAGCCATGCAACTTCATCAGCCGTGCCGCGCCACTTACGCCCAGCAGGCCTTCCAGGGCCTTGCTGATTCTTGGGCAGTCGCGCCTGGGTTCGCCATTCCGGGTGAGAAACACGGCGCTGACAGCATCGAGAAACGCTGCACCGGACGAATCCAGTGCCTCCTGGATTCCCCTTGCGGCTTCCTGGTAGGACGCGCTCTTGCTGTGGACGGAAAACAGGGCGGCACATTCCCTGAGTTGCTCGATCAGTTGGGCATCGGCGCGGAGTTGTTCTATCAGGTCAGTTGCCGGGTCCACCGGCAGACTGGCGCGCAACTCATCGAGATGCGCATCCAGGGCCGATGCCTTGCCCAGCGCGAGCGCCTGCCAGGCCAGCCGCTCATCCACAAACCGGCCCAGCACCTTGCGCGTGTTGAACGCGCCAATCTGCATCAGCAGGCGTGAGTAGGCCGTCGCCACCCTGCCATCCGGGTCGCGGGAGAGCTGCTCGCCCAGCCGCAACCAGGCTTCCTTTTCCAATGGGCCGGTTTGCTCACTCAGCTCGCGGCTCGCAAGGCCTTCCTCGATGGGCGCCCGCTTCAGTACATCCAGAAACCAGCTGTGAAATGTGCTCACCGTGATACCGGGCTGCGCACTCAGGACCTGCTCGTACAGCTGCCGGGCCCGCGGAAGGCAGGCATCCAGTTCGGAGTCTGCAACCGCGCGTTCACGCAGAAACTTGCGCACCGAGTCCTCGTCGCTGACCGCAAGAAAATGCAGCCATTGATCAAGCCGCGCGCGCATCTCCAGCGCAGCCTTGCGGGTAAACGTAATGGCCAGGATCTCTCCGGGCGCCACCCCATCGAGCAGCAGGCGCAGCAAGCGCGAAACCAGCAGCCAGGTCTTTCCGCTTCCGGCGCAGGCTTTCACCACCACGTTCTGGCGCGGATCAAGTGCCTGCCGCACAAGCCTTTTGGCGTCAATCATGGGGGCGATGAAAAAAACGCTCAGGGGAAACGGCTGCCACCAGATCGTCTTCCACCGGCAGCGGCTCGCCGGTAATGAGGCAGGCCAGCAATTCGGCACCGAGTGCACTCCACACAATGCCACGCGAGCCGAGGCCGGTGAAGGCATAAAGCCCAGGCTGCAGTTCGCCGATGACAGGCAGCCGGTCGGCAGTGGTGGAGCGGAAAGCAGCACGTCCCGTCAGCGTATCCGCGGAAAATTTCGCCTCCCAGCCCGGCAGAAGCCCGGACAATCGCTGTAGATTGCTGGCGTGTGACGTCGGGCTTGGCTCATTGCTGACGTCATCAAAATCATAGCTGGCGCCGAGCACATGCATGCCATTGACGGCTGGAGTGACATAGCCCTCACGCGCAATGACCTGCTGCACCTCCGGAATGCTGCCTTGCGGCAAATAACTTAACTGGCCTCGCACCGGCTGCAGCGGCAAGGAGGGAGCAAGTTCCGCAGCCCGGCTGGCATTGGCCAGGATGACGGCATCGAACTCCATGGAGTCCGGGTGGTTTGCCCGCATAAGCCGCCATCCTGGAGGGCTGTGTTCCAGTCTCGTGATCGTCGTGTTGAGATGTGTTTCCACGCGCTCTGCATGACTCGCGGTTTGCGCTGCACACAGCGATGGTGGAGACATCCAGCCGCCAAGCGGCACGTGGTAGCCGCCCTGTGCAGCATCAATTCCCGCAAGCTGCCTGATTTCATTTGCGGCCAGAGCTTTGATGTATTGCGCGGGATAGACTGAAAGCGTTTCGCTCCAGCGCTGCGCCTCCGCGTCGTCACGTGCAATCTGCACAACGCCACAGGAGAGCCAGTGTGGGTTGTGACTGAACATGGCAAGCCGATCCCAGTGATGCATGGCATAACAGAAAGCCGCGCGGGAAAATCGCGCAGCGCGATTATCGTCACGGGAAAACAGGGGGCGGAAGACGCCCACGGGATTGCCTGACGCCTCGTGCGCGATCCAGGGGTGGGTATCGAACAGCGTGACGCGCATCCCGCGTTCGGCCAGCCGCTGCGTCATGCCGGTTCCGGCGAGTCCAGCACCGATGATGGCGATGGAGCCAATGTTTGGGCGGCGCATTGCGCAGCCGGAAGGAAATCTGGCCGCGAGCATTTCGCGTTTGCCGCCAAAGCCGGGGCGCTTTTCAACAACAAAGCCCGCTGATTCCAGGCCCCTACGTACCTCGCCGGCTACGCTCCAGGTGGCAAGCCGTGCATCCGGCCCCGCCTTACGCGCAAGCATCCGCATGACGCGCGGGCTCCACATGACAGGATTTCTTGCCGGCGAGAAACCATCCAGAAAAATGGCGTCTGCCTTTACAGCCAATTGATCCAGTTCCCCCACATCACCGAACAACAGCGTAAGTGTCACTGAGCCATCTTCGAAATGCAGACGCTGGCAGCCGGGGACCAGCAAAGGCCAGGCAGCAACCAGCTCACCTGAAACCACGGTCAGCTCCGGATACGCCGCCAACAGCCGCGACAGGTCGGATACGACAAGCGGATGCTTTTCCACCGAGACGTAATGCAGCCGCCTGCCCCGACTCGGCGAGCTGCGCCATGCCTGCCACGTGGCAAGGAAGTTCAGTCCCAGGCCAAAACCGGTTTCCAGCACGGTGAAGGTGTCGCGCTCCCTCCACCGCTCAGGCAAGCCGGTTGCGGCCATGAATACCTGACGGGCCTGTTCCAGCCCACCTGAAGCGGTGTGATAGACGTCGCCATATTCCGGCGCATAGGGTGTCCCTGCGTTGACCGAAGGGTGGGCAGGCGACAAGGGAAAATCAGTCATTGCTGCGCCTGTCCCGCCAATAATCCCTGCGGCACAGGCCGCGCATTTCGCAGCGCATGCAGGCTTTTTCGATGCCCTGGGCAGGCAGCTGCGCGCCCTGGTGCAAAGCATCAAAGACGGCGAGCAGGCGCCGTGACTCTTCCTTCGCGTTGATCACTGCGGAGTCGAGGGTCTTGGGGCCGCCCTCTGCTTCAAGCGAAACGAAGGCGGTTGCGCTCACGTCCTCGCCAAGCAAGAGCGCGTAGCAGGCAAGCTGCACGTCTTCGCCTGCTGAGTTCTGTTTTTCCTTCAAACCCTGGGGCGATTCAGTCTTGTAATCCAGCACCGCCAGTTCATCGGCTCTGCGGTCGATACGATCAACTCGACCGTGCAACATGACCGTTCCACCACCTGGCAGCTGAAAATCCTGTTCGCTTGTCTTCTCGCCCTCGTGCCAGAGCCAGCCTTCCAGTTCGCGCTGCTTCTGCCACTGAATATAAGCTGGCATACGCGACTCCCAGCGCAGCCGCCAGGCCTGACTGAACCAGTCCTGTGCTTCCGGTTCGGAGAATGCACGTCGGGTTTCCCGCTGCAAATCGGCAATCAGCTCCGCGTCGGGCAGAGCGGAAAACTGGGGGTGATGATTGTGGAAGCGATAAAGTATCTGATGCACGAAACTGCCGTAGTCGGCCTTGTCGACCTCGGCGCTGATGTCGTCCTCTTCGTTCAGCTTCAGAATATGGCGGGCGAAGTACTGATAGGGGCAGGCGATCAGGCTGTTGTAGGCCGATACGCTGACCTTGCCCGGAATCGAGGTCGGCCGGGGCAACGGCGCGGGCGTACCGGGATTGGGCGCAACCTTGATGGCCGATTGAGCCAGCCAGCGGGATAACGACGTATCGTGCAGGCTGCTTCCCCAGGCCTGCTGACTGAGCGCATCGAGCCGCTCGAACCATGGGCTGAGGGCGACATTTTCGCCTGCTTCGCGGGCTCGCCAGATCACCAGCGTGTCGTGACTTGTGCCGAGCAATGAGAGCAGGTCGGCCTGAGTTTCCTTCAGGGTGTCAGCATGGCCGGGCAGGCCAAGCTCATTGCGCACCCGCTGGTTGAAAAAACCCGCGGCAGCCGCGCCGGGCAGGCGATCGGCCTCGGCGCCCAGCAGGATCACGCCATCAAAAGGACGCAGGCGGGCAGCAGCCAGATGGGTGAATACCACCGGGCTGTCGATGTTCTGCTCGACAAAGCTCGCTGCTTCCAGTTCGCCAGACAGCCAGCGGTGAAATTCCGCCCGGGTGAATCGGCCTGTGTCCTGCTTCAACTCATCGCCGCGCAAGCGCAGCAGGCCAATCACCTGTTTGCCCGCAGCATCCTCTTCCAGGTCGGTTTGCAGGATCTTGAGACTTGTCATCAGGTGGGCAAGCCATTCTGACAAAGTGAAGCTTGCCCCGGCCAACGGGCGGGCTGCATCGACAAGCCTGTCGAGCGCTGCGCGCGCTTCCGCTGCGGGCTGATTCTGTTCAGCCTGGTTCAGTCGCTGAATCAGCTCGGCCTTTCCGCTCGCGGGGCCGTGAGCGACCAACGCTTTTTCCATCTGCCTGCAGGCAAGACTGCGCAGACGCGTATCGTCCGTCATTACCCGTGGCGATTTGAGCAGGTTGAGCACAGTCTCAAAGCGGAATTTGTGCGCCACGGTCTGCACCCAGGTCATCACCATGCTGGCTGCCGAGGTAGTGGAAAGCTGCCAGCCGGATTCATCGTGTACGCGGATGCGGGAACGTTCCAGCAGGGCACGCACCCTGCGTGCCGCCAGCCGGTCCTGGGCGACGAGGCCAATGCTGTTGCAACCCTGGGACAACCACATGCGTATCTGAAGGGCGGCGGCCTCAGCTTCTTCCTCGAGATGACGGGCACCAAACAGACGAACCCGGTTTGTGAGCGGGTTGTGCGGCAACACACGGGCAAGATCGTGTGCACGCGTAAGTAGAGCGGTATCCAGTGCGGCAGGCCATGCCGTTTCCAGCGCCTGGGCGACGGGGTCATCGGGCCGGTGAAGCGAAAGCTGAATGACCGGAACGCGATCAGCGGCACGTTGCAGCGCCTCTTCTTCAATTCCTGCAAGTCGGGATAGCCCCAGGGTAAAAAGGGGAGCCGAAATCTGTCCAGCCTGCCAGGCCAGTCCGGCGCCATGGCGGGAAGAACGATCCATGGTGGCGCCACTGGCGAGGGCATACCACATTTCATGCACCAGTCTGGCTTCAAATTGAAGGGGCTGGCTGGCCTTGGCCCGATAGGCGCGTGCCAGTTCGTCGGTAAAGCGTTCGACGCTTTCTGGCAAGGCAACCCGATTCAGCGTCAGTTCGTTGAACAAGAGCAGCAACTGCCGGGTCAGCGGCCAAAGATCCATTTCGTCAAACCAGCGCCTTGATTTGAGGGCACGATACAGCGTAATTTGGCGAGCACTGTCGGATGAGACTGCAACAGCGACGGGCGCAGATTCGGCCCAGTCAGCCAGCGTCAGGAAACGTGGCGGGATGATTGCAGGCAGGCCCGACAGTCGAGCAAGTGCAGCTGCCAGAGGCCCTGCCGCATGCAGATGGGGAAGCAGAACCGTCGCAGCGGAAAGATCCGGCCCGCGCTCGCCCAGTACATCGAGAATTCGCTGGGCCGCGCGATCAAACACGGGAGGAATGCGGGCCGATCAGCGTTCCAGCAACTGGCGCTTGTCTTTCACCTTGGCCCACTCATCGGCATCCGGCGGGGCGGGTTTTCGTTCGATGATGGGCTTCCACAATTTTGCCAGTTCTGCGTTGATGGCGGTGAAATCACGCTGATCTGCCGGCACATCGTCTTCGGCAAAGATAGCCTCAACCGGGCATTCGGGCACGCAAAGCGTGCAGTCGATGCACTCGTCGGGGTCGATGACCAAGAAGTTGGGGCCTTCCCGGAAGCAGTCCACGGGACAGACATCCACGCAATCGGTGTACTTGCACTTGATGCAGTTTTCAGTGACGACGTAAGTCATGACAGAACTCGCTGGCTAAACATGGACTGATTTTACCTCAGCCTTTACGGCTACCTTATCGGATGTAATGAAAAGATTTGACGGACGTAAATGGGCGCCTGGGTTTAAAGTAGAGGGTCACCATTTGAACACGAGGAGGAAATATGGCCACGACATGGATACTGGTTGCAAATGCCGCGCAAGCCAAATTATATGCAAATCAGGGGCCCAACAAGGGTGTCGAGTTGGTAAAGGAGTTCACCCATCCGGAAAGCAGGGAAAAAGGCAGTGAACTGGTGAGCGACCGGCCTGGGCATTACCAGGGTCACGGCAACGGCAGGGGGGCTTTCGTGCAGCATATGGACCCCAAACAGAACGCAGCCGATCACTTTGCCAGGCATCTTGCAGGCATGCTGGAAGAGGGACGCTCAAAAGGCCTCTATGAGCGCCTGATTCTGGCGGCTTCTTCGCCCTTTCACGGCTTGCTGAAGCAACACTTGCCCAGTCAGGTGAGCAAAATGGTCACGGGCAGTGTCGATAGGGACTACACCAGCGCGAGTGAGCGGGAACTGCCTGGATTGCTGGCGGATTACGCTGTTCTTTGACACTTGCATTTGCTGCGTTCGGCCCCATTTGGAAAGGCATGTTTGCTCAATCTATTCGAACGCCAGCGGTAGCAGGCTTATTTTATGAAGGTGACCCACGTCAGCTGTCGGCCGATGTGGGCGCATTGCTTGCGGCGGCGCCAAATAACATTATCGGGGCCAAGGCCCTGGTAGTGCCACATGCTGGTTATGTGTATTCCGGTCCAATTGCGGCAACGGCATACCGCACGTTGCAGGGCAGGGCTGATACCATACGCCGTGTGGTTCTGCTTGGCCCCACCCACCGGGTCGCCATTCACGGGCTGGCGGTTCCAACGGTGACAGCCTTTTCGTCGCCCCTCGGCAGCGTGCCGCTCGACCAGGCCGCCATTGGCCAGATTCTGGACTTGCCGCAGGTGGTGCAAAGCGATCGGGCACATGAAATGGAACACGCGCTGGAAGTACAGCTGCCATTTCTGCAATCTTTACTGAAGGACTTCAAGCTGGTGCCGCTGGCCGTTGGGCATGCCAGCACCCAGGAAGTCGCACAAGTGTTGGAGAGCTTGTGGGGCGGGGAGGAAACGCTGATTCTGGTGAGTTCCGACCTGTCGCATTACCACCCGTACGACGAAGCAGCCCGGATCGATGGCCGCACGGTTCAAAACATTCTCGCCTTGCACGATTCGCTTGATCACGAACAGGCTTGCGGCGCCACGCCTTTGAATGGACTGCTTCGGCTTGCAAGAGAAAAAGGGTTGACGCCCCATCTGCTGGATTTGCGTAATTCCGGCGATACCGCAGGTGACAAGGGTCGGGTCGTGGGCTATGCCGCCATCGCATTTACCTCGCTTGACGACCATGTCCATTGAATACCGCCGGCAGTTTGAAGGCGCTGTCTTGCTCGATGTGGCCAGGGCCGAGATCGCCGAATCCCTGGGTTTGGAGTTTGAACTCACACCTGCACAGGCGGAACCCTGGTTGACAGCCCAAGGCGCCACCTTCGTAACCCTGACCAAATACGGTGAATTGCGGGGCTGCATCGGCACGCTGGAGGCATATCGACCGCTGATTGAAGATGTGAGGCAAAACGCCCGTGCGGCGGCGTTCCGCGACCCACGGTTTTCGCCGGTGCGAGAGGAAGAATTCACCATGGTCAGCCTGGAGGTTTCACTGCTTTCCATTCCCGAGCCCATGGCGGTTGAAACCGAGGCTGAAGCCATGGCCCGGCTGCGCCCCCATATTGATGGGGTGGTGCTGGAGTATGGCCGGCATCGCTCGACCTTCCTGCCGCAAGTGTGGGAGCAGTTGCCTGACCCATATCAGTTCCTGATGCACTTGAAGCGCAAGGCTGGCCTGGCAGCGGATTTCTGGGCGGACGGTTTGCGGCTTTCCAGATATGGCGTGCAGAAATGGAAGGAAGCCGATGTTCCCCGGTGAAGAAACCTTTCAGCCCCCGCTGACTGAGTCAGCCTATCCCGGCCGCTGGTGGCATCGCCTCGATGATGGCCGCATTCAGTGCGATCTGTGTCCGCGTGACTGCAAGCTGAACGAGGGCCAGCGCGGCGCCTGCTTTGTACGCGAGCGTCTGGGTGACCAGATTGTGCTGACCACTTATGGTCGCTCCTCCGGTTTTTGCATCGATCCGATCGAAAAAAAGCCGCTTAACCATTTTTATCCAGGCAGTTCCATCCTGTCTTTCGGCACAGCAGGCTGCAATCTGGCATGCAAGTTCTGCCAGAACTGGGACATTTCCAAATCGCGCGACATGGACCGTCTGATGGATCAGGCCAGTCCAGAGGCGATTGCCCAGGCCGCGGCTGAATACGGCTGCGAAAGTGTCGCCTTTACCTATAACGATCCGGTCATTTTTGCCGAGTATGCGATGGATGTTGCCGATGCCTGTCATGCCCGAGGCATCAAGACCGTGGCGGTGACCGCCGGTTATATTCATGCGGCACCGGCACGTGAGTTTTTCGCCAAAATGGACGCAGCTAACGTCGATCTCAAGGCGTTCACCGATGCGTTCTATTTCAAGCTAACCGGCGCGCACCTGCAGCCCGTCCTTGACACCCTGGTTTATCTCAAGCATGAAACCGGGGTGTGGTTCGAACTCACAACGCTGCTCATTCCGGGACACAATGACACGGATGAGGAAATCGGCGCCATGAGCACCTGGATCATGAAAGAACTGGGACCGGATGTGCCCCTGCACTTCACCGCATTCCATCCCGACTACAAACTGGCGGAAGTGACAGCCACACCACCCGCTACGCTCACTCGTGCGCGCAAGATCGCGCTGGATGCGGGCCTGAACCATGTCTATACCGGCAATGTGTACGACGCCGAAGGCGGAACAACCTATTGCCCATCGTGCAGCAAGCCTGTCATCGTGCGGGACTGGCATGAGATTCTCTCCTATCGCCTCACGGAAAATGGCCATTGTCCCGATTGCGGTTCACCCATTGCCGGGTGTTTCGGCGCGGGAGCGGGAAGTTTTGGCCGCCGCCGCATCCCTATCAAGATCTACCCCGCCCAGCCATGAGGCCCTGATTTATGGAAACCTTAAGCTATGACCGGGTTGAAAATATCCCGGTAAATGGAGTTTCCATTGAAGGACGCCTTCAACTTCCTGAGGATGCCCGGGGTTTGGTGTTATTCGCCCATGGCAGCGGCAGCAGCCGTCATTCACCGCGCAATAACTATGTGGCCGGGGTGTTGCGAGACCGGAGGCTAGGCACCCTGTTGATGGATTTGCTTTCGGTTGAAGAAGACACGGATTATGCCCGACGTTTCGATATCGAATTACTAACCGAACGACTGGTCGCGGCAACGACATGGATCCGGAGTCAAGATGCCACCCGCGCGCTGCCGGTGGGCTATTTTGGTGCCAGCACCGGAGCAGCGGCGGCATTGGACGCTGCTTTTCGACAAGGCAAAGCAATTCGTGCAGTGGTTTCCCGCGGTGGCCGCCCCGA
Source organism: Thiobacillaceae bacterium (assembly GCA_049578545.1). Lineage (GTDB taxonomy): Bacteria > Pseudomonadota > Gammaproteobacteria > Burkholderiales > Thiobacillaceae > DASQBT01. The sequence goes on from JBAUMF010000038.1 coordinate 44,511, forward strand.
CCTGGCGAGTCTGAATGCCTTGCGCGGAGTGCAAGCGCCTACTTTGTTCATTGTCGGGGGTTGGGATACAGAGGTGCTGGAACTCAACCAGCTTGCCTATGCAGAACTCAATTGCGTCAGGGATTTCGCCATTGTCCCCAACGCCACGCACCTGTTTGAAGAGCCCGGCACCCTGGAAGCGGCAGCCGCTCTGGCGGCAGCGTGGTTTGCACGCCATTTGCCCGGGCAGGAATGATCAGTTTGCCAGAGCGGCGACGACTTCCTCGTCGCTGACCTGGGGAAACTCCTGGTAAAACTGGCCCACCGCCTGAAATGCCCAGGGCGTTTCCAGACAGACCATTTCGTCGCAATAGTTTGCAACTTTTTCGACAGTATCCGGGGGAGCGACGGGAACCGCACAGATCACGCGGGCGGGCTTCTTTGCGCGCAGGGCATGCAGCGCAGCAATCATGGTACTGCCGGTGGCCAGCCCGTCATCGACCACAATAACGATGCGCCCGGCCGGATCGAAGGGCGGACGGATAGGGGTATATTGGCCCCGCCGTTGCCGCATGGTTTCCAGCTGACGTGCTTTTTCCTCTTCCAGATACTCGGGCGTACCACCATAATGGGCAGCATGATCGCCGACGAACATCCAGCCGGACTCATCGACCGCGCCCAGAGCAAATTCCGGGTTGTAAGGTGAAGTGAGCTTGCGAACCAGCACAACGTCCACTTCGCCCCCAAGTGTTGTGGCGATATGGCGGGCCATCGGTACGGCCCCGCGAGGAATTCCCAGCACCAGCGGATTCTTCCCCTGATACTGGCTAAGGGCTTGGGCAAGCCTTTCTGCTGCATCGAGACGGTTATGGAACATATTTGCCCTCTTGAAATTGGCCCCGGCCTGGACTAGCATTTAGCCGTTGATCAAATATTGATGTACTGGCCCACCTCTTTTACGATAGGTGGCGAGTGTGAAAACACAAACCTCTTCCAACCCTATTCAATACATGTAGGCCCGCGCGTTTCAGGGTTTAATCTCTTTCCGGCCCCGCGTGCTTCACCGTGAGAACACAATGAGCGAACACATACACTATGTATCCGATGCAACATTCGAGCAGGAAGTCCTGCAAGCGGGTCTGCCCGTACTGGTCGACTACTGGGCTGACTGGTGCGGCCCGTGCAAGATGATATCCCCTGTGCTGGACGAGGTTGCGCGCGAATACGCCGGTCGCATCAAGGTTTGCAAGCTCAACATCGACGAAAACCAGGCCACCCCGCCCAAATTCGGTATCCGCGGCATTCCTACCCTGATGATCTTCAAGAACGGCAATGTAGAGGCCACCAAGGTCGGCGCCCTGTCGAAGTCCCAGTTGACGGCTTTTGTTGACAGCAACATCTAAGCCCGCTAACCTGAAACCATAACAAACGTCGCCGGGGTTCTGACAGCCCCTTCCAGGGCAGTACCCGGCAGACGGTCTTTCCAACCCAACTTTTCTTCTTCTCCGCCTACACGGCTCCACAGGTTTACTCCATGCGCCTTTCCGAAATCAAACAACATCCCGTAACCGAACTGGTCGACATGGCCCTGACCAACGGTATCGAAAATGCCAACCGGATGCGTAAGCAGGAGCTCATTTTCGCACTGCTCAAGAACCATGCGAAAAAGGGTGAAAGCATATACGGCGGCGGGGTGCTGGAGGTACTGCCGGACGGCTACGGCTTTTTAAGATCGCCCGATACGTCCTACCTGGCCAGCCCCGATGACATTTATGTCAGCCCCAGCCAGATTCGCCGTTTCCACCTGCATTCCGGCGATACAGTCGACGGCGAAATCCGCACCCCCAAGGATGGCGAACGCTACTTCGCCATGACCAAGCTGGATACCGTCAACAGCGAGGCGCCGGAAAACACCAAGAACAAGATCCTGTTCGAAAACCTTACCCCGCTGCATCCGGACAAGCCGCTGAAGCTGGAGCGCGACATCCGTGCCGAGGAGAACATCACCAGCCGTATCATCGATATCATCGCCCCCATCGGCAAAGGTCAGCGCGGCCTTATAGTGTCTCCACCCAAATCCGGCAAGACCATCATGCTGCAACACATGGCCCATGCCATCACCTCCAACCACCCGGATGTTGAACTCATCGTGCTGCTGATCGATGAACGTCCCGAAGAGGTGACAGAAATGTCCCGTACCGTGCGCGGCGAAGTTGTCGCATCCACTTTTGACGAGCCCGCCTCCCGCCATGTTCAGGTGGCTGAAATGGTCATCGAGAAAGCCAAGCGCCTGGTCGAACACAAGAAGGACGTCGTCATTCTGCTCGATTCCATAACCCGTCTGGCGCGCGCCTACAATACGGTTCAGCCTTCCTCCGGCAAGGTCCTCACCGGCGGGGTCGACGCCAATGCCCTGCAAAAGCCCAAACGTTTTTTCGGTGCAGCTCGCAATATTGAAGAAGGCGGCAGCCTTACCATCCTCGCCACCGCCCTGATCGAAACCGGATCACGCATGGATGATGTGATCTATGAAGAATTCAAGGGCACCGGCAACATGGAAATCCATCTTGACCGTCGCATGGCGGAAAAGCGAATATACCCAGCTCTCAACGTCAACCGCTCCGGCACACGACGTGAAGAACTGCTCATGGAGCATGGCATACTGCAAAAGGTCTGGGTGCTGCGCAAACTGTTATATCCGATGGACGATCTGGATGCGATGGAATTCCTGCTGGACAAAGTCCGCGCTACCAAGAACAACGACGAGTTTTTCAGCGCCATGAAGACTGGGCGCTAAGCAAAGCAAGTTTCAATAGATCAGGAATCCCTTGATCACTCGCCCGACTGTTTTACCCCATGGAGCTTACGATTGACGCGTGCATTGCAGCGCGCGAACGTTCACACTGAAGCCTTGCAATTGCATCAGTTCCAAGTGTCAAGGGCGGGATGGATTGCTGCGTCGTGCCGGTTAGCCCGCAACGACATCAAGGCTGCGCGCAGACTATTATGGTGAGGACGCCAGATTGCTTAGCCAGCAAGCCGAATTGCAACTAGCGATTGACCGCGAAAATGCATTCTTGCATCACCCCGGACCGACGTGCCTGAGCTTGCTTGCTGCCGGCGAAACGGCCCTTACTTGAAAATCCTGCGCGGCATCGCCAAACCTGTGTGGATAGTGTGAGAAACCCCTGCGTATTGCCTCAAGTTAAAACGTTACCGAAGGGCTGATTCGTTGTCTCAAATTGGATAGTTACCGAAGCAGTTTGAAGATAGCCTTCAGTTTACGTTGAATTTCCTTCTGGATGAGGAAGGGATTGA
>JBAUMF010000039.1:0-87720 GCA_049578545.1 Thiobacillaceae bacterium
GGGACTGCCGCCAGCGGTGTTCGCATCCACCTTGCGACACACGCCGGGCCAAGCCCAGGAGAATTTGGTTACACTTTGCAGCGATGGACTCTAAATCAGACTGCTACTGAAAAAGGGGGCACGTCGAGGGCAATAATCTGCTCAGTAGTCATTACATTTATTTCAGCTGAGAGTGAAATATATGCCGTTTTGTATTGATCATCAGGAATAGCCAAATCCATTTTCGACCTCATGCTAAAATAAACACTGATAAAAAATGGAGCGGAAGGGAATCGAACCCTCGGCCTCGTGATTAGGAGTCGCCAGCCGTACCAAACCCGCCCCGAAAGTAGTGTCACTCCGGCCCGCACAGGTTTGTCCGCGAAGACATATCTACCTGTACGGGCCTTGTTCATTTGGACTACGCTCCGGTGACAATGGTGACGTAGCCGCTGATTTATCTCATGACTCATCTCCTAATTCATTTTTATCAGTAGACGATTGTGAATCTTGTATTGGGATGCTGTAGTCAAGCATTGACTCAAAAGCCTTTAGAAAGCGGTCACGATCATTCTGACTCCAACCGTTCCCGTTTACCGGTAATGCAGATAACAAACCGGCCAAAGGTGGTGGTAGCCCTGATATCCCAATAAAATCATGTTTCTCCACTGTTTTCGTTTTCGCGGTTGTTTTTAGGGGTGTCGGTTTTTTTTGGATTATCTGCCGCTTTCCCCGATGTACACCCTTTGGAATTGAATCAGAACTTATGATCCCAGATCTTTTGCATAGTCCAAGGAATAAAGTGACCATTCGATCTTGCTGACCATGGGGTGTGAAAGCCCGAAATGCGTCACGCATGACAGTGATACTATCTTTAGTCGGGTCAACAAATGAAAAAATATCCTCATAAACAGAGCGTACAATTTCGGCTAATCGGGGCTGGAATTCAGGCTCGGGGCAGCGCCTTAGATTTTCAAGATTTTGAGTCCAGGTTCCATCTTCATTAATCAACTCAAGCAGCTGTAATGCTTGTAATGTACGAGAGATTAGGCTTTCTGATATGCCGATGCGCCCCAATACCTCTTTGGTTACAGGAGTCGGCAATCCGCGCTCACGAGCGCGTTCAATCACAGAAAGAATAGATGCTGACGGAGCATAAGGAGCAATTCCTGAGGGTTGTAACGGCATTTTCGTAAACCTCGCCAATAACAAAGTACAGACATAATACACGAAAATAATGTTTGTGTACCGTACCACGTTACTTTGCCTAGCCGTAAACTACAACTATTTGATTAATAATGATAAATAGTTTACTATTTGGATATATTCAGTGTCCGGGAAAAGTAAAATGACGGAAACGACGTATTTGATTGAACCAAGGGTTGTTCGTCTTCCGCGTGGTTCATATATGGCATTGACCCCTGATGATTGCCCACTGAGAATTGGGGTAGTAGGGGAAAATGAGCTTGAGGCAAGGGCTTTATTCAAGGCATCACTTGATAGATGGAGGGAAATCAGTGAAATCCAAATCAGTGAAGACGAAACCTAAATCTCCCGACAAGTTAAAGAGTGTTGGTGAGCCAGACAAAAGAGGCTCAAAAGAACACAAGCAACAGTTTGAACAGTTGCTTGATGACGCCGTATTAGGCGTTAAGAAGAAATAGACTTGCTGATCTGAGCCAACATCCTTTGGAACATATCGGCCGGAGTTTGGCGATTGTTGTAGCGGAACACAAATTCCCCGACATACTTTTGCAGGTGCTTACCTGACACGCTTACATGAGTGCTGCTGATGCCGCGCTTGAGGTGTGACCAGAATCCCTCAATCGAATTGGTGTGGCAGTTACCGCGCACCCATTCTTCGATCTGATGATTGACAGCTTCATGCTCGTAACCAAGTTTCCCTAGACCGCGATAGCTCCTATGGGTATCAGTGGAAATAGTCGCATCAGGGGACACATTGACTTGAATGATGGGCAACAAGGTTTGCTTGTGTTCATTTGGAACAACCTTGCCACGCAACACACCGCCGCGCTCTACCATACCGAAGACAGTGGTTTTATTCTGCATGTATGCGCCCTTGCCCTGTCCTTTGCCTTTGATCTTGCCGCCGACAAAGGTTTCGTCAATCTCGACATGACCTGAGAGCGGGCTGGGGTTATTGGCAGCGTCCCTAGCGGCCATGAGTTCACGGAGTTGATGCCCGATGCGCCAAGCGCATTTGTAGGTCACTCCAAGCTGGCGTTGCAGTTCCTTGGCTGATACGCCGTTGCGGGTGGCAGTCATAAGATACATGGCATGAAACCAGAGCGTCAGGGAAGTGCTAGACTTCTCGAATACCGTTCCGGCGCATGGGTAGATATGGCAACCTTCTTTACAAGCAAAAGCGCGACGGCCTTCAATGCGGGTAAGTTTTCCGATTACCCCGCAATGCGGGCAAACGTCTTCTGCCTGATAGCGCCTTTTGAGGATGGAGAGTAAACAGGCATCATCGTCTGGATACTGGGATTGGAACTGTTTGAAGGTGTATTTTTCAGCCATGATTTAATCTCCTATGACTGAATAATAGTTTATGTTTTACTTGCTGTCAAGGGATACATGCCACAAATTTAATTATTGTCGACACGTTGTTAGCCTATGTCGATGCATTCGACATGTCAAGGCGATATGTCGATCTATTGAGGTTTGGTAAACATGTTGACGATTTGTGTCGACGAGAGCGACATGACAGGATGATGTGTCGACATAATAATAAATTGTAAACGCATATGTTTAAATATGCATACAAAACAGCATGTTTCCATACGCGCTGCCTGAACATGCATGGAAAAGTGGTATTTGCTGCGTGTCGCTGTGGGAGGTGAAATTGAAACAAATGGCTGCGAGAGGTGAGCGGCTCTGAAGCCCCCAATTGCAGGGGCAACCATGTTTAGTTCGGTAACATAAAGTTACCAGGTAGAGGCTCTGTCCCCTGATTCGGTGGCAAAAGGAAAGCTCACAAACGGCAGGAAGAGCAACGGGTCACTGGAGAATCCATCTGGGTCAATAAGCTAAACCGGGCAAGCTTCCAGGTTCACGTTGCCCCTGGCCCAGAAGTCGGCACCTTTGCCGAGGAATTCATCCCACGACAGGTAGTGTGACCCATCGCATGAGAAGGTCAGGCCGACAATGCCGTTGAAGATGTTGAGCGTGCCGCTGCGCAGATAGAACATTTCGTCCATGAAGCGCAGGGCTCGCAGGCTGTCGAGTACGGCGGGGATTTTGTCACGCGGTACAAGGGCGTCGGCCGGATAAGGACGCTTGGGGTAGGCCAGACAGGTGTCGGGGTGGATGAGTGCGTCGATGTCGAGCAGACGATAGCGGTAAGGGTCGTCGAACAGCCAGATGACGGCCCGGCTGCTGGAGAAGTGCAGCATGATGTGGTAAACGCCACGTTCGGTCATCAGTTCTTCAATCACGCCGAGCACCGTGTCGATGTTCTGGTCCATCTGGCTGTCATCCCGGGTCTGCTGAAAGACGCTGCCGCGGATGGCGGGGTCGCCCTTGAGCTGGCGCCAGTATTTGGGCTCGTCGTACATTTCACCGGTGATGGGCAGGTCGCGCAGGTCGAAGTCGGCACCGACAAAACCCAGCACGCGTCCGCTCGCATCGCGTACCAGCTGGATGGCGGTGAGCGAGGGGCGCTTTACCCGCAGGCTGATATAAGCCTGCGACAGCAGAAAGCCTTCGCTGGGCACGCGCTCGTTCATGTAGGGGCGATCGGAGCGGTCGCGGCCGAAGTCGGATTCGATGATGCCTTCGCGGCAGATGTTGTCGCTGACCTGAATGGCGTTCGTATCCAGCGCATACATGTATGTGCACGCGGGCAGCTGGGCAAACGCATGGGTGAGCGCGGCATCAAGGGCCTGGCGGTCGCCCCACACCGGGCCGCAGGCCTGGGCGGCGGCGGCAAGTTTGTCCTGCAGCATGCATTTCAGCGCTTCGCGCTGGGCGGCAATGCTTTCCTGCATGGTATGGAGACGGTGCGGCATGAGTTTACAGCTGTCAGTGCTGGGCAAATTATAGCAATCGCCTGTGACGCTTTTAAGCTACCCTGGTTCCTCGGCGGTATCGCCCGACGAGGAACCGGAATAAAAAAACCCCGGCACGCCGGGGTTCTTGTTTGCGTAGCGAAATCGCTTAGGCGATTTGGATGTTCGCTGCCTGTTTGCCTTTGGGACCCTGGGTCACTTCAAAGCTCACCTTTTGGTTTTCCTTGAGTGATTTGAATCCATCGGAGCGGATTTCGGAGAAATGCGCGAAGAGATCTTCGCCGCCGCCGTCCGGAGTAATAAAGCCAAAGCCTTTGGAATCATTGAACCACTTTACAGTACCTGTTTGCATTTAAGTTTTCCTTAAAAAGATTTAATCAAGGGCCCGTTCAGGCCCTTTGGGCAAATGCCCGAATCTATTGAAATCAAGGAAAAAATTGTCAACCACAGGTGCCGCATTTACTACTTGAATCCTACAGATTGCCAACAGAGTACAGGTAATAATGAAAAGTTGCTACTGTTATTTATAAAATTTATGCAAAGGCCGCTCAGGCGGCAGGCTCGGCCTGCATCTCCTGCGCTTTGGGCTCGCTGGCAGGCAGGGTGCAAACGGCCAGGCGGCGCAGCATGGGGCGATGTTTGGACTGCAGGCCGCTCATGCGTTCGAGCACCCCATTGAGAAAGGCCAGGGTTTCCACCAGATAGGGGCCCTTGTTGAGCATGACGCATTCGGCGCGGATGCCTTTGGCGGCATCCGATACTTCTGCCCGTGTGGGCAGGCCGCGCTTGGCCATGGATTCGAGCACCTGGGTGGCCCAGATGACCGGGGCATGGGCGGCTTCGCCGAGCCAGAGGATTTCTTCCTGTACTTCGGCCAGCCGTTCAAAGCCGATTTCCACGGCCAGGTCACCGCGCGCCACCATGAGGCCCACGGGGGGCTGGCGCAAGGCGGTCAGCAAAATCAACGGCAGGTGTTCGAAGGCCTGCCGGGTTTCGATCTTGAGTACGGTACCCAGATGGCGGGCGTTGACTTGCGCAAGCTGGGCATGCAGATCGATCACGTCCTGTTCGCTGCGCAGGAATGACAAGCCCACCATGTCGATGTGGGGCGCAAGCACGCGCAGATCGGCCAGGTCCTTTTCGGTCAGCGCGGGAATGTCCAGATCGGTGTCGGGCAGGTTGATGCCCTTTTCGGGGCGCAACCTGCTGCCCTTGGGGGCGGCATGGGTGATTTCAATTTCCACTGCATCGCCGGTATTGGACACAATACGCCCGCCGATCCTGCCGTCGTCGAACCAGATGGGCTGGCCGGGTTGGGCGGCCCTGAACACGGCAGCCAGGGTGCAGGGGATGGAGGGCAGTTTCACCAGGCGGCCGCCGGCATCATATTCGGCAGCATGGCCAGGCCGGTCGCCGGGGGTGAGCATCAGGTGATCACCCACCTTTAGCAGCAGCGGCAGTATGACCTCCGGCAGCGGGCCGGCGGCGCTGTGAACGACGGGCGAGTCATCGCGCAGCAGGGTGCAGGCGGCACCTTCTTCCAGATGCACGTGCTGATCGCACAGCGCCAGCCATGACTGACCGATTTGTTCTGCCACCTTCAAGTAGCGGCGGCTGCCGCGCGTGTCCTCCAACACGATCATGTCGCCTGGCTCGATCAACTGGATGAAGTTGCGTTCTAGCGGCAGCACGGGATCACCTGCGTTGATTGGAGGTTCGGGCTCTTCACTCGCGGTGAGCCACACACGCGCCGGTTGCATGACGCGACCAAAGGCATCGCGCTGCGGCTTGAATTCGATGAGGCGCGCGATGGGCTTTAATGGGCCGGTGCGCAACTTGGGTCCGGCCAGGTCGACATGGATGTGGCAAGAGCGGCCGGTGGTGCGTTCGGCTGCACGCAGGTTGCGAATCATGGCCAGCCAGGTAGCGGGCGCGTCGTGGGCGCAGTTGATACGAACCACGTCCATGCCGGCCCGCAGCAATCGTTCGAGCATCGCGGAGTCCGCGGCTGCTTCCGATGGCAGGGTTACCATGATGCGCGTTGCGCGTTTGCCGGTCGGCACGCCGAGCAGAGCCCGGCTGTGGGCGTTGAGCAGGGTTGAGCCGGCGGTCATGTCACCAGCGCAGGGCTTGATCTCCGGGAGCGCATGGCCTGCCAGGGCGTGCAGCGCGACCAGAATCGCATTGAGGCTGTCCATGACATGTGCCTCGGCCTGGCCCAGCCGGCTCAGGCCCAGCTGGGCGAGGTCGTCTTGTAGCGAGCGGATGTCGCACTGCCGCAGCGAGACGTAATGCAACAAGTTGCGTGCGCTGTCCCGATAGTCGGGATGCGCTTGGTCGATCTGATCCTGATACGTGGCCTCGAGTGCCAGGGCGCTTTCCCTGAGCGAAGTCAGGGCAGGAATCAATCGCTCGGCGATGTGGGCGTGTTCTGCTTTCAATCTGGCTGCCTATCGTGCGGTTCGCCAAGGCTAACATCTAATTGTTTAAGAAATATGTAACAAATGGAGTGACCGGATTCATTGGTTCGGCGTCGGCGTCCGGGACAAGCAGGGTGTGCCGGGTTGACGGGCGGACGGCCGTGTCGCCCGCGGGCTTCGTGGGCGATTGCCGAAGAGAACGCTGATTCAGCCATTTCCATCATGCGACCGGGAACACAGAGGGGCGCGGAGCCAGCCTGTGTTTCAACTTGAATCCTGCAGATGGGGCTCACACGTGACCTGTGTGCGTCTATCACATGCGCTATTTTCAGCCTGTTGCTGCGGGCGGCAACGGGGTCATCGGTCCTGTTTGACGTAGATCAGGTTCTGGGTGGCAAAACCGGCCTGCCTGGCCTGGGCGACCAGTGATCTGAGCACGGCTTCGGGCATTTGCTTGTCGCGTGCCAGTATCCAGAGATAGTCGCGCGTGGGCCCGCTTACCAGAGCATAGCGATAGGCTTCGCGGTCCAGGCCTATAACGTGGTAGCCGCCGTAAAACGGGCGAAAGAATGAGACTTTCAGACTGGCCGTTAGCGGACTGCCTAAAAAGTAAGCGCGGCCCTTTGCTTCCTGCCATTGGCTGCGTTTAGGGTCATAGCCACGATTGGTGACATCGATGCCGCCGTCTTTGCGCAGGGTGTAGGTGGCGGTGACATTGTTGAGGCCGCGCTCGAAGCTGTGGTCCAGCCGCACGATTTCATACCATTGGCCCAGGTAGCGATGAAGGTCGAAACCTTCTACCGGCTTCAGCCCTTCGGGTATGCCGGTGCAGGCGGATAGCAGCAGCACGCCAAGCGCTGCAAGCAGGCGAGCGGGTTGTCCCATCGTCAGCAGCCTAACCTGAATTGGCCACTTGCAAAATAGCCTGGGGCAGCAGGTCAGAGTCGCCCAGGTGGCGGGTAATGCTGATCCTGATGTTGGGGTGTTGCGCCTGGAAGGCACGGACTTCTTCGGGTATGTCGCTCGCCACGTGAGTGCCGGCTGCCAGAAAATACGGAAACACCACGATTTCGCTGGCGCCGGCGGCCACGCAAGCGGCCAGGCCTTCGTCGATTGAGGGAGCGGCCAGTTCCAGAAAGGCGGTTTCGACCCCGGCGAAGCCTGGATGGTTTGTCTCGCGCAGGCGCGCAACGAGCTGGCGAACTTCGTCGTTGGAGGCTTCGCGGCGGCTTCCGTGGGCAATCAGCAGGAGCATTTTCATGGTGAACCTCGGCAGGTGTGGCGGCAATCGGGTAGCCAGTTTACCGCGTGCTGCATTTGCCCGCATGGGCAGTGTTGGCGGCTGGCATATGCAGCATCTCCGGCAGCCTTGCACGCCAAGACAGGGAACCTCAGCCGGGTTATACTAACAGGCTAATTTTCAAGCCTTTTTTATGACTAACCGGAGTTTAAGCATGGCAATTGAACGCACTCTTTCCATTATCAAACCCGATGCCGTGGGCAAAAACGTGATTGGCAAGATCTATTCACGCTTTGAGACCAACGGTCTGAAGGTGGTGGCGGCCAGGATGAAGCATCTGTCGCGCCGCGAAGCAGAGAAATTTTACGCGGTGCACCGTGAGCGCCCTTTCTTCAAGGACCTGGTGGAATTCATGATTTCCGGCCCGGTGATGATCCAGGTGCTGGAAGGCGAGAGCGCGATTGCCAAGAACCGCGAGCTGATGGGGGCCACCGACCCGAAGAAAGCTGAAGCGGGAACCATCCGCGCCGATTTTGCCCAAAGCGTGGATGCCAATGCCGTGCACGGTTCCGATGCACCGGAAACCGCGGCGGTTGAAATCGCGTACTTTTTTGCGAGCACCGAGCTGTGCCCGCACTAAGACGAAGCTGCTGTCGCGAGCGCCGCCTGAAGGCTTGCGGACTGTGGCCGATCGAGTTCTGTTTTGGCTCGCTGCTGCGTCTTTTTGCTCCTTGCAACTACGAATAAGGGATGAATTTGGTCAACCTGCTGGATTTCGATCTCCCCGGCCTGACGGTATGGTTCACCGAACTGGGTGAGAAGCCGTTTCGCGCCAGACAGGTCTTCCGCTGGATCCACCAGCAAGGCGAAAGCGACTTCGCACGGATGACGGACCTGGCCAAAAGCCTGCGCGAAAAGCTGGCGCAGGTGGCCGAAGTGCGCGGGCTGGCAGTGAAGGCGGACAAGGTGTCGACCGACAGCACGCGCAAGTGGCTGTTTGATGTGGGTGTCGGCAACGGCATCGAGACGGTGTTTATCCCCGAGGGGGCAGACCGTGCGGGGCAGAGCAGGGGCCACGCAGAGCGGGGATGTGACTCCGAACCGGGCTGCAACACCCTGCACCCTTCTGGCGAAGCAGAAGTTGGCGCGGCCTTCCCTGATGGCAAGAAGCGCAGGCACGGTGCACCTTCGTGTGGCGAGCCGGCTGATGCGGATGAAGACAAACTGCGTTACCGGGGAACGCTTTGCATCTCTTCCCAGGTCGGCTGCGCGCTGGAGTGCACGTTCTGTTCCACCGGCCGGCAGGGTTTCAATCGCAACCTGACCGTAGCGGAAATCATTGGCCAGTTATGGCATGCCAATCGCGAACTGAGGAAAGCCGGCTACGGGGATCGTCCCGTGACCAATGTGGTGATGATGGGCATGGGTGAACCCTTGGCCAATTTCGACAACGTGGTGACCGCGCTGGATATCATGCTGGATGATCATGCCTATGGTCTGTCGCGCCGCCGCGTGACGGTGTCCACCTCTGGCCTGGTGCCTGCGATGGACCGGATGGCCGAGCGCTGCCCGGTTGCGCTGGCGGTGAGTCTCCATGCGCCCAATGATAAATTGCGCGACGAGATTGTGCCGATCAACAGGAAGTATCCGCTGCAGGAATTGATGGCAGCGTGCAGGCGGTACCTGACGGTGGCACCGCGTGACTTCGTCACCTTCGAATATGTCATGCTGGCAGGCGTGAACGACAAGCCCGAGCATGCGCGGCAATTGACGGCGCTGGTGCGGGAAGTGCCGTGCAAGTTCAACCTGATTCCGTTCAATCCGTTCGCCGATTCGGGTTACGAGAAGAGCGGGACGGAATCGCAGCGCGCATTTCGCGAAATCCTGCAAGAGGCCGGTTATGTGGTGACCACGCGCAAGACGCGGGGCGATGACATTGATGCGGCCTGCGGCCAGTTGGCCGGTCAGGTGGCGGACAAGACCGGCCGGGTAATGAAGCGAATCAACAGGGAGGCGACGGCATGAGCAGTAAGCAGGCGGCGCGGAAACGTAGCGCCTCGGAACGTGCGCCGATGGAGCGCCGCAATGAACCGGCTCCGCTGTGCAGCTTCGCAGGCACAAGCGTTACGCCGGTTCCCCACGCAGTGGGGATGTGCACGCCCGCGAATGCCGTCGGTCGCCGACGCGATGACATTCAGTTAACCGGCAACTTAACGGAGGCGACCATATGAGGCGCGTGCTGACAATAGCGATTACGGCATTGGCAGCAGGACTCTGTGCCTGCAGCCAGATGTCGGTCCGCGACAACGCAGGCTCTTCACCTGGAGCAGAAGGCACACAGCCACTTTCGAGTACGGCGCAGAAGGCCAGGGTGTTCACCGATTTGTCTGCAGCATATTTTCAGCGCGGCCAGTTCAAGGTCGCCCTGGAAAATGTGCGAAAAGCCATCAGTGAGGACAGTCGCTATGGCCCGGCCTACAACGTTTTGGGACTGATCTACATGGAACTGGCCGAAGATCAGCTGGCGGAGGAAAACTTCCGCAAGGCGGTGGAGCTGGATCGTGCTGATTCCGAGGCGCACAATAACTATGGCTGGTTCCTCTGCACACGCGGCCGCTACGACGAAGGCCTGGCGCAGTTTACTGATGCGCTGCGCAATCCGCTGTATTCCACGCCTGAAAAGTCCATGAGCAACGCGGGCCTGTGCAACGAGAAGAAAGGTGAGATGGCAAAGGCCGAAGCGAGCTTCATCAAGGCACTGAAACTTCAACCTGATTATCCCCTGGCATTGCTGAGCCTGGCCAAGCTGAAATACAAGCAGGCAAAGCTGGAAGAATCACTGCGGTTGTTGACACGCTATCACGATGTGGCGCCTGCAACGGCAGAGAGCTTGTGGCTGGGCGTCCAACTGGAGCGCAAGCTGGGTGACAAGGACAAACAGGCGGAATTTGCCGCCCAGCTGCACAAGAGTTTTCCAGATTCGCATGAAGACAATCTGATGACTTCAGGACAATATGAATGAATGCTGAAGTTCAATCGGTCGGTGCCGAGCTTAAAACGGCGCGGGAGGCCCAGGCGCTTACCCTCGAACAGGCTGCATTGCGTTTGCATCTGATGAACCGTCAGGTGAGCGCGATGGAAGAGGATGATTTTGCCATGCTGGGGCAACCGGTGTATGCGCGCGGCTTTGTTCGCAACTATGCTCGCATGCTGGGTCTTGATGCAGAGGCAATAGTTGCGCGTTTGGACGATGTCGGACTGGAGGAGCCGCAAAAGATCGAGAACCTTCCGCTGGTGCAACCGCAGACGCTGATGACCTCGCCATGGGTATTGGCTGCACTGGTTTTACTCGTTGTGGTAATTGCCATCCCCGTCGGACTGTATCTGTGGTTGAACAGTGGCGAGGAGTCTGCGTCGGTGGCACCTGCTCCGGTTGTGCCGGTCACGACGCCAGCGAAACCTTTTCAGCCCGCTGCCGGGCCCGCTCCATCTGCTCAGACGGAGCCGGTCAAACCCGCAGCAACAGCAGAGACCAAATCAGCAGGAGAGGTAAAAGCAACAGCAAAGACCACAGCAACAGCGGAACCACCGGTGCCGGACAGCGCCATCACGATTGCACCAATTCCCCCAGCCAACCCGGCGCCGACGAATAGTGAACAGGATGAAGGCGGCGCGCCCCCAACTCTGTCAAACATCAAGCTGTATTTCGATGAAGATGCCTGGGTGGAAGTCAACGAGGATAGTGGCCGTGTGTTGTTCCATAAACTGGGCGTGGCCGGAACCAGCGTGACGCTGACCGGAATGCCGCCGTTCAGTTTCGTGATCGGCAACGCGGCGCATGTGCGCATGACCTATAATGGCCGGCCGCTGGACCTGACGCCCTACATTGACGTCAAGGTTGCCCGTTTCAACCTAGAGGAGTAAATGAACAACTCCGCTCCTTCTCGCCGTAACACCCGGCAGGCCAGAATCGGCCATGTGCGGGTCGGTGGCGGCGCGCCCATCGTGGTGCAGTCCATGACCAACACCGATACTGCCGATATCGCCGGAACGGTGAAGCAGGTCACGGAACTGGCGCGGGCGGGCTCGGAACTGGTGCGGGTGACGGTGAACAATATCGAGTCCGCTCAGGCGGTGCCGTCGATCCGCGAAGAACTGGATGCAGCTGGCGTCAATGTACCGCTGATTGGCGACTTTCATTTCAATGGCCACAAGCTGTTAGCCCAGGTGCCGGAATGCGCCGAAGCATTGGCCAAGCTGCGCATCAATCCCGGCAACGTGGGACGCGGGCAAAAACGCGACGAACAGTTTGCCAGCCTGATTGAAATCGCCTGTCGTTTCGACAAGCCGGTACGCATAGGCGTGAATTGGGGCAGCCTGGATCAGGAACTGGCGATTCGCCTGATGGACGAGAATGCGAAGCGGGCCGAGCCGGAAGACGCCGACGCGGTAATGCGACGCGCCATGGTGGCTTCCGCGCTGGAGTCGGCCCGGCGCGCCGAGGAACTGGGCCTGCCGGGTGATCACGTCATCCTGTCGTGCAAGATGAGCGGGGTTCAAGACCTGATCGCCGTGTATCAGGATCTGGCCGGGCAGTGTGATTACCCGCTCCATCTCGGGCTGACCGAGGCGGGCATGGGCTCCAAGGGTATAGTGGCATCAACCGCTGCGCTTGCAGTATTGCTGCAGCAAGGCATCGGCGACACGATCCGGATTTCCCTGACGCCCGAACCGGGTGGCGACCGGACCCGGGAAGTCGTCGTTGCGCAGGAAATTTTGCAGACCATGGGATTGCGGGCCTTCACGCCGATGGTGGTGGCCTGCCCGGGCTGTGGCCGGACCACTTCAACCGTGTTTCAGGAACTCGCGCAGGATATTCAGACCTATCTGCGCGAGCAGATGCCGGTGTGGCGCAGTCATTATCCGGGAGTGGAGACCATGAACGTGGCGGTGATGGGCTGCGTGGTCAACGGCCCGGGCGAATCCAAGCATGCCAATATCGGCATTTCCCTGCCCGGTACCGGTGAAGTGCCCGTGGCGCCGGTGTATGTCGATGGAAAGAAGACAGTGACACTGAAGGGCGAACGCATTGCCCAGGAATTTCAGGCGATCGTCGAGGACTATGTGCGGCGGACATACGGGACGCAAAGGACTGCTTCATGAAACTGCAGGCAGTCCGCGGCATGAACGACATGTTGCCGGATCAGGGACCGGCCTGGCAGTTCGTCGAGCGCACGGTGCAGGACTGGCTCGCCGCCTATGGCTACCGGGAAATGCGCATGCCGATTCTGGAACAGACGGGGCTGTTCGAGCGTGCAATTGGCGAAGTGACGGACATCGTTGAAAAGGAGATGTACACCTTTATCGATGAACTCAACGGTGAATCGCTGACCCTGCGACCGGAGGGCACCGCGTCCTGTGTGCGCGCGGTTATCCAGCACAACCTGCTCTATGACGGGGGTAAACGGCTTTGGTACGCCGGCCCGATGTTCCGTCACGAGCGTCCGCAAAAAGGGCGTTATCGGCAGTTCCATCAGGTGGGGGTGGAAACGTTTGGCTTCGACAGCCCGGAGGTGGATGCCGAACATATTCTGATGGGTGCCGATCTTTGGAAACGCCTCGGGATCCAGCCCATGCTTCAACTCAATACGCTTGGAGACAGGGAAGCGAGACGTCGCCACCGGGAACGGCTGATCATCTATCTGGAATCCAATGTTGACATCCTGGATGAGGAAGCAAAACGGCGTTTGCATACCAATCCACTGCGCATTCTGGACACAAAGAACCCGGCCTTGCAGGATTTGGTGAATGCGGCGCCCAAGCTGCTGGATGACCTGGACGAGCCCTCGCTGATTCATTTTGACGCCGTACAGAAGTGGGTGCGCGCGGTGGGCATCGAATTTGAAATCAACACCAGGCTGGTACGCGGGCTGGATTATTACAATCGCACCGTGTTCGAGTGGGTGACAGATAAATTGGGAGCACAGGGAACGGTGTGTGCTGGTGGGCGCTACGATGGACTGGTCGAACAGCTGGGTGGCAAGCCTGCTCCCGCCTGCGGCTTTGCCATGGGCATTGAACGCCTGCTGGCGCTGATGGAAGTCGCGCAGACACCGATTCCGGCGATGGCCTCCGACGCCTATCTGGTGCATGCCGGCGAAGCAGCCAGTGCTCATGCCTGGCAGGCGGCGGTCGGGCTGCGCAATGCAGGTCTGACGGTGGTTTACCATCTGGGCGGCGGCAGTTTCAAATCCCAGATGAAAAAGGCCGATGCCAGCGGCGCGCGCTATGCCCTGATCGTGGGTGACGAAGAGGCAGCGGCTGGGAAGTTGACGGTAAAGGCTCTGCGCGAAGAAAGAGAGCAGGCACAAATGACCGTGGCTGAAATTGAAGAATTAATGAAGAAAAGGAGCTAGGAGCCGGTATGGCCTTCGATCTGGAAGAACAGGAAAAGCTTGATGAACTGAAAGCCTGGTGGCATCGCTGGGGAAATCTGGTTTCGTTAGGTATTGCCGGCATATTGGCCGTTGCGGCCGGCTGGCAGTGGTGGCAAAACCATCAGGCCGCCCAGGCTGCTGAGGCAGAAGCCATTTATACCAAGCTTATGCAGGCTGTGGAAGCAGGTGATGCCAAAGTCGCTCGTGAAGCCGGTGGCATGATTATCGACAAATATGCCGGCACGGGCTACGCGGCGCGGGCGGCCCTCATGCTCGCCGGCGTGAACCTGCGTCAGCATGACGCCAGGAGCGCACAGGCACAATTGGAGTGGGCGGTTGAACACACACGCGAAGCCGGACTGAAGGATATGGCGCGGTTGCGTCTGGCCAGCCTGTTGCTGGATGACAGGCAATATGATGCAGCCATGAATCAACTCAATGCCGCGCACACCGACGCGTTCGGCCCGCGCTTCAACGACCTGAAGGGCGATGTGTTGCTGGCTCAGGGCAAAGCCCAGGAAGCCAAGGCCGCCTATGACGCAGCGTATCAGGCACTGGACGAGAAGAGCCCGATGCGTCAGCTGGTCGGGCTGAAACTCGATGCGCTCGGGGGGGCGGCAAAATGAGGACTGCCGTGATACTGGCAGGGATTTTTGTGACGGCTGTGTCGGGTTGCAGCACGGTAGGTGGCTGGTTTGGATCTTCACAAACGGCCATCAAGCCCAATGATCTGCCTGAGATCAAGCCCAGCATGACGTTGACCCGGGTCTGGCAGGAATCGACTGGTGACATGGAGGAAGGGGCACTCAAACCCTCCATGGATGGCGATGGTGTGTTCGCTGCGAGTGGCAATGGCGTTGTGGAGCGTTTCCAGGTGCAGAACGGGCACGAGGACTGGAAGACGGATCTGGGCAAGAATATTAGCGCTGGCACAGCGACGGGCGGTGGACTGGTGCTGGCAGGCAGCCTGAAGGGTGAGTTGTTTGCGCTGGACAGCATGACCGGTCAAAAGCGCTGGGTGTCCCAGTTGTCGAGCGAGGTTGACGGTATTCCGCTGGTGGCGGGTGATATCGTGGCGGTGCGAACCGGCGATGGCAAGATCCATGGCCTTTCATTTGTCGATGGCACCCGAAAATGGCTGTTTACCCGTCAGTTACCCTTGTTGAGTTTGCAGATTTCCAAGGGGCTGGCACTTAAGGATGACGTGATTTACGCCGGATTTGCCGGTGGCAAGCTGGTGGCGATCAACGCAAAAGATGGTGCGCAACTGTGGGAAGCCAGCGTGGCAATTCCGCACGGTGCAACCGAGCTGGAACGTGTGGCTGACGTGGCAGGCAGGCCGGTGGTGGATGCCAAACGCGTATGTGCCGTCGCTTACCAGGGAAGGGTGGCCTGTTTTGACCGGTCCAATGGCACAGGCATCTGGAACAAGGACACATCCAGCGACTCCGGTCTGGCGATGGACGAACAGAATGTGTACGTGACCGACGACAAGGGCGCAGTCACTGCCTACGACAAGGATACCGGTCGCGCGATCTGGCGTCAGGACAGGCTGGCCAATCGCGGCGTGACCGCTCCACTGGCTTTGGGCAATGTCATTGTGGTGGGCGATTTTGAAGGCTATGTCCATGTGATTTCGACCGAAGACGGCAGCTTTGTCGGACGGGCGCAAGCAGACGGTGGAGCCATCCGTTCTGCACCGGTGGACATCGGCCCCGGAATTGCCGTGCAGACGGTCAAGGGAACGGTAACTGCTTTCAAGCTGAAATGATTTCTAATTTAAGACTTAACCGTAAGGGACACTAAGGACACAAAACAGAAACTGCAAGAGGCTGGACAGCATTGAAGGCCTCCTGATCTCATGTGAACTTCGTGCCCTTTGTTGTTTCTGAACCCTGGATCGCAAATGTTACCCACTCTGGTGCTTGTTGGCCGTCCCAATGTCGGCAAGTCAACGCTCTTCAACCGGCTGACAAAGTCTCGCGACGCACTGGTCCATGATATGCCGGGACTGACGCGCGATCGCCATTACGGGCGCGGGCGCATGGGTGACAAGCCCTATCTGGTGGTGGATACCGGTGGCCTGGAACCAGTCGTCAAGGATGGCATCATGCACGAAATGGCACGCCAAACCCTGCAGGCTATAGATGAAGCCGATGCCATCGTGTTTCTCGTCGATGGTCGTCAGGGGCTGACGCCGCAGGACAAAGTGATCGCACAAAAACTTCGGCAGGCAAGCTGTCCGGTCTTTCTGGCAGTGAACAAGTCCGAGGGCATGAATCAGGCGGTGTCCACCGCCGAGTTTCACGAACTGGCCTTGGGAGAACCCCAGGCCATTTCCGGCGCCCATGGCGAGGGTGTGCACGAACTGGTCGACATTGCGCTGGCCGGATTTGAGACAGGGCCGGAAGAAGCCGCCGAAGCGCCGGAGCGTCCAAAGATTGCCATCATTGGCCGGCCCAATGTGGGCAAGTCCACGCTGGTCAACGCGCTGATCGGTGAAGAACGCGTCATTGCGTTCGACCAGCCGGGCACGACACGCGATTCAATTCATGTGGATTTCGAGCGCGAGGGCCGCGCGTACACGTTGATCGATACCGCCGGCGTCCGGCGTCGCGGCAAGGTGTTCGAGGCGGTGGAGAAGTTCTCCGTCATCAAGACGCTGCAGGCCATCGAAGACTCGAACGTGGTGCTCCTGGTGCTGGATGCGCAGAACGAGATTTCAGAGCAGGATGCCCACCTGGCCGGCTATATCCTGGAAGCTGGCCGCGCGCTGGTGGTGGCGGTGAACAAGTGGGACGGTCTGGACGATTACCAGCGCGACACGATCAAGCGCGACATCGAGCGCAAGCTTCAATTTCTCAACTTTGCGCGATTCCATTACATCTCTGCGCTGAAAGGCCAGGGCCTGAGCGCGGTTCTCAAGGATGTGGACGGCGCATATGCCGCCGCCTTTGCCAAGCTTTCCACACCGAAACTGACCCGCACGCTGCTGGCTGCCACCGCGCAGCATGCACCGCCAAAGACCGGCCTGTTCAGGCCCAGGCTGAAGTTCGCCCACCAGGGCGGCAGCAATCCGCCGATCGTGGTGATCCACGGCAATGCCTTGGGCAATGTGCAGAACGATT
Organism: Thiobacillaceae bacterium; assembly: GCA_049578545.1. GTDB lineage: Bacteria > Pseudomonadota > Gammaproteobacteria > Burkholderiales > Thiobacillaceae > DASQBT01. Next base: position 17,236 of record JBAUMF010000039.1, read on the forward strand.
ATCGCCGCTATCTGGAGAATACCTTCCGCAAGGCTTTCCATCTGCAAGGCACGCCGCTGAGAATTGAATTCCGCGACGGATCCAACCCATTCGAGGCACGCAACAAACCCAAGGTATTGACTGAGCGGGAGCAAAACCGAGCCCGGCGGGAGAAACGGTTTCGGCGACGGGCGTATGGGAGTTAGGGGAAATTATCATGTCCAAAGCCACTTGGCTCTTGACGGGCTTATTGGCCGCATCTATCAGCAGCAACGCTTCGTACGCGGTCGTGGAATGCAAGATCACTACCGAGCGGTGCATTACTGAATGCATGAATATAGACAGCGCTCTCGATGCTTCGCGTTGCTATTCGAGGGAGATGGCACAAGCCGATAAGGCGCTTAATGCACAGTATCAACGCTTGACGGCACTCGCAAAGAATTATGATAGCGAACTAGCAAACACCCTTTTTGAGCTCGGAAAGGACATGGCTCACGCACAGGGAGCAAAACTGTGAATTGTTTCGACAGACAGACCTGGACAACCGCGACTTCGAGCATGCGGACTGCATGTTGCGGATGACGAGAGAAAGAACAGGCGAATTGAAAGATATTGCGGACGGCATCGAAGGTAGGTTATGAGCAAGAAGCCCCCTAGAAAATTGTTCACGTCGACGCCAAATACGCTTGCGCCTTTTGGGCGCGACTGAGCTTCGTCGTTGGGCCTGTGCAACCATGGGGTCAGGGTCGAGATTGTTTCCCCCCCCTCTGAGTTGCCGCAGACGGCAGGTTCAAGCCGGTTAACAGCGATGCGGATGTTCGAGCTTCGCTTCCCTCGAAATTGTAGCGAAGCGAGTTTCCGCATTGCCCGGATTGAGGCTGTCGGCTGCGGGTAGCCGTAGGCCAGCGAGGTGGGGCGGCCTTCTCTTTGGTGACTCTTCTCTTGGCCAAACAAGAGAAAGTCACTTGCTGCAGGGCAACCCCCGGCCAAAGGACTCTTGATATGGGATAAGGCCTGGGTAAGGGAAACGCTCTCTCTGATCCCTAACATTTCTCCCGCTTGGAGAAGGGAACCTTGCCCTTCACCGCCGGCCCCTCTCTCCGCTTGCGGGGCGTGGGAGGCGCCGCTCCTGACGCACGCTTAGCCATACGCTGATAAGCAGCAGTGCGCGCCGCATAAAAAACTTTCTTCCCGGCCTGACGCGAGCCGCTTTATCCTCGCATGTCGGGAGAACCACATCATGACCGATAGAGAAATCCGCGAAATTCGCGTCAACCCAATTGTGCCAACTGAGTCAGTGCTGGTGGCAACAGCACGCTCCATGCGACCGAAAAAAGCCGAGGATCTTGCGCCCCGGGACACGCGTACCCATGTGGAAACCTGCCCGTTTTGTCGAGGCAATGAGGACAAGACGCCGCCCGAATTGCTCAGGGTCCCGGCAGAAGATGGACATGGCTGGGATATACGCCTGGTATCCAATTTGTACCCGGTACTGGGTGATGACAGGGAAAATGCCAACTTCACCTTTGGCCTGCAACAAACCATCGATGGTTACGGCCGCCATGAGGTATTTGTCGATCATCCGCATCACGGCATCGCCTTGCACGAAATGAGCGAGAATCATCTTGCGAAAATGTTCCGCGCTTTCCAGACTCGAGTGGCGCAGCTGTATGCTTCCGACGATCGCCTTAAGTATGTATTGGTGTTCAAGAATTTTGGTCCGGCAGCGGGCGCGTCCATACCCCATACGCATAGCCAGATCATCGCCATGCCCGTCGTGCCGGAGAACGTGGAGGCGGAGGTTCGCAACAGTGCGGAACATTTCCGCAAACACCATCGCTGTATTTTCTGTGGCCTGATCGATGAGGCGTTGACGTTTGAAGCGACGATTTATGATCGTACGTCAGGCGAAATCCGGCGCAAGATTGATGTCGGGCAGTACGTAGTCGAGCGAGGTACGCATTTCATTGCAATCAAACCCTTTGCCAGCCGCTTCGAGTGGGAAGTTCATATTCTCCCGTTGCAGCATGAGGCGGATTTCCTCAGCAGTCCCGACAAATGGATGTCCGATCTGGCGCGCGTCATCAAACGCACCATGGCGCGGCTTGATGCGGTGATCGGCGGAGCCCAGTACAACTTTTTCCTGCATTCCATTCCGCACGACAGCCATCAGGCGGCCAACGCCAACAGTTACCACTGGCACCTGGAAATCTGTCCACGCACCTCGATACCGACAGGCTTCGAGCTGGGGTCCGGCCTGTATGTCAATACCATCAGTCCGGAAGTTGCCGCAAGAAAGCTCAGGGATGTTGTTCTGGAGGGATAAAGGGGGGGTGCATTCTGCCGTTTATATCAGTTACGCCCTTTCTCGTTGAAATGATGAATTCGAATTTGGACCCTTTGCACAGTCGCAGCACCTTCAGTAATGAAGACGGAGCACGCATTGCGGCGCCGAACCTGGATATGCGTTCCGAACGGCTGTATTCGCTCTGGCGACTCGCTACCCAACGATACGTTGAAGACGACGCGAGGATTCTGGCAATCCTGAAGGAGTCATGCCGGGTTCTCGGGATGGATCTTGCCCTGGCGGGCGAAGTGTCCGATGGCCGCTATCGAGTGCACTACGCTTACGATCCGGAATGCAGGATGGTCCAGGGAATGGAGTTGGAGTTGTCCACCACGCCCTGTCAGTTTGTCTATGAGTCGCGTGAATCGCACTTCATCGAAGACATGCAGGCCAACCCCATGACGTCATCCATGCCGATGGTGCGTGAGTTGCGTATGCAGGTTTATGCAGGTACCCCGGTTTGGGTTGGTGAACGGACTTGGGGTGTGCTCGCTTTTGCCGGAACACGCCAGTTCGATGAAACGCGCACCGAGGAGAATATCGCCTTTCTGGAGCTCGTCGCAGCCTGGCTTGGGCAACTTCTGCTCGAGCGACAGCAGCGGTTGATTCTGGAAAAGCAGGCACTGACCGATCAGTTAACGCACCTGCCCAACCGTCGTGCAGCAGAGCAGCGCTTGCGCAATGAACTGGCTCAGTCCCGGCGTCGGCAGAATGGATTTGCTTTGGCTTTGTGTGACCTTGACCACTTCAAGCTGATCAATGATCGATACGGTCATGAGGTGGGCGATGCAATCTTGAACGGTGTGGCCGGGTTTTTCCAGTCCCTGCTGCGTGAGGAAGATTGGGTTGCGCGTTGGGGCGGTGAGGAGTTTCTGTTCTTTTTGCGCACCGACGATCTGGCGGATGGGGTGCAGGTGGTCGATCGTTTGCGCGAGCAATTGGGCGGGCACATTTTCCAAACCCGTGCCGGCGCGCTGTCGGTGACGCTAAGTGCTGGCGTTGCAGTACCTGACAAGGGCGAGCCTGACCTGGACAAGGTGCTGGCTGAAGCCGACAGCTGCCTGTATGAAGCCAAACGAACCGGACGCGATCGGGTGGTCGCGGGCTCAAATATCAAGAACACGCTGCGCATAGCCGGCTTGCTGAAGCATGCTGTGCGCGAAAAGCGCGTTCGCGTTGCGTTCCAGCCCATCGTTGATTTACAGGACAATTTCCGTCCCGTGGCGGACGAGGCCATGGCCCGCGTGCAAATCCCTGATGGCAGCCTGCTGGCAATGGGTGACTTTGGGGAAGCGGCTGAAGGTTTGCAGTTGATGCATGAAATTGACCTGGAAGTCAGTCGCCAGGTTTTCCAGCATTGCGTCCAAGATTTGAACGATGGCAGCCTGACGCCTGGTTTTGCCCATTTTGTAAATCTCTCGCCGCAATTTCTGGCACGACGCAGCCTGGTTGAAGAAATGCTGTCAAACGCAATGCGCTATTGCCAGACCTGCTCCGTGCCGCTGGGGCCGGTAAAACCCGTGGTATTCGAAATTACCGAGCGGCAATACATCCATGATCTGGAGGACGTTGTTGACGAGTTGCAGCCTTTGCTCGATTTCGGCTTCAGGCTTGCACTGGACAGTTTTGGCAGCGGCTACTCTTCACTCCTTTACCTGGCCAAGCTGCCGGTCAGCTTCATCAAGATTGAGGGCTGGCTGGTCAGGAACATGCTGGAAGCCTCAAAGGCACAGGGTCTCGTCAGGAGTCTGGTGGCCATGGCCAGGGAGCAGGGCATAAAAACCATAGCCGAATCGGTGGAAGACGAGAAAACCGCCTTCATGCTGCGACAGTATGGTGTTGACTGGGCGCAGGGATTTTATTTTGGCCGGCCGCTTCTGGGCTCTGGCGTTAATGGCCTGATGGACTAGAATTGAGCTACCGGGCAGAATCCGGTAAAGGGAATATTATATTCATATCAGGGCCTTACCAATAATGGAGAAAAATATGGGCGGTAAACCTCAAATGCTACAAGACCCATTTCTCAATGCTCTAAGGCGTGAACACATACCCGTCTCAATTTATCTCGTCAACGGCATCAAGCTGCAGGGCCACGTTGAGTCCTTCGATCAGTACGTGGTACTGCTCAAGAATTCCATCACGCAGATGGTATACAAGCATGCTATCTCCACTGTCGTTCCGGGCCGTGCGGTCCAATTGCAAAGCGACGAGAATGAACCCGCTTGATGCTTGAACGCCACGCCGGCGGGGAACGTGCCCTGCTGGTCGCAGTTGATTTTGGTGAAACGGATTTTCTGGATAGTAGCGAGGAACTGCAGCGCTTGGCCGAATCGGCCGACCTTGAAATTTTAGCCTTGATCAAGGCCAAGCGAAGCCGCCCCGACCCAAGCTATTTTGTGGGTAGTGGCAAGGCAGAGGAAATCGGACGGCAGGTCGCTGCCACAGGCGCCGAGGTCGTCATTTTCAACCATGACCTGTCGCCTGCCCAGGAGCGCAACCTGGAAAAGCTCTTGCAATGCCGGGTCGTAGACCGGGTCAGCCTGATTCTGGATATCTTTGCCAGTCGGGCGCAGAGCGCAGAGGGTAAATTGCAGGTTGAACTGGCGCAACTGGCACATTTGTCCACCCGGCTGGTGCGGGGCTGGACTCACCTCGAACGCCAAAAGGGTGGTATCGGCCTGCGCGGACCAGGGGAAACCCAGCTGGAAACTGATCGCCGCTTGATCGGCAACCGGGTCAAGCTGCTGAAAAACCGTTTGAACAAACTCGAAAAGCAGCGCGAAGTCCAGCGTCGGGCGCGGGCTCGAAATCGGGTATTTTCAATCACTTTGGTGGGCTACACCAACGCCGGCAAATCAACCCTGTTCAATGCGCTGACACGGGCTGGAGTCTATGCGGCCAACCAGTTGTTCGCCACCTTGGATACGACCAGCCGCAAGCTGCACCTGGGAGGGGCAGGCGAGGTGGTGTTGTCGGATACGGTCGGATTTATCACCCGCTTGCCACATGATTTGATCGCAGCATTCCATGCAACCCTTGAGGCGGCGATCCAGGCAGATTTGCTGCTGCATGTGGTCGATGGAGCCAGCCCTTGTCGCGAACACCAGATTGATGAGGTCAATCGGGTTCTGGAACAGATCGGAGCGGGTCATATCCCACAGTTGCACGTGTTGAACAAAATTGACCTGATGGGCATTGAGCCGGGAATCGTGCGGGACGAATATGGTAAGATTGGCTCTGTAAGGGTTTCCGCAAGAACGGGCGCCGGACTGGATTTTCTTCGTCAGGCAATCGTGGAAGGTGAAATCTTCCATCGGACCGGCAGGAATTGTCCGGAAGGCGACCCATCCATTTCTTCATCTATTTCTGCTTGACTCCTATCTTTCATGGCTTGGAACGATCCCCAGTGGGGCAAAAACAATAATGCAGGTCCACCTGATCTGGACGAACTTTGGCGTCGCCTTAACAAGAGGCTGAATGGCCTGTTTGGCGGCATGGGTGGTAAGGGCGGTAAAGACGGGGGTGAGCCTGGCGCCGGCACGCCAAAGAACCTGATTGGTCTGGTACTTGGTCTCGTATTCCTCGTCTGGATTGCCAGTGGCTTCTACATTGTTGATGCGGGCAGCAAGGGCATTGTCCTGCGTTTCGGCCATTACAGTGAATCCACCGACCCAGGCGCTCACTGGCACCTGCCCTGGCCGATCGAATCTTACGAAATTGTCAATGTGTCCTCGGTGCGTACTCTTGAAGTTGGCTATTCGGGCTCGACGAAGAACAAGAAGCTTTCCGAATCGCTGATGCTGACGGATGACGAAAATATTGTCGACCTGCAATTCGCCGTGCAGTACATCCTCAAGGACGCCAGGGATTACCTGTTCAATAACCAGTTTGGTAACGATCCTGAGGAAATTGTCAAACAAGCGGCAGAAAGTGCCATGCGCGAAGTTGTTGGCAAGAGCAAAATGGACTTTGTGCTTTACGAAGGACGTGCCGAGGTGGCTGCGCGGGCCAAGAAGCTGATGCAGGTTATGCTCGATCGTTACAAGACCGGTATCAGCATCAGCCAGGTGACATTACAAAACGTGCAGCCGCCTGAGCAGGTGCAAGCTTCGTTTGATGACGCGGTCAAGGCAAACCAGGACCGTGAACGTCTCAAGAACGAGGCCCAGGCGTACGCCAATGACGTGGTGCCCCGTGCGAAAGGGAATGCATCACGCCTGCAGCAGGAGTCGGAAGGCTATCGTCAGGCTGTGATCGCAAACTCGGAAGGTGAGGCGAGCCGCTTCAGCCAGATCGAGGCTCAATACAAGAAGGCTCCGGTAGTAACCCGCGAGCGCATCTATCTGGACAGCATGCAGCAGGTCATGAACAACACCTCCAAAGTGATCGTGGATCAAAAAGGAGGCAATAGCCTGCTTTATCTGCCACTGGATAAACTGCAGCAAATGGCTTCCCAGCCTGCTACCCAGGCACCGGAGACAGAATCTCAGCCGAAGTCCGCCCCTTCAACGAGCGAAGATACCCTTTCGCGCTCCAGGGATGCGTTCCGCAGCCGGGATCGGGGGGAGCGTCCATGATGAATCGTCTTCCCCTGATTGCAGTGGGTCTGCTGATTGTCTTGGTGGTCCTGAATTCGATGTTCTATCGGGTTGATCAGCGGGAGTTTGCGCTGGTGTTCCAGTTCGGTGAAATCGTCGAGGTGCAAAAGCAGCCTGGGCTTCACCTCAAACTGCCGTTTGTCCAGAACGTGCGGTTTTTCGATTCCCGCATCCGGACTTCGGATGAGAAGGATGCCGAGCGCTTTCTGACGTCGGAAAAGAAGAATGTACTGGTCGATTCCTTCATCAAATGGCGGGTCGTTGATCCCAAGCAGTACTATATTTCTGTACAAGGTGATGCTGACAAGGCTGAGACACGGCTGAGGCAAACCGTCAACGACGGACTGCGGGCCGAGTTCGGCAAACGCACGGTGCATGATGTTGTGTCTGGCCAGCGGGATGAAATCATGAACATCATCACCGCAAAGGCCGATCAGGATGCTGGCCAGATCGGCGTTCAGGTGGTGGATGTGCGCCTCAAGCGGGTGGATTTGTCCGAGGAAATCAGCGAGTCCGTTTACCGGCGCATGGATGCAGAGCGCAAGCGCGTTGCCAACGAGCTGCGCTCAACCGGTGCGGCAGAAGCAGAAAAAATCAAGGCCGAAGCCGATCGGCAAAAGCAGGTAATTATTGCCGAGGCGTACAGCGATGCCCAACGCATCAAGGGTGAGGGCGACGCCAAGGCGTCGGCGATCTACGCTCAAGCCTACGGGAAGAATCCCGAGTTCTACGCGTTCTACCGTTCCATGCAGGCCTACCGCGACAGTTTCAAGAACAAGAGCGATGTCATGGTGCTGGAACCCAATTCGGACTTCTTCAAATACATGAAGAATCCTCGCGCCAGCGGCACCAAGTAAGCCGTGTTGCGATGACGGGTGACTGGATGGTTGCGTTTGCCCTTGTGCTGGTGTTGGAAGGTATTCTTCCATTGGCGGCACCTACATTCTGGCGTGATGCCATTCGCCGTGCCACCGAATTGAGCGATGGCCAGTTGCGTTTCATGGGGGCCATTTCCATGGCTAGTGGACTCGCCCTGATTGTGCTTCTGAAGTGAATTCCAGCATGCGAGCATGGCTTCTCCCCGAAAACCTCGAAGATGTGTTACCGCCGCAGGCCTGGAAAATGGAAGGCCTGCGGCGTGTACTGCTCGATCATTTCCGCGATTGCGGTTACGAGCTGGTCATCCCTCCCATGATCGAATACCTGGATTCACTATTGACCGGGACAGGGTCTGATCTGGATCTCAAGACCTTCAAGCTGGTGGATCAGGTCTCAGGCCGGCTCATGGGAATACGAGCGGACATTACGCCTCAGGTCGCACGTATTGACGCGCATCTGCTTGGCCAGAATCCGGTCAACCGCTTGTGTTACGCAGGCAGTGTGCTCCATGCCCAGCTTGACGGTTACCACCGCTCACGCGAGCCGATCCAACTGGGTGCAGAACTTTATGGCGAGGCAGGTTCCAAAGCCGATCTCGAAATCGTTCAACTCATGCTCGATAGCCTGGCGGCTGCCGGGTTGAGCGGCTTTCAGCTTGATCTTGGACATGTGGCAATCTATCGCGCGTTGGTTGCCAAGGCCAGACTCGATAAGGATTTGGAACAGGCACTGTTTCGTGCGCTGCAATCAAAGAATGCCAGCGAAGTGACCGCTATGACGCAAACAACTGCGCCTGATTTGCGGGATGCATTCTCGGCGCTGACGCAGTTATTCGGCGATGAAACAATTCTGCCTATTGCGCGTAATCGGCTGCCGCAAATGCCGGAAATCAGTCAAGCCTTGGATGATCTTGAAATTCTGGCGAGCGGACTGTCCAGACAGGATGTGGACGTGGCTTTCGATCTGGCGGAACTGCGCGGCTATGGTTATCACAGCGGTATCGTATTCACCGCGTACAGCACTGGCCGCAGCCGGGCCATGGCCTTGGGTGGTCGATATGACGAAGTCGGTAAAATTTTCGGCAGGGCACGCCCAGCTACCGGATTCAGTCTGGATCTTAGGGAACTGGTCGAAGCCGTCCCGACATAACAATCAGGGAGAATAATCATGGCCAAGAATGTGGTCGTCATCGGCACGCAATGGGGCGATGAAGGCAAGGGCAAAATTGTCGACTGGCTTACCGACCGTGCACAGGGTGTGGTGCGCTTCCAGGGTGGTCACAACGCGGGCCATACCCTGGTGGTAGGTGGCAAGAAAACCGTTCTGCATCTTATTCCGTCCGGCATTCTACGTGAAAATGTTACCTGCTATATCGGCAACGGCGTTGTTCTCTCGCCAGACGCGTTGCTGGCAGAAGTCGACATGCTCGCAAAGGCGGGCGTGAGCGTAGAAGGCCGCTTGAAAATATCGGAGGCAGCGCCGCTCATCCTGCCGCATCATGTCGCGCTTGATCATGCGCGTGAGGCTGCCAAGGGAGCGGGCAAAATCGGTACCACCGGTCGCGGTATCGGGCCAGCTTATGAGGACAAGGTCGCTCGTCGCGCCATTCGCGTGCAGGACCTGTTCCATCGCGAGCGTTTCGCCGCCAAGCTAGGCGAGGTACTCGATTACCACAACTTCATGTTGAAGAATTACTTCAAGGCCGAGACCGTGGATTTCGCCAGGACGCTCGACGACGCCATGCGCATGGCCGAGCGCATCAAGCCGTTGGTGGCTGATGTACCGCGCGCATTGTATGAAGCGAACCGTGCCGGTGACAATTTGTTGTTCGAAGGTGCGCAGGGCACCCTGCTCGATATCGACCACGGTACTTATCCCTTTGTGACGAGTTCCAACTGTACGGCAGGTGGTGCCGCCACCGGCACCGGAATGGGCCCGTCTTCCATGCATTACATCTTGGGAATCACCAAAGCCTACACTACGCGGGTTGGATCTGGTCCGTTCCCCACCGAGCTGTTTGACGACGTGGGCAAATACCTGGGTGAAAAGGGTCACGAGTTTGGCGCCACTACCGGGCGCGCCCGCCGTTGCGGCTGGTTTGATGCCGCAGCACTCAAGCGCTCCATCCAGATCAATGGTATTTCCGGATTGTGTGTTACCAAACTTGATGTGCTCGACGGCCTGGAGACCCTGCGGATTTGTGTGGGCTATAAGGTCGGCGGCGGTATCACGAGCGATATCCTCCCGGTTGGCGCAGAAACACTGGCCAGCTGCGAACCCATCTACGAGGACCTGCCCGGCTGGAAAGAGTCCACTGTCGGCGTGAAAGCATACGAGGGACTTCCGCCCAACGCCCGAGCTTATCTAAGGCACATGGAGGAACTTTGCGAGGTGCCGATCGATATCATCTCCACCGGCCCCGACCGTGAGGAAACCATCGTTAGGCGCCACCCGTTTGAATAAATGAGGGCTGAGAGGCGTAAAATCAAAAACGTAGCGCGGCCTACGTGCAGCACTGCCTTTCACTTTTTTGTGGTGCCCAGGAAGGGACTCGAACCCCCACGGTGTTACCCGCTAGTACCTGAAACTAGTGCGTCTACCAATTCCGCCACCTGGGCCAAGAGCCGCGAATATTAAAGACCGGAACCCAAATTGTCAACGAGAAAAGCTGCCAGCAAGCCTGCTCCCACTAAATCCAGAAGCCTCGACAAGCCTAGCTTGCGTGAGCAGGACCCTTTTCTGGAGCGTGAACGAACCCGTTACGAATACCCTTTGCCTAGCAGGGAATGGATGCTTCAGGTTTTGACAGATCAAGGGCGCCCGATGCCCATCGACGAACTGGTGAATCTTCTGGGCATTCATCACCACGAGCAGGATACCTTTCAACGGCGCTTGAATGCAATGGAGCGGGATGGACAGATCATGGTCAACCGCAAGGGCCAGATTTGTCTGCCTGACAAGCTTGCCCTGATTCGGGGCCGAATTGAAGGACACCCGGAAGGATTTGGTTTTGTCGTTCCCGATGATGGGTCAGCGGACTTGTTTCTGTCGCCCAGGGAAATGCATCAGGTGATGCACGGCGACCGGGTGCTGGTGAAGGAGGCGGGGCTGGATCGCCGTGGACGTCGTGAAGGCAAGATCGTCGAAGTGCTTGATCGGGCGCAAAGCCGCATTGTCGGCCGCTATTACCATGAGAAAGGGGTCGGTTTCGTGGTCGCAGAAAACCGGCGCATCAACCAGGACATCCTGATTCCCCAGGATCAGGGTGGCGGAGCAATTCATGGTCAGGTCGTGACGGTGGAAATGGTTTCGCCACCCACCAAATATTCCGAACCGGTAGGTCGCATTGTTGAAGTGTTGGGGTCGTATGCTGACCCCGGCATGGAGATCGAGATTGCCCTGCGCAAGCATGCGCTGCCCTTTGAATTTTCCCCAGCTGCAGAAGCACAGGCCCAAGCGCTACCGAAAAACGTGGTGAAGAAGGACTGGGTTGGTCGCGAAGACATCACTGGACTGCCGCTCGTCACCATCGACGGGGAAACGGCAAAGGATTTCGACGATGCAGTGTTTTGCGAGCCCGCAGGAAATGGCTTCCGTCTGGTCGTGGCCATTGCTGATGTGTCCCACTATGTGCAGCCCAAGGATGGCCTCGACCAGGATGCTTATGAGCGTGGCAACTCGGTATATTTTCCGCGCCGGGTCATTCCAATGCTGCCTGAGGCATTGTCCAACGGCCTGTGTTCGCTCAACCCGAAGGTGGAACGGCTGTGCATGGTGTGTGACATGGTGGTGGGTCAGCAGGGGGCCATCAAGTCCTATCGCTTCTATCAGGCGGTGATGTACTCGCATGCGCGGCTGACTTATACGCAGGTCTGGTCATGGCTGTCCAATGCGGAGAAACCGGACAAGGGACACCTTCCCTTGCTGCCCCATCTGAAAAACCTGGAGGCGGTTTTCAAGGTGCTGCTCAGGGCACGCGAGCGGCGCGGGGCGATCGATTTTGAAAGCGTGGAAACCCGCATGATCTTTGATGATCAGGGCAAGATTACCCGCATCGAGCAGGTGGTTCGCAATGAGGCACACAGGCTAATCGAAGAGTGCATGCTGGCTGCGAACGTATGTGCATCGGACCTGCTGCGCAGAAAGAAGATGCCTGCGCTGTATCGGATACATGAGGGGCCCACACCCGAGAAACTGGAAGCGCTGCAAGGATTTCTTGCCGAGTTCGGCCTGCATCTGCCGGGGGGCGACGAGCCAAAAGCGAAGGACTTTGCGCGATTGCTGGAACAGGTCAAGCCCAGGCCCGATGCACAGCTTTTGCAGACGGTCATGCTGCGTTCACTCAGGCAGGCGGTCTACAGTCCGGACAACGTGGGCCACTTTGGTCTGGCGTATGAACAATATACCCATTTTACTTCGCCGATCAGGCGCTATCCGGATCTTCTTATTCACCGCGCCATCAAGTCGGTGCTGAGCGGTGAGAAAGCGCCGCAGATGAAACTTGATGTGATCGGTGAACATTGTTCAATTACCGAGCGCAGGGCGGACGATGCCAGCCGCGATGTGGAAACCTGGCTCAAGACCTATTACATGCGCGAACATCTGGGCTCTGAGTTCTGGGGAACTGTGAGCTCAGTCACCAGCTTTGGCTTGTTTGTGGCGCTGGACGAGGTATTCGTCGAGGGTTTGGTGCATATTTCCGAACTTGGGCAGGATTATTTCCGCTTCGATCCCGCCAAGCACTGGTTGCTTGGTGAAAGAACCGGCCAACGGTTCCGCCTAGGGGATCGTTTGCGGGTCAAGGTGGTGCGGGCTGATATCGAATCGAGCAAGATCGACTTTGTGCTGGTTGAGGAGACAGATTCAGCAGCCTTGCCGGGCAAGGCTAAAGGCAAAAAGACTACCGGTTCAGCCAATAAACCCGCGCGTAAACGAAGCTAATTTCGCCCTATCGTTCTTGCGAGTCCAGTTGTGCGATGAGTGGGGCAAGCTGTTCCTTGCGTGCAGGCTCCAGGCGCAAGGCTTCCTCCCATACAGCCCGGGCCAGGCTTTTGTCGCCGCTATGCAGGTAGGCAATTCCCAGGCCGATCCAGGCCTTGGCATTCCTTGAATCCAGGCCGATTACGCGCTGATACTCTTTCATGCTGGCACTGAAGTCGTTGCGCGAGAGAAGCAGCCCGGCCAGCTTCATGTGTCCTTCCAGGGAGTTTGGATCAGCCTTTACAGCGTTTTCATACAGCTGTTGTGCCTTGTCCAGGCGGCCTTGCGACCACTCTTGATAGGCTTGGGCAAGCAGGCTGGAAGTCGATTCTGCCAGTGCCGATCCCGCAAAACATAAGCCAAGGATTAGTGAAGCGCAGCCAGCGACACGTGCCGTGTAACCTGATTTCATACATCGTCCCATTTACAGAAAAAAATGCCCTCCCATGAGGGAGGGCGGTCAGAGCGGGGAGGCTACTACTTTAAGGAACCCTTGCCGTAACGTTCCTCGTAACCCTTGCGTACCTTGTCGATGGATTCCTTGCTGATCCCGTTGAAGTACCAGTCATGGCCCTCGATCGGCTTGAAGTATTTTGCCAGCAGTTCGTCAGCAAACTTCTCGTTGCCGTCCTTCTTGCGAACGACTTCGCGCATCTCGGGAATCCATTTCATATAAGTGTGCTTGGACACTTCATACATGCCGTGCCACCAGGTGTAGTCCGGGCCACTCATTGACGCGCCATGGCGGGCGCGGCGACCTTCGTGGTGCCAGATCTCGAACCAGGTCCACTTGATCTCTGCGTCAAGCGGGTCGGCGGTGAGGTAGCCCTTGTCCTGGAGTTCTTTCATCATCGCGGCGATCGGCTTGGCGAACTTGTCATTGTAGAGATCCACCACATCGTCAAACTGCTTGTAATGCCCGTCAATCATGTCCGATGCATGGCAGGCGGCGCAAACTTGCTTCATCTTGTCGCGGCGCTGTTCCCAGGTCAGGATTTCCACCACCTTGGCGCCCTTGATGTCGTCGCCCACCTTGGGGAGGGGCTTGCTTGCCGGCTGGTCGAACTCATCGCCATTGTCAAGGCGGATCAGGTTGATCTTGGTGGAAATGGGCGGACGCAGGGTCCAGGAGATCCGCTCGCCCACATCGTGGGTGCGCTCGATACCGGGGGCGGCGCCCATGTGGCAGGAGGTGCAGGTGGGCGCAGCCGTGTAGTCCCTCCCCGCCACCCATTTTCTGGATTCGAGGTTCATTTCATTGACCTTGGCACGGTAGATGATGCCGTGTTTGGATTCGTTGTAGATCTCGATCTGCGGATGGTCGGGCCCCACATGGCATTTGCCACAGGTGTCAGGCGTGCGCGCCTGTGCGACGGAGAAACTGTGGCGTGCGTGGCAGGCGGTGCAGGAACCGCGGGAACCGTCCGGATTGTGCCGGCCGATGCCGGTATTGGGCCAGGTTTGCGGCGTAGGCATGCCATTGGCATCCAGTTCCACATTCGAGCCATGGCACTGGCGGCAACCGGCGTTGACGGCGGCGGGTCCGCCGACTACTTCGCCAATGATGTTGTCAAGTGAGTTCAGAATATCCCCCGCCTTGGCATGATGTGAACGCGTCATCTCCGCCACTTCCTGGCTATGACAGGTGCCGCAGTTCTTGGGCGAAACGATGATGTGAATGCGGACGTTGTGGTGCATGAATCCATCCTTGTCTGCTGCGTCTGCCTTGTGGCAGTCATAGCAGTCGACGCCTTTTTGGCCATGCCGGCTGAGTGACCATTCCTTGGTCAGACCCGGGGTCTGGGCTGCATGGCACTTGACGCATTTTGGCCCAGGGTCAGCATCGGCCAGGGCCGGGCCTGAAAAAAAAGCTGGAAACAGACAAGCAACTGCCAATCCGATCCATAGCTGTGGACGCAAGATTCTTTTCATGGCTTCCTCCCTTTTCAGTTGGCCGACGAAACAACTTCAAGCTTAGGCTTGTTTATAGCCCAGTATTTCTGGCTTTGCTGAAGTCAGGGCCCAATTATCGAAATTTGCCGGTAAATGACCTTGATGCAAATCAAGAAACACTCCCTTTGAGATTGGATTGCACGATGCGTCACCGGTGAGTGCCTCAGTAGAAATAAACAAATGGGCTGGTTTGATACGCCATTTGATTGGAAAATACGATCTGCGGAGAATCGACATTTCTTGATCCGGGTCAACGTTCGAGCCTGTTTCCAGGGATCGATTTTGGCTGAATGTGGACAGCCGGGCTGCGCGCCGCCAAACGAGAACAAGAAGCAATGAAACAACGCTGGATATATGGTTTTCATGCGGTAATAGCACGCCTGCGGACTGCCCCTGATTCAGTCAAGGAGCTTTGGCTGGATGAGACAAGGCGCGACACGCGTGCGAAGGATTTGCTTGCGCTTGCCGCAAGCAAGGGGGTCAATGCACGCCAAACTGAAGGTCACCGCCTCGACAAAATGGTGGGAGGAGCCCGCCATCAGGGTGTGGTCGCCAAGGTGGAAACCATTTCACAGACTCACACGCTGGATGATGTATTGGCCAGGATTGAGGGACCGGCGCTGATCGTGGTGCTGGATGGCGTGACCGATCCGCATAACCTGGGTGCGGTGTTGCGCTCCGCCGATGCATTTGGCGCGCATGCAGTGATTGCGCCAAAGGATAAGGCGGCGGGAATCAATGCGACAGTGGAAAAAGTGGCCTCTGGCGCGGCAGAAACCATTCCCTATCTGATGGTGACCAACCTGGTGCGCAGTTTGAACGAGTTGAAGGAACACAATGTCTGGACCGTGGCAGCCGAGGCAGAGGCGCAACGTACCATTGCACAGATTGATGCAACAGTGGGGATGGCCTGGGTGTTGGGGGCGGAGGGCGCTGGACTGAGAAGGCTGACGCGGGAAACCTGTGATGACGCAGCCAGGATTCCCATCGGCGGCAGCATCGAGAGTCTCAATGTATCCGTGTCTGCCGCGATCTGTTTGTACGAGACAGCACGGCAGCGCACATAATGAAACGGGGGGTGTGATGGAAGAAGCGGAACAGTTGCTCAAAGACGCGGAAGTAATTGCTTCAAGTGCCGAAGTTCAGCTGGCGCTGGATCGCCTGGCAGCAGAAATTTCGTTTGAATTGAAGGGGTCCTTTCCGCTGGTTCTGGCCGTCATGGGTGGAGGTGTGGTTTTTACGGGTCAGTTGCTTCCCAGGCTGAATTTTCCTCTTGAGTTTGATTACCTTCATGTCACACGTTACCGGGGCAAGACGGCTGGCGGCATGATCGAGTGGAAGGTGCTGCCCGGCAAAAGTGTGGTCGGAAGGACGGTGCTTGTACTGGATGATATTCTGGACGAGGGTGAAACGATGGCCGCTATCGTGGACAAGCTTATGGATATGGGCGCGGGCCAGGTATGGACCGCTGTGCTGACAGATAAACAACATGGCAGACCCAAGCCCATTGCAGCGGATTTTGTCGGAATAAGCGTACCAGACCGTTATGTGTTTGGTTTTGGCATGGATGTGTACGGACTGTGGCGCAATCTGCCGGCCATATATGCATTAAGGGAACACTAGGACGATGCTCGGAATTATTGGGGGTACGGGCCTTACCAAACTGGCCAATCTGGAAATCACCCGCCGTCAGGTCAAACGCACACCCTACGGCGAGCCGTCAGGCGCGCTGACATACGGACGTCTGTGTGGTGAAGAGGTCGTTTTCCTGGCACGACATGGCTATGGTCACACCATTCCTCCACACGAGGTCAATTACCGGGCCAACATTTGGGCGATGAAGGAGCAAGGAGTTGACCGCATCGTATCAGTTTCGACGGTCGGGGGGATTCGCGAGGATCTGCGGGCCGGCGCGCTGGTGGTTCCGGATCAGATCATCGACTATACGCATGGCCGTCCAGGCACCTTTGCCGTGTATGGCGAAAAGCCGGTGATCCATGTCGATTTCACTGAACCCTACTGCGCCCCCATGCGCAGAAGCATCATGATTGCCGCAGACCGCGCTGGGGTGAAGGTGACAGATGGAGGGGTTTATGCGGCAGTGCAGGGGCCCCGCCTGGAAACCATCGCCGAGATCAATCGTATAGAACGTGATGGTGCAGACATGGTGGGCATGACCGGTATGCCTGAAGCCTATCTTGCGCGTGAGCTTGAGCTTTGCTATGGGACCATCGGAGTAGTGGTCAATGACGCGGCCGGACGCGGCGTGTCGAAAAATGGAATACGAGAAGAAGACATCCGTTCCGTGCTGGAAGGGCTTATGGCAAAGGTACGCGCCTTGCTGGAAGAGCTCGTGATACTGGAGCATCCGGATTACTGTCCGATCTAGCAAATATCGTTCATTAACCCTCAACTGGATTCTCCAATGGCTGTGCGCGAAGTACTCAAAATGGGTGATTCAAGGCTGTTGGAGCCATCCCGGCCGGTTAACGCATTCAATACGGCAGAATTGACCGAATTGATTGGTGACATGACCGACACCATGCAGGCGTTGAATGGCGCGGGTTTGGCGGCACCGCAAATTGGCGTCAATCTGCAGGTGGTGATTTTCGAGTTGAGGGACAATCCACGCTATCCGATGGCGGAACAGATTCCGTTTACCGTGTTGATCAATCCGGAATTGAACCCCTTGGTAGATGAAGTCGAAGAGGGTTGGGAAGGCTGTCTTTCGCTTCCAGGAATGCGCGGGCTGGTCCCGCGCTACACCTCGCTTCGCTATCAGGGCCGGGACGCGCGGGGGAATGTAATTGACCGACGTGTGTCTGGGTTCCATGCCCGGGTTGTTCAGCACGAAGTGGATCATCTGTTGGGCATTCTCTACCCAATGCGCATGACGGACATGCGTAACTTCGGTTTTAACGAAGTCCTGTTCCCGGGAACAACAGTGCTCGACGAGTAACCCATTTGGATCCCTTGTTTTAGCGGATCCAGGGCAGTCCGACGAACGGCCTAAAGGGGTGCACTGTCTGCTCCGCTATTTCTGGTAATCGCTGCCCGGAGCGGCATATAGGGAAGAAATCGTGATTCCAATTACACAAGTCAAAGCACTGGAACCCGCTCATTTACCAGTGGACACGGAGCGTCTTCATGCGGCCGCTGCGTTGCTCATGGCGTGCATGAGCAACTGGAATGCGTCTGATCGTGATTCCCGCCTGTCAGTCGCGATGGAAGAAAACCACGCCATATGGCGTGACCTCCAGGATGCACTGGCGCGCGAGGACGTGGACTTGCCGCTCGAAGTGCGGCAAAACCTGCTTATTTTGTCGGTCTATGCAGAAGGTAAATTAAGCGAATTCTCCGAACAGCAAAACATCGACAAACTTGGTCCGTTGATTGCCCTAACACGTAACCTCGCGGCCAGTTTAAAAGATTGGCCCGCGGCTGCCTGAAGTTTGATCCGCATGAAGAAACAAGAACAACAGAACGATGGGCGGCCTGTTTGCCTTGCCGAAGAATCTGTCGGCGGAGTGACAGGCACGGCAACAATCAAGCCTAATCGCAATCGCTCCCGGGAGGAGCCCTTACAAGAAAAATCCAGGCCGGCGCGCCCCGCGAGCCGCAAGAAGCCCGCGACGTCTCGTAAAGCACCTGCCCGTGGGCGTTACATTGACGAATATGCTCAGCCTGTCATTTGACGGGATTCGGATTCAGTCCAAGATTCGAAAGCAAATCCTGCTCTAGCAGAAGTTGGGATCTCTGCTTGTCCAAATTTCGTCCACGAATCAGAAAACGGTCCTCTACGCGCTCGCCCAGGGTGTGAATCTTTGCGCTGTACAATTCAATTTCGTGCCTGCGAAAAATCTGTGCGATGCTGAGCAGCAGGCCAACCCGGTCTCCGCAAGTGATGGTGAGAACGTAATAGCGTCCCCGTTCATCCGGCCGGATTTCTACAATCGGCTGGATGGGAAAATGCTTTAGTCGGCGCGACTGGCGTGCAAGAGGAACAGGTGTTGGTGCAATGCAAGGATTGAGTGCCTGGCCCAGTTCGTATTCGACAAACTGCAGGAAATCCCGGTAATGAACATCGCGTTTTGCATCGTCAAGCACCTGGAAGCTGTCCAATGCGTAGCCGTTCAGCGTGGTGTGGATTTTCGCCTCGACCACGCTGAACTGGTTGCGGGCGAAAAATCCGCAGATGCGCTCGAACAGATCGGACTGATCGGGGCAGTAGACCAGCACCTGAATGCCTGCGCCGACGGGCGACAGCCGAGCGCGCACGATCGTTTCCCCAGTACCCATCTTTTGCCACAGCATGCGTGCGTGCCATGCAATGTCCTGCGTATCAAAGCGCAGGAAATAGCTTTCGTTAAGCGTAAGCCAAAGCCCATCAACTGCATTGGGTTGGATGCCGTATAGCGCGAGTTTTGCGCGGGCTTCCTCCTGTCTTGCCTGGTAGCTGCTCATGTCCTGTTTACCGCTCAGACTAGCCAGGGTGGCGGTGTAAAGATCTTCCAGCAGTTTTCCTTTCCAGGCATTCCATACCCTGGGACTGGTGCCACGAATGTCGGCCACGGTCAGGATATAGAGGGCG
Organism: Thiobacillaceae bacterium; assembly: GCA_049578545.1. Classification (GTDB taxonomy): domain Bacteria; phylum Pseudomonadota; class Gammaproteobacteria; order Burkholderiales; family Thiobacillaceae; genus DASQBT01. The sequence goes on from JBAUMF010000039.1 coordinate 36,563, forward strand.
GCCAGTCGGCGCGGCGTTTCAACCTTGCCTGCAAAAGCGGCAATGACATCCGGGTCGCTCAGGTCTTCCTTCTGCGCAGTGCGAGACATGGAAAGGTGTTCCTTTACCAGCCACGCGACTAGTTCACCGTCGTCCTTCGACAAGCCCTGGCCGCGGCAAAACAGCCGTGCGTCCGCGCTCCCCAGTTCAGAATGATCGCCGCCACGCCCTTTTGCGATGTCGTGGAACAGCGCCGCCAGGTAGAGCAGATCGGGCTTGTCAAAGCCTGCAATCAGCCGCGAAGCCAGCGGATATTCGTGAGCGAATTCGGTGACCGAAAAGCGCCGCACGTTTCTCAGGACAGTCAGGATATGCTCATCCACTGTATAGACATGGAAAAGATCATGCTGCATTTGCCCGGCGATGCGACCAAATGCCGGGATGTATCTGCCCAGGATTCCGTAGCGGTTCATTGCATGCAGCGCCCAGGTAATGCCATGGGGCTGACGCAGGATTTCCATAAACTCATTCTGGTTGATCTTGCTGGCGCGAAAGCGGCTATCGATTCTTGTTCTTGCTCGCCAAAGTGCACGCAGTGTTGCTGCATCAAACAACCGGATGGAATGCTTCATCGCAACCAGAAAAGCACGAAAAATGGCAGTCGGCTCCTGTTCAAACAAATGGGGATCGCGCATGCCGATTATTCTGCCGCGCTGTTCGAATTCGCCGTCGATGGGTTTTGCCGCCTGTTTGATTGGTGAAACGAACTGCTTCAGTGCAGGCGCGAGTATCTCCTTGATCAACAGGACCTGGTGTGCAGCGCGGTAATAGCGCTGCATCAGCTGTTCACTTGCCCGTCTTTCAGAGTCTGACCCCAATCCAATTCGCGCCGCCACCTCGGCCTGAAAATCGAAGGCGAGGCGGTCTTCACGACGACGGGCAAGCAGGTGGAGATGGATACGCAAGAGCGCAAGCACTTTTTCCTTGTCGCTGATCCGGCGCGCTTCGGTTGAGGTTATCAGGCCTGCTTTAGCCAGTCCCTTCCATGAGGCTTCGAGGCCTGCGGCACGTGCGAGCCACATGATGACATGAATATCACGCAGACCTCCCGGGCTCTCCTTTATGTTGGGCTCCAGCTTGTACGCACTGTCTTCGAAACGGGCATGGCGCGCGCGTGCTTCGAACAGCTTGGCATTGACAAAAGTCGATGCATTAAAATGGGCGTGGAAGGCCTGCGTAAAGGAGTTGTACAGGCTGGGGTTGCCCCACAAGAGGCGCGATTCGAGCAAGGACGTTTCCACGCTGATGTCATTGGCTGCCTCAGCCAGGCAGGCTGACACCGTGCGCACGCTGTGGCCGATTTCGAGTCCTGCGTCCCAGCAAGCCTGGACCCAGTCCTCCAGTGCTGTCTTGTCCTGGCTGCCCGGCTCTGTAGACGTCAGCAGAAGGACATCCACATCAGAAGCAGGGTAGAGTTCCCCGCGGCCAAAGCCCCCCACCGCAATGACAGCCATTTGAACTGGCAGGATTTCCCGGCTTAATGCAATGAGCGCCTGATCGACCAGACGTGCATGCTGATGAAGATAAGTTCGTGGTCTGGGGTGTTCAATGAACTGCTGGGCCAATTTCTCGCGGCCGTCTTTCAGTCGCAGTTGGACATCACGATGCAAACCAGCCTGGGGAGAAAGAGTCATGCTGCTTGCGCAGCGAAGCCGGGAGCAGGAGGGGTGCCAGCTGACACTGTCAGCACTTCGTAGCCGCGATCAGTGACCAGAATGGTATGTTCCCATTGTGCGGACAGACTGTGATCCTTGGTTACAATGGTCCAACCATCACCCAATTGCCTGATCTCTTTCTTGCCGGCATTGATCATCGGTTCGATAGTAAAGGTCATGCCAGTCTGGAGCTCGAGCCCGGTGCCAGGCTTGCCGTAGTGCAGCACTTGGGGATCTTCATGGAATTTTTGGCCAATGCCGTGGCCGCAGAATTCGCGCACTACCGAATAACCATGCCCTTCGGCATATTTCTGGATCTGGGAGCCGATATCCCCGAGCCGGACTCCGGCTTTGACTGCAATGATGCCTGCCCACATCGACTCGTATGTTACCTGGACAAGGCGCCTTGCCTGGATGGAGGGCTCGCCGATGAAGAACATGCGCGAGGTGTCGCCATGCCAGCCTTCCTTGATGACGGTGACATCGATGTTCACGATGTCGCCATTCTTCAGTTTTTTATCTCCCGGTATTCCGTGGCATACCTGATGATTGATCGAGGTGCAGATGGACTTCGGATAGGGAACATGGCCGGGTGGGGTGTAGTTGAGAGGGGCAGGAATGGTGTTCTGTACCTTGACCATAAAGTGATAACACAGGCGGTCAAGTTCATTGGTTGTGACCCCGGGTTTGACGTGTGGGGTAATGAAATCGAGGACTTCCGAGGCGAGGCGGCCGGCCACGCGCATTTTCTCGATTTCTTCGGGGTTCTTGATGCTAACCGGCATGTGGTGAACGGGATAGGCAAAAACGTATTTTCCCTTGAAAAGAAGAGCTTAATCAAATTAAAATAGCGGTCTGCTTGGTTTTGGCCAGGCAAATTCACACACCTGCAAATCCAAGGGTATGCCAAATGGCATCGGGCAGGTGGAGGCTCAACCTTTGTTTAAGGAAATAGTATGTCCGTGACCATGCGTCAGATGCTGGAAGCCGGGGTTCATTTCGGCCACCAGACCCGTTACTGGAATCCCAAGATGGCCCCCTTTATCTTCGGCCATCGCAACAAGATTCATATCGTCAACCTGGAAAAATCGCTTCCCATGTTTGAAGAAGCGATGAAGTTCGTTCGCCAGCTTGCATCGAATAAGGGAAGCATCCTGTTTGTCGGCACCAAGCGTCAGGCGCGCGAAATCGTTGCCGAGGAAGCGGCCCGCGCAGGCATGCCCTATGTCAGCCATCGCTGGCTGGGCGGCATGCTGACCAACTTCAAGACGGTCAAGCAGTCCGTCAAGCGCATGAATGACCTGGAAGCCGCCTTGGCCGAAGCAGGCAAGCTGTCGAAAAAGGAATCCCTGATGCTCGAGCGCGAAGTGGAAAAGCTCAAGCGCAGCCTGGGTGGCATTCGCGAAATGGGTGGCCTGCCTGATGCGTTATTTGTCATCGACGTCGGTTATCAAAAAGGAGCCATTACCGAAGCCAACAAGCTGGGCATTCCGGTGATTGGCGTGGTGGACACCAACAATACCCCCGAAGGTGTGGATTTTGTAATTCCTGGCAATGACGACTCAAGCCGTGCGATCCGTCTGTATGCCCGTGGCGTGGCGGATGCCGTGCTTGAGGGCCGTGCCCACATCATCCAGGAGATCGTTACGGCTGACGAATTTGTGGAAGAAGCGGAGACCCCTGCGGCCGAATAAAACAAGGCCACAACCGCAAGAGGGGCGAAAGCCCCTCTTTTCGCATTGATTGATTGAAAGTTTGGAACAGGAGCAAAAAATGGCTGAAATCACCGCAGGTATGGTGAAAGAACTGCGCGAGCGCACCGACGCGCCGATGATGGACTGCAAGAAGGCCTTAAGCGAATCCGCCGGCGATATGACCAAGGCCGAGGAAATTCTGCGGGTGAAGTTCGGTAACAAGGCCAGCAAGGCCGCTGGTCGTATCGCCGCTGAGGGCGTGGTAGGTATTCACATTGACATGGATGGCAAGCGTGGTGCCATGATCGAAGTCAACTGCGAAACCGATTTCGTGGCCAAGAATGACGATTTTCTGAAGTTTGCCAAGGACCTGGCCGGATTGGTGGCAAGCAGTAATCCGGCAGACATCGCTGGGCTTTCTGCGTTGCCCCTGAATGGCAAGGCCGTTGAAGAAATTCGCACTGAACTGGTTGGCCGGATTGGCGAAAACATGAGCCTGCGCCGTTTTACCCGTATCGAGGCCAAGGGTAAGTTGAACAGCTATGTGCATGGCGGTTCGAAAATTGGCGTGCTGGTCGATGTGAGCGGAGGTGACGAGCAACTGGGCAGGGATCTGGCCATGCACATCGCGGCGACCAAACCGGTTTCCCTGTCACGCGAAAATGTCCCAGCCGAGCTGATCGAGAAGGAACGTTCTGTGGCCAGCCAGAAGGCAGCAGAATCCGGCAAGCCCGCGGACATTGTGGCGAAAATGGTGGAAGGAGCGGTTGCCAAGTTCCTCAAGGATGTCACCCTGGTCGGGCAGCCATTTGTCAAGGATGACAAGCAGACGGTCGAGCAATTGCTCAAGTCCAAGGGCGGCGTGGTCAACAGCTTTGCCCTGTATGTGGTGGGTGAAGGCATCGAGAAGAAGAAAGATGACTTTGTAGCTGAAGTGATGGCGCAGGCAGCCAAGGCCTGATTCCCCCGGGCCTGACTATGCCGAAACCCGTTTACAAGCGCATCCTGCTCAAACTGTCCGGCGAGGCCCTGATGGGCATGGACAGCTATGGGATTAACCGAGAGACACTGGATAACATTGTTGGCGAAATCAAGGGGGTGGTGGACCTGGGTGTGCAGGTTGCCATCGTGATTGGCGGTGGCAACATCTTTCGCGGCGTGTCTCCTGCCGCGGCCGGGATGGATCGTGCGACCGCCGATTATATGGGTATGCTCGCCACAGTCATGAATGCCATGGCGCTGAATGAATCCATGCGCCGTGCTGGCCTCGAGTCACGCGTGCAGTCGGCGCTCAATCTGGAGCAGGTTGCTGCGCCTTATATCCGTGGCAAGGCGCTGCGTCATCTGGAAGAAGGCAAGGTGGTTATCTTTGGCGCCGGCACTGGCAACCCGTTCTTTACTACGGATACCGCCGCTGCTTTGCGTGGCATGGAAATGGGTGTTGATATCGTGTTGAAGGCAACCAAGGTGGATGGCGTTTATACAGATGACCCGAAAAAGAATCCGGCCGCTACGCGTTATGCGCAACTGACGTTTGATCGCGCCATTCAGGACAATCTCAAGGTGATGGATTCCACTGCGCTGGCGCTCTGCCGGGATAACAACATGCCGCTCGGCGTGTTCAGCATTTTCAAGGCGGGCGCATTGAAGCGTGTCGTCCTGGGTGAAGATGAAGGTACCCGGGTAACCCTAGGAACCCCTGATTGAATTCTCCATGAGCCGCGTTTACATGAAAAATGCTCAGATGCAAGGCGCGCGACGACGGTCGTATTGGACGTACGAAGCCGAGGAGCGCAACGCCGCAGATGGGCATTTTTCATGTAAACCCGCAGAGGCGGGGCTGTCCGGGCGGCCTGCTTTGTCGCGGCGCTTGCGAAGGGGGTCGACCATTCACTTCGCGCATTCCATGCCGGAAAGCCGACGCTGCGGCCATGTGGGATTTAATCAGAGGTTCCGTAAAGGAGAGCGATGATGGCAGATCAAACCATAACCGATGTGAAAAAATCCGCCGAAAGCAAAATGCAGAAAACCCTGGATGCGTTGAAGACCGACCTGGGCAAGGTGCGAACGGGCCGCGCCCATACCGGCATTCTCGATCATGTGACGGTGGACTATTACGGCAACCCTACACCCATTCCACAGGTTGCCAACGTGTCCATGATCGACAGCCGTACCCTTGGGGTGCAGCCGTGGGAAAAGAACCTACTGGCCAAGGTGGAAAAGGCAATTCGCGATTCCGATCTGGGGCTCAATCCAGCCAGCCAGGGTGACGTGATCCGCGTTCCGATGCCCGCACTTACGGAAGAGCGCCGCCGCGATTTGACCAAAGTGGTGAAGGTGGAGGCCGAAACTGCCCGCGTTGCGGTGCGCAATGTTCGACGTGATGCCAACACCAGCCTTAAGGACATGGTCAAGAACAAAACGGCCAGTGAGGATGAAGAACGCCGTGCCCAGGATGATGTGCAGAAGCTGACTGACAGGTACATCGCCGAAATCGACAAGGCCCTTGCGGCGAAAGAAGCCGAGCTGATGACCGTCTGACGACGGCAGCTGGGTTCGCCCCGATGATTTTCAAAAGTTCTACCTCCGTCATTCCGGAAGTGCGTCAGGTTCCGCGGCACATCGCCATTATCATGGATGGCAATGGGCGCTGGGCGAAGAAGCGCATGATGCCACGTATAGCCGGACATCGGAAGGGAGTTGAGTCAGTACGATCCATAGTTCAGGCTTGTGCCGAACGTGGCGTCGAACATCTGACCTTGTTCGCGTTCAGCTCCGAGAACTGGCGCCGCCCGCAGGAAGAAGTCTCGCTCTTGATGGAGCTTTTCATACGGGCACTGGAACGTGAAGTATCCAGGCTGCACAAGAATGGTATCCGTTTCCGAGTAGTGGGGGATCTTGATGCCTTCGGCCCAGCAATAAGAAAATTGATTTGGGAAGGGGAGGAACTCACCCAAAACAACCGACGGCTGGTGTTGAACATTGCGGCGAACTACGGTGGACGCTGGGATGTATTGCAGGCGGTCAATCAACTCATCAAGTCCGGCCATGATGGTCCAGTGACAGAGACTGATCTGGCTGCGCACCTCTGTCTTGCAGATTCTCCCGAACCGGACCTGTTCATCCGCACCGGTGGGGAAAAACGCATCAGCAATTTCCTGCTTTGGCAACTGGCATATACCGAGCTGTACTTTACGGATACGCTTTGGCCGGATTTTGATGCATCCAGTCTGGATACGGCCATACGTTCGTATCAGAAGCGTGAACGCCGATTTGGCAGAACCAGCGAGCAACTTGTTGAGAAATTGAAGGAAACCAGTGGTTAGCAGAATCATCACGGCATCCGTGTTGCTGGTTTTCATTCTGCCCGCACTTTTCTGGGCACCCGCTGAAATTTGGGCTTCTTTAGCGGCGCTGGCCATTGCCATAGCGGGTATAGAATGGGGCCGGATAGCTGGGTTTCCGGCACCGGTTCCGGTGGTATATGGCGTTCTGCTGGCAGCTTGTGCGGCCGTACTTTACTTCCAGGCCAATCATAAGGAATTGATTCATGGGCTATTGTGGCTGGCAGTTGCGTTTTGGGCATTGGTTGTCCCGATATGGCTGGCTCAACACTGGAAAATAAGAAGTCCATTCGTGCTGGCAATGGTTGGGGCCATCGTTTTGCTGCCTACCTGGGTGGCGCTGGTCAGATTAAGAGACCTTGGACCCTGGCATTTACTTGGCTTGCTTGCTATCGTCTGGATCGCAGATTCGGCGGCCTATTTTTCGGGGCGGAAATTTGGCAGCCGCAAACTTGCACCCTCGATCAGCCCCGGCAAAACATGGGAAGGAGTGGCGGGGGCAACCGTTGCTCTGGTGGTATACGCTTGCGTGGCAAGCGCATTCATAGCCGGGGTGCATATTGTCGGAGCATTGCTTCTGGCAATGTCCTTGCTCTATTTTTCTATTCTTGGCGATCTATTCGAATCATGGATGAAGCGCGTTGCTGGGATAAAGGATAGCGGCACAATTCTCCCGGGCCATGGTGGCATACTTGACCGAATAGATGCACTGACGGCTGCCCTCCCAATAGGCGTGGCTATTCTGCTAATCGCCGGGGGGCACTTGTGAACTCGCCCCGAAATCTCACCATACTCGGCGCGACTGGCACCATTGGTGTGAATACGCTGGATGTGGTGGCACGCCATCCCGATCGATTCCAGGTCGTTGCGCTCACAGGTGCTACGCAGGTAGATAAATTGTTTGAGCAATGTCTTCATCACCGCCCCAAAGTGGCGGTGATGGCAGACGAGCACGCGGCTCAACTGTTACGCAAACGTTTGGCTGAATCAGGACTTGAAATCGAAGTATGGGGCGGGGCACAGGCGCTGATTGAGGCCGCCACGCTGCCAGAGGTCGATACGGTGATGGCCGCCATCGTAGGAGCGGCCGGGTTACCCTCGACGCTGGCGGCGGCAAGAATGGGCAAGCGTATCCTGCTGGCGAACAAGGAGGCCCTGGTCGTATCCGGACGTTTGTTCATGGATGCAATTCACGGCAGCGGAGCTGATTTGTTGCCGATCGATTCTGAACACAATGCCATTTTTCAGGCGCTGCCCAGGAACTATTCAGGTGATCTTGCTACTGCAGGCGTGCGAAAAATTTGGCTGACGGCATCGGGTGGACCGTTCCGTAACAAAACGTCCGAGGACATGGCGAAGGTCACGCCCGAGCAGGCTATTGCGCATCCCAACTGGGTCATGGGCAAGAAGATATCGGTCGATTCGGCAAGCATGATGAACAAGGGGCTGGAAGTGATAGAGGCACACTGGCTCTTTAATGCGCGCCCTGACCAGATTCAGGTTCTGGTCCATCCGCAGAGTGTGGTTCACTCGATGGTTGAGTATCTGGATGGCTCCCTGATCGCTCAACTGGGCACGCCAGACATGCGCACGCCTATCGCGTATGCGCTGGGTTTTCCTGAACGAATAGAGGCAGGTGTTGGCACTTTGGACTTGCTTGGGAAGGATCTTAGCTTCGAATCGCCTGACTTCGAGCGTTTTCCTTCCCTGAAACTTGCATTCGATGCATTGAAAACAGGTGGTTCTGCTCCAGCGGTCCTGAATGCCGCCAATGAAGTCGCGGTAGAGTATTTTCTTGCAAGTCGCTGTGGCTTTGCCGATATCCCGCGAACCATCTCGCATGTACTGGAAAGACTTGATCTGAGGGAAGCCAACGATCTGGAAGCGTTGCTTGAGACCGATCGGGCAGCGAGAAATATGGCTGCATCATTTCTGCAATCGGTGAAGGCGGCATAGCGATGCTGGCTACTGTTCTTTATTTCCTTGTGGCCATCGGCATCCTCGTTGTGGTCCATGAGTTTGGACATTTTCTTGCAGCGCGCCTGATGGGAGTCAAGGTTCTTCGATTCTCAGTAGGATTTGGCAAGCCCCTGCTGATAAAACGGTTGGGCAAGGATCAGACAGAATGGACACTGTGTGCCCTGCCTTTCGGCGGCTACGTAAAAATGCTGGATGAACGCGAGGGACCGGTTGCCGCTCACGAACTTGACCGTGCATTCAGTCAGGCAACAGTCTCCAGACGATTCCTGATTGTGGCAGCGGGGCCGATAGCGAATTTTCTTCTGGCCATCTTGTTCTACTGGGTGCTTTTCCTGCACGGGGTTCCTGCCATCAAGCCCTTGATCGGTGAACCTCAACCCAACAGCCCCGCTGCCCAGGCAGGCCTTCTCCGAGGTGATGAGATTGTTGGCGTAAATGACAAGCCTGTTGATTCGTTCCAGGACTTGCGGTTAAGTCTCTTGAAAGGTGTGCTGTCGGGCGAATCGGTGGAATTGAGACTCAAGAACGGCGCTTTGGTCAGATTGAGCCTGAAAGCCATCGACAGGGATGAGATCGAGCAAGACCTGCTGGATAAATTGGGGATCCAACCTTATGACCCGCCGATTCCACCCGTCTTTGGGACCCTATTGCCGCAAAGTGTTGCAGCCAACGCTGGACTCAAGGTAAACGATCGTGTTGCTGCAATTAATGGCGTACCTGTTAATACTTGGCAGGAACTTGTTAAACGGGTGCGAGCCTCGCCGGGGACCCGGCTGCATCTGGAGATCGAGCGTGATAACCAGCACTTGATGGTGAGCCTGGTGCCGGTGGCCGAAACACAGAATAACAAGTCAGTCGGAAAGATCGGTGCCGGCCCCAAGATCGATGCGAAATGGTTGTCAGTTCTTAAAACTGAAATACGTTATGGACCCTGGGATGCACTCGTAGAAGGTGCCAACAAGACTTGGAATATGTCGGTCTTCACGGTGGAAATGATGGGGCGCATGGTGATGGGGCAGGTGTCCTGGCGGAATTTGTCCGGGCCACTGACTATTGCCGATTATGCAGGTCAATCGGCACAGCTTGGATGGTTGAGTTATATGAGCTTCCTGGCACTGGTGAGTGTCAGTCTGGGTGTCCTGAATCTGCTGCCGGTGCCTTTATTGGATGGGGGGCATCTCATGTATTATACCTTTGAAATTTTGCGGGGCCGCCCCGTTTCCGATCGTGCAGTGGAGATTGGCAGCCGGGTCGGAATTGCTGTTCTGTTTATTTTAATGGCGCTCGCTCTCTATAATGACCTGGTCCGGCTGACTGCCGGTTGAATAAATATGAAAATTCGCCTTACCGCTATCCTCGTATTGACAGCGATGGCCAGCGTGGCTCAGGCAATAGAGCCCTTCATCATCAAGGACATCCGGGTAGAAGGCATTCAGCGAACGGAAGCGGGGACCGTATTCAGCTACCTCCCTGTTAAGGTTGGCGATAGGTTGGACGATGAAAAAGCGACGGCTGCCATCAAGGCGCTATTTGCAACCGGCTTCTTCAAGGATGTACGTCTGGAGGCACAGGGCGATGTACTGATCGTTAACGTTGAGGAACGGCCTGCGGTCGCCAAGATCAAGCTGAGCGGCATCAAGGAGTTTTCGGAAGAAGAACTCAAGAAAAGTCTGAAAGATTCGGGATTGGCGGAAGGCCGTGTTTTCGACAAGAGCGTGCTCGATCGCGCTGTGCAGGAATTGAAGTCACAGTACTTCAACAAGGGCAAGTATGCAGTCGAAATCAACACGACGGTGACTCCGCTGGAGCGCAATCGTGTCTCGATCGACTTTCATGTAGTTGAAGGCGATTCGGCCAAGATTCGCCAGATCAATCTGGTTGGCAACAAGGCCTTTACACAAAAGAAGCTTCTGGGGGAATTCAGTTCCAGCACTCCGGGCTGGCTTTCCTGGTTTACCAAGGATGACCAGTATTCAAAAACCAAGCTTGCCGGCGACCTTGAGAGTCTGCGTTCTTTCTACCTGAATCAAGGCTACCTCGAATTTAGTATCGATTCCACTCAGGTTTCCATCAGCCCGGACAAGAAAGACATCTATATTACGATCAATATCACTGAAGGTCCCAAATATACGGTGTCAGACGTAAAGCTTGCAGGGCAAATGCTGGTGCCTGAGAGTGAAATCAAGAAACTTATTGCGCTCAAGCCAGGGGATGTGTTTTCCAGACAAAAGTTGACGGAATCGACCAAGTTGATTGGCGATCGAATGGGCAAGGAAGGCTATGCGTTTGCTAACGTGAATGCAGTTCCAGAACTGGACAAGCAGAAGCATCAGGTTGCATTTACACTTTATATCGACCCCGGGCACAGGGTGTATGTCAAGCGTGTAAACGTGGCAGGCAACAGCAAGACGCGCGATGAGGTAATCCGCCGGGAGGTGCGGCAGATGGAGGGCGCTTGGTATAACAGCGAAAAGATCAAGCTTTCCCAGGACCGCCTAAATCGGCTTGGCTATTTCGATAACGTGTCGCTGGAGACACCCATGGTTCCGGGAACTACGGACCAGGTGGATCTGGATATCAATGTGACGGAAAAATCGACAGGCAGCATCATGGTGGGTGCAGGTTTTTCATCAACCGAAGGACTCATCCTGTCTGGTTCCATAAACCAGTCAAATGTGTTTGGCACCGGCAATCAGCTTGGTTTGCAAGTCAACACTGGCAAGGTGAACACGGTTTATTCACTGTCGTTCACCAACCCTTATTACACCTTGGATGGGGTGAGCCTTGGTTACGATATCTATCGGCGGGATGTGAATACCACTTCACTTAGTGCAGTGGCTGCATTCCAGCAGTCGACCATTGGCCTTGGGGTGCGATTTGGCTTGCCGTTAAGCGAGAAGAATTATCTCAATTTGGGGCTTGCTGCCGAATCGCTTGATGTGAAGGTCGATTCCAACAGCCCTGTCACGTATCAGGATTATGTAAATACCTTTGGTCATCTCAATACGACCTTGCGCTTTACGGCCTCGGTGGCTCGAGATACACGGAACAGTTTCCTCTTTCCCACGAATGGATTCTTGCAAAGCATTGGCCTTGAGGCCGGACTTCCGGGCGGCGATCTGAAGTATTACAAGATAAGTGGAAAGCATCAGCAATTTATTCCGATCGCAAAGGACCTTACCCTAATGATAAATGGAGAAGCCGGGTATGGTGCCGGCTTAGGCGGTGACCCTCTACCCTTCTTCAAGAATTTCTTTGCCGGTGGGGTGAGCTCGGTGAGAGGCTTCGATCCTGGCACGCTCGGGCCGAAAGCCTTGAGTCCGCAATCATCGACCGAAGTCTGTAGCAACACTATTGACACGGGGTGCAATAAGGTTGCTGTGGGTGGAAATATGCAAGTGCTGGGAAATCTTGAGCTTTTCGCCCCCATGCCGGGTATAAAGGATGGGTCGGTAAGGCTCTCGACCTTCCTTGATGCTGGAGCGGTATTTGGTCCGGATGATTACTTGGGCAGAGATCGCACTTTCAACTTAAGTGACTTACGCTATTCTGCGGGAGTTGGACTGGCTTGGAGCTCGCCGATGGGCCCGCTCAAGTTCAGCCTGGCCAAGCCTCTGAAGAAGCAGGCGGATGACAAGAGCCAGATCTTCCAATTCAATCTAGGCACAACGTTCTAATTTTTGGAGTACATGTGTGATGAATATGCGGTATCTACCAATCCTGGCAGGAATAGTCGGCTTGATGCTGAGTGCTGATTCGATGGCAGACAAAATCGGTTTCGTGAATACGGAACGCCTGCTTAGGGAAGCGCCATTGTCCCTGAAGGCGCAAAAAAGGCTGGAAAAAGAGTTCTCCGGACGCGAGCAGGAATTGCAGAAGATGGCAAAACAGGCACGAGATTTACAGGCACAACTCGACAGGGATAGCGTTACCATGTCGGATACTGAGCGCAAGAACAAGGAACGCGACTTGTCCAACTTGAACCAGACTTTTCAGCGTCAAAGCAGGGAGTTTCGCGAGGATCTGAATCAGCGTCGCAATGAAGAATTGAGCCAGATCCAGGAAAAAGCAAGGAAAGCAATTCAGGAGATCGCAAAAAGCGAAAAGTATGACCTGATCATCGAACAGGCGGTTTATTTCAATCCAAGGCTGGACATTACCGACAGGGTGATGAAGGAACTGGGCGACAACAGGTAATAGCCGTGAACCATGCCAAGGGCTATCGTCTGGAGGAGATCGTGGCCCGCCTGGGTGGCGAAGCGGTTGGGGATGGCGTCACCTTGATAAGGCAAGTGGCGCCGCTTGAAAGGGCCCAGGCGGACGAGATCGGGTTCATTATTCATCCCAGGTATCTTGAGCAACTGCATAGCACGCGGGCGGGCGCAGTCATACTTTCTCCTAACGCGCGCGACGCTACTGCCAAACCCCGCATTGTGACCAACAACCCTTACCTCTATTTTGCGAGAGTGTCAGCGCTGTTTAATCCGTTGCCGCCCCCTAGGCCTGGTGTGCATCCCAATGCTTCGGTCGCAGCGAGCGCTAAAGTGGATGGCAGCGCTGAGATCCAGGCTGGCGCTGTAATCGCAGATGATGTCTTTATTGGCGCACGTTCGGTGATTGGACCCAATGTTGTCATTGCCGCCAATGTGATCATTGGGGATGACTGTCGTATCTATGGTAACGCAACAATTTACGCTAACTGCACGATCGGCCACCGCGTTGTTCTGCACAGCGGGTGTGTAGTCGGTTCTGATGGATTCGGATTTGCGCCAGACGAAGGTAGATGGGAAAAAATCCCCCAGATCGGCAGGACAGTCATTGGGGATGAGGTCGAGATCGGGGCTTGTACAACCATCGATCGCGGTGCTATGGATGACACGGTAATCGAGCAAGGGGTGAAACTGGATAACCTGATTCAGGTGGCCCACAATGTCCGTATTGGTGCGCATACAGCGATTGCCGCCTGCACTGGCATCGCCGGGAGCGCAAAAATCGGCAAGCACTGCACCATAGGCGGAGCGGCCATGATTTTTGGTCACATTGAAATTGCTGATGGCACGCGGATTTCCACCAATACATTGATTACCAAATCCATTATGAAGGCCGGAACGTATACCTCTGCATTGCCATTCACAGAACATCATGTATGGCAGAAGAATGCCGTGCACATGCGAAATCTCGACAAGCTGGTTGAGCGCATCAAACAACTCGAAGACAAAGTTGCTGAACTGGAAGGGAAACCATGAAGATGAATGTCGAAGAGATCATGCAGTACCTCCCTCACCGGTACCCATTTCTACTGATTGACCGGGTGGTCGAACTGGAGTTGGGCAAGCATATCGTCGCCCACAAAAACGTGACCATTAATGAGCCATTCTTCCCGGGCCATTTCCCTGATCACCCCGTGATGCCAGGCGTTTTGATTCTGGAGGCGCTGGCACAAGCCGCGGCCATCTTGTCATTCAAAACGCAAAGCAAGTCTCCGGACGAGATTGGTATTGTATATTTTGCCGGTATTGATGGCGCGAGGTTCAAGCGGCCCGTCGTCCCTGGAGATCAGCTTGTTTTGAAGGCAGAGCTCATAAGGCATCTGAAAGGCGTCTGGAAATACTCGGCACGTGCTGAAGTGGATGGAGATTTGGTTGCCGAAGCTGAATTGATGGCGGCCCTGCGGGGCAAGAAGTAAATATGGCAATGATTCACCCCACTGCAATCGTTGCGCCGGGGGCGATCCTGCCAGATGATGTGGAAATCGGTCCTTACTCGGTAATCGGGCCTCATGTCGAACTGGGTGCCGGAACAACCGTAGGTACGCACGCTGTCATCACTGGCCATACTCGAATTGGCAAGGGAAACCGCATATTCCATTTCGTGTCCCTGGGCGAAGCGCCGCAGGACAAGAAATATGCTGGCGAGCCCACTCGACTGGAAATAGGCGATAACAATACGATTCGTGAGTTCTGCACATTCAATACCGGAACGATGCAGGATGCGGGGCTAACTCGAATTGGCAGCGATAACTGGATCATGGCATATGTACACATCGCCCATGACTGTCAGGTCGGCAGCGACATTATTCTAGCCAACTACGCGGCTCTGGCCGGACATGTTGGGGTTGGCGATCACGCTATTCTTGGTGGGTTTACTGCGGTCCACCAGTTTTGCCGTCTGGGTGAACACTGTTTCACGGCCTTTGGCACTGGGGTGTCGCAGGATGTTCCGCCTTATGTCATGGCGGCCGGTCCCAGGGCCGAACCCAATGGAATCAACAGCGAGGGGCTGCGTCGTCGTGGCTTCTCCAGTGAGGCCATAACAGCGATCAAGAAGGCGTACAAAGTCTTGTACCGGTCTGGCCTGAGTCTGGAGGAAGCCAAACAGCAGTTGGAAGAACTGGCAAAAGCACAATCCGAGGTGGCGCCATTGCTAGAATTCATTCGGAATAGCCAGCGTGGCATTATTCGCTGATGGACCTTGTCGGATTAGTGGCAGGCGAGACCTCTGGAGACCTGCTGGGAAGTCACCTGATCTCAGCATTAAAATCCCGCCAACCCCATATTCAGTTTGAAGGCATCGCCGGCTCACATATGGTAGTTGCGGGCTGTCGTGCAATCTATTCCAGCGATAGCCTGGCTGTGAATGGCTACGTTGAAGTGCTTCGTCATCTTCCAGGGCTGCTGGCGCTGCGTCGCAACATGGCGCGTTATTTTCTGGAGAATAGGCCGGACGTATTTGTGGGCATAGATGCACCTGATTTCAATTTCGGACTGGAAGAAAAGCTCAAGCACGCGGGTATTCCTACAGTTCACTTTGTCAGTCCCTCGCTCTGGGCCTGGAGAGGTGAGCGCATCCTCAAAATCAAGAACGCAGTATCTCGAATGCTGGTCGTGTTTCCGTTTGAAACAGGACTGTATGAAAAGGCGGGCATTCCCGTGACTTATGTGGGGCACCCGCTTGCTGATGCATTGCCGTTCGAACCGGATCAGGGTTCCGCACGTCAGGATCTGGGAGTACCTGAGCAAGGGGAAGTGATCGCCCTGCTGCCTGGAAGCAGGATAGGCGAGGTCAAACGGCTGTTGTCGCTCTTGCTGGAAACTGCACGACTGCTGATAAAGCGCCGACCTGGGGTGCGTTTCTTATTGCCGGTAGCCAATGAGGCTGTTGCAGACTTGATTCGTTCACAGGTACAGTCAACCGGTTTGCCGATCACTTTGACGCAGGGGAAATCTACCCAGGTGATGACAGCTGCAGACGTCGTGATACTGGCATCCGGAACTGCAACGCTTGAAGCAGCACTGCTTAAGAAGCCCATGGTGATCACCTACAAGGTACCCGCTTTGACCTACGCCATTATAAAACGCCAGGCTTATCTGCCGTGGGTTGGGTTGCCCAACATCCTGCTTGGGCGATTTGCCGTACCGGAATTAATCCAGCATGAAGCAAGTCCTGAGGCCTTGACCCGAGCGACCGAGGCATGGCTTGAATCACCCGAAGAGATTGCGTCCCTCAAACAGGAATTTCTGAAGTTGCATCAAAGCCTGCGCTGTAATGCCACGGAACGCATTGCCGATGCGTTGATGCCATACTTGCAGAGCAAAGCATGAACACCCAAGAGATTCTTCGCTGTGGGGTCGACGAAGCAGGGCGGGGGCCTTTGGCCGGACCCGTTTACGCGGCGGCGGTCATTCTTGACCCGGAACGACCAATTGCAGGCTTGCAGGATTCCAAGAAGCTGTCCCGGCGCAAAAGAGAGTCACTCGAAATTCATATCAAGGAAAATGCGCTTGCCTGGTGCGTGGCGGATTCGTCCGTATGGGAAATTGACACTCTTAATATTCTCAAGGCTACACTCATGGCCATGCAACGAGCAGTGGAAGGACTGCAAGTAAGCCCCGATCACGCACAGGTGGATGGCAATTGCTGTCCTCCTCTGTCATGCTCAGTCGAATCCATTGTCAAGGGGGATGCTACTGTGGCAGCTATTTCAGCGGCCTCGATCCTGGCCAAAACGGCTCGCGATCGGGCAATGACTTCGCTTCATCGGGAGTTTCCCGATTACGGATTCGACCAGCATTTTGGTTATGGAACCGCTAAACATCTGGCTGCATTGCGCCGTTATGGCCCTTGTGGTGCTCACCGCCGCAGTTTTTCCCCAGTTCGGGAATTACTAATGGGATGCCAAAGTGGCGGTCAGCAAAGGTTTTTTTGAAGTATAAGGTTGTCCTGGGCTGATAGTGCATTGATGCCAAGGGTACATTTAAGGAATTCTTTATTGTTATATGCACGCCGTATTGCATACATTCGAGGAAAAACCTAGGTGAATCCCACAAGAGAATTAGGGAGCGTTCATGCCCGATAATGAAAATCGGCCTGATCAAAGACGCCAGATCCGCTTTGCGGTATCACAATCGGCTCGCATCACGATAGCTGAGCATAGAGATGTTCCTTGCGAGATCCAGGATTTTTGCCTGGGCGGCTTGTTTCTGCGTTTTAACTCTCCGGAAGATGCCAAATGTGCCATTGGACAGGAGGGCAAGGGGCTGAAGGTCGCGTTTACGCCGCCTGCTTCCATCAGCCAGCGGACCGTTGAAGTAGTGGCAACACTTGTGCGCCGAGATGCGAACGGTATTGGGGTCGCATTTCTCGAAATTCCCCGTGAGGCAACCCGGGTCTTGCACAAGATTGCCATTGCGGGGCGTACCCAGCGCATCGTCGCCAACCTTCATCCTGAACGCGGGAGCGAAGGCATCAAGGAAGCCGCTCAGTCTCTGCTGAGCGATACCATGGAAGTGGGGATTCAACGTTTTAGCGAATCCATTGCCGACAAACTCAACGCTGCATCCACCACTGCGGAAAGCTTTGCTGATCACAATGAATTGATGCGGGCAGCCAGCGAATTCAAGCTCAGTTTCCCGGTAGTCAAGGAACGGTTTCAGAAAGGCATTCTGGCGTCGGTCACACGACTGGAAACAGGGCAATTCGAAACAGAGCCTATGCATGAGCCTGACGCTCTGAGCATCGTTGAAAAGGATGAGTTTGAAGACTGGCTCAATGCGACCTCCGAAGCTGGCAGGCTGGAGGAGCATTTCCAGGAAGCGCTTAATGATTTGGAACCCAGGCTGGAACAGCTTTATGGCTACGCCCTGGACGCGGCAGTGAACCCGTTTGGCCCTACTAGCATCTTTCGTGAATTCTTGACCGCCCTGGAATCCGTGATCAATTCGGGCAAGGTTCGCCAAACCGCATATGCGACGCTTAAGGAAGCAGTGCAGGAGCCTTTGGCCGGCTTGTATCAAAAGCTCGATGAAATACTCCCCAAGGCGCAAGCCGTACCGAAGACAAGGCAGCAGCCTGCCGGGCGCGTCCCTGATGAGGATGACGGGCATGGAGAACCGCAGCAGGCAGAAAATCCTGAAACCGCGGCAGAGGGGACTGCCGGTTCCATGGGCCGGAACATGGCAGGGGCGCAGCGCGGATATGCAGGTAGCGCTGGCCCTGCAGCAGGAAGAGGCCAGCCCGGTCTCTCCCAACCGGACAGTGGCAACACGGTAGGGCGCATGGCGCAGGCCCTTATGGGCCTCTTCCGTCGCACCAGGCCAGCAGCGGGCATGCCCATGCAACCGGGCGGCATGCCCACGCAAGCAGGACCGTCAGCACAACCGGGTATTGCGACTGCCATGGCCGGTGCGCAGGGAAGTCCAGACTTTCAGGGAGTCGCTATCGGGGCACCCTTGCCTTATGCCGGTAAGGTTATCCAGGAACTGACTGCAGCCGGTGCAATTCCTCCGGGGAGCGAGGCGCAGGTTCAGGGTTCGGTGGATGTGTTCAGCACTCTGGTTTCTGCAATGGAAGCGGAACGGTCCGTGACCTCCCAGGTCAAGCCTTATTTTAAGCGTGTTGAAGAGCCGTTGCTCAAACTCGCCATCCAGGATCCGAAGTTCCTGGATTCGGCGAATCATCCGGCGCATCGTGCGCTGAATGCCATCGATCGCCTGTCGCTGGTTTCCAGTGACAATGGCCAGATCAAGGATGACAACCTGCTCAAGCTCATCAATCGATGGACTGAGCGGATTCGTGCAGAGGCAGCGACTAATCCCGCTATCTATGATGAAGCGCGTGCACAGCTTGAGAAAGTACTGGAGCCTCTGTTACGAGCCAGGCTCGGCCGCATCGCGCGATTGCAGGAGGCGTTGGAAGGCTGGCAAAAGACCAGTCAGGCCAAGCGAGTCATCACCCACAAGATTGAAGCGCGCGTGGAAGGCAAGTCGGTTCCTGACGTGGTGCTCGATCTGCTCAATACAGGATGGAGGAATTACCTGACACGCGTAATGTTGCGCGATACCGTGACCGCAGAAGACGAGGCCAGGGCCTGGGATACAGTCGACACTTTACTGGAATGGCTGGCGCCTGAATCGGACATGGAGATTGAGCCGGACCAGGCCCATCATCTGTTGCAATACCTGGATACGCAACTTGCGTTGGTGAGCGCCGACAGGGATGAGCAGGAACGCGTGGTGGACCGTTTGGCCGAGCATCTGCTGTATGGAAAAGATCGCTCAAAGATCACCTATACCACGCTCAAACCCAGTCATCAGGATGATCCGGCTGCGACAGCGCTGACTGTGGAAGAAAGTGATCAGGCTGGACAACTGCGGGTTGGCGATTGGTTCACCGCAGAAGGAATGCCTGAGCCCCTGAATCTGGTATGGATTGGGGATGACCCGCCCCTGTTTGTCTTTGCCAACTTCAGGGGGGTGAAGAAGCTCGATGCCAAGCCCAAGGATCTGGCGAAACGACTGCTGGAGGGTGAATTCAAACCCACGGATAGTATGGAGCTTCCGCTCATGGATCGCTCGTTCAGTTCCATGGTCCAGCACATGCATCGCAGCCTGCTGCGGCAGGCAATAATGGATCCGGTAACAGGGGCCATCCGCCAGAAGGAATTCATGCGCCGTGTGCGCCGTGCCTGGTTGCACGCCGGCACAGGTGAATTTGGTTTTGCCATCGCCGTGATGGATTTTGAAGACTTGCGCCTTTATCAATCCGAGCTGGATGACGAAGGCAGGAACGCCATGCTCCTGCAACTGGCAGAATATCTGAAAACGAAACTGCCCGAGCCTGAATGGTTTGCCCGTTGTGGAGAGCGAATTTTTGCCTTCATGGTCAAGGCCAGCAGTCATCAGGAAGCCCACGATGAGGCTGAACATTTGATCGGGCATGTGAGCAAATTCAGTTTCCTGTGGAATGGCCGGAAGTTTCCGCTTACCGTTAATATTGGTTTGGCCTGGTCAGTGGATTGCCTGGATCCCGATGGCCTGTATACCAGGGCTGATGAAGCATGCATTTCTTCCAAGCATGAGGGGCGCAATCAGATCGTGGTGTATCGCGAGGATGACGTTGCCCACCAGCATGAAGGTGGCCTGGTTTACTGGGCCAGCCACATCAACAACGTGCTATCGGACAGTCGCCTCACTTTGCGTTGCCAGCCGATCATGCCCATCGACAATGTGACGGGTGACCCGGCACACTTTGAAATATTGCTTGGTACCCCACAGGACGCGGAGAAAACCATCAACGTGGGCGAGTTCGTGGCTTCGGTCGAACGCCTCAAGCGGGGCAATGAACTTGATCGCTGGGTGCTGGGCGCGGTGTTTGACTGGATTCGCCGTCACCCTGATACCTTTGAACAGATTGGAAGTTTCTCCATCAATGTTTCTGGGCAATCGATTGGTAGCAAGGGCTTTTTTGATTTTGTCAGCGCAGAACTGCTGAAAGGCGATATCCCTGGCCATAAGCTGATTTTCGAGATCACCGAAAGCGCTGCAATCGACAGCTTTGCGCATGCAGAAGAATTTGTCCGGCATTTGCGCCGCTTTGGCTGCCGCTTCTCTTTGGACGATTTTGGCGTAGGGTTTTCCTCATACTCCTACCTGAAGAAACTCAAGGTTGATTACCTCAAGATTGACGGTTCCTTTGTGCGTGACATGCTTCGCAACGAAGTGGATGTTGCCCTGGTTTCTTCCATGAATGAAACCAGCCGGTTTCTGGGTATCAAGACCATTGCCGAATCGGTCGAGAATGAAGAGACGCTGGAGAAGCTGAGGGAAATCGGTGTCGATTACGTTCAGGGTTACCACACCGGTAAACCCATTTATATCGATGAGTTGGTGAAGGCAGAAGCAGTGGACAGACTAATTTCGAACTCGCCTATGAGTTGACGCAGGCTTGAGGCTTCACGCTCAGGCCTCATCAGCCGCCTGCGTTCCCTGCATTGCGACACCAGTTCGGCATAGAAATCCGGATCATGCTCGGCCAGCGAGATCATCCGGGCGAGCCGGCGCTCATTGCCAACCGGGAAGTACCCCGGATAATCATCCCCGAGCATGCCGATATTGCCAGGAATATCCGATGCAATGACCGGCACATTGGCCGCCAGCGCTTCGCAAATAACGTTGGCGCCGCCTTCCATGATCGAGCTGATTACCAGCAGGTGAGCGCTGGCAAGTTTCTGCAATACTTTCTTGTGACTGGTATCGCCCGCCCACTGCCAGCGTGTCAATTGTCTCTCGGCACGGTAAGCCAGGTCAGCCATGTCCTTGGACAAGGCGCGACCCAAGTGTGTAATTTGAGTCTGCGAGTGCCCAGCCAGATAGGCAGAGGCAAGAGCAGGGCGGAAAGGGTCTTTTTCCTCTCTTAAATGGCCAACGACCAACACATTGAACGCACCCAATCGTTCTGCATTGCGGCTTATATCCGGCGCAGACTGGTAAATGACCCGGGTTTTTGCGGCAGCCGATGGGCTCAATTCCTGTATGCCTTTTTCCTGCAGGACGACGAGCCGATGAGCGAGCTGTAGAGAGGTCTGGGCCGCTTCATCGGCATGAATGTCACGGTACAAATCGGTGCCGGTCAAGGTCACGATCAGCGGGCGGCTGGGGTAGAGACCGGCGAAGGCTTTTATCGATGGGGCACTGCGCCGGGCATGGAGGGCGACCATCAAATCAGCCGGCTTGCCATCCCATTCCATCTGAACATGAACCTTATGGCCTGCGTCGCGCAGAAAGCCACGCCATCTGGCAGCAGTGTGCCAGTTGCCGTTACAGTCCTGCCGGCCGTAGGGGGTGATGAGTACGATCTTCATATCAGCAAACTACCTGCTTATAGTGGACCTGCTTTACTGATTCGGCAAATCTAATGGGCCTCTGGACAATTTCCACCTGGCTGGCTGAAACAGGGTAAATTATCGAAGCGGCTTGGGGCCGAATCAATAATAATCAGTCTTGCCTGCTATTGAGACGGCACCGGGAGGAGGCAAGTAGAAATCAGCCTTTCGGCCGCTGTGAATCGTTTGCACGTTATTACCGCTTCCATAACTCAATTGCAATACTGTGGGAAAAGACGGCTCCATTACCTCGCGCGATAACCCGCTTTTCAAGCGACTAAAGAATCTTGCCGACTCAGCACGCGAGCGGCGTGAGAGCAGGATGGCGCTGCTGGACGGAGTGCACCTGATCGATGCCTATCTGCAGGCAGGAGGCCAGCCTGCAACATTCTTGCGTGCAGAATCATGCCCGGCCGAAGTGTGGTCGCCACTCGCGCGCCGTTGTCATCAATCCAAGCAGGCAAGCCTGCCCGACAGCCTGTTCGGTGAACTGTCGCCGGTTGAAACGCCGATTGGAGTGCTGGCAGAAGCGGCCTGGCTGAATCCCAGGCACGGCGAGGGAACACCGCTGGTATTGTTGCTTGAGGATATTCGGGACCCGGGCAATCTGGGCAGTCTGCTGCGCACGGCGGCGGCGGCAAATGCGACGCAAACGGTCCTCTCCAAAGGCTGTGCTGACGCATGGTCGCCCAAAGCGCTGCGGGGCGGACAGGGTGCGCAATTCGTTCTGCCCATGGAACAAAGAGTGGATTTGCCTGACTGGATCAAGGCACATCAGGATGTGACAGTCATGGCGCTTAAGCTGGAGGACGCTGTTCCCCTGTATCAGCTCGATCTGACTGGACCGATTGGCATCATGGTTGGCAACGAAGGAGCGGGTTTGTCTCAGTCCGCACTCGCAGCCGTCCGATATCACGCACGGATTCCAATGCCAGGGCAGGCCGAATCGCTGAATGTGGGCGTGGCTGCGGCTATTGCGCTATTCGAGGCTGTACGTCAGAGGATGTCATGAGCCCTGCTCGTGCACAATCCGTGCTGCAATCTCTTCCACTGACCGTCGGGTTGAATCGATCAGCGGTACGCCATGCTGACTGAACAAGCTCTCGGCGGCGGCAACTTCTTCGCGGCAGTTTTCCAGACTGGCATAGCGGCTGTTTGGCAGGCGCGCCTCCCTGATTTGGGACAGTCGTTCAGGCGAAAGCGTGAGCCCTCTGAGCCGCGAAAGGTTGGCAAGCAACTGCGGGGGCAGGCTGCCCGCTTCCAGGTCATCCGGTGTAAGCGGATAATTGGCAACCTTCTTGCCATAATGCAGGGCGATGTAGAGCGCGGTCGGGGTTTTCCCGGCGCGCGAAACGCCTGAAATGATCAGGTCTGCCTCCGCGAGTCGTTCCGGATTCAGCCCATCATCAAATGCCAGAGCAAAGTTCACCGCCTCTATCCGGCCTTCATAACCCTGATCAACGCCATGGGTAAGGCCAGCAATTGATTCGGGTGTCTGTTGGAGTGCCCGCGAGAGCGGAACAGAAAAAACCGTAAAGGGATCGAATACGGGAACGCCGCTTGCCACGAGCCTTTCACGCAGGGCCGGATCCGTCAGCGTGGAGAACACAAGGGCAGGCGATGAGGAGCCGATCCTGTCCAGCAGATCAGGCAAGTCGACCGGGGTGACAAACGGCACGGTTAGAGTTTTGTATTGGAGCCCGCTAAACTGGGAAAGCAAACTGCGTCCCATCGCCTCGGCGGTAACGCCAGTGTGATCTGATACAAAG
Source organism: Thiobacillaceae bacterium (assembly GCA_049578545.1). Classification (GTDB taxonomy): domain Bacteria; phylum Pseudomonadota; class Gammaproteobacteria; order Burkholderiales; family Thiobacillaceae; genus DASQBT01. The sequence continues at coordinate 60,203 of JBAUMF010000039.1, forward strand.
AATACAGTCCAATCAGCCATGGAGATTGCAATGACGGTAGCAGGACCTGACTATATCCTTTCTCTTGAACAGGTGTCGATGATCGATGTACCCAAAGTTGGAGGCAAGAATGCGTCCCTGGGTGAAATGATCAGTTCCCTGTCCGGCCTTGGGGTCAAGGTGCCTGGCGGCTTCGCCACAACAGCCAAGGCCTTTCTGGACACCCTGGAAATCAATGGTCTGACCGAACGCATTCGCGACCGGCTTGGCAATCTGGATGTGAATGATGTACCTGCGCTGCAGGCTGCAGGGCAGGAAATCCGTACTTGGGTGGAAGAGGCGAATCTTCCCGGCTTTCTTGAGAAGGGGATTCGACAGGCCTATGCCAGGCTTGGCACTGATGTAGCGGTTGCCGTGCGTTCATCTGCCACGGCAGAGGACTTGCCCGATGCATCATTTGCCGGCCAGCAGGAAACCTATCTCAATGTGAAGGGGGCCGATGCGGTCGTCGCGAACATAAAGAAAGTATTTGCCTCGCTGTACAATGACCGGGCGATTGCCTATCGCGTGCACCATGGATTTGATCACGCGCAGGTGGCACTTTCAGCGGGCATTCAGCGCATGGTGCGATCCGACCTGGCCGCCGCGGGCGTCATGTTTACGCTGGATACCGAATCAGGTTTTCGTGATGTGGTATTTGTGACTTCGTCATATGGTCTGGGTGAAATGGTGGTGCAGGGGGCCGTCAATCCGGACGAGTTCTATGTCCACAAGCCGACCCATGCACTCATCAGCAAGGCGTTAGGCAGCAAGGCAGTAAAGCTGGTTTATGCCGACACGGGAACGGTCCAACTGGATACGCCCAAAGATGACCGGAGAAAATTCTCCCTGAACGATGCCGAAGTGCTGGGTCTGGCCGACATGGCCATCACTATAGAGAAGCATTATATGCGCCCCATGGACATTGAGTGGGCCAAGGATGGAGAGACGGGCGAACTGTTCATCGTTCAGGCCCGTCCAGAAACGGTCAAGGCCCGGCAAAGCGGCGTTGGACAGCGCTACGAACTGAAGGAAAATGGCCCGGTCAGAATTACCGGCCGGGCGATTGGCCAGAAGATCGGCGCGGGTCCGGTCCGGATTGTGCCAAGTCCGGCCGAGATGCAGAAAGTCAAGCCAGGCGATGTACTGGTGGCCGACATGACCGACCCGGACTGGGAGCCGGTAATGAAGCGGGCAGCCGCCATCGTGACCAACCGCGGCGGGCGCACCTGTCACGCTGCCATTGTGGCACGCGAATTGGGCATACCCGCCGTGGTCGGCACCGGCGATGCCACCCAGCAACTGAACCCTGGCGAGGACGTGACCGTTTCCTGTGCCGAAGGCGATACCGGGAAAGTCTATGCGGGCTTGCTGAAATTTGCGTCAACGGCTGAATCGTTGACGGACCTTCCCGAACCGCCCGTCAAGATCATGATGAATGTCGCCAATCCGGAACGCGCATTTGAATTCTGCCAGTTGCCCAATCACGGGGTGGGCCTCGCACGGCTGGAGTTCATCATCAACAACCAGATCAGCATTCATCCCCTGGCGGCGCTGGCCTGGCCTGACCTGCCGGTCGATATTTGCAAGCAGGTGGATGAACGGGTGGCGGGCTATGCCGATCCGGTTTCGTTCTACGTGGACAAATTGTCGGAGGGCATTGCCACGCTGGCGGCGGCGTTCTGGCCCAAGCCCGTAATCGTTCGGCTGTCGGATTTCAAGTCCAACGAATACGCCCACCTGCTCGGCGGTACCTTGTATGAGCCCTTGGAAGAAAACCCCATGCTGGGATTTCGCGGCGCCGCGCGTTATATCTCGACAGGCTTCCGACCAGCCTTTGAACTTGAATGCAGGGCATTGAAGAAAGTGCGCAATGAGATGGGCCTCACAAATGTGGAAATCATGGTGCCCTTTGTCCGCACCCTTGAAGAAGGCAAGGCTGTAGTGGAACTGCTGGCAGCCAATGGCCTCAATCGTGGCGAAGCCGGCCTGCGTCTCATCATGATGTGCGAGATCCCCTCCAATGTGTTGCTTGCGGATGAGTTTCTCCAATACTACGACGGCTTCTCCATCGGTTCCAACGATCTCACCCAATTGACCTTGGGTGTGGATCGCGATTCGGCGCTAGTCGCCGGCAGCTTCGACGAACGCAATCCGGCGGTGAAAAAACTCTTGGCAGAAGTCATCGGGATTGGCAAGAGACGAGGCCAGTATACCGGCATCTGCGGTCAGGGTCCGAGCGATCATCCCGATCTGGCGGAGTGGCTGGTGGAACAAGGGATATCGTCATTGTCGCTGAATCCGGATACGGTGGTGGAGACGTGGAAGCGTTTAACAGGTGACCGAGAGTGAACTTGCCGGGGCGAGGCGCAAATTGCCCGTCTCTCTGTCACCCAGGAATCATCAGAAGTGCAAAAAAAATGCATTCGGGTTCAGTGTCCAAAGGTGGTCATCCCTGCGGCGCCCACTGCGGAATAACCATATGGGACGAAACCAAAGTTTGCGTTGGGTACGGCGTTGCCCTGGGGTTGGGCGATGCCATAAAGGCTACTCGTCAAACCGGAAGACTGGGTGGTCCAAGTGGCGCCATCCGGGCTGGTGTATATGGCGCCATTATCCCCGATCGCCACGAACTGACTACCAAAGGTAATGTTCTGCACATTGTTGGGAAACTTCGTGGCAGCGTTGCCATTTATCGTGAAGTTTGCCGGAGTGGCCCAAGAGAGCCCATCCTTGCTGGTGAGCAAGACGCCGTTATCCCCTGCCGCTACCCATAGCGGAATGGTGGTTGCTGGCGCAACTCCTGGGGTAGGGGAGGGAGTAGAGTTGGGTGTGCAGGCAATGCCGCGGAGGGCGGTACTGCTGCTGATGCCGTTAGGAAAGGCAATGTTCTGAGCGGGAACAGCAGTCCAGCTAACTGCAGGCGACGAGCTGGTTGTGTACAGGATGGTGCCATTTGCCCCCACGGTCACCCAGTACAAATTTGGCAGGCCGCAACTATTGTAGTGAACGGCATAGAGCTCATTGGTGGTAGCTGGCGTTCCCCATAAATACCAAGTGTCGCCATTGCCGCTATAGATCACAGTTCCGCTCGAACCAACGGCGACAAAGGTGCCGCTCGTTGCATTCCAGACCGACTGGTTCGTCGCGACCGCGTACAAGTTTGGCAAAGGACTGGTCAAGGGATTAGTGGTTGGTTTGAACCAGCTAGCGGTGCTTGGGCTGGTTGAGCTCACCAGAACAACAGCAGAGCTGTTTTGCGACGTCGGTCCACTGAAACAGATGGTGCCGGCATCCCCCAAGGCGACAAAAGTTCCCCATCCATAGGCAGCAGCGCGCAAAGCGCCACCGCTGGATGGCGTGCAGTTGATTTGGCCTGGCAACGCCGTCCAATTCTGCGCATCGAGACTTGTGAACATTGCGCCACCAGACCCCACTACAAGATAGGTATGAATGGTTTCACCATTCGTTTGAGCGGTGCCATTGTCGCCGAAAGCAACCCCATAGAGTGTGGTAACGGATGTCGGGCAATTCGCGCAGGTTGTCCAGGTGTCAGCAAGACGGGGAGTAGCCGATACGCTGCTGGACTGCGCGCCGCCGGGCGCATTGACATCACCACTATGCCCATTGAGCGCAAAGCTGTAGGGCAATCCGTTAGTCAGCCCCCCCATGACATAAGGCGGGGTCACGCCGATCTTTATCGTTGTGGCGTTGCCAGAGTTTCCAATAATGACATCTGCCGCGGACTGGGCCAGCCACAGCCAGTCGTATACCCCAGGGGTGGGCGTCCAGCTGATGGTAGCCTGGCCGTCACCCGCCAATGCATTTACGTTCGTGGGGGCCGGTCCCGCGCTACCCTTGTTTCCCCCGCAGCCCAGCATCATCAAAGCTGCGGCTGCCGTTGCCAGTCCGCTATACCATAGGCGCTCGTACATAAAGTTCCTCAATTATTAACTCACTGCATGACTGATCATGGAAGATGCTTGAAAAAACGAACAAAAAGGGAGGCTGACACAAATTTCAGCCAAACAACGATCCCCTTCAAAATTCAATGGGCTAATTCTAGACAAGTTGGATAACAAATTATTGGTTTCGGGATTAATTTCAAGTGCGGGTCAAATTTGAAGTCTTCCGCTGGGAGGGGTTTTCTGTTCGGCTGTTGAGTCACTGAATCAGTAACCCAGCGCCCTTGCGCCCTGATAGAACACGAACGACACCACCCAGGCCAATCCCAATGACCAGGCGACCGCTCCAGCTGTGTATAGATTGCTGCGCGATTCGCTCCTCATGGTGGCGATGGTGGAGAGGCAAGGTGTGTAGATGAGGGTGAAGAGCATGAATGAATAGGCTTGCGTCCAGTCCATGCTGCTGGCGATTTGGCCTGCCAGGGCATTACCCTCCATGCCGAAGATGACGGCCAGTGCACCGATGACAATTTCCTTGGCGACAAAGCCGAAAATGAGGGCGATGGCCATTTGCTGATGAATGCCGACCGGATCGAGCACGGGCGACATCAGGGCGCCGAGCCAGCCAGCGTAACTGTGTGAACTGGCTTCTGCCACCCCTGGGGGCAGGTGGGTCAACGCCCAAACCAGTACTACGCCAATGATGATGAACTTGCTGGCCCGATGCAGAAAGTGCCGGACTTCCTGCCAGCCACGCAGCCAGAGCTGGCGCAAAGTGGGAAGGCGGAAAGGGGGCAGTTCAAGAACAAAGGGATCGGTACTCTTCAGTTTCCGCTTGAAAATCAGCGCGGTGAAAATGGCCGTGGCAAAGCTCATCAAATAGAGGGAGAACAACACGAGCGGGGCATGGCTGGGAGAGAACAGAGCGGCCGTGATGAAGATGAAGACCTGCAGCCGGGCCGAGCAAAGCGAGAACGGAATCACAAGCATGGTCAGCAGGCGCAGTGCGCGCGAGCGCATGACACGTGTGCCCATAAGCGCAGGCACGTTGCAGCCGAAACCCATCAGCAGCATGACAAAGCTGCGTCCATCCAGGCCCAGCCGGGACATGAGGCTGTCCATGAGGAAGGCGGCGCGTGACAGGTAGCCGGTGTCTTCCACCACGGCCATGAACAGGAAGAACAGCACGATGATCGGTACGAAAGAGGCCACCGTACCGACACCATTGTAAATGCCATCAACAAGAAGGCCATGCAACCAGGATGGGCTGCCTGTCAGAACCGGTTCCAATGCATGCTGACTGAACTGGGTCAACATCCATTCGACTGCATCCTGCAAGGGAGCGCCAAGAAAGAAAATGCCCTGGAACAGCAAATACATGACGCCAAAGAAGATCGGCAGGCCCAGCCAGGGGTGCAGCAGTACCTTGTCCAGCCGCGCGGTAAAACTTTCCGGCAGCAGGGTGGGAATCATCACCGAGTGGCTGATGATATTCTGCATCTGCTGCTCGATCTGATCATCGGAAGACAAACGTGTACGCAAGTCTTCCAGCCCGGGCCGACTTTCACTGATCGCCAGCATGCCGGTCAACATGTTCTTGGCTTCGGCAAAGCCTTTCCCGTATTTTGCGCTCAGTGCAAGCACGGGCATGCCCAGTTCTTCGCTCATTCGCCGCGTGTCGATACGAATGCCTATCTGATCGGCTTCATCGCTCATGTTGAGAAACAAGACAAGGGGAAGGCCAAGCTGTCTGGCTTGCAGGGCTAGCGAGATCTGGTGTTCGATCTGGCTGGCGTTGAGGATGAGTGCGACAAGATCGACCGGATTGTTTTCCAGAAAATGCCGCACCACGAGTTCGTCTTCCGAAAAGCCGTGCAAGTCGTAGATGCCCGGCAGGTCGACCACCTCGACCATGTCTGCACCCAGCAGAATTCTTGCGCCCAACAGGTCGACGGTAACGCCAGGCCAGTTACCTACACGCGCACTGGCGCCGGTCAGGCGATTGAAGAGGGTGGACTTGCCCGTGTTGGGCATGCCGAGCAGGGCGAGACGTTTCAATGGAAAAGAGAGGTAAGGAAGCGGATTGTCTGAATGGTGATCAGATTATCGGGGTGACACAGATATTGCGGGCATCCGTCAGTCTCACCATCAGGTCGGTGAATCCTACCCGGATCTGAATTGGCCCGGACAGCGACGCACGACGCACAACACAAACCGGGCGACCGATCCGCAGCCCCATTGCTGAAAGGCGCTGATACAAGGCTTCGTCCACTTTCAAATGGGCAATAACCGCGTGATCACCGGGCCTGAGGTTGGCAAGGGGCAGAGTGGTGTTCATGGCACTAACCCGAATCATAAACGAGAACCATTCTTATTTTAACTGTTTGCCCTGAACTTGTAAACAAGATTTTGGCTTTGGTCAGGTGTCTTGTCTGGCGTTTGTGAGTAGACATAGTGGACCAGTGATTTCGCCTGGCTTAGTTTGGAGCGTTAGGGCTTTATAGGTAGAATTCAGCATTACCAGTCCCGCCCATATCCATGACCAAATTTGTGTTTGTCACCGGCGGGGTGGTGTCTTCCTTAGGTAAAGGCATCGCCTCAGCTTCACTGGCCGCGATTCTCGAATCCCGTGGCCTCAACGTCACCCTCCTGAAGCTCGATCCCTACATCAACGTTGACCCTGGCACGATGAGTCCTTTTCAGCACGGCGAGGTGTTCGTGACCGGGGATGGGGCAGAAACCGACCTCGACTTGGGACATTACGAGCGTTTTACGCACGCCAAGATGGGGAAGCGCAACAACTTCACCACCGGTCAGATATACAAGACGGTGATCGACAAGGAACGCCGTGGCGATTACCTCGGCGGAACGGTGCAGGTCATTCCCCACATTACGGACGAGATCAAGCTGCATATTCGCGAAGGGGCTGGAAACGCAGACGTGGCGATCGTGGAAATCGGCGGCACGGTGGGCGACATCGAATCGCTTCCGTTTCTTGAGGCCATTCGCCAGATGGGCATTGAGGAAGGACGCAGCAAGACCTGCTTCATTCATCTGACGCTGCTGCCGTACATTCCAACTGCGGGCGAGCTGAAGACCAAACCTACGCAGCATTCAGTAAAGGAGTTGCGCGAGATCGGTATTCAGCCGGACATCCTGCTGTGCCGGGCAGACCGTGAAATTCCAGCGGATGAACGGCGCAAGATCGCACTCTTCACCAATGTGCAGCCCGAGGCGGTGATTCAGGTGCTGGATGCGGACTCTATCTACAAGATTCCGACCATGCTGCATGACCAGATTCTGGACGAGATTGTCTGCCACAAGCTGGGGATCCTTGCCCGGGCAGCGGATCTGACTGTATGGAAGAATATGGTCAACGCGCTGGAAAATCCGGCGCATGAGCTCAATGTCGCATTTGTCGGCAAGTATGTCGATCTCACCGAATCCTACAAGTCATTGTCCGAAGCGATGGTGCATGCGGGTATCCACACTCGCAGCCGCGTCAAAATCCATTACATCGACTCCGAGAGCATCGAACAGAAGGGCATTGACTGTCTGAAGAACATGGATGCGATTCTGGTGCCGGGAGGGTTTGGCAAGCGCGGGGTCGAAGGCAAGATTGCCGCGATTCGTTATGCGCGCGAGAACAAGATACCTTATCTGGGAATTTGTCTCGGAATGCAGCTAGCCGTGGTTGAATATGCACGCGATGTAGCGGGCATGACAGGGGCCCACTCTACTGAATTTGAACCTGCAACGCAGTATCCAGTCATTGGCCTGATTACAGAATGGCTGGATCGTGAAGGGCGGGTGGAAAGACGAAGCGAGCAGTCCGATCTGGGCGGCACCATGCGATTGGGCGGGCAGGTCTGCAAGTTGAAGGAAGGTACATTGACTCGAGAGGTTTATGGCCAAGCGGAAATCATAGAACGCCATCGCCACCGGTATGAGGTCAACAACACTTTGCTTGTGAAGCTGGAAGAAAGTGGACTTGTGGTGTCAGGTCGGGCACCTGGTACAGATTTGTGTGAAATGATTGAATTACCCAGGGACGTCCATCCCTGGTTTGTAGGCTGTCAGTTTCATCCCGAATTCACCAGTAATCCGCGCGACGGTCACCCCCTGTTCAAGGCATTTGTCGAGGCAGCGCTGGCACAAAGGGCCAGAATGAACAGGGAGGCGGCATGAGCAGGGAGCAGGGCGTGCGCCTGCGGGATGGAGTCGTCGGCGAATGCCCCCCAACCCCCATGCGTGGCAGATGGGTGACACGGAAAACTGAAGAAGGAGCGGCATGAAACTTTGTCACTTTGACGCCGGCCTGGATCACCCGCTCTTCCTCATCAGCGGTCCCTGCGTCATCGAATCCGAACAACTGGCGCTGGATACGGCAGGCCAGTTGAAGGAAATCTGTGCAGAACTGAACGTACCGTTCATTTACAAATCCTCGTTTGACAAGGCCAATCGTTCCTCAAGCAAATCCTTTCGCGGTCTTGGGCTGGATCAGGGCCTGCGGATCCTTTCCGAAGTCAAGAACAAGATCGGTGTGCCCGTACTGACCGATGTTCATGAAGACACACCGCTCGCAGAAGTGGCCTCCGTGGTGGATGTGTTGCAGACGCCGGCATTTTTGTGCCGCCAGACCAACTTCATCCAGAATGTCGCGCGTCAGGGCAGGGCGGTGAATATCAAGAAGGGTCAGTTTCTCGCACCCTGGGATATGAGAAACGTAGTCGACAAGGCGCGTGAAGTCGGCAATGACCAGATCATGGTGTGTGAGCGTGGGGTGAGCTTTGGCTACAACACGCTGATATCTGATATGCGTGGCTTGATGGTCATGCGCGAAACGGGCTGCCCGGTGGTGTTCGATGCCACGCATTCAGTACAGCAGCCTGGCGGGCAGGGTGACAAGTCGGGAGGACAACGCGAATTCGTTCCGGTTCTGGCACGTGCAGCGGTGGCGTCTGGCATATCAGGCCTGTTTGCAGAAACCCACCCCAATCCCGAACGTGCTTTGTCCGACGGACCCAATGCATGGCCGCTTGGGTTGATGAAGGAGATGCTGGAAACCTTAAAGGAAATCGACGAATTGGTTAAACAGCGCGGATTTGTCGAAAACAAGGTAAGGAAAACCTGAACAAAGAGGACAATAGGACAGGACTAGGTCAAGCCTATTGTCCTCCTTGTGACATTTGAGCGATAAAAGGAAAAGAATGAGTGCAATTGTTGATGTAATCGCAAGAGAGATTCTGGATTCCCGTGGCAATCCTACTGTGGAAGCAGACGTATTGCTGGAATCCGGTGTGATGGGTCGGGCAGCTGTTCCTTCCGGCGCCTCGACCGGAAGTCGAGAAGCCATCGAACTGCGTGATGGCGATAAATCCCGCTACATGGGCAAGGGCGTACTCCGTGCAGTCGAAAATGTGAATACGGAAATCTGCGAAGCGCTGCTTGGACTGGATGCAGAAGATCAGGCATTCATCGACCGGATCCTGATTGATCTTGACAACACCGAATCCAAATCCCGCCTGGGCGCTAATGCCCTGTTGGCTGTATCCATGGCAACCGCCCGTGCCGCAGCGGAACAATCCGGTCTGCCGCTTTATCGCTATCTGGGTGGCGCCGGACCAATGAGCCTTCCGGTTCCAATGATGAACATCATCAATGGAGGCGTTCATGCCAACAACAGCATCGACATGCAGGAATTCATGATAATCCCTGTCGGCGCGGGCAGCTTCCGTGAGGCCTTGCGTTATGGTGCGGAAGTGTTTCATACCCTGAAAAAACTGCTGGAGCGGAAGGGTATGACAACCACTGTAGGCGATGAAGGTGGTTTCGCGCCCAATCTGGAATCCAACGAAACGGCGTTAAAGCTGATTGTCGAGGCTATCTCGGCTGCCGGTTATACCCCCGGCGGGGATGTCGCCATTGGTGTGGACTGTGCATCCAGCGAGTTCTACAAGGACGGCAAGTACCATATCGAGGCGGAAGGGTTGGAACTCAGTTCGACACAGTTTGCAGATTATCTTGCTGCCTGGTGTGACAAATACCCGATCATGAGCATTGAAGATGGCATGGCGGAAAATGATTGGGATGGTTGGGTTGAGCTGACCAGGAAGCTGGGCCGCAAGATCCAGTTGGTCGGTGATGATATTTTTGTGACCAACGCAAAGATACTCAGGGAAGGCATCCAGAAAGGCATCGCCAATTCCATCCTGATCAAGGTCAATCAGATCGGCACCCTGACAGAAACATTTGGAGCGATAGAGACCGCCAAACGCGCGGGTTATACGTCGGTAATTTCGCACCGCTCGGGTGAAACGGAAGATACAATCATCGCGGACCTGGCTGTGGCCACCAATGCCTTACAGATCAAGACAGGCTCCCTGTCACGCTCAGACCGCATGGCCAAGTACAACCAGTTGTTGCGAATCGAAGAAGAACTGGGCGAAGCTGCAGCTTATCCGGGCAAAGATGCCTTTTATTCGATTCGTTGAGGAATATGACCAAACGTGGGAACCATTGTTGCCCGGGTTGAAACAATGCAAAGATGGTGTGAGCAGGTTTTTTCGCAGATCTGGCTATCGAGATCATTGTGAAGTGGTTGACACCCGCCCTTGTCCTGATGATTGTGCTATTACAATATCCTCTTTGGTTGGGAGACTCGGGCTGGTTGAGGCAGTTATCGGATGGTCAAAAGATAGAGGAGCAGCGTCAGTTGAATGAGAAGCTGCGCCAGCGCAATGCTGCAACTGCAGCAGAAGTACAGGATCTTAGGAGGGGAAGGGATGCCATTGAAGAGCGGGCGCGTTCCGAGCTCGGTATGATCCGTCCTGATGAAATCTATGTGCGGATTGTGAGCAGTACACCTGCACCAGAGTCTCAAGAGAAAAGGCAATGAGTGAATTGCAGATTGCATTGGCAGTAATAGGCGGAATCGTCGTGGCCGGTGTGCTTGCATACAACCGGATCCAGGAAAGGCGCTATCGCAGACAGGCCGAAGCAACCTTTCGCTCACTCGAACAGGATCCACTGATGAATGCGGTGCATGAGGATCATCCCCGGCCGCCCTGGACACCGCACCAGCGTGTAGAACCAAACTTGAGCGAACCTCATCTCGGAGACGACTTGTCGGGGCTGGATAAATCAACCGGCTTGTATGAGCCTCACTTCAAGGAAATCCCTCAGGTTAAGGAAATCCCTAACGATTCCATAGCGGCTGCTTCTGCTGTGCCAGTTCAGGAAAGCGTTCAGCCAGCGCCCCGCACATCAAGATCCACGCCTGCACCTCCTCCGATCAAGATAAAGCCTGTCAGAGAGAATGTTCCCCTGGGACCGGTGCCACCCTTCAGTCCACATGAGCAGGCAATTGAGTACCGTGTCCACATGAAAGGCGAAGGAATCCTGGCCAGTGTATTTACTGATGTGGTAAGCCAGTCCAAGGCATTGGGCAAGCAAGTGCGCTGGGTTGGCTTCCCGGTAAGGGGCGACGCCTGGGAAGAGCTTCGTCTCTGGTCAGATATTCATTATCGCGAAATCGTTGTCAGTATCCAGCTGGCAGATCGAAATGGCAGCGTCAACGAGCATGAATTGGTATCGCTATGCACCATGGTGAGAGATGCCGCACAGCAGCACAGCCTGAAGGTAACGTGCGACGATTTTGAAGCTGCGCTGGAGCGCGCCAGAGTGCTCGACCTATTCTGTGTTGATGTGGATGTATTGATTGGACTGAATGTCGTCGCTCGCGGAGACGAAAGCTTGCCGATGAACCACGTGAGACGTGAAGCAGAAATTGCCGGTATGGTTCTCGCGCCGGATGGCACCTATCAGCTTCAGGATCGTCGCGGGGAGATTCTGTTTTCACTGTGCAATCATGAATCGACCCCTTTCAACCCGCAAAGCCTCGACAGTTTCACCACGCGCGGCGTAACGCTTCTGTTTGATGTACCGCGGGTACCTGATGGACTCAAGATTTTTGACAATATGGTCGCCCTTGGCCGCAAGCTGGCACACGAAGTCGGTGGTCTGCTGGTTGATGACAATCTCCGTCCCCTGACCGACACGGGCATTGAACGGATTCGCCAGCAGCTCGCCCAGATTTATGGCCGCATGGAGACGAAAGGCGTTCCCGCTGGGAGTGATCTGGCCCTGCGGCTGTTTTCCTGAATGACGGTTCCTGTAAAGGCGAGTGCACAGGCTGAGCGCCTGAGGGAGCAGATTCAGTATCACAACTACCGCTATTACGTGCTCGACGACCCGGAAATTCCGGACAGTGAGTACGATCGTTTGTTCCACGAGCTACAGGTTCTGGAAGCCAAGTTTCCTGAACTGGTGATTCCCGAATCACCAACCCAAAGGGTAGGTGGTCATCCGCTTGCCGAATTCACTGCGGTTGGCCACAAGATTCCCATGCTTTCCATCCGTACCGAAACCGATACGGAAGCGAGTGGTGCGGAAAATTTTGATGCGCGTATTCGCCGTGAACTGGGCCTGGACGAGCATGACCCTCCAGTTGAGTATATGGCCGAGCTCAAGTTCGACGGTTTGGCCATTTCATTGCGTTATGAACAGGGCAGACTGGTTCGGGCAGCTACCCGTGGAGATGGAGAAACAGGCGAGGATGTGACGCAGAACATACGCACCATCAAGGCCCTTCCGCTTTCGCTTAAGGGTAGGGGCATACCGCTTGTGTTGGAAGTGCGCGGCGAGGTGTACATGCGGCACCGGGACTTCGAGCGGCTAAACGAAAGACAACGCCAGGCGGGTCAGAAGACCTTCGTTAATCCGCGCAATGCCGCAGCTGGTTCCATTCGCCAACTTGATCCTTCCATCACGGCGCAGCGGCCACTCAGTTTTTTCGCTTATGGGCTGGGCGAAACGCAGGGCTGGAAGCTGCCGGCGCGTCATAGTCAGGTCCTTGAGGAACTGGAGAATTGGGGCATTCCTGTAAGCAAGGACAGGCGTACAGTCCAAGGCGCGACCGGCCTAATCGATTATTACAGGGAGATTTCCGCACGTCGTGACAAGCTGCCGTTTGATATCGATGGCGTAGTCTATAAAGTCAACCGCCTTGATCTGCAAGACGACCTGGGTTATGTCACACGTGAGCCACGCTGGGCCGTAGCGCATAAATTTCCCGCGCAGGAACAGATCACTCAGGTGATCGATATTGATGTACAAGTGGGACGTACCGGCGCCATTACCCCTGTTGCTCGACTGACCCCGGTGTTTGTCGGCGGTGTCACCGTGACCAATGCCACCTTGCATAATGAGGATGAAGTACGGCGCAAGGATGTCATGGTCGGTGACTGGGTCTCGGTGCGACGGGCAGGCGATGTGATACCGGAAGTGGTCGCTGTCATGAAGGAGCGCCGACCTGCCAATGCGCAACCCTTTATCATGCCCAAGGCGTGCCCCGTATGTGGAAGCCATGTGGTCAGGCTCGATGATGAGGCTGTTGCACGCTGCACTGGTGGACTGTATTGTCCCGCCCAGCGCAAGCAATCGCTACTGCATTTCGCCTCGCGGCGCGCCTTGGATATTGAAGGTCTGGGGGAAAAGCTGGTCGACCAGCTGGTGGATAATGGAATCGTTCACACACCCGCTGATCTGTTCAGGCTGGGTCTGGCCAAGGTGGTTAACCTTGAGCGCATGGCTGAAAAATCAGCGGCCAACCTTCTGGCAGCGATAGAGAAGAGCAAACGCACTACGCTGGCGCGCTTTATCTACGCACTGGGCATCCGTAATGTTGGCGAGGCCACGGCAAAAGACCTGGCCAAATTCTTTGGCAAACTGGATGTGGTAATGTCAGCTGACGAAGAGCAGCTGGTCCAGGTGCCTGATGTCGGTCCAGTTGTGGCCCAAAGCATTGCTCTGTTCTTTGCCGAGCCGCACAATCAGGAAGTCATTGAGCAGTTGCGCAGTGCTGGGGTCACCTGGGACGAACAGGCCCCTGCGACAAAGTCTGAAGAGGGCAGGTTGGCGGGAAAAACTCTGGTGCTTTCCGGAACCTTACCCAGCCTCAGCCGGGAAGCTGCCAAGGAAAAAATCGAAGCAGCAGGCGGCAAGGTGGCAGGCTCGGTCTCGAGGAGAACCGATTACTTAGTAGCTGGCGTCGAGGCGGGCAGTAAATTGGCCAAGGCACAAGAATTGGGGATTAGCGTCCTGGATGAAGAGGAATTACTGAAAATGTTGGCGCCAGAAGTGAAGAAGGCCAATTTTTGAAGCGAGTGAGGAATGACAACAATGCAGACAGTCAAAAAGGCGGTGTTTCCCGTGGCTGGATTGGGGACCCGTTTCCTCCCGGCGACCAAGGCAAGTCCGAAAGAAATGTTGCCCATAGTCGACAAACCGCTGATCCAATATGCCGTGGAAGAGGCGGTCGCGGCCGGCATTACCGACATCATCTTCATCAGCAGCCGCACGAAGCGCACGGTGGAGGACCATTTCGACAAAGCCTACGAACTGGAAACCGAGCTTCAGATGCGCGGCAAGGACAGAACCCTGAGCCTGGTTCAGTCAATTCGTCCCGCGGGTGTGAATTTCATATATATACGCCAGGCCGAGGCACTGGGCCTAGGCCATGCCGTGCTCTGCGCCAAGCCAGTGATTGGTAATGAGCCCTTTGCTGTGATCCTGGCAGACGATCTGCTGGATGGAGACATTCCAGTCATGAAGCAGATGGTCGATCAGTACAACTATTACCGCTGTTCGATCCTGGGCGTGCAGCAGGTCGAGCTTGAAGATACCGGATCTTACGGGATTGTTGATGCGACTGCCCTGACTGATCGTATTTCCCGAGTGAGTGGGATTGTGGAAAAACCCAGGCCTGAGGATGCGCCCTCCACATTGGGTGTGGTCGGGCGCTACATTCTGACGCCGCGCATCTTTCATTTTATTGAAACCCTGCAGCCAGGCGCGGGGGGCGAGTTGCAACTGACTGACGCAATTGGAGCCTTATTGAAAGAACAGCAGGTGCTGGCCTACGCCTACGATGCTGTGCGCTATGACTGTGGCAGCAAGCTCGGTTACCTGCAGGCCACGGTGGAGCATGCCCTGCGTCACCCCGAAGTGGCCGAGGAATTTGCCGCCTTTCTCAAGCGGCGGATGTGCTGAGCAACCCAGGGATGATCTCAATCAGGTCTGATGCGCAGATCGAGGGTGGATGATGTTTCTCCTTCCATACCCGCTCGCCCGCTGCTCCATGCAAATAGACGCCAGATTCCAAAGCAGAAGCTGGTTCAACCCCTTGACCAATCAGTCCAGCAATCAGTCCCGTCAGCACATCACCCATGCCCGGTGAGGCCATGGCCGGGCATCCTGTTGAATTGACCGAAGCCGTTCCGTCAGTCTGGCTGATTACACTTCCGGCCCCTTTGAGTGCGACCGAGGCATGGAAAGATGCGGCGATCTTCCTCGCGGCTTCCTGCCTGTTGATCTGGATGTCGCTGATGCCGCAGCCCAGCAGGCGAGCAGCCTCGCCCGGGTGAGGCGTCAACAGGGTGGCGTGGGTTCTGTTCTTGACCAACTCGTGCATTACCGGGTGGGCTGCCAGCAGATTCAGGCCATCGGCATCGATCACAAGGGCGCAGGGAATGGACAGTACTTTTTCCAGGAGCGCATACGCCCATTCGCTCTGGCCCAGCCCGGGACCGATGGCCAACACAGTCAAACTTTCGTCTTTAGCCAGGCTCTCGGGGAAGGCGAACATCAATTCTGGCTGGGAATAATCCACTGCCACATGTTCATCGAGGACTCCGAGTGTGACTCGTCCTGCACCGCATTTCAGCGCAGCCCGACCCGCCAGCAAGGCAGCGCCAACCATGCCGGGCGCGCCGCCAATAATGCCGACATGACCGAACATTCCTTTATGACTGTCCTTGGGACGTGGAGAAAGGAGCGGGAATCTCATGGGCTGACAATTGTCTATACTTCTAAAGTAGTAACTTTACTGGAAATCAAGCAGGTTTAAGGAGGATTCAATGTCCAAGACTGCCAACACGACACTTGGTGGAGCACCTTTGCTCGATTGCGAAAGCGATCACGAGTGCACCATGCTGACGTGCGACATGTGCCTGGTTGAACTGCCCGCCGGCGATGCCATCAGCGAGGAGGGCAAGGACTATATTGCCCACTTCTGTGGACTGGATTGCCTGGAGCGGTGGCACACGCACGCGAAGAAGCAAACTGACCAGAATAAGCAATAATTCCAATCAAGGCCTGGCCACAGGCGCTGACATTGTGTGTGTGTGCGTCATTTGGCCTGGCTTTCCGAAGTCTGTTCCACCCCAGTAATCGACATGCTCTACCCTAGCGCAGAACGGCTCACCTTTGAGCAAAGAATCGCCACGCTCGTGTACTTGTCTATCCTTGTTAGGCGGATTCATCGACGAAGTTCAACCCGGCTGAATGATTCATGCAAGCCACCTGAGGCGTTTTCCCGGACAAAAAAACCGCATAGCGGGCATTCACCCGCAATGCGGCGTGTCAGGCCTAACGGCCGTCGCGTTGATCCCAGCGGTACTGTCTCTGGCCCTGTCCTTGATACATCTGATTGGCGGGCTGCCCGGGCAGGGTCTGCACAGGCGGTCCCTGTCGCACTGCGTTCTGGGGAGGGGCGGTTTGAGGCTCCACGCGCCGGGGTTTTGTCTCCCGGCGTGCGGGAGCCTGAAAGCCAGTGAATGAGGAAGGTGGAGTTGTGGCCTGAGCAGGTTGGGCTGGGGGTGTCGCGAAGCGCCCATTTTGCCGACTTGGACTTTGACCTGGACTGCGTTGTGGGCCTCGGTCGCGCACCGTGTTCGGCTGGTGTAACGTGTTTTGTTCACGCACTGTGTCCTGGCTGCGTGTTGTCAGCGGTGATGACGATGGCTTATTGGGAATTCGCACCTCGCCAAAGCGTGGTGGCAGTGGCAGCGGTGCCCGTTCCTGTCCGCCCTGTGGACCGAATGGCGGGCGTGGCAGGGTGTTTGCGTCTTCATCACGACGCGAGGGTGATCGTATGATCCTCAGTTCAGAGCCTGCCTGAGGTTGGATTGCTGGACCTGTTGCCTTCCATGGCAATGAGCGTTCACGCGGCGGACGTGTTGACACTACAGGTCGGCTCATGACGTCACGGGGCGGTTGGTAGCCTTTGGGCGCGCCGCCGTACAGGCTGAAGCGGGAAGGTTTGATGGGCAGGTCGCCACGCACGGGTGCAAAGTCATCCCGCCGCAAATGGCTGTCTGCAATGGCATGAAAGCGTTCTCGGCCAAACGTGCCGTCAGGCGCGGTGAGGACCGCGCGTGGAAGGTCGGCGTTGTGGTAACGGTAGTTCGCCATGTCAAAGGCGACGCGCGGTCCGCCCCAGCCATCCCAATGCGCGCGGCCGCGGTAATCGGGGCGACCCCACCAGGGCACTACCGGTTCGCCCCAGCCAAGTGCGACCCACCACACACCCGGCAGGCCTGTGCCGAGCCGCAAGGATATATCGTGATCGCGGACCATGAATGAGACAAGGGCAGGAGAATAGGCAGACCGCCTGACCACCGGTCCCGGTGCCCAGCACCATACCCCACTGACGGAAACCCAGCGCCCATAGTGGAAGGGCGCCCAACCCCACGGTGCGCTGTCAACCCAGGTCCATTCATAGTTGGGGTCCCACACCCAGGAACCCGTGCTGTAGGGAACCCAGTCGGGCCCCACGCCAACAGGTATCCAGACCGGGCCGTACTCTGGAACAACACGCCAATATCCGTAGTGGTCGAGTTCTTGTGCACCATAGACGTCGGGTGGCAGGTAACGGCTGCTGACGGATTCCGTCTGGCTGTCACTGCGTTCGTCGTTCCATCTGTCCCAGTCATCCGGCGGCGGTGCAGCGTAGGTTGCAACCATTGAGGGATTGTCAGCAGTAACCACGATATCTTCAGAAGGATAGATGCTCATGGCGCGGCCATCCGCCGTTGTTACCGTAGCAATGCCGCCGCGATGGGTAATGAAGTGGGTCGTCTGGGTGTCGACGTCGAGCCGGAAATAGCCGGGATGTTCAATGGTGAAAACCGCATGGGGCGTGTCAACTTCGATCGTGTCACCTTCGGTGATGCTGCGGATGTCGAAGGACAGCAGACCCGCGGTTACCTTGAACTGAATGAAATGCTCATCCTGATTTATCAGTGACAGCTGGCTGTTTTCATCGGCGCGAATAAAACTGCGGCTGCCAATCTGGAGTTCGAGCGTGGCGTTTTGTCCGGTGTAGAGGGCATCACCTTCAGCGAGAGGCAGATTGATGCTGGCGCTGGCCCAGTCTTCTGCACCCGGACGCCAGTACGAAACCGGACCGTCGATGTAACTCAGCCTCGGTGGCGTAGGCATCCAGTCGCTGTTGTCAGCGTCAGCCAAGGCAGCCCCGCCTGTCAGGGCTAGCAGCAGGAAGGGAATGAGCAGAATGCGAGGCAGATAGTACATGGTTGTTTCCTTTTTGAATCCGATGGGATACATCAACTCTGGATTGTGCTGGTGATTGAGCCAGGTGATTGCGTAATTTGAGTTACCTGTAAAGGAAATAGTTCTAGTCTTTGAGTCGGTCCTTTTATAGTATCAGGTTGTTATCCGAAGCAATGACACAGTCTGTATTGAAGATCAGAGTGGGTTCTGAAGAACCGGACAAATCTGGAAAATCGTAACGGATTGAATGCCTGAATGCATGCCCGGTAAAAATCTCTCAGCTGCACGGCGTTACCTGGTCAGCGGTCGCGTACAAGGGGTGGGCTACCGCCCATTCGTCTATCGGCTTGCCCACGGGTTGGGGCTGCGCGGATGGGTGCGCAATGTCACCGGCAGGGTGGAAATTCATGCAGAGGGCGAGAAGGATTTGCTGGATCGATTCGCCATGGCACTCATCGAGAATGCACCGCCGATTGCCAGACCGGACCTGGAAAGAACTGAAGAGGCAGCAAGCGACAGCCTGACCGATTTCCAAATATTACCAAGCCAAGGTGGCGAGGCAGACATTCATGTACCCCCGGATTATTTCACCTGCGACGATTGCCTCAACGAGCTGAATGATCCGGCGAACCGCCGCCATCGCTACCCGTTCATTAACTGCACACAATGCGGACCGCGCTATACCCTGATTGAATCACTGCCCTATGATCGGCAGAGCACGTCGATGAAAGGCTTCCAACTTTGCACGGCCTGCAGGAAAGAGTATGAAGACCCGCTCAACCGTCGCTTTCATGCCGAGCCGGTCGCGTGCCGAGTGTGCGGCCCCCAGCTTGCCTTTGTGGACCACCAACAGCCTCAAGTGGAAGGGAATGACGCTGCCCTGGCTAAGGCAGTGGAGATGCTGCGGGTGGGCCGCATTGTTGCGGTGAAAGGAATAGGTGGTTATCACCTGCTCTGTGATGCAAGGAACGACGCTGCGGTCTCTCGTTTGCGTGAACGCAAGCCGCGCCCAGCCAAACCGCTGGCGGTGATGTTTCCCTCTGATGGTGTTGCACTGGCCAAGACGGTGAGACTTGATCCAGACTCTGAAGCATTTCTGCACAGCCCTGAGCGGCCGATCCTGCTTCTCCCCAAACTTCCATCTGCTTGCACGAGTGACCTGATCGCGCCAGCCCTGAATGAAGTCGGCTGCCTGCTGCCCTATAGCCCACTTCATGCCTTGCTGCTGGATGCATTTGACGGCCCGCTTGTTGCGACTTCCGGCAACCTGAGCGGCGAGCCGGTGATCACGGAAAATAATGAAGCGCAGACGCGACTGGCCCGGGTGGCAGACGGATTCCTGCACCATAACCGCCCGATACTTCGCCCGGCAGATGATCCGGTGTACCGGGTGATTGCCGGCAGACCTCGTCCGTTACGTTTGGGGCGTGGCGTTGCGCCTGTGGAACTTGACCTTCCAGTCAATCTTTCCCAGCCGGTACTGGCGCTAGGCGCGCACACCAAGAATGCAATCGCACTGGCGTGGAACAACCGGGTGGTCATCTCGCCCCACATCGGTGATCTGGGAAGCGTGAAGAGTCTGGAGACACTGGAAAAGGTGGCAAATGATTTGCAGCGCCTCTACCAGGTGGAGGCGGCGCACATCCTGCTGGACCGGCATCCTGCCTATGGCTATCGGACATATGCAAGGCTGACCGAGTTGCCGCTGTTTGAAGTCTGGCACCATCGGGCCCATGCTTCGGCATTGGCCTGGGAGTTTCCTTCGACCGAATCCTGGATCGTGTTTACATGGGATGGCGTGGGCCTCGGAGAGGACGGCCATCTTTGGGGGGGGGAGGCGTTTGTGGGCCATCCGGGCAACTGGAAGCGCAAGGCCAGCTTCAGGCCCTTCCGGCTGCCCGGTGGCGAGAAGACGGGGCGCGAGCCGTGGCGCTCTGCGGCTGCATTGCTATGGGAATCAAGTCTTGCAGCGCCATTCGCACCTGAGATATCGCATGAGGCCTGGAGCAAGCGCATCAACAGCCCGCCCACCCATGCGGTGGGGCGCCTGTTCGATGCCGCTGCTGCGCTCACAGGCATATGCACGCATGCAAGCTTTGAAGGCGAGGGACCGATGAAACTGGAAGCGGCTGCCGCACGTGCCGATCATGTCAAGGCAGTGCCACTGCCTTTGCAAGTAGCTGGCGATATTTTCCAAACCGACTGGGCGCTGCTGCTGCCCATGTTGATGGACAATGATGTCCTAGCAGAAGAACGTGCAGCACGCTTTCACGCAAGTCTCGCCAAGGCCTTGCTGGATCAGGCGCTAAAGTTGAGAGATGAAACAGGCATCAAGGATGCGGGTTTGACAGGCGGCGTGTTTCAGAACCGGTTGCTGACCGAACAGGCCAAAGAACTCCTGGAAGAAGCGGGTTTTGTGGTGCATATTCCGCAGCAGATATCCGTTAACGATGCGGGAATTTGTTTGGGACAGGTGATGGAATACATATCGACGCAATAAGGCTGGATCGCGTGGTCGGCGTGCCTCTTTGCAACGATGTCATTGCGAGGGCCGTCAGGCCCGCGGGAATCCAGTCGAAATCTATTTCGGGTAAACAACAATGAACGAAGATCGCATACTCCTGGCCCACGGCAACGGCGGCCGATTCATGCGCGAGCTGATCATGGAGCTGTTTGCCAGGCATCTCGCCAATCCGGTACTGGATACAGATGCCGATGCGGTGCTGTTGCCTGGGTTGAGCGGCGAGATCATGGTCACCACGGATGGCTTCACCGTGCAGCCGCTGGAATTTCCAGGCGGCGATCTGGGCTCGCTGGCGGTGCATGGGGTGGTGAACGATCTGGCCGTCGCCGGCGCAGAACCGTGTTACTTCACGCTTTCGGCGATTATCGAAGAAGGCCTGGAGGTCGCGCTACTGGATCGACTGATCGCCAGCTTTGCCAAAGCTGCGAAAGAGAACAGCGCGCAGGTGGCAGCCGGTGACACCAAGGTCGTTCGGCACGGTGAAGGCGGCGGCCTCTACCTGACCGTGGCGGGTATCGGTGTTCGTGCAGCGCAGCAGACGCTTGGCATGAAGCAGATTGCGCCGGGCGATGCGATTCTGGTATCCGGACCGGTCGGCGATCATGGCATCTCGGTCATGCTGGCGCGCGAACAGTTCGGCTTGTCAGGCGAGGTTCAATCCGATTCGGCATCGGTCCTGCCGCTGGCGCGTGCGGTGTGGAACCTGCCGGGACTTAAGTTCATGCGCGACCCGACCCGCGGCGGGCTCGCTACTGTCACGCATGAAATTGCCCAAGGCACAGGCTGTACCGTCACGCTGGAAGAACCGCACATCCCGGTGCGCGATGCCGTGAACTCGGTGTGCGAAATGCTTGGCTACGATCCTTATTACCTGGCCTGTGAAGGCCGCATTGTCGCTGTGGCTTCGCTGGATGCGGCTGAGTCGATACTCAAGGCCTGGCAAGCCTTGCCCGGTGGAGAAGCGGCAGCAAGGATCGGACATGTGGATGAAGGTAGTCCGCGCGTGATCCTGGAAACCGAACTGGGTGGACGGCGCATGCTGGAAGAACTGGAAGACGATCCGCTGCCGAGGATCTGTTGAAGTTCATGTGAGGGGGTGGCCGGGGGAGGCAAAGAACGTTTGAGGGGGCCATTAGGCACCGCGAAAGATCCGGCCATCCCCCAATCTCATTAGCGCCGCATACCAGCCTCCCCGAACCACTTTATGGAGTGAATTGTTATCCGGAGCCTAGCGGGATGCCTTTAACAAGAACACCGGAAAATCTCCTTGCGGCTTGTGTACGACGCTGGCTGTTGTTACCTCAACATCTTTGAAGCCGACACGTGTTGCCGCGCGAGCGATTGATTCACGTTCGAAGCCGAAGTGGAATATTCCTGTGTCTTCGCTATGGAAGCTGCCGTCTTCCTTGTCGAGGTCGGATATCGCAATGAAGCCGCCCGGTTTCAGCATCCTGTAGAACTTCGCAAACATGGCATCAATATCCCGTATATGGTGCATCGTCATTGACGATATGATCCCGTCGAAGGTTTGATCGATTTCCGTCTTCTCCAGATCGACTTCCATCATCTCCAGTTTGCAGTTCAGCCGTGATCGCTTCTCCGCAAGCTGCTTGGTCATGGAAGCCGAAGTATCGACGGCGGTGATCTTTCCGACCAGTGGTGCAATGCGCTCAAGGAGAAGGCCCGTGCCAGATCCAAAGTCCATGATGTGCATCGACTTTTTCAAATCGACGCTCTTGATGATTGAGTTGGCGATGTTGTCGACATTGTCGACGCTGCCCTTGTTTTCATCGTAGCTTTCCGCTTTATGCGCGAATAGATCCTTGCTCATTCGTCTCTTCCATTGTTTCGATAAGGTAGTCCCGTTGGCGCATCAACAGAGCCGGACTCAAGGCGCCGGGTTGGTGTAGCGCAGATGAATGTCCTCAATGCCGGCCAGCGCATCGTGCGAAAGCGTGATCTGCGAGGCGGCAATGTTTTCCTGCAATTGGCCCATGGTCGTTGCGCCGATGATGGTGCTGGCGACGCACCAGTGGCTGTAGGTAAAGCCCAACGCCAGTTGGACGGGCGTCAGGCCGTGCTGATGCGCGAGTTTGGCATAGGCGGCCACGGCGCCTTCGGTGTTGGGCTTGCCGTAGCGCTGGGCAAATCCATTGAACAGGTTGACGCGGCCGGGTGCGTTCGGATCGCGCAGGTATTTGCCGGTCAGCAGGCCGAAGCCGAGCGGCGAATAGGCCAGCAGGCCAACCTTCTCCCGATAGGCGATTTCCGACAGCCCGTTTTCCCAGCTGCGGTTGAGCAGGTTGTAGGCGTTTTGCACCGATACCGGCCGCGGAAGCCCCAGTTCGTCGGCCAGGCGCAGCGCTGTCATCACGCCCCACGGCGTTTCGTTGGACAATCCCCAGTGGCGAATCTTGCCGGCCCTGATGATGTCTGCCAGCGCGCTCATGGTTTCCTGCAATGGCACCGTCTCGCGTTCATTTTCTGGATGAAAGTGGTATCCGCCAAAGATGGGCGTATTCCGGTCCGGCCAGTGCAATTGGTAAAGATCAACATAATCGGTCTGCAAGCGCTGCAGCGAGCCGTGCAGTGCACGCTCAAGATTGGCACGGTTGAAATTGAGCTGTCCGTTCCTAATCCATTCGAAGGCTCGTCCCGGGCCGGTGGCCTTGGTGGCGAGAATAATCTTGTCGCGGTCCTGATGCTTGAGCCAGCTACCCACGTATTTCTCGGTCAGTCCCGCCGTCTCTGCCCGCGAGGGCACCGGGTACATTTCGGCGGCGTCGAAGAAATTGATCCCCTGACCCAGCACGTAATCAAGTTGGGCGTGCGCTTCAGCTTCGCTGTTCTGCTGGCCGAACGTCATGGTGCCCAGGCAGACATGGGTAACGGAAAGATCGCTGTTCCCCAATCGAACGTGTTTCATGATCTACGGCCTCCTTGTTTGGTGCCGTGCATGCCTAGCGATTTAGCCATGACTGCAGTTGTTTCCATCCGTCTTCCGCATCCTCCTTGCGGTAGTTCGCGCGGTAATCGGCAAAGAAGGCGTGCGGCGCGTCGGCATACACGTGGATGGCCGAACCGCTGGTGCCGGTCGCCAGCAGTTCTCTCATGCGATCGACGCTCTCCAGCGGGATGCTGCCATCCTGGCCGCCATAAAGACCGAGCACCGGCACCGTGAGCTCGGCGGCAATGTCGAGCGGATGCCTCGGCTGCAGTTTGCTACTGGCACCAGCAAGTCGGCCATACCAAGCGATCCCGGCCTTGAGCTCGGCGTTGTGCGCGCAGTACAGCCAGGTGATGCGGCCGCCCCAGCAAAAGCCTGTGATGGCAAGCCGGTCAGGATCGCCCGCCGCCTGTTCGACGGCAAACGCCAGGGTCGCATCAAGGTCGGCCAAGATCTGCGCGTCGGACACCTTGCTCACTACATTGGTCATGATCTCGCTCATGCCTTTCATGCCGGTGACATCGCCGAATCGCCAGAAGAGCTCAGGCGCGATGGATAGATAGCCCAGTTTTGCCAGCCGCCGGCACACGTCGCGGATGTGCTCGTGCACGCCAAAAATCTCCTGGATGACCAGTATGACCGGGAAGCAGTTTCCCTCTTGCGGATGCGCCAGGTAGCCAGGCATGCTGCCATCCGTGACCGGAATGCGGACGTCGCTGGCAACCAGTGACTGGGTGTCCGTGGTGATGACCTGGTCGGATACCGGACTCGTCGCCTGCGGGTAGGGACGTGCAGAGTGATTCATTTGCTTCATCCTTGAAGAAGGAAGGCGATGCTCCCTGTTTTGTCGTGAGTTTACTGCAATGGTTCCAGCGATGGACTGCCGACTGTTGGACCTTACGCCTCGCGCAGGCTGCCCCGGCTGACGCTTTCGCCGTCCTCGGCGCGCAGTCTCCAGAACGTCAACGATGACAGAATGGTCAAGCCCGCGAGGGTCAGGATGGCATGGTGCAGCGCGCTCGTTACGGCAATGCGATCGGTCTGCGGCAGGCTGCCCAGATACCAGCCGGCAATCAGCGTTCCCCAGGCCAGCCCGAAGCTCATCGACATTTGCTGCAGCGAGCTGGCAATGGTGCTGGCCATGCTGGAGTCGGATGCCTCGATATCGGCATAGGCCATCGAATTCATGCTGGTGAATTGCAGAGAATTGAAGAACCCCAAGGCGAGGCCAAGCAGCACGATGAAAGGAATGGCCGTACCAACGTCGACCAGGGAATAGAGGCTGATCACGAGGCCGATCATGACCGTGTTCACGATCAACACCTGCCGGTAGCCGAAGCGGGCCAGCACGCGTGAAGCGATGAACTTCATGCCCATCGCCGCCGCGGCCGCCGGCATCATCAGCATGCCGGACTGCCACGCCGGCATGCCCAGACCAACTTGATACAGCAAGGGCAGCAGGAAGGGCATGCCGCCGATGCCGAGCCGCGTGATGAAGCCGCCCGCCACCGAAATGCGAAAGGTCCGCACCCGAAACAGCGACAACCGCAGCAGCGGATGGGTCGTCTGACGGGCATGCCAGACATAGGCCAGCAGCAGGCTGACACTCACCAGCAACAGGATGGCGGCCGACGTGACGTCGATGTTGTGTTCGCCGAAGATTTCCAGCAGCCACGACAGGAGCGCCGTGCCGCTGCTGAACAGGACCAGGCCAATGGCATCGAGCGGCCTGCTCTCCTCGCTGCGGTAATCCGGCATATAGCGGTAAGTGAGGAGCAGCGCCACAATGCCTACCGGCATGTTGACAAAGAAGATCAGCCGCCACGACAGCCACTGCACGATCAGCCCGCCCACGGTCGGGCCGAGCAGAGGTCCGATCAGTGCCGGGATGATGACGAAGTTCATGGCCACCAGCAGCTCCGATTTGGCGAAGGTGCGGATGATCGTGAGCCGCCCCACTGGCATCATCATCGCTGCGCCGATGCCCTGCAGTACCCGCACCGCAACGAGCATCGGTACGTTGATGGACAGCCCGCACAGGACCGAGGAAATCGTGAAGATGGTAACGGCGCTGGCGAACACGCGGCGTGTGCCAAACCGGTCGGCCATCCAGCCGCTGACCGGAATGCACACGGCCAGGCTCAAGATGTAGCTTGCCACCACGGCCTTCAGGCTCAATGGCGTCACACGCAGGCTGACAGCCATCGCCGGCACCGCCGTGTTCACGATGGTGGAATCCAACTGCTCCATGAACAGTGCTGCCGCCACTACCCAGGGCAGGTAACGCTTGGCATCGGCACTGTTCATGAGGCTGTGTTGATGGTCTCGGAAACGGGATCGTCTTCAGGAATGAACTGGCTCATCCTCCTGTTGTTGAGTCAGTTTTGCCTGAAAACGCTCATCGTATCGGAAGATACACGTCCGTGATCATCTTGTGTTCATGCCCAGTTGGCCCCCCGGTTGACCGAGGGGTTAGGTGTCGGCGTTTGCGGGATGGGATAGCCGGTTTTCGTCGGATATTCCAGGGACAACTAGGTCAAGGTCGTGCGGACGTACCAATTCGTCTAACTGCGGTGCGGGGTCAATCGCACCGAAGCTCTCAAACATGAGGAACTTAACGTCGACCTCGGCAAGTGCTTGCTGCTCCTGTAGAAACTCCGTTTCAGGCGGAAGAGCCAGTTGTGTGCCGCCTTCAAAGTTAAGTCCCGCATACTCGATTTTGTTTGGACCACTTGCCAGTCGGACTCTGCGGCGGAGCCAGTCATACATGCCAGCGCCCGCATCGATTCGAATCCTGTGTGCCAACCAAGTCCCAGTCAGCGTAAAGTAGAAGTCCAGCCGGTCAGCAAGCACTGGGCCGGTTGGTAGGTTGAATACCTGGGGAGTAACGAGGTCGTGTGTGGCTTGGAACCGACCATTCACAATCAGATTGACGGCAGCCATTGCCGCGATACGTTTCTTTATCCAGTTGAACACCAAGAGGCCGGCGTGAGTTACTTCATCAGGGCGAACATGTTGCATGTCAATGGCTGAACCTTGGTAGTGCAGTCCCATTGAGATCTCTCTTGCGCGGAGTTGCCTCGTGTAAATCTCGTCAATCACGGCATAGCGGAGTCTCGGGTCACCTTTGCGCATGACAGAAACCAACCCAATCTTGACACGCTTTGCCTTGCGTACGGCGTCTGCCGTGAATCCCGCGTTGCTACATATGATGGCTGCGCTGCAAGCTAAATCGCGGCGTTTCGAATCTAGGGCGTCGACGTAGCCGATACCGATTGGGCCTGTTGTTTTTGGGTTGTAGTCCTTGCACTCAAAGAGAATTCTCCAACTTTCCTGCGCACCGGTGCGTTCGCAAAGAACGTCGCACTCGCGCCGGCCGTCTGGCCCCTGGACCCACTTGCCCTGATAGACCGACGCGCGTGGATCGAAAGCGGCCACAACCGCTGCGACTGCTTGTTCGAAGGGCCTGCCAAGCTTGGACAATTGAAATCCGGCGCCTAATGTAATTTACACAACATAGAATCTAACGACAGGTGCTGTCTAAATCAACGGTTTTTGCGCTAACCCGTCTTCAGCTATTCACCTGAATTTCGATTTGATTTACGGCCGATTTTGGGACGTGCCGGTCGATAAGGTCTTGATGTGATGGATGACGATTGGGGACGAGGGTTGAAGAGACGGCTGTAGTGCCGACCTGGGTCCTTGCGAA
>JBAUMF010000040.1:0-81995 GCA_049578545.1 Thiobacillaceae bacterium
CCACGCTAACGTACGGGCTTTGCCACCCAAGGCCTCACCGGGCTATCGTCTCGGCAACCGCAGAAGAAAATTTCCCCTGCTCAGTTTCCGATTCTTCTACGGAATCGGTGGATTGAACATACAAGGCCTCTGACCCATGCCCTCGTCCTCACCAATCGCCAAGGTTCGATTGTCCGAGCTACTCGATGCATTCGAGTTCGTGAGCTTTGGCGGGGACATCGACCACGGCGCCTACATCGACCTTGATACGGAAGAGATCTATTACGTGTCCTCCGAGAATGCAATGGAAGAAGAAGTTTCCGGGGATCTCGAATCATCAGATCGCTATATTGCAGTTCCGCACAAGAATGACTTGAACCTTGGCCGCGACTTGGCCTTGTCGTTCGCCGATGAAGAGCTTCCGAGCGACTATGACACCATCGCTGGTTTCTTTCGGAAGAGGGGCGCCTACGCCCGCTTCAAAGATTTCCTGGCTTGCCACAACCTGCTTGAACGCTGGTACGCTTTCGAGGCTCGCGAGAAAGAGAAGGCGTTGCGTGCGTGGTGCCAGGATCATGATATTGCTATCATTGACGAACCGCATTTGGCCTAATCCATCAATTCATTTGACCTGCGCGAAAAGCCGCGCAGGCCGGTGAATTCAGGCGTTGGAGGTCACGTGCCCATTCTCAAGATCGCCGGCGTTTTCGTAATCGCAACATTGGCGACCGCCGTTGCCGCCGAGTGCGTCGTGAAATCAACAGGACCTGCATGCGTCGTAACCGTCACAAGAGATCGGGTCTCCGCTCGATTCCCGCCGTTCGAAGGTCCAACGGGTGCCTGGCATTGGTACCGGAGGTCCACGAATGACAATGACGGTGAGTACAGTTGGAGGGTGAGGTTTGGAGCTTGTTCGGGCCAGGACGAATCACTTCAGCAGGATTATTCGCATTCACTGGAAGTCAACATCTTCAAGTTCCCTGGTGCTGCGGAGCGCGCTGGCACTTTTGAGCAACTTATGCTGGCGGCGCAGGGCGACTTGTGGAGATGTGACAGGGCCGGTTCCGGTTGCGTAAGGGAGCAAGGCGTTCGATTCGCCGGCAAACGCGGGCCTGGTTTCATCGAGATTTCGATAGCGCGGGACTCGGCTGTGGACGCCCTCATTAAAGGCAGGCCACCAGTGGCAGTTCTCTCCGGGCGCACTCCAGATGAGGCCTCTTACTGCAATGCGGCCGTGGAGTACAGATGACCTCCACTTCCTCCATCAAGCGGACGTCCCAATGGCCGCTTCGCGCCCTTTTGCACGCCGGCGACGGCAAACGTCAGGCTCATTAATGGATATGAAAATTTTGCTGTCTGTTGCTGCTGGTTTGGCTGGCTTCTGTATTGCGTACCACACAGGCAACAACCTAAAGGCAATTTTGATTCCGGCCGGCATCGCCGGAGTAGTTACAATGCTAACCCCTCCCATATGGACGCCCCCCAAACGCAAGGAAACGGATCGATGGGTTTGGCTGGCTGGAATTGCATGCAGTCGTATATCCTGCATCTGATGTGGGTTCTGTGTGACCCGTGCCGACGTGGAATCTGCTCACGGCGCGCCAATCGTTACAAGCGGCAGCCCGGGTGCCATAAGCCGTTTCACATCAATGCCCAGCCCCATCAGATAGCGTGCCCATTAATGGGCCGAGCCACGGGCTTCCATCACCACCAGTTCGACTTCCCGGTTTAAAAGCCAACGCTCAAACCGTGTACCGGTAAGCCGGTGCGTTTCAATCACTTTCCACAGTGAATCGGCCGCGGCCAGTTGAAACACGCTCTTTGCCAGGTCAACGGCAACGGTAGTAGCATTCATCTCGGACCCTCTTCGTTGAAGACATCTGATCCCCATGCCCATGAAGACCAGTGATGCCAACGATGGCAACAAAAAGCGGGGAGTCCATCCCACCACTCCAGAGGGGCGCGCCGCAAGCGTTGCGCCCCTGAGCTTCGGCGTTAGCGAATCAACGCAACAGGAGGAAACATACGATGAATGCATCCAGACACTTGGCCTTGATCGTCGGCTCGACCCTCGCCTTCCAGGCTTGTGCGTACGAAAACCTGGTTGGTGAATACACAGGAAGGCTCAGCAGTGTGGAGGGGTACAGCAGTAATGTTGGCGATCCGTGCGCCGTGATGGTCGGAACGTCGGATAGGTACGGTGGCTCCCTGACATTTGAAATACGCAACGTTGAGAAGCTCATGATGGAGACACGGAAGGTGGAGGAGGCACTGAAGCGAAAGTCCGACACCGTGAAGCTTCTCACGCCCGGGGGGGGCCAGGGCAAGCCCATTGAAATTGTGGTCATCAAACGAGGCGGCGATGGCATCATGCAAAGCTTGAAGTTGACGCGCATTTGGAAACAGCTGCACCAGGAAAAATCAGCCACGTGTGGTGACTTGCTTAAGAAATAGGAAACCGCAGGGGCGTCTGCCTTTGAATTCATTCCGGTTTGTATGATCGAGTGACACTCGTGTTCTATTGCTCATTTGACGCGGAAGATTCTTCATACGCCCCAGCGATGGTAGGAATGCACGCCAACCCGCGCTTCGAGAAGGACGAGGGATGATGGCGGAATGAAACTCTCGCTCAAAACCCATACGGCATTTAGCATCGGCTGCGCTATTGTATGGGCCGTCATTATTGGCCGCGATTGCGTTCGCAGCCGGCAAAGACACTCTGCACGCCTTCTTCCTCGTCTTGCTTGGGTGGGTGATTGGGTGGCTTTCGGCCACGATCGCCAGGGCCGCTTACCCGCCTCCTAAATCGTGGTGGCGCGTGGAATGAATAAAGTGCACGCAGGTCTTTTGCGTTATGGGGTAGCGGTCAGGACACAACAGCCGAATCCCTCGCTCGACCCGACCGCCGCGTCGCCACGCTCCTCGGCGGCGGGTCAGCGCAAGCGTTAGACTTTTCAGAGAGGAATCTGATCATGAATAATCCTTCAGACGTCCTGCAAAGGTATTTTGATGCATGGAACGCACACGATGCGGCTGGCATTGTTAGTACCTTTACCAGCGATGGTGTTTACCAGGACCCAAATACAAGAGCCCATGGTGATGAAATAGGCGCTTATGCCCAAAGCCTGTGGGTGGCATTCCCTGACCTTTCTTTTGAAGTCGTCAGCAAGGCAGGGACCGATGCCGGGATGGTAGCAGCGGAATGGCTGATGACGGGAACCAATACCGGACCTTTCCAGGGCTTGCCCCCTTCGGGGAATAAAGTCTCGCTTGCCGGTGCGGATTTCATCAAGGTATCAGGTGGTCAGATCGAGTCGGTGACGGGGTATTTTGATACGAAGGTTATTCCCGAACAGCTTGGATTACAGGTGCTTGTGCAGCCATCTCAAGTGGGTCCCTTTTCATTTGGCTATAGGGTCTTCGCGCAAACGGGCAAATTGCAGAAACCTGGTGCATTCGGTATCACGTCGATCTGGAATTCCGCTGAAGATACTGAGGAGATAAAGAATCAATCAAGAGAAATAGCCAGGGAGTTGTTGCACATGGATGGCTTTATTGGCCTGGCCCTCGCCCGTGCAGGTGGCCGTGGGGTTACCATCAGTGCCTGGGAGAAACCGGAGGATGTTCGCCGGATCATGCAAAGCCCTGCCCACAGCGATGCAATGAAACGATTCTGGGATAGCTTAAGTGATGCGGCATTCACCAGCGTATGGGTGCCTGATCATATCAATCCCCTATGGGTACGCTGCACGGAATGCAGGAGGATGAATAACCACGAAGAAAAGAACGGGCAATGCACTTGCGGCAGCAAACTGCCCGACCCTCCACCCTATTTTTGAGTCCCAGAATTATCAGGCCGCACAAACACATTCAAGTCGTTCGCAGCGCTCACCGCTGAACGCTCACGGTTAGGCCTCGCAAACTGGCTGGGGCGGCATGGGAACACTTTGGCACGGTTTCTGAGCGTTGATTCGGACCTAGACCGCAGATCTGCATACGGCCTGTTTATGGGTATGGCATCACTGTCGCAGCCATCGTTCCTGCCACTCTTTGCGTAGGCGAGGACAAGACCGGCGGCGGCAGGTTGGCAGGGCATTCGGGCATTTTTTTGCGCGAGACAGTCTTCTTGAACACGACCTTGCCATGGCCATCCACGCCGTGCACGCTGAATGCGTTCTTGGCAAGGTCTATTCCTACGGTAGTAATATTCATGACTGACTCTCCTCCTCATTCGATTGATCGGAACCTCTCCATTCAATTTGGCACATGTGATCCAGTCGGGGGTGGGTGATCCATTTCATTCGGGAGCGGGTGTCAATAACCGTAACTAGCAGAAAGGAGTGCAACATGGCGGCAAAAAAGCGTAAAGGCGAACCAAGACTTGTGAAGCAAACTCACTCCAGTCGAGCGGACTGCAGCTATTTCCTGCTGGAGCCAAGCAAGGCAACAGTCAATGAGCTACTGAAACCAGCTGCCTTCGACAAGGTATGCGATAAGGCTTGCACGAAAATCATAAGCCTGCTCCCGAAAACCAACGTCGCAGGCCATACAGGGGTCGGCTATCAGATGATCAACATTGATGGTTACCGAACAATCAACGCGTATGTCATTTCAGACCACTTGAACAGCAGCACTCAGCGCGGGTTCACCCTTGAGTTGAGCTTCTCGCTCTATCCGTTCGTTTATGGGACTGGCGTAATTGGCGAAACCAGCTTTTTCTTCAACTTTGATTCTTATTTCGAACCTGGAACCTTAAGCCACCGCACTGCCCGATGTGAAACAAGCGATCTCACAGCGGTCGGTGGCCTTCCAAGAATCGGGGGGGTCGATCTTAGTCATATCCTGAGAGCACCAGTAATGGGGCCATACGTGCGAGCAAGTGTATTCAACGAAGATGGTGCAGCACGAAATGTTGAAGTGACTGCATACCTGTCAACCTAGTTGATTGCCAGGCTGGCAAAGCCATCAACTCGGACGTGCAAGAGCGGCGCTCCGCTTTGCTCTTGCACGCCGGTTACGACGAAGACTGGCGGTCTCGAATGAGCTTCCTGCGTCGTTGGTTCTCGCAGTGGCCTGTCACTGCGTACTACTTGCTCTATTTGCTGTTCTCATGGGGCTATTGGCTTGCCATGCTCCCAAACAGCACGGATACAGGCCCTGCGGCCAGGGTTTCGCACCCGCCGGACCTTCTCGGGCCCATGGTCGCCGCCATCATCGTTCTCCTGCTCAATGGCTTTGGCGAGGAGGCAGGCTGGAGAGGTTTTGCAAGTACCCAGTTGCTCCCGCGCCTCGATAAGTTGCGCACGACCGTAGTTGTCGCAGTACTCTGGCTCGCGTGGCACGCCCCGCTGTTCTGGCTGAATACCGCCATGCATGAACTGCTCGGCCCAGCCTTCTTCGGCTGGCTTTTCGGACTCATTTGCGGCGCATTTGTCTTGGCCGCCGTCTATCTTGCCAGCGGCCAGAGCATACTGGTGGTGGCCGTCTGGCATACCCTGTACAACATGGTTGTCGCCACATGCGCTGGAACCGGCACACCCGCGGCTGTGGCAAGTACTGCCGTAATGCTTTGGGGCATCTTCATTGCGGTTCGGTGGTGGCGCCAGCAACGTGAGGTGCACGACGCCTAGCCCCTCTTATATGGGCTGGCTTGCAGCGTGCTTTGGCCGCCTTCAGGGGGGGGCCTGTTATGTCAGACGTTGATATGATTTGACCAGGGTACTGCGCAATGGTTAGTCGAAGGGAATTCACTGTCTCCGCAATTGCAGCCGCTGGGGGATTGGCGGCCTTGCAGGCTTGTTCACTCGGGACGAGCAGCGAACGTTACGAACAGGCCGTGCACGGCACTTGGCGCCACAGCACGGGCGCCGCTGGTGATCGCTCTGCGCTGGAACGAGAACTCGTGCGCTACGCGACGCTCGCCCCCTCGAGTCATAACACCCAATGTTGGAAGTTTCACATTGAAGACCGCGCGATCTCCATACTGCCCGATCTTTCTCGCCGCTGCCCTGCGGTTGATCCGGACGATCACCACCTTTTTGTCTCCCTTGGCTGCGCAGCTGAGAACCTGATTCAAGCGGCGCTCGCCAATGGCTTGCAAGCCGATGCGAGCTTTGAAGGCGCAACGGATGGCGCGGTACGCGTGGAACTGGCGCCAACCAAGGCCTTCGTCTCCCCGCTCTTTCAGTCGATTCCAGAGCGGCAGAGCACGCGAGCCGAATACGACGGGAAGCCTCTGTCTCGGGAGGAATTGGGGATGCTCGAAAAAGCCGGCACCGGATATGGCGTCCGGGTCATCCTCCTCACCGAGCACGCCGCGATGGAAAACGTCCTCGAATATGTGGTTCAGGGCAATACCGCCCAAATGAACGATCGCGCATTCGTCGATGAATTGAGGGCGTGGATTCGCTTCAATGGTGACGAGGCGGTTCGAACCGGGGACGGACTTTATGCGGCATCTTCAGGTAATCCGTCGTTGCCGGCGTGGCTAGGCTGCCTGCTGTTCCCCTTGTTCTTTACGCCAAAGAGCGAAAACGACAAGTATGCAAAATACGTGCGTAGTTCGGCTGGAATCGCGGTGTTTGTTGCGGATACCGAGGACAAGGCCCATTGGGTCGAAGTGGGGCGCTGCTACGAACGCTTCGCCCTGCAGTCGGCCGCATTGGGCATACGCAACGCATTTCTCAACCAGCCGGTGGAGGTATCGGCACTGCGGCCCCAGTTCGCGGCTTTCCTTGGTGTTAGTGGCCGCAGGCCTGATCTGGTCGTGCGCTTCGGTCGAGGCCCGAGAATGCCTCAGTCACTGCGACGTGCAGTACAAGCGGTACTGGTATGAGGTATCGATCGTCTGACCCTTCGTTGCAGCCGACCGCCTTTGGCGGCGCATCAGCTCACACTCCAGGCATTTTCCGGAGGCGCATCATGAATGGGCAAAACGAAGACAACGTCCAGGTTACTCCTGGAGAGGAAGGCCGGTGGAGCGTAAATGGCGCAGTGAAGCTATGGGTCTTGAAGCGCAGTTGGTCGAACGACAAAACTCACGTTGAGAATGCGGCGTCATTGAATCAATCGAGCGGCCCCCCGATGTCCAGCCTCTCAGTCCACCGACCCGCGCGAAGAACCGCGCAAGCCGATGAATCCCAAAATCAGCGCTCGATTCCCATGAACAGGCTGATTTTATTGTTGCTGTCGTCGCTGATGGTTTGTTGTTCACACGATTCGCCTATCTATTGGGGATGGGGTGAATGGGTGGGCTCTGATGTGGCCGATGTTGAGGACGGCTTAACTGCACGCTTTGACTGGTCCACTCTGCCGGGGGTGATCACATCGATTGACGAAAGCAGGGTAGGCAGTGGTTATAAAGAGGCGAGACTTTCGCCAGGCAGACATGTGATTGAATATGCCTATTCTCCCGCCGCGTTTGGTGAGCACCCAAGGGGAATTATTGAAATTGACCTCACCGCGGGACATTCATACGGATTCGGCCTTAAACTTTGTTTTTGGTGCATGCCAAGGAGATATGCCGTGTGGGTTGACGACAAGACAACCAGTAGGGAAGTGTGGGGTAAGCGCCCCGACTGGCCCTCCTGGTACTTATAGGCACAAGTCCTAACGATGCCATGCCGTTGCCTCCGCTCCAGCGTGGCGCTCCACCCCGGACAATCCTGTGTTCGCGACGGCGCACTGCAACGTCCATCAGTCCGATGAAATTGGCGGAGTTATCACCGTCTATATCCCACTTTCTGTCGTCAATGAAGGAGCACCGTCATGAAGAACAATCCCGTTGGCTGGTTTGAAATCTATGTGCAAGACCTCGATCGCGCCAGGAAGTTTTACGAATCGGTATTCCAGCTCAAGCTGGAAAAGCTGAACAGCCCTGGACTGGAAATCTGGGCCTTTCCGATGGAGTTGAATCGATGGGGTGCAGGCGGAGCCCTGGTCAAGATGGAAGGCGTGCCGTCCGGAGGCAACAGCGTCCTGGTTTATTTCAGCTGTGAAGATTGTGCAATGGAGGAAGGCCGTGCCGCAAACTCTGGGGGGCGTATTCAGCGAA
Organism: Thiobacillaceae bacterium; assembly: GCA_049578545.1. GTDB lineage: Bacteria > Pseudomonadota > Gammaproteobacteria > Burkholderiales > Thiobacillaceae > DASQBT01. The sequence continues at coordinate 8,033 of JBAUMF010000040.1, forward strand.
GCAAGATGTCTATTGGCGAGTATGGCTTCATCTCCCTGGTTTTTGACACCGAAGGTAACATGTTTGGCCTGCATTCATTGCAATAAGCCTCAGCCCCCAACCCATCGTGGTAGAAGAGTATTCGCAAACAGCGCTTCGTGCGGTTCGTAGCCAATTGCTGACTTCCCACATGGGAAGGACGGATTGTTTGCGGCTCAAAAGGAGCCTCGAAGGAAGGGCCTTGCAAGGAAACCGTGGAAGCGCTCGATGGTTATGATCACATCCTTGTCCAGGAGCTGAACGAGGCCATAGTCGTTGCAAAGGGAAATCCTGAATCGGGATACGGAACGACTGCAAGAATTGAAGTTCGTCCGATAGAACTGCAGGAAGAACGTACCGGCCCCGTGTCTATCCGGAAAAATGCCAGCTAGCCAGCGGCTGCAGCGAATATGATCCTGTGCGCGTCGTGGACACCGCGGAAATCTGCTGCCGCAAGGACGGAGGGCATGGCTTGCTTCAGTCTGGCGAGGAGTACTGCGGCGATGTCTGCCCGCCGGCGCGCCGCCCAATGTCAGGATCTTCCCATCAAGGAGGTTGCGATGTTTGCAGGGCACGTAGGTGCAGGACTCGCCATCGGGCGTGCCGAAAGGCGCGTTAATGTCGGTGCGTTCATCTTTGCCGCCCTCCTTCTTGACGTCGTGCTCTGGCTGTTTGTTGTTCTTGGTTGGGAGTCCCTCACGATTCCCGCCAATTTCGCCAGCACTCATCAGGCGGAGTATGTCTTCCCCTATTCGCATGGCTTGCTCGCCAGCATCGCCTGGTCTGCGCTGGCTGGCGCCGCCGCCCTCCTGCTGTGGCATTCGCGCCTCAAGGAGAGGTTGCGCATAGCGGCCCTCGTCGCTGCGGCAGTTCTTTCGCACTGGTTCCTCGATGCGCTCGTCCATGTACCCGAGCTGCCGCTTGCCGGCGCCAGCTCAATGAAAGTGGGGCTCGGTCTGTGGCAAGACATGCCTGTGGCACTCGCAGCCGAAGCGCTCATCCTTGCTGCGGGTCTTGGCCTTTTCCTGCCCGGCGCCAGGCTGGCGCGAGCCAGGAAGTTCTGGCTTGCGCTGCTTTCTCTTCTGATCCTCGTCTTCACCGTAGCCGGGATGACCATCGCGCCCCCTCCACCCTCGGCGATGGCCATGGCTGCGGGTTCCTTGGCTACCATCATCGTGGTCTCCGCACTCGCCTGCTGGCTCGGAAGGCTGCCTGCCGAGCTACACCAGCGCCAATGAACCAGGCAAGGCAGACATGCCGGGCAGCCCAGATGCTCCCGCTGCTGTCGGACCAGGAGAGCTCTTCCCACGTGACGGCCATTTGTTGCGATCGGATCGATGCCGGCCTGTCGGACCTGCCCGCGACTCTCGATACCGAACCCACGGTCAAGCCGCTCTGTGGCCATGAGCAGGGAGCAGTCATTTCCTCCAACCCCAGGAAGCCGCCCTCCCGGCCGCTGGCGCCCCTCGCATAATTTCGATAGGCTTACGCGTATCTCAACCTCTTCTCGGGGACCGCTCAACTGGGCCCTGTTGGAGCAACGATCCGTGAAACCCTGCCGAGAGTGTCACCAGGAAATTTCCGAACAGGCATTCGCATGCCCCCATTGCGGCGCGCCATATCCAGCACGCAACTCATGGGATGGATGGGGCTACGAGTACAAATCCAAACTTGCCATATCCGGCTGGCCTCTCCTGCACATTTCCTTCAAGTTCCGGCCCAATCGAACACCGGTTGTGGCGCGCGGCATCATCGCCATCGGCCAATTCGGCTACGGCGTCGTCTGCATCGCGCAATTTGGCCTCGGCGTGTTTAGTGTCGCTCAGTTTACCGTCGCTGGCTTTGCGCTGGCGCAGTTTGCAGTCGCCTATTCGCTGATCGCGCAGATTGGCGTGTATGTGGCAGAAGGCCATGGCCAGCTTGTATTCAGTCTGTCAAAGCTTCTCGGCTTGCCCTGAGCCGCACATCGAGGAGGCCGCCCCGCAGCGGACGCGGGCACGCTCGTTCGCTTTGCTCGGGGTATCCTTGCCAAACCTTGGGTACCTAACAGAATAGAGGATGAAACCAGCGTGAAGGCGCCATTACCACCAAATGAGACAGCTCGGTTACAAGCCCTGCATCGGTATGCAATCCTGGATACATTGGAAGAGCAGGCGTTCAATGACGTAACGATGCTTGCGTCGTTCATCTGCGAAACGCCCATCGCCCTCATCTCCCTGGTTGATAGCGAACGCCAGTGGTTCAAGTCACGGTTGGGGCTGCAGGCTGCGCAGACACCCCGGGAACATGCATTCTGCGCACACGCCATTCTGCAGCCCAACGAGGTGCTTGTGGTAAGCGATGCACAGTCCGATCCGCGATTTGTCGACAATCCGCTGGTGACGGGCGAACCCCGCATCCGCTTTTACGCGGGTGCCCCCCTGATGACGCCGGCCGGCCATCCCCTGGGCACAGTCTGCGTGATCGACCGCACCCCGCGCGAACTGAGTGAGGAAAAGGTCGAGGCATTGCGCGCCTTGTCACGGCAAGTCGTGGCGCAACTGGAACTGCGCCGGATCGTCGCCGAAATTCAGCTGAGCACGATAGAACTGAAAGCGTACCAGCGGCAGCTGGAGGCCTATAAGAAGCAGGTCGAAAGCGCAAATGCCGAGCTGCAAGCCCAGAGCATCACCGACGCCCTTACCGGCATTGGCAATCGGCGAGCATTCGACCGGACTTTAGGCAAGGAACTCGAGCGTGCGTCTCGCAGCAACACGCGGGTTTCCTTGCTGCTCGCGGATATCGACGCCTTCAAGCCTTACAACGACAGGTACGGACATCCTGCAGGAGATGAAGCGCTTCGACAGGTGGCACGGGTGCTTTCCAGGCACGCGCGCGGTTATGACGTAGTGGCGCGCTATGGAGGTGAGGAATTCGCAGTCATTCTTCCCAACACGGGTATTGAAACCGCCATCCAGGTCGGGGAACGCTTACGCAGTGCCGTTGAGGCCGCCTCCTGGCCCAACCGGGCTGTCACGATCAGCATCGGCGCGAGCACGAGTGCAGGTTCGAGCGACGCGACAACAGTGATTTCGCAGGCTGACCAGGCGCTCTATCGCGCAAAAGGGCTGGGAAGAAACCGGGTCTGCCACGCCAGCAGAGGTCCTTGAACAGCCTGTGCGGGGCTGGCGTCCCACGTTGAGAATCCTGATTCATAACGCCTTGGGGTCGTGAAATGGATCCATGCATTGTATTCTGCCCGCACAGATCGTTCAGCGACGGGAATTTATTGAAACCAAACCAAGAACCTGGCGATCGTTTCGGGCCGGCCCCGGAGGCGCTGCGCCGACTTCGGCAGTGCAAGCGGAACTTGGCCCTTTCTAACCATGGAGCATCAAATGAACCAGCAACTCGATCCAGGCTACATCATGCAGACAGCGACGGCTTTCTGGGCTTCCAAGGTGTTGCTCACTGCCGTCGAACTTGATCTCTTTACCACTCTTGGTGATGGCCCAATGACGGCACACCAGCTTGGTGACAAACTTGGGCTCCATCCCCGTGGCACTTACGATTTCTTTGACGCATTGGTGGCCTTGAAATTTCTTGACCGTAACGGCGATGGTCAGCAAGGACAATACAGTAACACCCCGGAAACGGACGCGTACCTGAACAAAACCAGTCCCACCTACATCGGTGGATTGCCGGAGATGCTGAACTCGCGCCTGTTTGGCTTCTGGAATGATCTGGGTACCGCACTCAAGACCGGCAGGCCGCAGAACGAGGTGAAGCGGCACGGAAAATCCATCTTTGAGGAACTGTACTCGAGTGAAGCCAAGCTCGGCGAATTCCTCGCCGCAATGACCGGTTTTCAGGCGGCCAACTTCACGCAACTGGCAGAGAAGTTTGATTTTTCCAGGTACAAAACGGTGAGCGACGTTGGCGGTGCATTGGCTCTGTTGTCGCGAATGGTGGGGAAGCGTCATCCGCATCTCCGCTTTGCCAGCTTCGATCTGCCACCAGTGGCACCTCACGCACAAAAGCACATCGATGCAGCCGGAATGAGTGATCGCATCAAGGTGGTGGCGGGCGACTTCTTTGCGGACGACCTTCCCAGGGCTGACGTCATCACCATGGGCAATATCCTGCATGACTGGAATCTGGAGAACAAGAAGATACTCATCAAGAAAGCATACGATGCACTTCCTGACGGGGGGGCATTCATCGCCATTGAGAATCTGATCGACGATGCCCGCCGGCAAAATGCATTTGGACTGCTGATGTCACTCAATATGCTCATCGAATTTGGCGACGCTTTCGATTACACCGGTGCAGATTTCAGGGAGTGGTGCAAGGAGGCGGGTTTCGGGCGCTTCGAATTCATCCGTCTGGCCGGCCCGACCAGTGCCGCCATTGCATACAAGTGACGGGCCCTGACGCTGATACAATGTGATTGGCACTGGAAACGGGACCAGGGAGCGTTCATTCAATGGATACACGCGCACTGCTTCTTGTCTTCATACTGGTCACCGGTTGCGTAAGCCCAGCCATCGCACCTCCCAGGGACGAGATGGCCAGGGTCAAGGCTGTCCGCATCGTGCCAATGGAAGCACCGCCGCTGGGAGTACCCCTGGAATTTCGCAATCTGCTTCCCAATATTGCTTCGCCAGTTTTGGTCTACAACACAATCGCAGTACTGGTTGAAACGCCAGCGGTCCAAGGGCGCAGCGCCGAATTCTCAAGCTCGTTTCAGGCATCTCTGGAAGCCAAGGGTAGCTGGATGCCGACACGTGTACTCGCCGACGAAGTGTGGGCACAGCTGAACGCTCGGGGAATCGCGGCCAGCGTGAAATCGGAAGTCAGACCGATTCCTGCCGTCAAGGAGCGTGGCTACACGCTGTTAATGGAGAATTGGATGGCCCCCATCCGCGCCTGGTATAACGACACCAAGCCGGTTACCGACTACGCCGGCCTTACATTGGAGCAAGGGCAGTATGTTCTGGAGGTTGCTGTATCGAACTACGAAATTTACGACGGTAAACTGCTCATGTCGGTGATGATGAAGATGATCGACTTGTCCAGTGGTCGTGTCAGAGGTCGGGCCCGCGCACTTATGGATCCCGCCAAAATTCCGCAGGTGGCTCCTTTCGATCAGTCGTTTGGTAATGATGCAGCGCGATTCAAGGCGATCGTGGCAGCGGAGGGACAGACTCTGGTCAAGGCATGTCTGACCCAGCTTGGGCTGGTTAAATGACTGAACGCTGCAATACTCTGCCTGTCTCCCAGCCGATCTGGTTGTTGCGGCCCAACCCACGGCCAGGAACAGGGGCGCCAACAACGTCTATGCCAGGTCAATTCCGGCCAAGGTTAGTTCCTTCTTCGATCGGCCCCGTCTCCAGCAGTGCATTGTCTGCCATGCCCAGTTGAACTAACTCGGTCATTCTGCGTTCATGCACCCCATCCTGCAAAAACTTCAAGGCGGCGACCGGCGCAGCATCGGGCGTTCCGAAGAAGTGGTGAGTGAGGTTTTGGGAAAGCCTGCCCTTTTCGAAGTTCTCATTCGTGGTCTGACCAGTGAGGATGCAATTGTGCGCGTGCGTGCATCGGATGCGATGGAAAAGGTTTGCCGCGCCCATCCCGAATTCCTGTCACCACATAAGAAGTTCTTGCTCAAACTGGCTGCCCGGTCACAACAGAAGGAAGTGCGCTGGCATTTGGCGCAGGTGTTGCCCAGACTCAAGCTCAGGCCGAAGGAGAAACGGTGGGTAGTTGACCTCCTGTTGTCCTATTTCGGCGACAGCAGCCGTATCGTCAAGACCTGTGCGATGCAGGCACTGGCGGATATTGGTCAACAGACTCCGGAATTGCAAGCGTCGATTCTGGTCCACCTGCAGGAAGTGTGCAAAGCCGGCTCACCTGCCATGAAGGCTCGCGGCCGCAAGCTGCTTGCTGACATGGATGCGCTTGCAAAGCGCCGTGACAGCGCTCATCGCAGGCATCGCTCTGGTTCACCTGAGTGTTAATGATCATGGGAGAAGAAAATTGTCCGCGGCAATATTGAAGGCACTCGGGATCTGGTTCTTACTCGCCCTGCTGGCCATCCTGAATGGCCTGCTGCGGGAGAGGCTACTTATCCCGCTTTTTGGGCAATCCATGGCCCTTCCACTCAGCGGCCTTTGCTTGTCCCTGTTTATCTTCTTGTTTGCCTGGTTCACGCTGCCCTGGATAGGGGTTCTCCAATCGTCGCGCTATGCGATGATCGGCATATTATGGCTGCTCATGACGCTTCTGTTCGAAAATTCGTTTGGCCGTCTTGTTGCAGAAAAGACGTGGACAGAACTGCTGGGGGCCTACAACTTCATGAGCGGAAATCTTTGGGATCTGGTTCTGCTATCCACCGCCCTTTCCCCTTACCTGGCTGCGAAGCTGAGGGGGTATGCATGAATGAGGGTCGGTGGCTTGGTACCAGCCTGCCCTCCCCTCGCGGGCAGGCCGGAGGGTGCCGACATGCCGCATGACATCCTGGGCCCGCACCCAGAGAAAGGCGCCGATTGAAGAAACGTGTTTTGCCCTTGTCCAGAGTCTATCAGCTGCTGGAGCCGGGGCCAGTGGTGCTGATCACGACCGCGCGCAAGGGCAAGACAGACATCATGACCCAGTCGTGGCACACGATGATGGAGTTCGTGCCGCCGCTGGTGGGCTGTGTCATCAGTGGACGCAATCACAGTTTCGATGTCCTCAGGGCTACACGGGAATGCGTCATCAACATCCCGACACAGGAACTGGCAAAGCAGGTGGTTGGCTGCGGCAACACGTCCGGAAGCAGGATCGACAAGTTCAAGTATTTTGGCCTCACGGCGGCCACCGCCTCGCTTGTCGAGGCGCCACTCATCGCCGAATGCTACGCCAATCTCGAATGCAGGGTCGCGGATACGCGGCTGGTGAACAGATACAACTTCTTTGTCCTGGAGGTAGTCAAGGCCTGGATCGATCCTTCAGCAAAGGATCCGCGGACGATGCATCACCGCGGCAGGGGGACATTCATGGTGGCGGGCAAGACCATCAGGCTGCCGTCCAGGATGAAATAGACCCCCGCGGACTCCTGATTCAAATCAGGTTGACCGCGGTGAACAGGCCCTAGTGTCCGCGTTCAAACTGATTTGCGGCGCCACCGCCAAAGTTGATTTCATAGGCGGTGGCCGCGCCGATCGCGCATTGACTCAGGCCGAGCGGCATCACGGCTCGATTTTCGGACAAGGGTATGCGGCCCGCCATGATTTCTGCTTCATGCTGAGGAAATAGCGGAAGTCTGCCCGGGTCAGCATAGCCTTCCGGGTTGATGGGCATGTTGGTCATGGGATCGTATTTGTCGGTCGCTCCCACGGTGTGAAGCAGCTCATGGGCGATGACCACGTTGTTCTGCGCCTGTTGCGCTTGACTGGCGAATGCATGGACGACGCCGATGAGGCCTTTTTGCAGGCCAAGCGAGTGGTCAAGCGCCTTGCCGTCTTCAGCTTCGTGATACAGGACGTACATGCGAATCCGCCCCAGTTGAGGCAGGGTGCTTTCCGAATGGCGGTACACCCACCAGCGCAGCTTGAGGCTCCACACGATGGTCTTGAGTACGCTTCGGTCGTGGGGCGGCGCGGGAGGCGGTTCATTCAATGAATGTTGCAGGTCTATCTGCAGTGCAGGCTTCAGGCGAACGCCGTATTTGTAGGCCTGGCTTTCCAGGAAGGCGTTGATCTCGGCGAAGTCTGCGGGCTTGAGGCCGCGAACATACGCCGCCGATGCCTCGCTGCCATCACCGTTTATGGGGTAGATGGAAACCTCAAGCGGGCGCAGCCAGCTGCGCACCAGATGCGATTCACCCCAGGTGAAGCCCAGGGTCAAAGCCAGGATGCCGAGGAGCACGGCAATGCGGAGGAAGCGGAAAGACATGTGGATTGGCGAAAGTGACGTGCAGAACTCTTTTACGGCGAGGTGCGCGATCGCTTGAATGTCCTGTCAGTTCCTGTCCAGATGGAAGCGGTGCAGTACGCGGTGCGCAATCGGGGTAAGCAGGATTCCCATCAAGGCAATGAGCACCAGACCGCTGTAGAGTGCGTAGAGTGAAGCAAACAGTTTGGCTCCGTTGCTTTTGAGCGCATCAACCGGACCCATGCCACCGAGTATCATCGACGCATTGAGTAGCGCGTCGATCCAGCCGAGCCGGGCAATCCAGTGATAGCCAGCCACGCCAATCGTCAGGCTTATCCCGATAAGCACCGCGGCCAGTCCGATGGAGTGAATCAGCCTGATGATGAAAACCCTGGGTGGAGCCAGTGGCTCGTACTTGCGCTCAAGTCGGAATTTCATATCGGCATGGGCTGACGGCTGACCAGCCGCGTCCAGCCGCGAAGGATTCGATACAGCACCCAGAGTCCGGCGATGCCCACAATGGCCAGCGCAAGGGGGATGCCGAAAAAGGTCAGGCCAAGCATCAGCGCCACAACTATCCATAACAGCGCAAACCAGAATGTACGGATCTGCCAGCGAAAGTGCGACTCGAGAAACGTACCCCGAACTTCGCTGCGTTTCATGTAATTGAGGATAACGGCGATGATGGATGGCCAGCCGGTGACAAAGGCCGTAACAATGAAAGCCGGTGTCATCAGACCCGTCAGCACGGTGAGTCCATGCAGACCGTAGATGACATGGGTAAGGGTAATGAAACCCTCCAGTGGCGCGGGTGCATTGCCGGATTCTGCTGGTTGGTTCATGGTTTGGCTGCCGAGGGCAGGGGAACGGATGATAACGGAACGGGCGGCGCAGGCGGTGCGGCTGGCGCAGCGGCCTTGCTTACGCCCAGGCTCATCTTGCTCGGGACCATTTTCCCTCCGTCAATCTTTTTGACTGATGAACCGACTGTTATCCTGACCGGGTCCACCTTGCCGGCATCGACCAGCTCCTGTTTGACGGCGTCGCCGCGATGCTGCGCCAGCCGTTGCAATTCGCCTTCGGTAACCGGAATCTGCAAAGTCAGGCGTTCGAGCATTTCGGCATGGATAGTCCGCGCCCCTTCCTTGGGCTTTTCGTATTCCGCCTTGATCGCCTTGAGGCCCCCCTGTTTCTCGAAGCGGCTGCTGTAGAGGGTTTCGAGCGCTTTCTGCGCCTTCGGGTTGGTGGTGTCGACCGGACCTGGCTCGATGCCGGGCTCGATCCTGAGTCCCATCTGGTTGGCCACGTCGCGGCGTATCCAGAGTTCCTGGATCGCACGCGTATCGCCCTTCGCTTCATATCCGGGCTCGACCGTCAACGCAAGCGCAGGACGTTTGCTCATCGCCACTCCCAGGTTCTTGAGCTTTTCCTTTTCCGGCGGCAGCAGCGCTGCGCTGCCGAAGTCGAAATCGATGGCCTCCAGCTTTTCCGAGCTGATGCCCAGCAGGCTGGCCAGCGCACGGAAAGGCGCGGTAACCAGTTTGGTCAGCACATTAACGATCGCCTTCCAGATGATCTTTCCATAACTGAATTGGGGGTCGTCAAGACTGCCGGACACCGGCAGATCAAGGTCGATGATGCCATTGCTGTCTTCCAGCAGCGCAATGGCCAGATCCAGCGGCAAGTGCATGGCATCCTTGCTGTCCACACGCTCGCCCAGCTTGAGTTTGTTGATGACGAACTTGTTTTCCCCGGACAGCTGGCGGTTCTTGATCTTGTATTCCAGATCGGCCGAAAGCCTGCCGGAATCGATTTTGCGCCCGGCGAACTTGCCCGAGTAAGGTGTGAGGTTGGCCATTTCCAGGTTGCGGAAAGTGACCAGCAGGTCGGTGAACTCAGTCGCGCGGAATGGCTGGATGGAGCCCCGAACCCGGGCCGAGCCATATTCATCAACCTTGCCATCGAGTTCCACCTGGGCCGTGGTAGTCGGGTCGTTGGACAAGCCGGTGACAACGCCGCCCAAGGCGTGCATGCGGGTGCCGAACGGGGTCGGCAGCGACAGGTCGGCAAACTCTGCGTTGCCGTCCTCGATGCGCAGGCGGTCAATCGCCAGCGGAAATTCTGCCGGTTTGGCTGCTTCTTGTGTCTTGGGCGCTGCCTGAGCCACCTTGGGTTTGACTGGCGCGGTTTCTTCCTGGTCCGACTTCTTGGTGTCAGTCGTTTCCGCTGATGAAGGCGGGGCGGCTTCGGGTTTGTAGTCGCGCTGGATGCGATTGATATTCAGTGTCTTGTCTTTGAAGATGATGATCTTGGCAAACGGTTTGACCGCGACCAGTTCCGTCATATGCAGACGATTCGGGCCCAGCTTGAATTCGAGGCTGTCGGAAGCCAGCTTGTCCCAGCGCAGGAATTCATCCCCCGTATCCTCCTCGTTGATGGCCAGCCTGTTCACCGCAAAGCCGCCTTTAAAATCAAGCGATGGTCCTTTCCTGCCCCGGGCGAATTTCAGACTGCCCGCGGTGGACGCCGTGCCATTCTTGAGCGTGAGTCTGGCGAACTGGTTGACATAGGGCGCAAAGGGCTTGAGCGACAGGCCCGCCAGTTTCAATTTCAGGTTGCCGCTGGCCTTGCCCGGTGTAACTTTCCCGCTGGCGCTGAAGCTGCCTCCCTGTTTGACACTGAAACCGGCATCCACAGGAACCGGCTTGTCGAGGTCGAGGCTCACATCCTTGAGCGAGGCATGGCCATTTACGATATCCAGGTCTACGGGCCTCGACGTGGACCGATCGCTGAACGCCAGTTCCACGCCGTTGAGCGCCAGGCGTGCCAGATGCAGATCCATGGCTGGCTTGCTCCCGCCCGAACTGGTTCCAGGTGTGGCAACCGGCGCACCCGGCGCCCTGGCAAGAATCTGATTCCAGTTGAGCTTCTTGTCCTTGCCCAGAGTCACAGCTGTTTTCGCTCCGGAGAGTTCGATGGCATCGATCGTCAGCCTGTTTGCCGCAACGTCAAAGGCACCATTATTCAGGCTGGCCCTGTCCAGACCTGCAACCGGTGCGTTGCCAGAGAGCACCTGTACGGGCCCCAGGGCCAGATTGACCGGCGAAACCTGGATGGCGGGTGTCGCGCCAATTTCACCCTTGACCGATGCGGCAAGTGCAAAATTTTCTGCATTGATGCTCAAAGCCTGGGCGTAGCCTTTGTCGGTAAAACGAGCTTTCCAGTCATTCAGCTTGATTTGATTGACCGCCAGTTTCCAGGGTTCAGAGTTCGGGCTCTGCACTGGCGCTTGCACGGCTGACTTGGCAGCCGGGGGAACCGCCCCGGGAGCAGGGGAAAAAAGAGTCTCCCAGTCCAGCCTGCCATCCACGCCGCGCGTTGCTGCCACTTTGCCACCGGTAAAGCTCACACCTGCGACATCGATTTTCTGCGCCGCAAGATCAAGATTGGCATTATCGACCCGCGCCTCCTTCAATTCGAACACCGGCGCAGCGCCGCCTTTGGGCGCCAGGCTCAGGTCCTGCACAATCAGGTTTGCACCATTGATCTGCAGCCAGGGCTTGTCCTTGACCATGACAAAACGGTAGCGGGTACCGGCTGCCAGGATGCCGGACGGCAATTCATAATTGCGTGGTGTCTTGATCACACGCAAGAGATTGTGAAGGTTAACGCCTTCCAGTCCGATCTTTCCATCCGACTTGACCGGGTTGAGCGACACATCCCCATCCCACTTCAGCGTTCCACCCTGCTCAGGCCATTTGGCGGCAATCTTGTATTCGCCGCGGTCTTCAGGCAGGGTGGAAAGCCCGTCCAGTTCAACGCCCAGCGGTTGCAGGCTGGCCTTGAACGGTGCGGTACTGCGATTGGCATCGGTGTACTCGATGTCGCCTTTTTCGATTTTGATGTGGTCGATCAGGACCCGCGGCATCGTTTTCGACGGCGGCGACTTGTCCTCATTCAGTTTGGCGATAAGATCAGCCCAGTTGAGCTTGCCTCCTTTTCGCACGAGGAATTCCGCGCGCGGCCCGCTCAGCTGGATATCCTTGATGCGCCAGGCAAAGCGGAACAGGCCGCTGGTTTCAAGATTGACATAGAGCCGGTCAAAACTGGCGAGCGGTTGGCCGGACTTCTCCGCCAGCTTCAACCCCTGGACCGTCGCCTCCAGTGTCAGCGGGTTGAATTCGACCTTCTGTACCGTAAGCTGGCTGGCGAGCTTTTTCTCGCCAATCCAGGGCAGAAGTTTCTTTGCCACCGGGTCGATCAGAAAGAAGCCAAAGATGACGTAGGCAGCAAATAGACCTGCCGCAATGAGGAAAGGCAGGCTGAGAACAATTTTGGTCAGACGGGCAAACACGGTTGGCTCCCTGTTTTTATATGGCTGCGTCGTACTGCATTCATCAGCTTAGCTTGACCTGGCTATCCGGAAAACCCTTTTGAAGGTAAAAATTGAAGCATGATGGATTTGAAGGCTGCGATCGGATTGGGTTCAGCCGTGTCCCCAGCGCAGGAACACGTGAAAAAAGGAGGATCCGTACCATGAAGGTAATTGTCAATTGCCGGAGCTAAGCAGAGGGTTACCCATGTTCAAATCCCTGTCCATGCTCCACGTCAGTCTGGAAGTGGAGGAACCCGATGCGCCCCGGGCCGCCTGGCTGCTCGCCAGCTACGGGGTATTCAGCCCCGAGCACTCGGTATTGCGCGGATTCAACCTGGCTACTCCCAGGGGACAACGCTATCGCGACATGTACGTGCAGGCTCAGGGGCTGATCAATCGTTTGGCCGCTCACTATGGCGGCCTGCCTGAACCGGACGTCCAGCCGGACGAGGCGCCAAGTCTGGAAGAGCTCGATCAACTGGTGGCGTGGCTAAGTGAACTGGAAGACATCGTCGACGAATGCGATGCCCGCAAACATCATTTCCAAAAGGAGCTGGAGAGCAAATCAGCCCTGCTGGAAGCGCTGAAGCCATTCAAAGCCCTGAACCTGGATCTGGGCCGCCTGAGCTCTCCCAAACGTTTTCTGGAAACGCGTCTCGGAACAATACCCGAAGCGGACCTGGCAGAGTTATGCCGGCAACTCGAAGCAGCGGGTGCACTGTATGAGGTATTCGGTACCCACAACCATCTGGCGTACCTGGCGGTCATTGTCCCCAAAGGCAAACTTCATGCATTCCAGCCGCTGGCAAGCAGCCCGGCATGGCGTGAACTGGTCATGCCGCCTGAATTTCGCGGCTCCCCGCAGGAAGTGGAACGCCGCATCACGGACATCTGCAAGCAAATCGTTCAGCGCAGTCAGGCGGCCGAGGCATCGCATCGCCATACCCTCGAGAATCTGTCCAAATCCCTATCGCACGCCCGCCGCCTGATGGAACTCGCACAGCCTTACGCCCACCTGTCTCCGGAAGCGAGAACCGAGCCCGGCGGCAAGCTTGTCATGAATGGCTGGATACCAGTTGGCAACGTCGAACAGCTGAAAACCGTGCTCGATGCACGACTGGATGGGCGCTACACCTTGACAACGCGCAAGCCTCATCCTCACGAGCACACAGACGTGCCGTCTTCCCTGCGTTACCCGAACTGGCTGGGACCGTTTGCCGAACTGGTGCGCAACTACGGCATCCCCTGCTATGGCGACCTCGATCCTACCCTGTTGTTTGCACTGTCATTTGTCATCATGTTCGGCATGATGTTCGGTGATGTCGGCCAGGGCCTGCTCATCGGCGCCATCGGATTTGCGCTGCGCGGCAACGCGCGACGCTTTCGTACCCTTTTCTTCGGTGCAGGTGCGGCATCAATGCTTTTTGGACTGCTTTACGGCAGCATCTTTGGGCTCGAAACCCTGATCAAACCCGTCTGGGTTGCTCCCTTGCATAATCCAATTCACATGCTGACTGTGGCGTTGTGGTGGGGCGTAGGTTTCATTCTGGTTACCCAGGTCATCCATATTCGAAACCGTTTCGCCGCCCATGACTGGCCCAATGCAGTGTTCGGGGCGAGCGGCATCGGCGGTGGGCTCCTCTACTTAGGCGGAATCGCAGGCATTTACGCGCTGTTCGAAACAGGAGAGTTTGGCTGGCCGGCAGCAACGGCCTGCGGCCTTGGCTTTCTGGCGGTCTTTGTTTACAACTGCTCCCAGCAGACCGGTCGCTGGCCGGAAAAGATGTTGGCCAGTCTGTTCCATGCCGGCGAGTCAGTCATTGCATTCTTCTCCAACACCTTGTCGTTCATGCGCGTGGCGGCCTTTTCGATCAATCATGCCGCCCTGGCTCTGGCCGTACTGACTCTGTCGGAACAAATGGAATCGGCAGGGCGCTGGATCATCCTGGCTGTGGGAAATCTGGCCATCCTGGGTCTTGAAGGCGCCATTGTCGCAATTCAGGTGTTGCGTCTGGAGTATTACGAAGGCTTTTCCCGCCTGTTCACCTGTCAGGGGCGTGAGTTCAAACCGATTCGGGATAGCAGGCTGGAAAAAACCTTGAGTCGCTAGACGCCAGCGACCAGATTTACTCCCCCAGCCACCCGAGCAAGAGCCTTGCTAGGTTTCAATCCGGCTATGGGCTTCAAGCGCTTCACGAATCAAGCGGAACAATGCACGGCTTGATTTCGGCGGCTTGTTCTCTGCAGTTTCCTTGCGCGCATTTCGGATGAGTTGCCGTACCCGGGTCGCATCGACATCATGCACATTCTGGATAAATTCAGTGAGTGCGCCCTCTTCGGCAATCAGTCGATCCCGCCAGCGCTCGATCTTGTGCATCAAGGCGGTGGCCTGGGCACTTTGGCCGCGCCACACGTCGAGCTGTGCCTCAATCGGTTGCGGATCAATGCTGCGCATCAGGCGGCCAATGAATTGCAGCTGCCGGCGGACCGCCTCGTGTTTGGTAAGGCGGTGGAAGTCCTTGACCGCGGCCCTCAAATCATCCGGCAAAGACAGCTTTTCAAGCTGCGATTCGGGCAGCTTGACCAGTTCTGCGCCCAAATCCTGCAGGGCGTTCATTTCCTTCTTCTTGCGGGTCTTGCTGACCGGTTCAAACGCGGTCGCTTCATCAAATTCGCTCATGGCGGGGCCGACAGGTAGAATGTCCCGTCATTTTATCCCGCCAAGCTGGCTGCGCGGCCATGCGGGACTTAATCAGAGGCTCCCTTACCATGTCCACCTTCAGTTACAGTCAGGAACAGTTCAAACGCATCGCCCAGCTGGTGTTGGATCATGCCAAGAGCACCGGCGCGACCGGCACCGAAGTCGAGGTCTCCGAGGGGTTCGGCCAGACGGTAGCGGTGCGCAAGGGTGAAATTGAAACCATCGAATACAACAAGGACAAGGGTGTCGGCATCACCGTCTACGTCGGCCAGCGCAAAGGTCACGCGAGTACCTCCGACCTGAGCGATGCCGCACTCAAGGACACGGTCGACAAGGCCACGACCATCGCCCGCTATACCGCTGAAGATGAATTCGCCGGCTTGCCGGAGGCCAGGTGGCTGTCGACTGAACAAGCTGACCTGGAGTTGTATCATCCCTGGCCGCTAACGGTGGAAGAGGCAGCCGAGCGCGCAAAAGTCTGCGAAGCGGCGGCCTTCTCGATCGACAAGCGCATCACCAACTCGGAAGGCGGTTCAGCCAGCACCCAGGCGTCACATTTCATTTATGCCAACAGCCTGGGCTTCATGGGAGGTTATGCCTCATCGCGTCACGGCTTGTCGGTGGCCGTGATCGCGGCCGATGAGAACGGCATGCAGCGCGACTACTGGTACTCCAGCGCACGCGATGCAGCTGATCTGGAATCTCCCGAATCAGTGGGGCGCAAGGCGGGCGAGCGCACTGTGCGCCGGCTCGGCGGGCGCAAGCTGGACACGCGTTCCTGTCCGCTTGTGTTTGAAGCGCCGATTGCCAGCAGCCTGTTGAATGGATTCGTCGGCGCCGTATCCGGTGGCAGTCTGTATCGAAAATCCTCTTTTCTGCTCGACAGCATCGGCAAGCAGGTATTCGCCCCATTTGTGCAACTGCGTGAAGACCCGTTCATCAAGAAAGGCCTGGGCTCCTGCCCCTTTGATAACGAAGGCGTGGCGGTGCACGCTCGCGACGTGGTGAAGGATGGCGTGATTCAGGGCTATTTCCTGTCGACCTATTCCGCCCGCAAGCTCGGCATGGAAAGCACCGGCAATGCAGGCGGCAGCCACAACCTGATCCTGCAATCGGGTGATCTGGACCTGCACGGCCTGTTAAAAAAGATGGATACGGGCTTGCTGGTCACGGAAATGCTGGGCCAGGGGACCAACATGGTGACTGGCGATTATTCGCGCGGCGCAGCCGGCTTCTGGGTGGAAGGCGGCGAGATTGCCTTCCCGGTGGAAGAAATCACCATCGCCGGCAATCTGCTCAACATGTTCAAGGGCATTCAGGCGGTCGGCAATGACGTCGATCGACGTGGCAGCAAACTGACAGGGTCGATCCTGATCGACAGCATGACAGTGGCGGGAAACTGAGTGAACAGCCATGTGTCAAGGGGGAAGGGCAACAACCTCGGGCCCGTCTGCCAAATCCGACACTGTGAGGAGCATGGCAACGTGGAAATCCAGAACAAGCATTCTTTAGCATTCCTTTAGACCAATGAATGCGCTACTCGCGCTGGCCCGCTTCATCGACGCACTGAACGAAAAGGTCGGCCGTCTGGTCATGTGGCTGGTGCTCGCCGCCACGCTCGTCTCCAGCGGCAATGCGCTGGTGCGCTACGGTCTCAAGACCAGTTCCAATGCCTGGCTTGAGTTGCAATGGTATTTCTTCGGCGCGTTGTTTCTGCTGGCGTCCGGTTACACCCTCAAGCACAACGGCCATGTCCGCATCGACATCCTTTACGGCCGCCTGTCGGCAAAAAGCCAGGCGCTGATCGACCTGATCGGCGCGCTGGTTTTTCTTCTGCCCATCTGCGGACTGATGGTCTGGCTGGCCTGGCCAATGTTCACCCTTTCATTTTTCTCGGGCGAAATGTCGTCTGACGCAGGCGGCCTCATTCGCTGGCCGATCAAGCTGATGATACCGCTCGGGTTTGCCCTGCTGTTCTTGCAGGGCATTGCCGAAGTTATCAAGCGGCTGGCTGTGCTGAGCGGCCATCTGGAACTGCCAACCGAGAAGCCGGTGGAAGAAGTATGAGGGGTTCCCCATGGGTTTAGAGTTTATGGCCCCCCTGATGTTCGCCTGTCTGGTGGTGCTTTTATTGTTGGGCTACCCGGTCGCGTTCTCGCTTGCCGCCAACGGATTGCTGTTCGCCTTCATCGGCATCCAGTCGGGCCACTTCGAATTCAGCCTGTTGCAGGCCTTGCCGGAGCGGGTATTCGGCATCCTCTCCAACTCGACCCTGCTGGCGATTCCCTTCTTCACCTTCATGGGCCTGATCCTGGAACGAACCGGCATGGCGGAAGACCTGCTGGATACGCTGGGTCAATTGTTCGGCCCGATACGCGGCGGACTGGCATATTCGGTGATTTTTGTCGGCGCGTTGCTCGCCGCAACAACCGGCGTGGTGGCCGCCTCCGTCATTGCCATGGGCCTGATTTCGTTGCCTGTAATGATGCGCTACGGCTACAACACCCGGCTGTCGGCCGGCGTGATTGCCGCCTCCGGCACGCTGGCGCAAATCATTCCGCCTTCACTGGTGCTCATCGTGCTGGCGGATCAGTTGCGTGTTTCGGTTGGCGACATGTACAGAGGCGCCCTGATGCCCAGCCTGATCCTGGCAGCCATCTATGTCAGTTATGTATTCCTGGTGACGCTCATCAAGCCAGCGGCTGCACCGGCGCTGCCCCTGGAGGCGCGCAGCGTCCGGGGCGTAGCCATGCTGAAACAAATCGTGGTCACCCTGATGCCCCCGCTGGTGCTGATCTTCCTGGTGCTCGGCACCATTTTTATTGGCGTTGCCACCCCAACCGAAGGCGGCGCGATGGGCGCGGCCGGTGCACTCGTCCTGGCGTTGGTCAAGAAGCGTCTCAGTTTTGATCTGCTCAAACAGGCCATGGATTCCACCACCCGGCTGACCAGCTTTGTCATTTTCATCCTTATCGGCTCGACCGTCTTCACCCTGATATTCCGAGGCATGGACGGCGACACCTGGGTGGACAGTCTGCTCACCAGTCTGCCCGGCGGGCAGCTCGGCTTTCTGATTGTGGTCAACCTGATGGTGTTCGTATTGGCGTTCTTTCTCGATTTCTTCGAGATTGCCTTCATCATCGTTCCCCTGGTGGGGCCCATCGCCGCAAAGCTCGGCATCGATCTGGTCTGGTTTGGGGTGCTGCTCGGCATCAACATGCAAACTTCCTTCATGCATCCGCCGTTTGGTTTTGCCCTGTTCTATCTGCGCAGCGTCGCGCCCAGGGAAGTGAAAACCACCGACATCTACTGGGGTGCGATTCCGTTTGTTCTGATCCAGATCATCATGGTCATCATGGTGCTTAGTTTCCCCGGCATGGTCGGCATCAAGCAGGCGCCGCACAACACGTCGCTACCTTTCCCGATGGATTTCAACTCCGGCTCGGACCGGTTCTTGCCACCGGGGCGTTGAGTGAAAACAGGGACTCGGACTGCGATAGGTCACCGTATTTGTCAGGTGACAGCCGGAAGAGCATTGAAAGGAACGGGATGCATCATCAAGATAATTCACTGCAAGGGCCGTCTCGATGTTGAAACGTCTGGACCCACAGGCCTGCAAATTGGAGTGTTACCGACTGGATGGACGCGTCACCAAGCTTTTCGCGAGGACCGTGAGGCGCTTCCCTTATTTGCTGGAACAAATGAAATTGTCGTAGCTCGACTACGCCAGCCTGAACACCTCAATTTCCATGTCGCAGGATTTGTTGCATTTGCCATCAATTTTGCCAGAGTCGGAATTTTTCGTGGCTCTCATCATAGGGCTGGAAAGCTGGCGGTTTGGCCTTTCCAGCACTTCCGCTAATATAGGCATGAGTCTCATCCCCGCTGCACAGGCCAAGTCAGTGCATGAATGGGGTGGGAATATTCATACACTATCAATATGGGAGTCAGGCGTTGCCAAAAGGATATCGAACATGAAGCTAAAAATGACCACATCATTGCTGTGGACCGCCTTGCTGGCAATCCTGGTGTCAGGTTGCGCCACCAAGGATTATGTCAATGAGCAGATCGCGTCCGTAAACAAGCGCCTCGAAGGCCAATCCACCAAGCTGGGCAATCTGGATTCGGGCTACGCTTCAGTGGGCCGTGACCTCAAGGCGCAGGGTAGCCGCATCGATCGGAATGAGGCGAACATTGGGCAGAATTCAAAACTGGCCCAGGATGCTCTCGATCGGGCCAGTGCAGCCCATGTGCTGGCCGAAGGCAAATTGATTGACGAACTGGTATTGAGCGACGACAAGGTCAAATTTGCCTGGAACAAGGCGGTTATTTCCAAGGACGGCAAGGCTCAACTCGATGCATTCGCCCAGCAACTCACGGTCGACAACAAGAATGTCTATATCGAGATTCAGGGTCATACCGACAGCACTGGTACAGCGGCCTACAACAAGCAGCTTGGCCTTGAGCGTGCCGAAGTTGTGCACGACTACCTCAATCAGGCCGGCATTCCATTACATCGCATGAATGTGATTTCCTACGGCGAAACCCGGCCGGTCACCGACAACAAAACCCGCGCACATCGCGCGCAGAACCGCCGGGTTGTGCTGGAAGTACTTAGATAGGTTGTGACTTGAAGAAAGCCGGGCAAGGCCCGGCGTCTTTGTGCGCACATCAACTCATTTGCCGTAATAAATGAAGTTGTCGTAACTCGATTCGGCCACCTTGAACCAGGCGATTTCCATTTCGCGGAATTTATTCCATTCGGAATAAATCCTGGCGAAGTCGGGATTTTTCCTGGCCTCTTCATCATAGAGCTGGAATGCCGCCTTCTTGGCCGCTTCCATGACATCCGCGGGGAAGGGCATGAGTTTCACGCCAGCCTGAATGAGCCGCGCCATGGCTTCGGGGTTCTTTGCGTCGTACTGGGCCAGCATGGTGATATTGGCTTCGGCGCTGGCGGTTTCGAATGCCTGCTTGTACTCGTCCGGCAACGTCGCCCATTTGTCCTTGTTGATGTAGAAGGAGAGTTGCGGGCCGCCCTCCCACCAGCCGGGGAACAGATAGTACTTGGCTATCTTGTAGAAGCCGAGTTTTTCATCGTCATACGGGCCCACCCATTCGGCCGCGTCGATGGCGCCTTTTTCCAGCGCCGGATAAATATCGCCGCCCGCAATGGTCTGCGGCACGGCGCCCAGCCTGGCCATGATCTCGCCGCCGATGCCGGGGATGCGCATCTTCAGACCCTTGAGGTCGTCGAGCTTTTCGATGGGTTTGCGAAACCAGCCGCCCATTTGCGTGCCGGTGTTGCCACCAGGAAACTGCACGATGTTGTATTTGGCGAAGAACTCGCGCATGAGTTGAATGCCGCCACCCGCGTACATCCAGGCATTCTGATGGCGCGCCGTCAAGCCAAACGGGATCGCACAATCAAACGCGAACGCCTTGTTCTTGCCGACGTAGTAGTAGCTGGCCGAGTGCCCGCATTCCACGGTGCCGTTCTGCACCGCATCGAGTACCTGCAAGCCGGGCACGAGCTCCCCGCCCGCATGCACCTTGATCTGGAACTTGCCACCGGTGATTTTTGCAATCCGGTCCGACAGCGCTTCGGCAGCGCCGTATATGGTATCGAGACTTTTCGGAAAGCTGGAAGCGAGGCGCCAGTGAATGTCCGGCAAACCTTCGGTTTTGACGCCGGCTGACTGTTTGCTGCAACCGGTCAGTGCGACAGCGGAACTCGCGGCCAGCCCGGCGCCGGCTCCCTTGAGAAAATCACGGCGTTTCATCAACATAAGTGTTTCCAGTCTATAGGTAAGAAGTATTCGTCAGTCTAGAATTATAAAGATTTGTTTTCGCCCTCTTCCCATGCCCCTTAACATTCGACTTGCACTTGGCCTTGCCGGTGTTCCGCCAAATGACACCCCTAAGTCGCAACAATGGGAAAAACGCCTGCACTGGCCTGTGGTCATCGCCACGCTGCTTGCAATCCCGGCGTTCTACCTCACTGAACTCTCCGGCGAAGTCCACCTCAGGGAACTGGGCCGGGCCATGGATGCGATTGTACTGCTGACCTTTGCGCTGGAGCTCGCCATCATGCTTGCGGCATGCAGGCAGAAGAAGCGCTACCTTATTTATAACTGGCTGACTGTCGCCATCGTCCTTGCAACCGGCATTTCGGTATTGCTCCCTCAATTGCCCGGTGAGTTGACCGCATTGTTCCGGCTGATGCGGCTTGCCATCGTCAGCCTGCTGGTTGCTCAAATCGCGCATTCGTTTCGTGCAATTACGCCGGGGTCCACTCCATATATCCTGATGATCGGGTTCGGACTGATGCTTCTCGCCGGAGGTGGCTTTTATTTGCTTGAACCGACTGTTCAAACATATTGGGATGGAGTCTGGCTGGCCTTTACGAGTGGTCTGACCGTCGGTTACGGCGATATCGTGCCGACCACCGGACCTTCGCGTCTATTTGCCGGCGTGGTGATTGTGCTGACGTATGGCGTAATGTCGCTGGTCACGGCGTCCATTGCGGCCTTCTTCGTCGGCAAGGAAGACGCCGTGCTGCGTCGCGAGATGCATCAGGATCTGAAAGCGCTCAGGATAGAGGTTCAGCAACTGCGAAGAACCGTCGAGAACGCAACAAAAGGCAGCGATTCCGGCCATTAGTGCCAGCCTGGCCGTGGTAAAATTTGCCTTCCCTCAAGCCTTGCCAACGGAGTCGCCGTGTTTCCCGCCAGCCAGACCATTGCCAACACCGATCCTGAACTGTGGGCCGCCATCCAGGGTGAAACAAAACGCCAGGAAGATCACATCGAACTGATTGCCTCGGAAAACTACACCAGTCCTGCCGTAATGGAAGCGCAGGGCTCGGTGCTGACCAACAAGTATGCCGAAGGCTATCCGGGAAAGCGTTATTACGGCGGTTGTGAGTGGGTGGATATTGCCGAGCAACTGGCAATTGCCCGGGTGAAGAAGCTGTTCGGCGCCGAAGCGGCCAATGTGCAGCCCAACTCGGGCTCACAGGCAAACCAGGCGGTGTTCCTGGCTTTCCTCAAGCCCGGCGACACCATCATGGGCATGAGCCTGGCCGAAGGTGGTCATCTGACCCATGGCATGGCGCTGAACATGAGCGGCAAATGGTTCAACGTCGTGGCCTACGGGCTCAATAAAGAGGAAGACATCGACTACGACGCGATGGAAGCCAAGGCGCGCGAGCACAAGCCGAAATTGATCATAGCGGGTGCTTCCGCCTTTGCCCTGCGCATCAACTTTGCGCGCTTCGCCAAAGTCGCCAGGGAAATCGGCGCAATCTTCATGGTGGACATGGCCCATTACGCCGGCCTCATCGCCGCCGGGGTGTATCCCAATCCCGTACCCCATGCCGACGTCGTCACGTCCACCACACACAAGACCCTGCGCGGCCCGCGCGGCGGCATCATCCTGATGAAGGCAGCGCATGAGAAAGCCGTCAATTCGGCCATCTTCCCTGGCCTGCAGGGCGGGCCGCTGATGCATGTCATCGCCGGCAAAGCGGTCGCGTTCAAGGAAGCCGCCACCAGGGAATTCAAGCATTACCAGGAACAGGTTGCAACCAACGCGCTGGTGATGTGCAAGGTGCTCGCGGAACGCGGTTTGCGCATTGTCTCCGGGCGCACCGAATCTCACCTTTTCCTGGTCGACCTGCAGCGCAAGAACCTCACCGGCAAGGAAGCCGAGGACCTTCTTGGCCGGGCCCACATTACAGTCAACAAGAATGCCATCCCGAACGACCCGCAGAAGCCATTCGTCACTAGCGGTATCCGCATCGGCACGCCCGCCATCACCACCCGCGGGTTCAAGGAACTGGAAGCCGAAAAGCTGGCGCACCTCATCGCCGACGTGCTGGATACGCCGGGTGATGAAGCCGTCATCAACCGCGTGAAAGGCGAAGTAGCCAAACTGACGGTCAGGTTTCCAGTTTATGGCGACAGATGACAGGGATCAGGAATCAGCGGGATGCGCGGCGTCGCCGCGCCTCTATCTGATACCTGATACCTGGCCTCTGATGCCTCGCGTATGAAGTGTCCTTTCTGTGGCAACGCTGACACCCAGGTCGTCGACTCCCGGGTCAACGAAGCAGGCGACACCATCCGCCGTCGCCGTCGCTGCATCGCCTGCGACAAGCGCTTCACCACGTTCGAAACAGCTGAACTGCGCCTGCCGCAGATCGTAAAGAGCAATGGCATGCGTGAGGAATTTTCTGCAGAGAAACTGCGCGAAGGCTTTCGCCGCGCCCTGCATAAGCGCCCTGTTTCCACTGAGCTGGTGGACCAGGCCATCGACCATATCCGGCAAAAGTTGCTGACCATGGGCGAACGTGAGCTTCCTGCGCGTGAAGTCGGTGAACTGGTGATGAATGAACTCAAGAAGCTGGACAAGGTCGCCTATATCCGGTTTGCTTCCGTCTATCGCAGCTTCCAGGATGTAAACGACTTCCGCGACGCCTTGCAGGAAGTGGATAAGTGAGGCTGCGAGCAGTAAGGAGGGGCCCCACGAAGTGGGGATCCGCACGTCCGCGAGCAGCCTCAGCCCACGACGTGCCAGAAGCTGGAGCTGGCGAGGTGCTGGCGGAGGGGGCCGCGTGAGACCTGAAAGCTGAGATGTTCACCGAGCAGGATTACGCCTACATGGCCCGCGCCCTGCAGCTGGCAGAACGCGGACTTTACACGACCACGCCCAATCCACGGGTGGGCTGCGTCATCGTCAAGGATGGCAAGGTCATAGGCGAAGGCTGGCACATCAGAAGCGGCGAACCGCATGCCGAAATTCATGCCCTGATGGAAGCCGGGGCAAGCGCGCAGGGTGCAACCGTTTACGTCACGCTCGAACCCTGTTCGCATCACGGTCGCACACCACCGTGCGCGGATGCACTGACCGAAGCTGGCGTAGGTCGCGTCGTGGCGGCGATGAGCGACCCCAACCCTCAGGTTTCCGGTAACGGCCTGACGCGCCTGGCGGCATCGGGCATTCAGACGGCCAGCGGATTACTGGAAGCCGAAGCAAGGAAACTCAATGAAGGCTTCATCAAGCGGATGATCTATGGCCATCCCTTCGTGCGAATCAAGACCGCATCTTCACTTGATGGCAAAACGGCGCTGTCGGACGGCAAGTCGCAATGGATCACCGGCGACCCTGCGCGGCTTGACGTGCACCGCATGCGCGCCCGCTCCTGCGCCATCATCACCGGCATAGGCACCGTGACGGCGGACGATCCCCAACTGAACGTCAGAGGCGTGGACACCACTCGCCAGCCTTTGAAGGTAATTGTGGATTCGCAGCTGCGCATGCCCGCGGATGCGAGGATACTTGCCGAGGGGAAAACCCTTGTAGCCTGCTCACAGCCGGCTGCGAAGAACGCTGCAGCCCTGGAAGCCGCCGGCGCACAAATTCTCTGTCTGCCACAAGCCGATGGCAAGGTCGATCTCAACGCCCTCCTGTCCCGCCTCGCGCAAATGGGCATCAACGAAGCAATGACCGAAGCCGGTGCGAATCTCAACGGAGCCCTCCTGGCAGCAAACCTGGTGGACGAGTGGGTGCAATATGTCGCGCCGGTGCTACTGGGCGACAGCGCGCGCGCCCTGTTCAAGCTGTCCGAACCCGCCTCTATGGAGCAGCGCCTGAGCTGGCAATTGATGGACAGCCGGCAACTGGGAAATGACCTTCGACTCACCTGGCGGCCAATAAGGGATTAGGCGGCTACGATGAGCTTCAAGGACCATTTTTCCGGGGGCTCAGCAAATTACGCCGCGTTCCGTCCAGGCTATCCGCCTGCTCTGTTCGAGTGGCTGGCCGGGCAATGCAATCAGCATGATCTTGCCTGGGACTGCGGGACGGGAAGCGGCCAGGCCGCCGTTGATCTGGCCCCTCATTTCAGGCGTGTCATTGCCACCGATGCGAGCGCCCAGCAGATCCAGTCAGCCCGATCGCAGGCCGGTGTTGAATACGGGGTTGCAGCCGCAGAATCCAGCGCTCTGGAAGATGCCTGTGTGGACTTGCTTACGGTTGCCCAGGCCGCGCACTGGTTTGTTCTGGAATGTTTCTACGCAGAGGCAAAGCGGGTGTTGCGTGCGCAAGGCGTGATTGCCCTGTGGGGTTATGGCCGGCTGGTTTTGCCCGCCGCGCTGGATGAACCGCTGGCCCACTTTTATGAACATATCGTCGGTCCCTGCTGGCCGCCGGAACGCGTCTTGATAGACGAGGGCTACCGCAGCCTTGCGTTTCCGTTCAAGGAGATTGCCGCACCCCGCTTTTCTATTGAAGTGTGCTGGACCCTGCCACGCCTGATCGCCTATCTTTCAACCTGGTCGGCGGTCGAACGCCATATCGAAGCGAATGACTGCAATCCGCTCATCCCACTCGAAAACGAATTGGCGGCCAGGTGGGATGCCGGAAAGGCAAGCGAAGGCAGGGACGGTCTACCCGAGACTGCGCTACGCATTGAATGGCCGCTTTTCCTCAGAGTGGGCCGCACTTGATCCATTGAGACAAAACGGGGTGTGGGGTTCCACCAACAGACCTAAAGCCCTAAAATGGCTGTTTTCCTTGGTACGGGTGCAGTCAGACCCCTCGCTCTTTTATGTTCACGGGCATTATTCAGGCTGTAGGCCACATTCATGACTATGAAGCGCGCGGCGCCGACGCCCGCATGGTGATCCAGGGTGGCGGGCTCGATCTGTCTGATGTTTCCCGGGGTGACAGCATCGCGGTCAATGGTGTGTGTCTGACCGCCATCGCGCTGACAGCGGAATCCTTCACGGTCGATGTCTCCGCTGAGACCCTGCGCTGCACCGAAGGCTTCTTGCCGGGAGCCGAAGTCAACCTGGAAAAAGCCCTGCGTGCCATGGATCGTCTGGGCGGCCATATTGTCTCGGGTCATGTTGACGGGGTTGGAACCATCACCCGGTTCGAACCAGCGGGCGAAAGTCATTTTGTCGAAATTGAAGCGCCGGCCAATTTGGCGCGCTACATTGCGGCCAAAGGATCCATCACCGTCAATGGCGTGTCGCTCACGGTCAATCAGGTTCACGGCAACCGTTTCACCCTCAACCTGATCCCGCATACGCTGGCACAAACCACGCTCAAAAAGGTCACGCCGGGCAGCCGTGCAAATCTGGAAATCGATATGGTGGCGCGCTATGTTGAGCGCCTCACTGAATTCATGAATGCAGGGGACAAGGATTAAATGACTGCCTGTGGAAATAGCAACGGACAGGCTTGCCTGCGCGACGCCCGGAACGGATGGACCCGCTTGTACCCACCAGGCGGTGATTCCGGTCATCGGTTCAGCAGGCCGGCCAAGCCACACAATCCATCTATCGCGACAGTCAAATGAGCCTTGCACCCATCACCGACATCATTGCCGACCTGAAAGCGGGCCGCATGGTCATTCTGGTGGATGAAGAAGACCGTGAGAACGAAGGCGATCTGGTCATGGCCGCTGAATTCGTCACTCCGGACGCCATCAACTTCATGGCCAAATATGGCCGCGGCCTGATCTGCCTGACGCTTACCGATGAGCGTTGCCGTCAGCTTGGTTTGCGCCAGATGGTAAGCGAAAATCAGACTCCGCACGGCACCGCCTTCACGGTTTCCATTGAAGCGGCGCAAGGGGTCACCACCGGAATTTCGGCGGCCGATCGCGCCGTCACGATCAAGGCCGCCGTCGCCAAGGACGCCAGGCCAACGGATATCATCCAGCCGGGCCACGTCTTCCCGCTGCGCGCTCAACCAGGCGGCGTGCTGGTGCGCGCCGGCCATACCGAAGCGGGTTGCGACCTTGCGGCACTCGCAGGGCTGGTATCCGCTTCGGTCATCTGCGAAATCCTGAAGGACGACGGCACCATGGCGCGCCTTCCTGATCTGGTTGAGTTTGGCAAGGAACACGGGCTCAAGATCGGCGCCATTGCCGACCTCATTCACTATCGCAATCAGACCGAAAGCCTGGTCGAACGCCTGTCCGATCGGCTGATCCAGACCGTTTACGGCGCGTTCCGTCTGATCGCCTACCGCGACAAATCCGCCAAGGAAACCCATCTCGCACTGGTCAAAGGTGAAATCGCCGCCGACCGGGAAACTCTGGTGAGAGTCCATGAACCGTTGAGCGTAATGGATTTTCTCGATGTGACGGGCGGCCATCATTCCTGGCCCATCATGGGTGCGCTGGAGCGCATTGCCGAAAGCCAGAGTGGCGTCATGGTTCTGCTGCACCGGCCGGAGACAGCGGATGCGCTGCTGCAGCGCATTCTCCCCTCCACCGCGCCGCTCACCCCCAGAAAACCTGACCTGCGCGACTATGGCATCGGTGCACAGATTCTGAAGGATCTGGGTGTGGGTAAAATGAAACTGCTCGCCAGCCCGCGCAAAATGCCGGCCATGGACGGTTTCGGCCTGGAAGTCACCGGTTATCTCTCTCGCAACTGACTGGAGGAATTATCATGCCCCGTGAAGCCAAGATCACTGAACTGGACCCCGTCTATGAGGGCAAGGGCCTGCGCATCGGCCTGGTCATGAGCCGCTTCAATCAGGACATCTGCGAAGGCCTGCTTTCAGCCTGCGAAACCGAGCTGGCTCGGCTGGGCGTAGCGAAGGAAAACACGTTGCTGGCAACCGTGCCGGGCGCACTCGAAATTCCGGTCACCTTGCGCAAGATGGCTTTATCGAAGAAGTTTGATGCCCTGATTGCGCTCGGTGCCGTCGTGCGCGGCGACACCTATCATTTCGAGGTGGTTTCCAACGAAATGTCCGCCGGCATCACCCGGGTTGCACTGGACACCGACCTGCCCGTTGCCAATGCCGTGCTCACAACCGATAGCGAAGAGCAGGCACTGTTTCGCATGTCGGCAAAGGGTGCCGAAGCGGCGCAGTGTGCCGTCGAAATGGCGAATCTGCTGAAACGCTTATGAGCGGTTCACGGCGTGTTGCACGCGAATTCACCCTGCGTGGCCTGTATGCCTGGCAATTGACGCAGCAGGAGCGGGGCGACATCGCTGCTTCGCTGCAGGAGGACAGCCAGTTCAAGAAAGCGGACGCGGCCTATTTTCGGCAGATTCTTCAAGGCGTCCTGGATACGGTTGCGAGTCTGGAAGAGAAACTGCGCCCCCACCTCGATCGAGACGTAGCAGAGCTGTCCCCGATTGAAAAAAGTATCCTGCTGATCGGGGCGTACGAATTGATTGATTGCCCGGATGTGCCGTATCGGGTCGTCATCAACGAAGCGGTGGAACTGGCGAAACAATATGGCGGCACGGATGGACACAAATACGTCAATGGGGTGCTGGACAAGCTGGCGAAAGAAGTCCGTCAACCGGAAATAGCCTTGTCTTCCTTGCAAAAAGGAAGCTAACCACAAAGGAAACCAAGGACTCAAAGGCGAACCGGAACAAACGTTGTGACCCTGGTGACCATTGTGGTCAAGATTTCATCTGATGCCCGGCGAATTCGATCTCATCGAGAAATTCTTTACCCGCCCGACGCCTTCGGCCGTGCTGGGCGTGGGGGACGACTGTGCGCTGGTCAAGCCATCGCCTGGAATGGAACTCGCCGTCACCACCGACATGCTGCTGGCGGGTCGGCATTTTCTCCCGACCGACGGCCCCGGCACCATCGGGCACAAGTCCCTCGCCGTCAATTTGTCCGACCTGGCTGCGATGGGCGCCACGCCGCGCTGGGTGCTGCTGGCCATAGGCCTGCCCGAGGCAGATGAAAAGTTTCTCCGCGGATTTACCGGCGGGTTCTTCGGCCTGGCGCAAAAATTCGGCGTGGAGCTGATCGGTGGTGATACCACCCGCAGCGGACTGCTGACCCTCAGCATCACCGCCATTGGCGAAGTTCCTCCCGGCCAGGCACTGCGTCGCGATGGTGCCAAAGACGGCGATGATATCTGGGTATCCGGCACCCTCGGCGACGCGGCGGCTGCACTTGCGCACCACCAGGGCGCCCTGAGGCTCACCACGGCAGAAGCCATCACCTGCTTTCCACGCCTGTTTGTGCCCACTCCGCGCGTGGAACTCGGACTCGCCTTGCGTGGCATTGCCCATAGCTGCATCGATGTGTCCGATGGATTTGCCGCCGACCTCGGCCATATCCTGCAACGCTCAGGCAAGGCAGCCGAAGTCGAGTTTGAATCCCTTCCCCTCTCGCCTGCATTGAAGGCGCATGAACAGGAAGCGGCCGCGAGGAATTGCATCCTGGCAGGCGGCGATGATTACGAGCTCGTCTTTACGGCGTCGCCGGACAGGCGAACGGAAATCGAAGCGCTCTCGGCAAGACTTCCGCTTCCTCTCGCCCGGGTGGGAAGCATTCTCCCCTCTCCTGACGGGGTAGCGCCTGGCGGTGCGGGTGAACATTTAAGCATCCGCAGCAATGGCAAACCGATCAGGCTGAATCGCACAGGCTTCGACCATTTTGCTGCCCCCTTTGTGCAAGACTAGCCCGGCGCCTGCCACCCCTCACCCCGGCCCTCTCCCCCCAGGGGGGGCGAGGGAGGGAAATACACCCCTCTCCCCGCCCGCGGGGAGAGGGGTTGGGGGTGAGGGAAATTCCTGTCAGCGAGGGGATGGGGGGAAATGAGTCAGCCCAATGTGCGTTTTCTGCTGTCCCATCCGGCCCATTTCATCGCGCTGGGATTCGGCAGCGGGCTGGCGCCGAAAGCACCCGGCACTTTTGGCACCCTGGCCGCTTTCCCCCTGTTCTGGCTAGTGCGGCTCACCTCCCTGCCGGAACAACTCGGAATCGTCGCTGCTGCCATCCTGATCGGCATCTGGGCATGCGACTTGACCGGAAGGCATCTTGGCGTTCACGACTCGGGCCACATCGTCTGGGACGAAATTGCCGCCTTTGTTCTGGTGCTGATTTTCACACCCCAAAGCGCGGTTTGGATGGCCTATGCCTTCGGCCTGTTCAGGCTGTTCGATATCTGGAAGCCCTTTCCGATCGGCTGGCTGGACCGCCGCATCAGGGGCGGACCCGGCGTCATGCTGGACGATCTGCTGGCGGCAGGCTACGCTGTGCTTGTGCTGTCCATAACCGTGCATCTCGCACCATGAGAACGCCTGACGAAGAACTGTTTCAGCTTGCCGAACAGGTGGGTCATTTGCTCAAGCAAAAGGGCTGGATGCTGGCTACCGCCGAGTCCTGCACGGGCGGCTGGCTGGGCCAAATGATTACCGCCGTGCCCGGCTCTTCAGCGTGGTATGACCGCGGCTTCATTACCTATTCCAACGCGGCCAAACAGGAAATGCTCGGCGTTTCGGCTGCAACCCTCGAAACCTCTGGCGCAGTTTCCGAGGAAACGGTTCGGGAAATGGCCCAGGGCGCACTGCAACGCAGCCGTGCGCAAATCAGCACTTCTCTTTCTGGCATTGCCGGGCCCGGCGGCGGAACGCGCAAGAAGCCAGTGGGTACGGTGTGCATCGGCTGGGCCTACGGCGACGGCAATCTGACCTCTACCACCTGCCGGATGGGCGGCGACCGCGAAGAAATCCGCTCCCGTGCCGTCGCCTCTGCGCTGCGCGGGCTGATTGAATTGCTCGCCTAGGGCCGCTCAACCAAACGCCCATGCGGCGAACGGTTCAATCTCGTCGCGGTTCAGCAGCATGAGTTGATAGACGCTCGGGTCCAAGGCGTGATCCTTGGTCGTATCGACGTTCAGGCGTTGCAATACATACCCAATCAGGGCCCGCCTGACCTTGACTTCGATGACTTCTCCCTGCGCACCATAATCCAGCAGGAGGCTCGCCCGCCTCTGTTCGTCGAGCTTGGCATGCGGGCCAAGTTTCAGGCACTCCATTTCAACCCAGTCATCGTCGTACTGTTCACCGGATTCTGCCTGGTCGTTCAGGCACTCGGCCTGAGTGATCCTGGAAAGAACAAAGTCGCGAAAGTCAAAGGTCTCCTCGCTATAGGCGCGCACATGCCAGCGGATGCCGGAGTTGACGAGGGTATGGGGTTCGAGAATACGCGGCGCCTGGCTTTCACGCCCGGACAGGGAGCGGTAGTTCACCCGCAGTTTCCGGCGGCCGCGCATGGCACGGGTGATTTGCGCCAGTACCTGTTGGCCGGGCAGGCGGGTCGGCAACGGAAGAGATGCCGTAGCCAGACCGTATATCAGGTCCTTGCCATAGGGCCCGCCCGACTCCGCCAGGTTGGCCGCGATGATGGGGAGCACGGTCGCCGGGCTGAGATCGGCAAAAACGGCAGCGAACGCGTCGTTCGGCACGAAGCCGAACACGCCGTGGTTGTACATGAGGTTGCCGGGGGCGAGATCGCTGTAAAGTTTCAGATCCTTGGTCGCCGCCGCATCCGAAATACCGAAGGCCCTGGCCACATCGCTTCGTGTGATGACGCCCGCGTAGAAAGCCATGATTTCGATATAGTGCAGCCGCTGTCGCGTTGCCCATTTCACATCCAGGCGCATTTTCTCTTTAGAAACCATCACTTACTCCAGCCAGGCCCCAATAAGAAAAGTATAGAGTGAATCAGCCTTAATATAAAGTACGACTGGATATAACTGATGTACGTCATATTTTATATTGACATGCATGAAAGTATGGCCTAAATTAGCATCGTGTCACAGCACAAGCTGTACCAAACCAATTGCTCAACCGAACACCAGGAGAAGAAACCATGGCAATGACCGCATTAGCAGAAGACAAGATGAAAGCCCTGAACGCCGCGCTGAGCCAGATCGAAAAGCAATTCGGCAAGGGCTCGGTCATGCGCATGGGCGACCATGATGTGGTGCGCGACATCCAGGCCGTTTCGACCGGCTCGCTCGGGCTCGATATCGCGCTTGGCATCGGTGGCCTGCCGCGCGGGCGCGTGGTTGAAATCTACGGCCCGGAATCCTCCGGCAAAACCACGCTCACCCTGCAAGTCATCGCCGAAATGCAAAAGACAGGCGGCACCGCTGCCTTCATCGACGCCGAACACGCGCTCGATCCGTCCTATGCGAAAAAGCTCGGGGTGGATGTGGACAATCTGCTCATCTCCCAACCCGACACCGGCGAACAGGCGCTGGAAATCGCCGACATGCTGGTGCGTTCCGGCTCGGTGGACGTGGTGGTGATCGACTCGGTCGCCGCGCTCACGCCCAAGGCCGAGATCGAAGGCGAAATGGGCGACTCCCACATGGGGCTGCAGGCACGGTTGATGAGCCAGGCCTTGCGCAAGCTCACCGCCAACATCAAGCGCACCAACACCCTGGTGATTTTCATCAACCAGATCCGCATGAAGATTGGCGTCATGTTCGGCAATCCGGAAACCACCACCGGCGGCAACGCCCTCAAGTTCTACGCCTCGGTGCGGCTCGACATCCGCCGCACCGGCGCAATCAAAAAAGGCGAAGAAGTCATTGGCTCCGAAACCCGCGTCAAGGTGGTCAAGAACAAGGTTTCGCCCCCGTTCAAGCAGGCCGAGTTCGACATCCTCTACGGCGAGGGCATCTCGCGCGAAGGCGAAATCATCGAACTGGGTGTGGCGCACAAGATCGTCGACAAGGCAGGTGCCTGGTACGCCTATGGCGGCGACAAGATCGGCCAGGGCAAGGACAATGCGCGCGACTATCTCAAGGAAAACCCCCAGGTCGCCGCAGAAATCGAAGCCAAGATCCGCGCTGCGGTAGGCGTCAACAACCCTGCGCCAGCCCTGGCAACGATCGAGGAATAGCAGCGCTTGCTGCCCCCCTCACCCAGCCCTCACCCAGCCCTCTCCCCGCACGCGGGGCGAGGAAGATTCCAACCAGAGGCCAACATTGCCAGATCCTTCGCTCCCCTCGACCCTTCAGCGCGAGATAACCATGGCAAGGACCACGCCTCCGCCTTTCCCCCGCTCCGGGGGAAAGGGTCGGGGTGAGGGGGTCGGGTGAGGTGCATTCAAGCCAGCGGGGACAGGGCCAGGATGACGGGGCTTCAGGCCAGCCGGGCCCGGACCAAGGTGATGCCCGCGCTTCCCCCTCGCCCCCTTTAGGGGGAGAGGGCCGGGGTGAGGGGGATTCAAGTCACCGGAGAGGGCCGGGGTGAGGGGGATTGGAGCAAGCGGGGTGAGGGCGATTCAAACCAGGGCGGAGAGGGAAAACAATCCATGAACCATTCAAGCACGCGTCGCAGTCCCGACCAGCAACAAAAACTCAAGGCGTACGCGCGCGAACTTCGCAGCCTGCAGACTGATGCAGAATCGCGGCTCTGGCATCTGCTGCGTGACCGGCGCTTTTTTGGCCACAAATTCCGCCGCCAGCATGCGGTGGACAATTTCATCCTGGATTTTTATTGCCCCGAGCAGCATCTGGCCATCGAGCTCGATGGCGGCCAGCACAACGACCAGCAAGGCTACGACCAGGCGCGCGAGCGAAGCCTCGCCCGGCTCGGCATCCGCGTGCTGCGCTTCTGGAACCACGACGTGCTGCAACAGACTGAAGCCGTGCTGGAGGCCATTTTCGATGCGCTGGAGCAAACGGCTGCCGCCCCTCACCCCGCCTGCGGGGAGAGGGGCAGGGGTGAGGGGAAAAGCCTGCGCGACCAGGCCCTCGCCTGCCTCGGCCGGCGCGAACATACGCGGCTGGAACTGGCCACAAAACTGAGGCTCGCCGGCTACCCTGATGCCGACATCGAACCCCTGCTGGATGACTTCAGCCAGCGCGGCTGGCTGTCAAATGAACGCTTTGCCGAGAACTATGTGCAGCAGAAGCAGCAGCGCTTTGGCAGCCTCAAGCTGGCGCACGAACTGCGCAGCCGCGGCCTTGACGAATCCACGGTGCAACAGGCTCTATCAAGCGCAAAAGAGACTGAACTGGAACGCGCACGCGAGGTATGGAAGAAGCGCTTCGGCCAGCCGCCTGCCGACGCCCGCGAAAAGGCAAGGCAGATGCGGTTCCTGCAGGGGCGGGGGTTCTCCGTCGAAGTTATCCTTAACGTCCTGGCGTGCCAGGCCGATTAACCGAGAGAATTCAGTCGAACACGAGCCGGGCGCGTTCCATGCCTGACCAGCCAGGGGAAAATATCGGTCGCACGGCCCCACGCTCTTGCGTCCAGAAGCCCTGTTACAACGTAACTCAATGCAACACATTGCGGAGTTCATCATGCAATCCAGCGTCAACGATGCCCAGATCAATGTCCGTTTGCCTGCCAAGCTCAAGGATCAGATAGACGCTTACGCTCGACAGACAGGCCGCTCCAAATCGTTCGTGGCGGTGGAGGCGTTGAGCGAGTATTTGGCCTGGCGCATACCCCAGATCGAAGACCTGACGCTCGCGCTAAGAGCAGCGGATCAAGGTGAATTTGCCAGTGAAGAAGAAGTGAACGCCGCCTTTGCCAAACACGGCGTCTGATGCTGGCAATCAGATGGTCGCGCCGTGCGCTAGCGGATTTGGCACGCATTGCGGACTTCATCGCCCAAGACAAACCCGCTGCGGCCCAATCATTCAGGCGCGAAATGCGCAGCAAGACCGAAAATCTTCGCCGCTTACCTCAGCTGGGACGGCGTGGTGAATTGCCCGACACCAGCGAACCGATTGTTCATCGCCATGATCTGCTGACCTACCGCGTGCGCGCAGACGCCGTTGAAATACTGCAGGTATGGCATGTCGCGCAATAGCGCGACAAATAAGTTTCAGACAATTACGTGTCGATCCCGAGTCCCCCATGCGCCAATCTGCTGGAAGGGGCAAGGCAAATGCGGTTCCTGCAGGGACGGGGGTTTGCGCCGGCAAAACCACCCGCCGTGTACTGAACGCAGCGGCCGATGAGCCCGATTGATCAGCGCGGGGGCACCCCCCAATAAGAAAAGCCTCCCGCAGGAGGCTTTTCTTGCCCAGGGCGCAATCCTGCAGCGCTGGGCGAGGCTTGCCTTAACGGCAGTTGGACGGCAGATACTTGCTTGGGAAGTCCGTGCCAGCTTTCGCGTTGGTGCAGTCCCAGGTAAGCGGCTTGTCTGCCGCTACCACGGTCGGCAGAAGCACAAACTTGGTTCCGGCACCGCCCATGGCAGTCACAAGCGTTGCGCTGGGTGCAACGTCGATCTCGCCATTAGTCACGTTGAGAGACGCAACGTACTGCGTTGGGTTGCTGCTGCAGCCAGACGCCGCCAGGTTGAGGGGCAACGTTCCTTGCGCCTGAAAGTACTCGGCGACGGAGGTCTTGCAGGAGTCCGCCAGGGTGATGACTTCGGTCACTTTCGAGCGGGTAATGTAATCCTGGTAGGCGGGAATCGCGATCGCAGCCAGAATGCCGATAATCGCCACGACGATCATCAGTTCGATCAGGGTGAAACCTTGTTGTATCTTACGCATGGTGTTGCTCCTTATTGATTGAGTAGGGGTTAATCCAAAACACGACATTCGTGTTTGCCCTATAACGAGCAGGGGGCGTGCCAACTTTAGGCTTCAGCCCCGGCAAACCGCACAAATGGACTGCAATGGCCCGTCAATTCTGGAGTTTGGCGGATGGTAAAGATCCACGCCGGGGAAAAGGCGGGCGCTTCCATAGCGCAGGATGGCCGGCAACCATGCCCGGCAGGGCCTGAATGTGACGGTTTTTGTCATCTCTGTGAAGCAGGGCAGCGATGCAGCAAATCCCTTTCCTTCGCGCCCTGGCCCTGACAGGCGGCAGATACCTCCGCCGTCCTGCTGATTCGCCGCTCAAGGGCCAGCGCAAGGCTCTGCTGGATGATGCCCGTTTGCGCCGGCGGCCAGGCAGGAAAAGACACTGCAAGACCATGGCCTTGTAAGGGAATAAGTGTCCCGTTGCAAGGGCTGGGGCAGCTCAGCGAGGTGCTCGCGTTGAATGACGATTCTAGCCGGCACCGCCGAAGCCCATGAAGTATTCGCGGAACGTGTGAATCTCCAAAGCGAAGACGCCGCTGCCGGGCAGGGTGAGCGAAGCGGTGCCCCATGCTTCCTGCGTCGACCATGTTCCCGTCGCGACGTTCAGGCTACCTTCGTGGTATCCCCAGGGGTTACGCAGCACGACGTACTGGCGGTTGTTGGTTTCCCAGGTGCCGAGTATGGAATAGGCGTGATTGGCGACGAGGTTCGCGCCGGCGTAGTCAACCTTGTTGGGCGAATCGTCGCTGCTGCCCCAGGTCCAGGCGACCAGCGGGCTGGTTGCGCGTGCGCTGGAACAGTGGGACTGGATGGTCGACCAGCTGTCGTTGGCGTCCGCCCAGTGATACCAGGCGCTGCCGCCGGTCAGGATATGACACGCCCACGCCGCATCGCCGCCATTGAGGTGGCCATAGTCGGCGCCCGACGGAAAATCTGCGTTGCCGCCGCTGCGCCAGACGGCAACCGCCTTTTCGATCACGGCCGGCCAAAGCTCGCCCGCAGCAGACGACCTCGCGTAGATGTACCCGCCTCCGGCGTACTGAGGAACCTGCTCGCCTGTCCAGATGGGGAAGGTGAATGGAATGGTAAGGGTAATGAAGCCAAGCGGGATGGTGAGCACATCGGTGAAGTCAAAGCGGAAATCCGCATGGCCGGAATCCGCGTCGCCGGCGGACTCGACGTCGCCGGTCGGGTTCTCGCGCCGGATGCGTTCTGCCATCAACTCCGGCCGGGTCCAGGATACCGAGGCGAGCGCCGCAATCAGCCAGCAATCGGCGAGGCCACCCTGCACCGGCGACGTTGCGGTCGGAGCGCGAACGAAATACTCACCCGGCAGGCCGAAGTTGAGGTCGCTCAGAATCAGATGCAGCCACGCGGGCGGGATGATGATGTATTCCCGGTCGAGTTTCCCAAGCGGTTTGCCAGCCTCGACGAGGGTGGCTTGACTCAATTCCGTCAGGCGCCCGGCGACCGCGAGTTCCGCTGCGCGCCGGCTCTGCTGGGGATCCGCCTGCCGCTGGCAAGGTTCGTTGAGTGTCTGCAGATCCTGGCCGATCTGATCGGCGATGCCGGCCGCGAACAGCCGGACATTCGTCGTTGCACCGCTGAGCACGCTGCGGCTGACCAGCCCGTGCTCAACCAGCAGTCGCGCTTGGGGCGCCTGATCGAAGAGCTTGTTGATATCGGTACGGCCGTCGACCTGCACCGGGCAGCGGCGATGGCTGAAGTCCAGCGGCACGCCAGCATAGACCGGTGAGCCGAATTTGGGATCGAACAGGTGATTGTGTGGCATACCAAGCAGCTGCTCCAGCATCTTCGGCTCGTTTTCGGACGACCAGTCAATGTGCCGGCCGGCTCGAAGTTCGGCAAGCGCGCGTGGGCTGGCGGCGCCGACATCGCGACGACTATCTCCAGGCATGATGATTACCTCCTGTTTTTCCGCAGCATGGACCGGGTGGACCGTCCCGGGGCAATTTCGCGTGGCTACAACTGCTGGGTCCCACGCCTACCTATGCAATTCAATCTAGACCTTCTTTTGACAACTGCCATATGCCCTTCGGTCTACAGTATTCCTTGTACTGGCGGAGATGTTCATAGCCTGCGTCCCGGGGACTGGCGTTTCCCCACCCCCGCTTTTGTCTTTCGTCCCTGATCCAGGAGCTGCCGCTGTCTGATGATCAGCCAGGCTGAACGGACTGAGTGACAGCGACCCGCAGCGTGAAGCGGAAGTCCTGATCGTGCAGGATCGCCCTCTGCATTTTTTGCGCTTCAGCCTGGTCATCCCTCCGAAGAATCCATCCGGGAACGGCACCTGATCGCAACGGGCAAGTAATTCCTTTGGTCGATCGAGCCAGGCTGATCAAGGGCTTCCATTTGGATAATTAATCTGGCTTGCGCCAAATCTGATGACCAGAATGTCCATATAGCGTGATTTCCCGGCAGATTCATCGTGCCGCGCCTTATAAGTGTTACGTAACCATATGATTTACATTAATTTAAGCGCTCTCTAAAGCAGCATTTTTGCTCCTTTTCAGTTTTCCTGCTTTGTCCAAGTTATTGATTTTCCGTTGAATTCGGATTCTGCCAAAATTTTTGGTTGCAAGCCTCACGCAACTTACTAGAATTTGTGCTCTGGTCTTTGCGCGAGCACAACAGCTTGTGTAAAACCCGGGAATTAGTTGTGAATAAGTTGTTGATCACCAGACCACTAGAGGAGAGGTCCATGCAGATTGCCGTTTCCACGCCTACTGAATCCCCCATCCCCATGACGCCCGCCGCCAACAATGGCGCCACCGAGACCGAAACCCGCTACGCTGACTACAGGATCATTCGCCGCAATGGCGCAGTCGTTGGCTTTGAGCCGGGCAAGATCGCGATTGCGATGACCAAGGCCTTCATTGCCGTGCAGGGCGGGCAGGCTGCCGCGTCCGCGCGCATCCGTGAAATGGTGGAAGCGCTCACCACCCAGGTGGTCAGTGCCCTGCTGCGGCGCCAGCCGCATGGCGGCACCTTCCACATCGAAGACATCCAGGACCAGGTGGAACTCTCCCTCATGCGCTCGGGCGAGCACGAAGTCGCCCGCGCCTACGTGCTGTACCGCGAAAAGCGCGCGGCCGAGCGCATCGCCCAGCGCGCAGCGCAAAAAGCCGCCGGCGTGGCCGAAAGCACCATCCACGTCATGGAAGATGGACAACGCAAACCACTCGACCTCGCCCGCCTGTCGGCCATCATTGGCGCCGCCTGCGCAGGCCTGGGCGAGGAAGTCAGCCCCGATCCCATTCTGCAGACCGTACTGCGCGACGTCTATGACGGCGTGTCGATGGAAGAGGTGGAAAAAGCCCTCATCCTCGCCGCCCGCGCCGGCATCGAAACGGATCCCGCCTACACCTTTGTCACCGCGCGCCTGCTGCTCAACTCCATCCGTCATGAGGTGATCGGCCATGCCGTGCCGCAGGAACAGATGGCCGAGGAATACGCGGCCTACTTCGCTTCCTACATCAAGAAGGGCATCGAGGCTGAACTGCTGGACGAGCGTCTGGGCGGCTACGACCTGCACCGTCTGGGTCAGGCCATCGACTCCAGCCGCGATCTCAAGTTCGGCTACCTCGGCCTGCAAACCCTCTACGACCGCTACTTCCTGCACATCGAGGACCGCCGCATCGAACTGCCGCAGGCCTTCTTCATGCGCGTCGCCATGGGCCTGGCATTGAACGAGATCGACCGCGAAGCGCGCGCTATCGAGTTCTACAACGTGCTGTCCAACTTCGACTTCATGTCGTCCACGCCCACGCTGTTCAACGCCGGCACGCGGCACAGCCAGCTTTCCAGCTGCTACCTCACCACCGTGTCCGACGACCTCGACGGCATCTATCAGGCCATCAAGGAAAACGCCCTGCTGCAGAAATACGCCGGCGGCCTGGGCAACGACTGGACGCCGATCCGCGCGCTCGGCTCGCGCATCAAGGGCACCAACGGCAAGTCGCAGGGCGTCGTGCCCTTCCTCAAGGTGGTCAACGACACCGCGGTCGCGGTCAACCAGGGCGGCAAGCGCAAGGGCGCGGTGTGCGCCTATCTGGAAACCTGGCACATGGACATCGAGGAGTTCTTCGAACTGCGCAAGAACACCGGCGATGACCGCCGCCGCACCCACGACATGAACACCGCCAACTGGATTCCCGACCTGTTCATGAAGCGCGTGATGGAAGGCGGCGACTGGACCCTGTTTTCGCCCAACGACTGTCCCGACCTGCACGACAAGTTCGGCAAGGCGTTCGAGGACGCCTACACCCGCTACGAGGAAAAAGCCGCGCGCGGCGAGATCAAGCACTTCAAGAAAATCCCCGCCGTCGCCATGTGGCGCAAGATGCTGTCGATGCTGTTCGAAACCGGGCATCCCTGGATCACCTTCAAGGACCCCTGCAACATCCGCAGTCCGCAGCAGCATGTCGGCGTGGTGCACTCCTCCAACCTGTGCACCGAGATCACGCTCAATACCAGCGACACGGAAATCGCCGTGTGCAACCTGGGTTCGGTCAACCTCGTTGCCCATATCAAGAACGGCGCGCTTGATCTGGAAAAACTCAAGTCCACCATCCACACCGCCATGCGCATGCTCGACAACGTGATCGACGTGAACTACTACGCCGTCGGCAAGGCGCGCAATTCCAACCTCAAGCATCGTCCCGTCGGCCTCGGCATCATGGGCTTCCAGGATGCGCTGCAGGAGCTGCGCGTGCCCTACGCCTCCGACGCCGCGGTCGAATTCGCCGACCGCTCCATGGAAGCGGTGGC
The DNA here is from genome assembly GCA_049578545.1 of Thiobacillaceae bacterium. Classification (GTDB taxonomy): domain Bacteria; phylum Pseudomonadota; class Gammaproteobacteria; order Burkholderiales; family Thiobacillaceae; genus DASQBT01. The sequence goes on from JBAUMF010000040.1 coordinate 48,164, forward strand.
CTACTATGCCTACTGGGCGTCCACCGAACTCGCTGCCGAACGCGGGCGCTACTCCACCTATGAAGGTTCGCTGTGGAGTCAGGGCATCCTGCCGCACGACTCCATCAGGCTGCTGGCCGAGCAGCGCGGCGGCTATGTCGAGTGCGACACCTCCGCCACCATGGACTGGGATGCATTGCGTCAGCGCATCGAGCAGTACGGCATGCGCAACTCCAACTGCCTGGCCATCGCGCCCACCGCCACCATCGCGAATATTGTTGGGGTGAGTGCAAGCATTGAACCCACCTACCAGAACATGTACGTGAAATCGAACCTGTCGGGCGAATTCACCATGAGCAACAAGTACCTGGTGCAGGACCTGAAGGCGCTCAACCTGTGGGACGAAGTCATGGTCGCCGACATCAAGTACTTCGACGGCAGCCTGTCCAGGATCGACCGCATCCCGGCCGAGCTGCGCGAGCTGTATGCCACCGCGTTCGAGATCGAGCCGTCCTGGCTGGTCGAATGCGCGTCGCGCCGGCAGAAATGGATCGACCAGGCGCAGAGCCTCAACATCTACATGGCGGGCGCCTCCGGCAAGAAGCTTGACGACACCTACAAGCTGGCCTGGCTGCGCGGTCTGAAAACCACGTACTACCTGCGCACTCTGGGTGCCACCTCGGCGGAGAAATCCACCGGCAAGGGCGGCGAGTTGAATGCCGTGTCCGCGCATGGCGCTGGTGGAATGGGCGCAGCTGCATCCAGCGCAGGCGGCTCCCTCGGCAGGATGTATGCAACTGCCAAGCTGCCGGAAATGGAAATCATCGGCAAAGTGTGCACCCTGCGCCCCGGTGATGAGGGATTTGAAGAGTGCGAGGCATGCCAGTGAGGCAAGCTTGGTTCTCCCCTCGCCCCGCGTGCGGGGAGAGGGGCAAGCGCCTCAATCGTTGCCGGTGCTGTCTATACCCAACCGTGAGCTGATCGGGGGTTGCCCGACAGCAAGTTCCTTTGCTTGCATCGCCAAGAAAAGGAACCAAAAGAAGACGACCCAGCTGCGCGGCCCTGCGGGTGCCTTTGCCAGTGGACTCAAGCCGGGCGATGCCGAAACTCGCTTCGCCACGTTTGAAAAGGAAGCGAAGCTCGAACATCCGCATCGCGGTAACCGGCTTGCTTCCACTGGCTGCAGCCACGCAGACAGGGACATGGCGGAGAGGTTGAGCGGCTTTTGATTTAACCCTTCGGGGCCGCCTCGGTCGAGGACTTGGATTGGGGAACAAGGTGAGGAATGTTCGGGCACGCTTAAATTGTTCAAGCGTGCAAGTTCCGAAGCCGCCCCGATCCAAGTCCTCGGACGAGACAAACCGGTTTTGGTTTTAATCCCCTCTGAGCTGCAGAAGCCGAAGGGTGTGAGGCGGAATAGCGCGGCGCCGCATGTTTGAGCCCCGCCTCTTCTGCAAACATAAGAGCGGGGCGAGTTCGACGCCGCCCGCCTGGAATCCTGAAGGCTGAAGGAAGCCGAAGGCCAGCGAAGCGGGGAGCGATTCTTTGGTTGCTTTCCTGGCAAGACAAGAAAGTAACTTGCCGCCGGCCAACCCCCGGCATGATTTTGATGTTGAAGTTAGTAATTTAATGAGGTCCGATAAATCGGACAATAATTTGGAGGCCATAACGATGCTGAACTTTGAAGAAGACTACGCCACCCCTTCCCTGCGCCCGGAAGCCCCCACTGGGCTGCCACCCGGTCTGCGCAAGGACGCCGCTCCGGCCACGCCCGCTGCCGACCCTGCTCCCAGCAGCATGCGCCGCGTGCAGGCATCGGACAAGCGCGTCATCAATGGCGCGACCGACGTCAATCAGCTCGTCCCCTTCAAGTACAAATGGGCCTGGGAAAAGTACATTGCCGGCTGCGCCAACCACTGGATGCCGCAGGAAATCCCCATGGATCGCGACATCGCCATGTGGAAAGATCCGACTGCGCTCAGCGAAGACGAGCGCCGTCTGGTCAAGCGCAACCTCGGCTTCTTCGTCACTGCCGATTCGCTCGCCGCCAACAACATCGTGCTCGGCACCTACCGCCACATCACCGCGCCCGAGTGCCGGCAATACCTGCTGCGCCAGGCGTTTGAAGAAGCCATCCACACCCACGCCTACCAGTACATCGTCGAAAGCCTGGGCCTGGACGAAGGCGAAATCTTCAACGCCTATCACGAAGTCGCCAGCATCCGCGACAAGGATGAATTCCTCATCCCCTTCATCGACACGCTGACCAACCCCAACTTCAAGACCGGCACGCCGGAAAACGACCAGAAGCTGCTCAAGTCGCTCATCGTTTTCGCCTGCATCATGGAAGGCCTGTTCTTTTACGTCGGCTTCGTGCAGATCCTCGCCCTCGGCCGGCAGAACAAGATGACCGGCGCGGCCGAGCAGTACCAGTACATCCTGCGCGACGAGTCCATGCACTGCAATTTCGGCATCGACCTCATCAACACCATCAAACTGGAAAACCCGCACCTGTGGACCAGCGCGTTCAAGGACGAACTCAAGGCCCTGTTCCAGAAAGGCGTGGAGCTGGAATACAAATACGCCGAAGACACCATGCCGCGCGGCGTGCTGGGCCTCAATGCCTGCCAGTTCAAGGAATACCTGCGCTTCATCGCCAACCGCCGCTGCCAGCAGATCGGCCTGGACGAACTCTTCTCCTGCGCCACCAACCCCTTCCCCTGGATGGCGGAAATGATCGACCTGAAGAAGGAGAAGAACTTCTTCGAAACCAGAGTCACCGAGTACCAGACCGGTGGGGCGTTGAGTTGGGATTAAGCGGTCGATAGACGCGTTCTGGAAGGATTACGACATGGCTAGATGCACAGCACCAGTACTTGGCCATCGCACAGCGAGCGCTGCTGCGGCCTGCCCCGCATGTGGCGGCCGCTATCGCGGCTATGGCGGCTACGGGTCGTACTCGTACCCGTCCTACCCCCCGTCGGGTAGCAGCGTCAGCGTGGGCGGCAGCAGTGTAAGGCCGAGATGGTCGCGAGCAGGTTCATCCGTGGTGTACACGTCTGCCGAGGTGCGGGCACTCACGCCGGTCCGCAACAGCGTCGAGAACCTAACGAAGCGGCCTGACCTTCGGGACGTCTTCCTCTGCCACGCGTGGGACGACCGGCAGGGGGCCGCCAAGGAGCTGCACAATTTGCTCGAGTCACTTGATGTCTCGGTCTGGTTCAGCGAGAAGGACGTTGGCCTCGGCGTGCCGTTGCTCCGCGCCATCGACAAGGGCTTGGCGAACTCGCGAGTCGGGATCGTGCTGGTGACCCCCGCGCTGCTGCGCCGCCTCCCAGCAGAGGGAATCGCTGACAAAGAACTTTCGGCACTCCTCGCGCGTGACCGTCTCGTTCCCATTGTGCACGAGACGACGTATGAAGCTCTCCGCGAAGTCAGCCCTCTGCTCGGCTCGCGAAGCGGCCTGAGCACTGCAGAAGATACGATGGCAAATATCGCGGCCAAGCTCGCCGAGCTGGTTGCCCTCTAGCTCTATTGCCCACACCGGAACTAAAGGGGCCAGGCTCGAATTAACCCACCCATGAAATAAATGCACCCATGAAATAAATGGGGTCAGGAATAAATGCAACCGGTAGTAAAAGATGCCCTCAGTAACGCGCATACCCCAACACCAGCAACAACAACCCCAGCAGGGCCATGGCCGCGTAAAGGCTGACGCCGATCATCGACGGGGGCGCGTGACGGTTGGGTTCACCCAGACGCAATGCCAGCAGCACCAGCCCGCCGGACAGGGCCAGGGCAAACACCAGTGCGGCATCGTTGTACAAAATGTGTTTGGGATAGTCGAACACCTGCTTGCCCAGCAGGCCCAGGCCCACCACGGCAATGCCGGCATAAAAATAAAAAATAAATGGAATAAAGAATAAAAAGAATAAATGGAAAAAATAAATGGGGTCAGACACGATAACTAAAGGGGCCAGGCTCGAATTAACCCACCCATGAAACATCCCAACCTCCCACTTCTGGCTCTCCATTGCGCTGGTGCGACATCCCGACAACACCACGACCTGCCCATTCTTCACAACCAGCAGTAATGGACGGGCTCAGTAACGCGCGTATCCCAACACCAGCAGCAGCAGCCCCAGCAGGGCCATGGCCGCGTGGAGGCTGACGCCGATCATCGACGGGGGCGCGTGACGGTTGGGTTCACCCAGACGCAATGCCAGCAGCACCAGTCCGCCGGACAGTGCCAGGGCAAACACCAGTGCGGCATCGTTGTACAAAATGTGTTTGGGATAGTCGAACACCTGCTTGCCCAGCAGGCCCAGGCCCACCACGGCAATGCCGGCATGCACCGCTGCCAGCGTCCGCGAACCGCGTCGATAGCGCACGCCCAGAACAACGAGATACAGGCCCAGCGCGACGGCTAGACAAAACAGAACGAGTGCAGCAAGGATCATGTGTTTTCCCGAAACAAGGAGGACGTTACACGCATGGGGTCGACGGTTGAATGCGGCCGGATTGCTCGCAGCGCGCTGGCGAATTTTGCGCCCTTCCATATATGGCGGCAAGGGCGCACCGCTGGCATGGGGAGCAAGGCTCAATGAGATTCCTGTTCGCCAGCGCTTTCCTGCAGAAATTAGAGGAACCAGGCTTGCACAACCACCCATGAACCGCATCCCAACCTCCCTCTTCTGGCTCGCCGTCGCGCTGGTCGGCATGGCACTCGTCGCCGGCAGCTTCATCATGGTGGCGTGGCTGAAGCTGCAGCCCTGCCCGCTGTGCATCGCCCAGCGCACGCTGTTCATGCTGCTGGGCGTGGTGGGCCTGTTCGCCTTCTTCGCACACGGCACCTATCCGATTTCAGCGAGGGACAGGTTCGCCAGCCCGACAAGAAGGCGACCTGCCCGTCTTTCATTCCCAAGGACGACGCGCAGCAGGCCGTGTGCTGAACTGCATTAACGGGAAACAGCGCGCAGTTTGCTTCTTGCCACCAATGCTTCAACTCAAGTAAATTAGAACGGTCCTTGCGCAAATGTTCTGTGGCGTTGGCGATGTGTGAGGGCGTAAGCTAAACGCGGATTAACAACCACGGAGACGTGATGGCTGCACCTGACAACCACAACATTGCCGTTTTCTGCGATTTCGAACATATAGCCCTTGGCATCAAGGAAGCCAACTACCCTGATTTCAAGATTCGTCCCGTCCTTGGGGGACTCCTGCGCAAAGGCAGCATTGTGGTCAAGAAAGCCGGCTGCGGCTGGGACCGCTACAAAGAGTTCAAGCGCGACATGCAAGAGGAAGCATTCGAGTTGATCGAAATTCCGCATGTGCGGCAGTTGGGCAGGAACTCGGCAGATATCCCCATGGTGGCCGATGCGCTGGACCTCTGCGACGCCAAGTCGCATATTGATACCTTTGTGGTCCTCAGCGGCGACTCCGATTTTTCGCCGCTGATTTCCAAGCTTAAGGAAAACGGCAAGAGCGTAATCGGCATTGGTGTACGCAGCTCGTCATCCTCGCTTTTGATCAGCAACTGCGACGGGTTCCTCTCTTGCGAGGACATCGTGCAGATCAAGCCAGGGCCGAAGGCCGCCGCGAGGAAGCCGGCAGCAACCAAACAGAGTGGCAAGGAGGTTGCATCGGCGCCCCACCTGAGCAGACGCAGGGGCCGGCCCTCGGCAGAGAAACCTGCCGTGGCAGAGGAGGCGGAGGGCACGCCCGAACTTGGCCTGGAGGAAAGGAAAAGCCGTGCCATTGGAATCGTCGTGGGGACGGTGGTACCACTGGTTTCAGACGGGGGTGTCGAAGGCTCGATTCCGGCATCTACGATCAAGAACACCATCAAGCGGGTGCAGCCCGGCTTCAGCGAGTCCGAATACGGTCATGGCGCGTTTGCCAAGATACTGGACGACGCAAACAAACGCAGTGCGCTGGTGGCGGAAAGAAAGGAAGGCGGCGCCGTCATCGTCAGCCTGCCGACGTCAGGGGCCTGAACCGCGATGGAGAACGGCATGCAGGAAAAGCTCGCCAAGCTGCGCACCGCGCTGCAGGACCTGAAAAGCTCGGGCGTGCTGGCGAAGGGATACATGGCCGAGGCGGCACTGATCGCCACGGTGGCGCTGAGGGAGGAAATGATCACGGAAATCGAAAAGCTCAAGCAAGATAGAGAGAACGCCGGCAGGTAAACCATCGAGCGGCGCGGTTCATGGAAGCAATAGTAGGGAGCAATACGTGGCATACCAAAGTTTTCCGTCATTAAAGAGGCGAGCCATGACCTACACTTGCTGCATGACTTCGAACTGCGCATTGGCCGAACAATGCGCGCGCCATGAGGACAATGCCGGCAAGTATCTGCTGCGCCGCACCTATGCAAATTTCAGTGAGGGGCTAAGCTATTGACGCAATTAAGCGCCCCTCCAAGCCACCTGTGATCGTGAAGATAGCCGGGTGGATATGGCCAGCATTCGGAACACTCTATATTGGGGGTACCTTATTAGCCATTGTGACGATTCTAGTGTCGTTGTACGACAAGCGTTTCCCTTTACTTGATTTCGCTGGTATTGCTGGCGTGATGATGCTGCTCGCAAGCCCATTCGTCTGGATTGGGCTTCAAACGGTACGCTGTCGTGCCAAGGACATATTGGGCAAAGGGATTGTTTCCCTTATGACTGGAGTTTTTTTCTCCTTCAGCACAGTCCTGGCCAACTCTGCCGTTGAACGGGTGCTCATCGCTTCTTTAGCGTTCCTATTGATTTGCGCTGGTATTTTGGCACTCGTTGGCCGCCCGCATTATCGCGCTTGGCGCAGTACGCAACAACTCGACTGAAATTAAGGAGTCCAGGCTAGAATCAACCACATATGAAGCGCATCCCCACCTCCCTCTTCTGGCTCGCCATTGCACTGGCCGGCATGGCACTCGTCGCCGCCAGCTTCCTGATGGTGGCGTTCATGAAGCTGCAGCCCTGCCCGCTGTGCATCGCCCAGCGCACGCTGTTCATGCTGATGGGCGTGGTGGCGCTGGTCGCCTTCTTTGCACGCCGAAATCTTGCCGGACGCATCGCCGGCGGGCTGACCGTGCTGACGGCGCTGTCGGGCGCGGGGGTCGCGGGATATCAGGTATGGATGCAGCACCAGCCTGCGCACATGTTCTCCTGCGGGGCCGATACCAATTTCGTCGAGGACATTGTGTACTGGCTGGGCAAGCAGGTTCCCGTTCTGTTTGATGCGCCCGGCGTGTGCCAGGACACGGCGCTGCTGATTTTTGGCCAATCGCTTGCGGTATGGGCGCTGGTCGCCTTTGCGGCGAGTGCGGTGCTGGGGCTGTGGGCGCTGCTGCGCAAAGGCACTGCTCGAACCTGAGCCGGATTTGTTATTCTCGTTCCGGTACAACTAATTTCCCGGCGGCCTGCTGAATGGATTTCGGTGCGCTGCACGAATCGCGAGTCGCATGAAAACCCTCTTCTCCCTGCTGGAGTCGCCCTTCCCTCCCGATTTCCATGCGTTGTATGAGGAGCTGGGCATTGTGGAGGAGCGTTTCAGCGCCGCCCGCAACCTGCACAGAGCCTTGCAAAAACAGCCGCCGGATTTCTTCGTGGGGGAGTTCGTTTATGGCTGGGGCAACAACTACGCCGGGGCAAACGTGTCGAATCTGGATGTCAGCCTGAGAACCCTTCAGTGTGTTGCGCCACAGGCGAAGATGATTGTGTTTGTGCAGCCGCATGAAGAACCCCACATCGGCAAGCTGCTGGATTTGTTTCCCATCCATGCGGTGTTGAAGTTCCCGGTCAGCGAGGAACAGATGCGGGCCGCATTGCAAACCCCGGCGTAATGCAGCGGGACTAAAGTCGCCGGCCTCGAATTGTTCTGGCAGCGCCTAAAACTGCCCGGTGCGCAACAGCACCAGGGTGCAGGCGCGTTCGAACGGGATGTTCGCTGATTTCAGGCGTGCTTCGAGTTCCGGGTTTTCGCTGCCGGGATTGAAGATGACGCGGCCCGGACGAAGCCGCAGGATGGCATCGGCGATCTGGTTGGAGCGGTCAGCGCCGATGTACATGGTTAGGGTTTCAACGACGCTTTCGATGACGTCCAGGCTGTTTGCAACCGGGATGCCTTCGGTTTCCTCAAGTTTTGGATGGACGGGTATGACTTGGTGGCCGTGTTCGCGCAGCAGGCGAATCGCCTGGTTGGAATAGCGCTCGGCTTTGTGGCTGGCGCCGAGTACAACGACGCGCTGTTTTGTCTGGCTCATGCTGTGCTGTGCTTGGAGGGCACGCCAATTTTAAATCAATTAAGGGGGGCAGCTTCAGCTTGATTTTTTTGGCGTTGGTTTAAAGGGGCCTGGCTCACCTAATCCCGCCACCACGGCATGAACGAACCGTACCCTATTGTCACATTATTGATCGGAGCGCCACCCAAGAATGCAAGCTGAAAGAATCCCCTACCGCAACACCCACACCGGCCAAATGATGGACGCGGTGTTGGACACGCGCGCCGACCGCTCCACCCTGGCGCAAAGCGATGAATGCTGACTTGAACGTGCGTGTCGTGCTGGGCACGGCGTCGATGGCGTGGCTGGACGCGGCAGACACGGGTGTGTGGCGCAAGCCGCTTGAGCGGCATGACGATGCCGGGTCCGGCGCGACCAGCATGCTGAAGTGCGCGCCGGGGTGTGCATTCGATCCGCCCGATGATGCGCTGGGTGACGAGATTCTGGTTCTGGACGGCGTGCTTGCAGATGAACGGGCCGAGTATGCGGCGGGCGCGTACCTGCGCAATCCGCCGGACTCGCCATGCGTGCCGCGTACCGATCAGGGCTGTGTGCTGTTTGTAAAACGCTACCCGTTTGATTCGGCCGATTCTGCCGTGGTGCGTATCGATACGCTGAACGCGCGCTGGCTTCCCGGCCTGGTGCCGGGCCTGAGCGTGTTGCCCCTGCATGAGCATCGCCATGAGCATGCGGCGCTGGTTCGCTGGCAGCCGGAAACCTATTTTCAGTCGCATGCGCATTTTGGCGGCGAGGAGATTCTGGTGCTGTCCGGCTTGTTCGAAGACGAGTTCGGCCGCTACCCGGCGGGCACCTGGATCCGCAGCCCGCACATGAGCCGGCATCAACCCTTTAGCCGCGCAGGCTGCACGATCTACGTCAAGACGGGGCATTTGTTCAGGGAACATGGCGCCGGTTAAACGCGCCGGTACCGCATTGCCCTGGCCTTGGAATAAACTCGATTCGCCGCAATCAATCTCAACCAACCGGAGCGACACCTGATGCAAACTGAAAAAATCCCTGTCCGTATCACCCAGACCGGCCAGATGATGGACGTGGTGGTGTTCGACAAGCGCGCCGATCACATCACCGTGGTGCTGGGCGAAGGCATGCACAGCGTGAAGTGCGAGCTGACCCCCACGCGCACCGGCCAGGCCTACGCCGGCTCGGCGATGGGGCGGGAGATCGTCTACGAACGCAGCCGCACCCAGGTGCAGGCCGATCTTGACCGCCTCAACCCGGCGCTGCGCCAGTCGACACGCAAGAAGACCTGAGTGCCTGAATCGATCAACGTCGAGGCGACCATCGGGGAATCCATGACATGCACACCGAAAATCGTCTGCATATCCAGCCCCACCAGGACGACGGCGTCCTGAATCAACAAGCGCAAAGCGCTACACGGCGCCGGCTGCCGTGTCGAAGCTAACCTTGTTGCGCCCGGTCTCCTTGGACTGGTAGAGATATTTGTCCGCAGCGGAAATGACTGCATCCAGACTGGCGTGATGCTTGCCGCGTTCGACCACGCCGATACTTGCGGAGATGGTGACTTCTGCGCCGATGTGGTCGAGGCGCAGGTCCGCGATGGCATGGCGCAACCTTTCTGCCAGCTTGACGGCCTCCTTCAGGCTCGTTTCAGGCAGCAGCAGGATAAACTCCTCGCCGCCCCAGCGCGCCAGCACATCCTGGTCGCGAATAATCTTCATCATGGCCTTGGCCATGGCCTTCAGCACCTCATCGCCAACGGCATGCCCGTATTGATCATTGATGCGCTTGAAGGCATCGATGTCAAGCAGAATGATGGAAAAGTTGCGGTTGTAGCGCACTGCGACGTTCCAGATGGGCGCGGCCTTGTCGTGGAAGGCGCGCCGGTTGTTGATGCCGGTGAGCGGGTCCAGTGTGGCGAGCTGCTCGGCGCGCAGTCTTTCTTCCTGGCTGACGCGGAACTGGTAGGCAAGCGCCAGTGCGAGCAGCGTCGCATCCACCATGATGCCGATGTCGACCGCGCGGTAGGTCCAGATGTTGGTCGGGATGAATCCCCACACGGCGAGCCCGGTCAAGGCTGCACCGACCATCGCGGCAATGGCCGCCAGCAGGAAATATATCGCCGGCTTCTTGCCCGAGCGCGCGGCGAACACGCCCATGCCAAGCATCATGACGGGAAACAGCAAAACGACGCTGAATGCCAGGAGCAGCGCGTACAACTGGCTGCCCATCAGCACGGAGGCCAGCAGCAGGACGCCCACGACGGTCAGGAAGACGAGCACCGCCTTGTGCATGCGCGGGAAGTGTTCACGGGTATCCAGGAAGCGCAGGGCGAAGAACAGGCCGCTTGCTGCATAGAGCACCATGAGCACCGGATTGGACCATTGCGCCCACTCGTAGTGGTCGGTCCACAACCAGCGGAACCCGTGGCCGGTATAGGAGGCGTTCATCAGCAGGAACGCGCCGAGGTAAAGCGCATAAGCCCGATAGCGTGCATCGCCCATGCCGGTGTACAGCACGGCATTATAGGCCAGCAGGGCGAACAGGAAGCCGTACAGGAAGCCGTAGCTGTAGTCTTCCTTCATTTCTCTGGCGTGTGCCTCGTCAACCGGCATGAGGTGGATCGGCAGCAGCATCGGGTCGGGCGTTTCGACACGGAGGAAGACGTCGCTGACGCCGGGCGCGAACGAGTGGTCGAATACGTAGTAGCGGCTATCGACGGGGCGGGTGGCGAGCGGCCGCCGGTCGCCGGTGTGGTACTCGGCTGCAGTGGTGCCGCCCTGGCGGAAATAGACATCGACCTGGTCGAGCCAGGCCGTTTCGACCGACATGCGAAGCAACGCCGGCGACGCGGCGGAATTATCCACGCTGAAGTGGATCCAGACCGGCTGCGAACCGATGCCGAAATTCAGAAACGGGGTTTGGCCGGCAGTGAATTTGCCGTCGCGCCACGCTGCAACCACCTGCTCCAGCGTAAGCCTGCCGTCGGCTTCCTTGATGTAATCGACATGGCGCCCAATCGCCTCTTTGGTCGTATGCATGGCCGAGATGGGTGTCGCCGGAATGGAAGACTGAGACGCTGCAGGAGCGCCCGGCAGCAGGACTGCGAACAGCAGAAACAACAATGAGGATAGGCGGCTGATCATGAGTCGCTCGCACCAGCCGAGCGGTTGGGAAGGTGGCTGATTATATCAGTGGCCCAATGCGGGTCCGAGAAGATCCACGGCCGCGGTAATCCGGCCATGGGGAAACGAATCAAATGGGCCAGGCTCTGAAGTTTCCCCACGAATCATGGCCGCACGGTCCGCTCTAAAGTAGCCGTCACCTACTCTCGCAACACGTGCCCCAAATGCCAAGGATCCTTCAGTTTCTTGAGCAGGATGGGCGAATCGATCACCCGTTTTGCGAAGAATTGAAATTAAAGGAAAATCCAAAGGGGCAGGCACGATTCGCGCCAACCTGCCCGACACTTACCGGAACCACCCAACCATGCACACCGAAAAAATCCCCGTCCGTATCACCCAGACCGGCCAGATGATGGACGTGGTGGTGTTCGACAAGCGCGCCGATCACATCACCGTGGTGCTGGGTGAAGGCATGCACAGCGTGAAGTGCGAGCTGACCCCCACGCGCAACGGCCAGGCCTACGCCGGCTCGGCGATGGGGCGGGAGATCGTCTACGAACGCAGCCGCACCCAGCTGCAGGCCGATCTCGACCGTCTCAACCCAGCGTTGCGCCAGTCAACGCGGCACAAGACCTGAGTACTCGATTCAATCAGCGTGGATTAAAAAGGTAAGTAATGAACATTTCCCTGTTTCTGCATGTCCTAGGTGTCGTCGTCTGGGTGGGCGGCATGTTCTTCGCCTACATGGCGCTGCGCCCCGTCGCCGCCAGTGTGCTCGAACCGCCGCAGCGCCTCACCCTGTGGGCCGGTGTGTTCGACAGGTTCTTCCCCTGGGTGTGGGCCTCCGTCGCGCTGATTCTGCTTACCGGCCTGCACATGCTCATGCTCATTGGCGGCGCCGCTGCCCCGCACTACGCGCTCGGCATGTTCGTGCTCGGCCTCGTCATGATGCTCATCTTCGCTCACGTCTTTTTCGCGCCGTACAGGAAACTCAAGCGCGCCGTCGCCGGGCAGGACTGGAAAGTCGGGGGTGCGGCGCTGGGCCAGATCCGCATGCTCATCGGCATCAACCTCAGCATCGGTCTGCTGACGATTGCGCTGGCGATTCTGGGCAAGATGCTGGGCTGATGCTGTATTGAACAGGCTACGGCGGAATTGAATTCGCGCAGGGCGCGCAATCCGCATCCGGGCTAAGCCGGTTCAGCATTCAACTCCTACTGGCAGTTCTTCTGCTGGGCAAGCTGCATCAGCCGCTGGAGTCGCGGGTTGGCCTGCATGGCCATGGCTTGACTGGCCATGTCATTCGTCTGGCGGTTTGCCTGGTCCATGAGCGGCTTGTCTTCAGCCAGCGCCCGATGAAACTGGGCCTGCTGATAATTGGCTTCCGCCTGGCCGAGCGCCCGACTCGCCAGGCCGGTCGGGTCGAGTGACGCGGCAGTGCCTGCCGCCGCGAATCCAGCTACCACGGGCATCGCTTCAGCCATCCGCTTTTCGTTGCGCGCGACAAGCTCCGACTGGGTCTGCACAAGTGGATTGACGGTGCCGGACATCTGGTTGCCGTAGGGCGCCAGTTCGGCGGCGATCTGCTGGCAGGTCATCGCGTCGTCGCCCGGCATGGCGCCCGGCTGATCCGCGGCGAAGCCCGGCAGGCTCCAGAGCATGGCGGCACACACAGCAGTTTCGAGAACTGCCCTATGAATGGTTCTCATTGCCCTACCCTCCCGCGTTGTCCGCGATGACATGAATATATTGGAAACGGCCCCCAGTTTCTGTGGCCGCGCCCGCTCACCAATTCGAATATAGGCCAAGCCATGCCGGCGTCAATGCTGAAATTGAAGTCCAACGGGCCGCGCTTGCATGGCCCGGCGAGCGTTGACCAAGCCGCACTGCTCAATTTCATGCGCCACGAAATGGGCAAAGCGCCAGTTTGGACCGACCCGGTTTTCCCTGCGCGCCAATCATGCAACGTCTTGTTTATGCTCAAACGCCCACGGGCCGATACATCCCGGCGACCGATGCAGTTCAAACAGCAGCACCACGCCGAGGTCAAAGCCCTCTCCATTGGCACGTGCAGGTGACTTGCTGTGAAGTTCTGATCAGCGTTGGAAGAACGCCCCATGCGGCTTGGTAGTAGAATGTACGTGATTTTTATTCGGCGATCTTTCTGTTGCACAAAATTGCCGGGTTCCTGCAACGTGGTTCCCCATATGGAGTATATGGGGCCTGAGAAATGACAAGGGTGAGGTATGGCAGTAGAAGATTGCTACGAGGATTTTCGCAAGTCGCCGCTGGCGGCCGAGTTGACGGATGAAGAAAGTGCCCTGGTCAGCCAGCATCTTGCGTGTCGAAGACTCAAGGACGGTGAAATCCTGTTCAGGGAGGGGGATGTCGACAACAGCCTGTATGTGATCGCAGACGGCAATCTGGCTGTGGCCCACGAGACCCCCGAGGGGGAGTGGGTGGTGCTGCATATGTTGAGACCCGGCGATCTGGCTGGCGAATTGGGTTTCCTTGATGGGCTGAAACATACCGCCACCCTGCGTTCGATCGGACAGACGGAATTGATCAGCCTGGAGCGCGAACACCTGGAGGAACTGATTGACACCCATCCCAGGGTTGTCTATCAGGTGATGCGCGCCGTGATTCGCACCGTGCATGGCACCCTCCGGCGCATGAATATCCAGTACGTCGAGATGTCAAACTACATCAACAAACAGCACGGCCGTTATTAAATCGTGATCAAAGGGATCAGCTCGCGTAAGCGTCCCACAACCCCATACATCCCGGAAAGAGCGCTTTCTGGTATAAGTTCATTGCCGCGGCGACTTTATGATTCTTTTCAATTTTCCGGCGCCGCGTCCCCATGCCTGTGCTATACAGCAATCTGTAATTGACGAGTTGTCATAATAAACCTGTGGAGCAGCAAAAATGTTAAAAGATGCAATGATGGTTTTGATCGGCGGATTCTTGTTGATGACCGGGCCGGCGCAGGCTGGCGATGCCGGTGCCGGCAAGGTCAAGTCAGAGAAGTGTGCCATGTGCCATGGCGAGGATGGCAAGGGTACTCCTCCTCTGGCGGGCATGAGCGTGGAGACTTTCACCAAGAACGTCAAGGATTTTCAGTCCGGAGCACGGGATAACAAGATGATGGCAAAGATGGTAAAGGGTTTGAGTGATGATGATATTGCCGACCTGGCTGCCTACTATTCAGGCTTGCAATAAGCAAGCAGGCTTGATCTTTTTGGTCACCCTCATTGGTCATTCAAGGCATCGGCAAGGTAGCTGCCGGCCTTGAATCCAGGGTTGGTTCAAATTGCCGTTTTAAGCCGCCTCAGTTCAACCGCGAAACGCGCCGCATCGGTGCTGATCCACGCTTCACCGTCCTGTACCATGCATTGCAGCTGCATGCTTCGCCCGGCCAGCGCTGCCAGGGCCTGGCTGGATTCAGCAGTCAATTGCAGAACGGTCAGGTTGTCTAGCCGCGCCAGTCTGGCTTCAATCTGCTTCCACCACACCGCACAACTGCTGCTGTAGCAAACAGCGATAACCTGCCCGGCGCGGCCGCAGGCTTTGCGCAGGCGCGTTTCATCAGGCTGGCCGATATCGATCCACAGTTTGATTTCGCCGGTCAGGTCCTTTACCCACACTTCCGGTTCGTCAACGTCGAACAGTCCCTTGGTGAAGGCGATGCCTTCCTGCGCGTACAGGGCAAACATGAGGATACGCACCATCATGCGCGCGTCGGTTTCGGATGGATGACGCGCAATGGTCAGCGCGTGCTCGGCGTAGTAATGCCGGTCCATGTCGGCAACCTGCAGATCGGCTTTGTAGATCGTGGCTTTAAGCGCCATCGGTGGTACTCACAGGTGAAGCTGGGCGATGAATTGTACGCTGCGCGGCGGCATTGCCTGCACTTAACGATCGCGCTGTGCCGGTTACATCCGGATACAACTTGTTACCTCTTTGCTGATTATCTGAAATAGACCGGATACACCTCCGCCTCAGAATACGTTTCATGCCGTACCCGTTTTGGGCCGGCTACTTTGTAAACGACTCTGAAGGAGATCGCAATGAAATTGATCAATGGTTCTTTTACCAAACACGCCCTGTTGGTGGGTTTGCTTGCTGGCACCGGCATTCTGGCGGCACCGGCTTTTGCCATGCCTGACGGTGGCTCCGGAAGCAAGCGCAGTTGCGAAGCACGACACGGGCAGGAGGTCCACGCGCGGTGGGAAGCACATCGTGCCGGGCGCCTGTCCGCGCTGAAGGAAAAGCTCAAGCTCAAGCCCCAGCAGGAAGCTGCCTGGAATGCATTTGCCGGCGCCAGCCAGCCTGTTGAGCGCCACATGGGTGAAGAGAAGCAGGCCAGGCGTGGCGAATTTGCAAAATTGAACACGCCACAACGCCTGGACATCATGCTTGCCAAGTCCGATCAGCGGCGCACAAGGATGGTTGAACGCACCCAGGCCATCAAGACCTTCTACGCCCAGCTCACTCCTGAGCAGCAACGCGTGTTTGATGCCGAAGCGATGCCCAATCGCCATCGGGGCGAACACCGTCATCATCATCAGTCCTGATTAATCAGGCGGCAGGTAAGTTATCGTGGGCGGGTGACCGCCCACGGTTCTTGACTTGACGGGGTCGGAGTTCTCGCGGGAACGCTGCCGCCCTGGCCCATTATTAAGGCAGTGTCAGTAAGTGAGACGCCTGCTTTCCCCTACGCGACCTCCAGCACCTTGTGCGGGGAGCCCGGCTCTGCGCATACGGGGAACTGAACATCCATCACGTCGTCGCAGACCCAGCCGCTTCTGTCAGAACGCGCGACCGGGCAGTCAAGCGAAATAGGCAGGTCGATCCCGTTTAATGGTCGCCGTGATCGGGACCTCTGTCCTGGCCACCACCGTGATCTCTGTGGTCCTGGCCACCACCGTGGTCCCTGTAGTCCCGGCCGCCACCCTGATCTCTGAACCTGGTCTCTCTGGGGTAGCGCTCTCTGGGCAGATCTCTCCAGGGACCCGATTTTGCGCTCGAGTAGCTCCAGCCATTATTGTGGTAGTAATAGTAGAAACCGCCTTGAAAGTAGTACGGCTCTACGCCTAATTCCACAACCATTGGCAGCGCGGGTGCCACCACCAATCCACCGCCCCGGTCCGCGGGTGCCACTACGCACGCGGTGAGCAGAAGTGCCGTAAGTGGCGCGACAACTAGCATCCTGTACATTTCAATTCTCCTGGTTAGGTATCCTGATTACGATGTGCTTCTTCTTTTGCCGGGTGATTTCATGACCATGATAGCAGAAGGCCAATTATGGAAACGCGGTTGCGCAGATGCGCCAAGCGGCTCGATGGCCACTGAAGCGCAGCGTCGGGAAAAATTGTCGCCACTAATTGAACTTCAAATGCCGCGTCAGCACGCTTGAATTTCAGGCCGCCTGAAGCGCCTCTACCCTGAACAAGGGGCAATCTGCACGCTGTCAAATAGAAGCTTATCGGGAGTCAGGACCTGCTACCCGACGTAACAACCCACCCGAATATCTGGCCTAGAATGCAGGTAAAGGAAATATACGCATTCAGTCTTCCGGAGGTATGTGGCCATGAACCACCGCGTCAATCTGCTGATGAGCCAGTTCGTCACCCATGATGTGAAGCGCTTCATCATCAGCAAGCCAGAAGGGTTTGCCGCCGTCCCGGGTCAGGGCGTGGAGTTGGCGATCAACCGGCCCGGCCTGAGCGAGCAGGGCCGGCCCTTCACCCCCACCGGACTGAGCGCCGACAAGGTGCTGGAATTCACCATCAAGGCCTACCCCGGCCACGCCGGTGTAACCGAGGCGCTCCACCGACTTGAACCCGGAGCCGAACTGCTCATGTCCGAACCTTTTGGCACCATCAGCTACCAGGGGCCTGGTGTTTTCATTGCCGGCGGCGCAGGCGTCACGCCTTTCCTTGCCATCCTGCGTGAATTGGCGCGCAGGGGAGAAGCAGGCGAGCAGACTTTGATCTTCTCCAACAAGACCCCACGTGACATGATCTGCGAAAAGGAGCTGCGTCATCTTCTGGGCGAACGTTGCATTCTGATCTCTACCAGCGCCGCTGCACCAGGGTATGAACACCGGCGCATTGATCGTGCTTTCCTGGAAGAAAAGATCAGGAACTTCGATCAGCGATTTTATGTCTGCGGCCCGCCGCCCTTCATGGAGGCGGTCAACGGCGCCTTGACGGAGATTGGCGCCCGCGCAGAGAGTCTCATCTTCGAACGGTGAGCGGGGGGATCAAAGGGCTAGGGCTCGATACTTCTGCGGCTTCCTATCCCGAGATTATGCTTTCACATCCTGCGCCTGGCCACCTTGATTCACCGCCGCAAACCAGCGTCGATGCGGCGTCGCGAGACCCTGCGGTGGGCGGTTTCGCACTGATGAGGCGATGGGGGCTACAATGTCACGGGGCTGCCAGGCTGGCCACGGTAAGCGTTGGCGCAGATCGACATGCCCTGCGCAGGAAATTGTAAGCGAATGGGATGCAGCATGAGAGAAGAACTCGCGAAACTGCGTGCCTCTCTGGAGGACATGAAAAGGGCGAGCATTTTCAAGAAACCATTGGTGGCCGAGGCGGCGCTGCTGGCCGCCGTGGTCCTGATTGAACAAATGGTTGAGGAGATTGAAAAACTCAAGGCCGGCAAGGACGGCTCGGACCAACCCGCAAAGCGCTCCATAAGCTGATGGCGTCGCACCGACTGAAATATCAGAAGGCCACGTGGGATCAGTCACCGCAACTGTTCAAAGACCAGAGCATGCAGCGCAAAATACTGCACGTTCGCACCCAGCCATATGTGGTATACCTCCCCTCGCAGCCGCCGAGCACCGAAGGATGAATTGTGAGACAGGCCGTGTTTGAGCAGCCATCCGCGCAGCGGATCAAGCAGGATTGCCAGGCCACCGCATCCAACGAGGCGGGCGAGGCTTGCCCGGCAGGGGCTGGACAGCGCAGTGTCCTTTTCTTCGCCCATTGCTCTGGGCAGGCAAAGGACGCGGCATGGCTGCCGCACAACCGGGGCCGATTTTTGCCAGGCGCGCAATCGGCGGCATTCTTCCAAATTCAGGAACCCATTGGGAATTAGCTTATGGCCACGCCGGATATCCGCAACATTGCCGTGTTTTGTGACTTCGAGAACGTTGCCATTGGCATCAAAGAGGCCAACTACCCGGATTTCAAGATACGCCCGATTCTGGAACGGCTGCTGCTCAAGGGCAGCATCGTGGTGAAGAAGGCCTATTGCGACTGGGACCGTTACAAGGAATTCAAGCGCGACATGCACGAAGCTGCATTCGAGCTGATCGAAATTCCGCATGTGCGGCAGTCGGGCAAGAACTCGGCGGACATCCGCATGGTGGTGGATGCGCTTGATCTCTGCTACACCAAGACGCATATCGATGCCTTCGTCATCATCAGCGGCGATTCGGACTTTTCACCGCTGATTTCCAAGCTCAAGGAAAATGGCAAAAGCGTAATCGGCATAGGCGTGCGCGGCTCGTCGTCATCGCTGCTGATTGGCAACTGCGATGAATTCATTTTTTATGAAGACATCGTACAGCTGAAAACGCCGCAGCACGCCCCGGTACAAAAACCGTCAACCGCCAGACAGGCCAAGACCACCGCCAAAGCCGGCGCCAAGCCCAAGGGATCGGGAGCCCCCATTGAAATAGCTGTGATTGAAAAATCGGCGGCTAATGACGAAGGCCGGGTTGGAGGCAAGACCGAGCTGAGCCCGGAAGACAGGAAGAACCATGCGATTGAGATCGTGGTGAGCACGGTGGAGCAGCTGGTGTCGGATCGTGGTGGGGAAGGTTCGATTTCAGCATCACTGATCAAGAACACCATCAAGCGCATCCGTCCTGGTTTCAGCGAGTCGGAATACGGCTACAGCGCGTTTGGCAAGGTCCTGGACGATGCGCATAAAAGGGGGGTGCTGGTGGTGGAAAGAAAGGAGGGTGGCGTTGTCAATGTCAGCCTCCCGCCTTCCAGGACTTGAGCAGGCCATAGGGAGTATCATGGTCAACCAACCATCAATGACTCGCGCATGCTTAGCAGACTCATAATACCCGCCATCCTCCTTTCCCTGGGGCTCGCCTTGCCAGCCTGGGCCAGGACGCTGGTCGAGGCGCCGCCGCCGCCCGAAGTGCAGGAAACCCTGCCTGAACCGAATCTAGCGCCGCAAAAACCTGCTGTACGTGAGGTGCCAACACGCGGCCAGCTGCTGTATGAGGATCACTGCATGTTGTGCCACGAAAGCATCGTGCACATTCGTGAAGACCGCCGCACCCGATCGCTAACCGAACTGCGCGGGCGTGTCATGAACTGGGCCGACTTCCTGCATCTGCACTGGGGCAAGGAGGAAGTCGGGGACGTGGTACAGCACCTCAACACGCGTTACTACAAGTTTGAGTTGCGCGAGTGATTGAACAAATCATCCTGCCGGGCCCGCTCGGAATGTCTCATCATCAGCTTAGCCTTTCCCTCCTGCATTCCACGATCGAGGGTGCAGATAATCAGGTACGGAACAAGGTTCCAACAAGTTTTGAAATGTCAACTAACCCCGTTCCATCCAACGACGTACGCCTGTGACCGATACTTACGACAGCACCCTTGAAAGGAGGTAATGAGATGACTTTTACCTACTGCATGGCGTCCACCTGCCCGATGCGAGGAGACTGCGCACGCCATGAAAATGACGCAGGCAGGCATTGTGTATTCCGCACCTATGCAGATTTCAGCGAGGAGTCGATACGGGAAGGGGGCAAGATCGTTTCATGCCCGTTCTTCATGGATAGAGAGACAACCACTAAGGCCGCCTAGTCTTGGCGGGATTGGAAATGTGGCGGGGTTTGTCACCCCCAGGCCCTGACAAGGGAAAAGTTGGCAAGAAACAAAATGATTACAAGACAACAAGGATGGAGAACAGCAATTCATGATCAACAGGCTCTTGCGGTCCGTTTTGTGTGTCCTGGTCGGTTTGGCCGCCAGTTTCCCGGTCCTGGCGCAATGGGGAATGAACGATGTCACCATCATCTATCCCTTGCCCGATTACCCCGGCAAAGCGAATGAGTTGATCTCTCCACAGGAACCCGGCTTGGGCGGGCCCTGGCTGCCGCAGAAGCTGTATGCCAGGTTGCCGGAAATCAACCAGGGTGAAGCCAGGAACTTTACCTACCGGTATCTGCGCGTGGTGGCCGTACGGCTGGACCCTTGTTTTCGCAACGAGGGCACGTGTCTACCCCAGGTCAGGCTGGTCTGGCAGCCCATCAACATTTCCACCTACGGTTCTTCCACGCCAATCGGTCAGCTGGAGGCGAAGGATGCGTCCGTACACAGTTTCTACACCCTGACGCCGGGCGCGTTTCAGGCCCTGCTGAACGACTACGAAACGCTGAAGATGAAGGTTCGTGTAAAGGATTTGTCGGACGAGCCGCTGCAGGTGCACCCGGTCATTGAGGAACAGGGACCTAATGGACCGTTTGCCCAGGGGCTAAGAAAGCTGCTGGACAAGTATGTCGGTGCGAAGACGCTGTGGCGCATTACTGCCATGAAAACCTTTGTGGGCAGCGATCAGTGGGCCTTTCTGGGATTCAATGTCAGCGATGGCACAACCCAGAGTATCGTCATTCCGCGCACCCGGGGTGCGACCGAACAGGGCTTCCGCACTGGCCAGATGACCCAGACTGAGTTCAGCAGCGGGGTCGTAACCCCCGCCCCCCAGGGAGCCGACAACCTGATCCCCATTCTGCAGAACTCCCGTTTCCTGCAGGCCAATGATCCGGCCTTGCTCGGCGCACTGGGCAAGGCGGTTGCAGATATCGAGAATCCGAAGATCCATACACCCGAGACCATGGATTGCGTGAGTTGCCATGCCGCCCAGGCTGCTGGCTCCGTCCTGTTTGAGCGGGTCGCGGGGCTGAGCGACATGCCCCAGGTGATGAAGCGAAAATTCAAATCGACCCTGCCGCTCCAGAATCTGGGCCAGCGGCAGGACAATACCCATGTGCTGCGCGCCCTGGGTTATGTCGATCGGGATCTCGTGCTGAGCCGCCGCGTCATCAACGAAACGGCAGATGTGGCGGAGAAACTGAACCAGGAGGCACTGGCTAGCCGGCTCGCCAATTCACTGAAGACGGATGGGCAACTCGACTTTTCCAAACTGTGACACAAGGGGCCCGCAATGCCGGCAGACGGGGGAATGCCCAAAAAAACAAGCGTATCGCAGCCCTGCAAGAAGCAAACCGTGAGAGCCTCGCCGCCTCGCCCTCTTTCAAGCACACAGGATGCCTTGCTCCCTGGTTGCAAAACAGAGGCCCGGCACGCGGACAGTAATCTTCGGACGGATCGATCAAAAAGCAGCCGATCCATGCGCGGCTGCTCCCTTGATGCCTGACTCAGAATTGCAGCTTGAGGTTGAAGCCCAACCGTTTATCCCGTGCTAACAGGGGATTGTCGGTATCGGTCGCATCCATGCGAGGAGGCATAAGCTCCAGTTGCCAGTCATTATGGGAGGTGTTCCGCGCAACGGGCGCAGACAGGTGATTCAACAGCGGATGAATTGTCCCTTCAATGCCATAGTGTGGCATATAGGGCGAACTCCAGGAAGAATAGGTTTGCGCCGTGTCCTGTTTTCCAGATCCTTTGGCGAAAACCGCATGCGTCATTCCCGCCAGCATGGCGAAACTCATCATTATGATTTTGCGTTTCATCATAATCCTCCTTTCGGACAACTGCCTCCTTTTTTATTTATATGATTAATTCCACTAACCGTCAAGGGCTATTCCTTCGACGCGCCCCCGTCATATAAACGCATCGGCTGGACGTCGTGTGGCAGTACCCTGATCTAAGCCCACTGATTGGAGCCTTATGACAGAACCATGCGCTGTAACTACCCTGGGGAGGGAGCGTTGCTCTCTCTCACGCGAGTCGACAGGTGTTGCAACGAAGCGCCGTGAACAAACCCCGCGGACCTCGCCTTTTATTCTGGTCTTTCCCCTGTCGGGCTTACATGTTCCGGTCAGGCAAGAGGAAGCCCAAAAATATCCCACAAGAGCATTATGTCCAGGCCAGTTGAACGCGGCTAAAGTGGACCGCGCCGCATGTCCGCAAGACTCCAGGAAAACAACAATCTCGGCTGCCATCTTCGCACTGCTGCTGGCTGCCTGCAGCAAGGTCACGATTGAAGCCTGCGAACGGCGCTGCAGTCAGGCATCAGCGGCGAGGAAGTGAAGGATATGCCCGGCGCACCCGACCGATGCAGCGAGGCCCCGGGAGCAAGAGCTTCCAGGCGCGCAATTGAGAAGCACAAATCAAGGTGAACTCTGTCGGAGCCGGGTCCCGCTTCTTTCCACGACGCGCATACGCCAAGCCGGATTCCTCAGCGCCATCGCTGTGCCACTGATCATACTTCGGTAGACATGCAATGCCCTGCGCAAAGACTGGCAGTGCCGCACTTTCCTGCCCTGATTGGAGCACGTATGATGCCTGAACCTGCGTTTCGTGCCGATTTCAAGCGTGCCGGCGCGCGGGTGATAATCAGGAGCCTTCCCGGCATGACCCGCTACCACACTTTTCTTCTTGCCATATTCGCCAGCGTCTGGACCTGGGCAGCGATCGGGCCGAAGTACCCGCATGACTGGCTGCTCGAGAACTATCTGGTCTTCATCTTTGTGCCGATCATTCTGTTGCTCGGGCGCTATTTCAAGCTTTCCAACCTGTCCTACAGCCTGATCACGCTGTACCTGACGCTGCATGTAATCGGTTCCCATTACACCTATGCCGAAGTGCCTTTTGGCTATACCCTGCAGCGCTGGTTTCACGCCGATCGCAACATGTACGACCGGCTGGTGCATTTCTGCTTTGGCCTGCTGCTGGCCTATCCCATGCGCGAGGTCTTCATGCGTGTGGCCAGGAGCCGCGGGGTATGGGGTTACTGGCTGCCGGTGGAACTGGTGCTGGCGTTCTCGGCCATCTATGAAATCATCGAATGGCTGGTGGCATCCCAGGTTGATCCCGCCGCTGGACTGGCTTTCCTTGGCGCCCAGGGTGACATGTGGGATGCACAAAAGGACATGCTGGTTGCCGGCATTGGCGCGTTCGTAACGATGTGCATGGTGGCCCTGGCGCACTGGCGCTACGACCCGGCCTCCCGAAAGGAGCTGCGTGCGAGCCTCCGGATCGAGCCAGGCGAGCGGCCCATGGGTGAGCAGGCGTTGCTGAACTTGATCAGGAAGGGACGGCTCTGAATCGAAACCGTGAAGGTCTGCGAGTTCAAGCAGGCAATAATCTCAAGCAATAGACACGTGTTGCGCCAGCCGAGTCCTCAAGCAGCCCCGGCTGAATTACATCAATCCCGCAGGTGGAACTGCCGATGCAGGGCCCGATCTATGCCGGCCTTTTTCAAGTCGGACACAACCGGCAAACTGAGGCAACAGCATTGACGACCCAGCGTTTCTTCTCATTTCTGCAATTCGAACAGGATCGTAGGCAAAGGATGAAGCGGATGATCTTGTTCCTAGGACTGACAGCTCTGATTCAGTCCCCCCTTCGGGCAACGTGTTTTACAGAACAGGCTACGGGCACGCCTTCGGGGGTGGCCTCCCCATCGACCCAAGGGTCAGCGCCTGTGCCGCCGAACGGTGGGCTGCCTGGCATTCCCGTCCTTGTGGGTCCGGTGAATGGAACAGTGCTGGATGGCGGATCGGCCAATACCGGAACTGTCGTTATGCCGCCCGATGAAAACGGCATGTCGGTTCGGGCGCCGCTGGAATTGAGCTGGACCGCAGCTGAACCAGCCGCAACGGGCCGGGACGCGACTATGATTCCGGTTCCGGACACTACGCATTACCGCATCTGCGTGTTTGAAACCGACAAGGAAGCGCTGTGCGACAGCACAGCCATCCCGCTCAATGAAAAAGGCATCGTGCGCTATGTGAAAACCTGCGATCAATCCGACGCGCTTTCGATTCCCGGTGGTGGACTCGTCGGTTTCCAACCCTCAACCCGGTCAACAGTGACTGAGCTGTACTGGAAAACCCAGGCATGCAACAGCAAACGGTTCAGGTGCAGCGGCTGGTCGGAAAAAGGTTCACTGAAGTGGCTGCCTGCACCGGTGATCTCGTCCCCGCCTGATCGCCGCATCTTCACGTCCAGAGGACCTGACGGCCTGGGCGCAAGATTGGTGGTCAAGGCCGTCGCCAACGTTGAAGGATACCGCTTCTGTATCGCCCGCCCAGGCGATCAGTGCCCGGAGACTGTCACCTACAGACAGCCAGACAACCCTAACCCCGTTCCCCTGGTGCGCGAGCCACAGGGCAACGGCCCGGACATGGCACTTCTTCCGCAAGTTGAGATCGGCCAGGATGGAACGGCCATCCCGCTGCAAAGCTGGTTTGACGGCCAGACCGTGAACTGGACTGCCGCTGCCTGCCTGACCTTGCCCAACACGGAATCAATTGCAGATGAAAGCAGAAGAATGGGGTGCGTCTATCAGGAGCCATATAGAACCATTACGTTCGCCCCATAAGATCGGAAGCGGCGAATAATTTCATGCTGCGTGCGCCCGCGAAGGGCGCTGGCGACAGCCATTGCTTCGGCTAGACTGTAACGATGAAGAGGGGAAGAGAGTCTTCAGCCTGCAGTCCGTAGGAGGAACCTATGTCCATGCCGTCTGCTTCGAATCAACCCCAAACGCCCCCAGAAGAAATGCCTTTTGTCGCGCCTTGTAGAACACTGCAGCCGTCGGCACCGCTGCGCTGGCTACGCCTGGGCTGGGCCGATCTCATCCGTGCTCCGCGTCTGAGTCTTGCCTATGGACTGGTACTCATGCTGTTGAGCATGACCATCGGCGCCCTTACCCTGCGCTTTGGCACCTTGGCGCTGTACATCGGCCTTGCTACCGGTTTTGTGTTTGTCGGCCCGGTGCTTGCCATCGGCCTCTATTCCATCAGCCGTCAGCTCGGAGAGCAGCGGCACCCAGTGCTGGGCTATTGCGTGCGTGAAGGCAAGGATCATCTGCGTGAACTGATGGTGCTGGGCCTGATCCTGCTGGTGGTGCTGCTGGTGTGGGCACGCGCGGCAGCCACGATGTACATCTTTTTTCCCGAACAGGCAAATCCAGGGTGGCGGGATATGCTGCCTTTTCTCGGGATCGGCAGTCTGGTGGGTGCCCTTTTTGCCAGCATTGTATTTGCAGCCAGCGCCTTTTCCCTGCCGATGATCCTGGACCGCAAAGTGGATTCGATTACTGCGGTTGTCACCAGCGTGAACGCGGTATTGCGCAACAAACCGGCCATGTTCGTGTGGGCGGGATTGATCGGGATCTGCGTCTTGCTAGGCTTCGCCACGGCTTTCCTCGGCTTTGCCGTCCTGCTCCCCCTCATCGGCCATGCGACCTGGCACGCCTACAATGAAACCATCGATGCCTCAGCCTGGCCAAAAAACGAGCAGGTGGCGGGCGGCAGTCCGGTTTGAAAGAAATAAAA
This sequence comes from Thiobacillaceae bacterium, assembly GCA_049578545.1. GTDB lineage: Bacteria > Pseudomonadota > Gammaproteobacteria > Burkholderiales > Thiobacillaceae > DASQBT01. The sequence goes on from JBAUMF010000040.1 coordinate 74,028, forward strand.
ACCTTGCTGGAGTGCTTGGTCGCCGCACTCCTCGCGCAGGCGCGAATTAATCAGCACCTCCCTAGGGTGTGGGTGTGGGGCTCTCCTCGACGGCATCGCTGTTGATGACCAGTCTGACTTCATCCGGAATTACTGGCACGTAGGTCTTGATGCCAAAATCGGATCGCCTGATTTCACCCCAGGCATCAAATCCGCACACGTTCTTCTTCATGATCGGGTTCACCCCGCAACTGATGCGGGTGACATGCAGGGTGAGCGGCCTGGTTACACCGTGCAGTGTAAAGTCACCCTGCACCGTTGCCTTGTCCTTGCCGTGGTAAGTCACTCTGCTCGACTTGAACGTCATGGTGGGGAATTGCGCCGCATTGAAAAACGGGGCGGCGAGCAGGTCTTCGTCGCGCTTGGCAAATCCGGTATCCAGCGACTTGACATCAATGGTGGCTTCCACCGAACCGAGGTTTTTCTCACGGTCCATGGTGATCTTGCCTTCTGTATGGTTGAACTGGCCATGCAGGGTGGAGAAGGACAGATGATGGATCTCAAACTGTGGATAGGTATGGGACGAATCCAGAGTGTACGTGGCGGCGTGAGCGGGTACAGTCAGCACCAGGGATGCAAATACCGGAATAATAATCGTGCGCATGATTCTTCCTTTCAGAGGGCCCCTATACATCCTGGTCATTTCCGGCTGGGTCAGGGAGTTCACCAAGCATAGTCCATTCTGAGAGAAGAAACGTGTCGGGCTGGGTAGATAAAACCTCGTTGGCTGCCGGGTGAACGCAACGCGCCAAGTTGTGTCTTCTTAAATCGACATCCTTAGGCTAGGATGGGATGTCTGACATCTGTCCTTAAGGCAGGGTTCCCGTACTGCCTTCACACCAGGTCCTTGAGGAGGCATCATGATCACCTTCACCGTCAATGGCACGCCCCACAGCGTCGATGTCCCCCGTGACATGCCTCTGCTCTGGGTACTGCGTGATCACCTTCAACTCACCGGCACCAAGTTCGGCTGCGGCGAATCGATTTGTGGTGCCTGTACGGTCCACCTCGACGGCAGGCCGGTTCGCTCCTGCTCCGTTGAGGTGGGCTCGTTGGCAGGCAAGACGGTGGTGACCGTTGAAGGCATCAGCGGCCCCGTGATCGAGGCCCTGCGCGATGCATGGTCGGAACTGGATGTGCCGCAGTGCGGTTACTGTCATTCCGGCCAGTTGATGCAGGCCGCTGCACTGCTGTCCAGCAATCCCAAACCCGATGACGCCGACATAGACCGTGCCATGAATAACAACCTCTGCCGCTGCGCAACCTATCAACGCATTCGCGCCGGCATCCATGCCGCTGCCCAAAATCTGGGAGCCTGACCATGAATACACCCATTAACCCATCGCGCCGTGAATTCTTCAAGACCACTGCGATGGTCGGTGCCGGTCTTACTCTGGGCTTTTACCTGACGCCTGCGCGCAGCGCCAGGCTGTCTCTGCAGACACCCTCGGGTGAAGCGTTTGCCCCCAATGCGTTCATCCGCATCGCACCGGACGACACAGTGACCGTGCTGGTCAAGCATCTGGAAATGGGGCAAGGCGTCAACACGGGCCTGCCCGCGCTGGTGGCGGAGGAACTGGATGTACCGTGGGAATTGATCAGGGTCGAATCCGCGCCCGCCGATGCCAAGTTGTACTACAACCTGTTCTGGAAGACCATGCAGGGCACGGGCGGCAGCACAGCGATGGCCAATTCCTACCTGCAAATGCGGCGCGCCGGAGCGACGGCCCGGGAGATGCTGCTGGAAGCAGGCGCCCGCCACTGGAAGGTAAGCAGGGCCTTGGTCAAGACCGAGAATGGCCATGTGGTGAATGCCGCGAACACCGAGCGGCTCTCCTACGGGCGCCTGGCCAACCTGGCTGCCAACCTGGAAGTACCTGAGCAGGTGGAGCTGAAACCGGCCAAGGACTTCAAGATCATCGGCAAGGGCTTCAAGCGCACGGACACCAAAGCCAAATCCAATGGCACGGCAAAGTTCGGGCTGGACCTGCAATTCCCGGACATGCTGATCGCGGTGGTGGCCCGCCCGCCTCGCTTTGGCGACGGGCTGAAAGCCATGAACGCCGACAAGGCCAGGGCCACTCCCGGGGTAAGAGATGTATTCGAGATACCTGCCGGCGTCGCGGTCGTCGCGAGCGATACCTGGTCCGCCATCAAGGGCCGTGAGGCCCTTGCAATAGAATGGGAAGCAGGACCGGGAGTGGGCTTGTCCAGCGGGTCCATAATGGATTCCTACCGGGAACTGGCCAAACGGTCGGGGGCGGTGGCACGCAATGACGGCGACGTCGATTCGTCCCTGGCCGGTGCGGCCAAACGATTGGCGGCAGAGTTCGAAGTGCCTTACCTGGCGCATGCACCGATGGAACCGCTCAATTGCGTTGTCCATGTGACAAAGGAAGGCTGCGAGATCTGGGCCGGGGACCAGTTCCAGACCGGCGACCAGAACAAGGCTGCGGAAGTGCTGGGCATCAAGCCCGAGCAGGTGAAGATTCACACCACCTTTGCCGGCGGCAGTTTCGGCCGGCGCGCCAATGCCAAGTCTGACTACATCGTGGAAGGCGTGCATATCGCCAAGAGGATGGGTGTGCCGGTGAAAACCATGTGGACCCGGGAGGATGACATTCACGGGGGGTTTTACCGGCCCTGCTATGTGCACACTGTCGAAGGGGGTCTGGATGCTGAGGGCAACCCCGTGGCCTGGAAACAACGCATTGTCGGCCAGTCCATCGTCGCGGGGACGCCCTTCGCCGGGGGCCTCATCAAGGATGGGGTGGACCAGACCTCGGTGGAGGGCGCCTCAACCCTGCCCTATGCCATACCGAATCTGCGGGTCGACCTGCACTCACCCACGCTGCCGGTACCGGTGCTGTGGTGGCGATCCGTGGGCAGCACACACACGGCCTTCGTCACCGAGGTCTTTCTCGATGAACTGGCCCATGCCGCTGGAGCGGACCCGGTGGCCTTTCGCAGAAAACTGCTGCAGCACCATCCGCGCCATCTGGCCGTGCTGGAACTGGCGGCAGAGAAAGCCGACTGGGGCAAGCCGCTGCCCAAGGGCTGGGGTCGCGGAGTCGCGGTGCATGAGTCCTTCAACAGCTATGTGGCCGAAGTGGCCGAAGTGAATGTGAAGGAGGACGGCAGCTACAAGGTGGAACGCGTGGTGTGCGCCGTGGACTGCGGCGTGGCCGTGACTCCCGATGTAATCAAGGCCCAGATGGAGGGTGGTATCGGCTTCGGCCTGTCCGCCGCCCTGCACAGCGCGATCACCCTCAAGGACGGCAAGGCCGAGCAGTCGAACTACGATGACTTTCGCATTTTGCGCATGAAGGAAATGCCGCGAGTGGAAGTGCACATTGTCGAAAGCGAAGCCGCGCCGACCGGGGTCGGCGAACCTGGCGTGCCGCCGATCGCGGCGGCCGTGGTCAATGCCATTTTTGCTGCCACCGGCAAGCGCATTCGAAGATTGCCCATTGGCGATCAAATCAGCGTTTAGACGCGCCGGTGTCGCCCCCGGGCTGGGCCACAGGCAATGCAGATGATTTCGGCCATTCCGGGGAAGATTTATTGATGCAGGGCATCCTTCTTGCTGCCGGAAACTCGCGCCGCTTTGGTGCCAACAAACTGCTGCACCCACTCCCTGACGGCACCCCGCTTGCTCTCGCGGCTACGCGCAATCTGATTGCGGCACTGCCCAACACCCTGGCTGTGGTCAACAGCAAGGATTCAGGGCTCGTTGACCTGCTTGAGGAAGCCGGGCTGCAGGTCAGCATCTGCCCGAATGCTGGGGAAGGCATGGGCGCCAGCCTGGCCTGGGGCGTGGCGCGAACCTCCGACGCGGACGGCTGGCTCATCGCGTTGGCGGACATGCCCTTCATCACTCCCGCCACCATCAAGAGTGTCGCCCAAACAGTGAGCACCGCTTCGCGCATCGCCGCGCCCGTGTTTGAGGGCCAACGCGGTCATCCGGTGGCTTTCGGCAAAACCTATGGTGAAGCCTTGATGCAACTGACCGGAGACCAGGGCGCGCGGGATTTGTTATTGCGCCACGCCGCGCAACTCATAGGCGTCGACTGCCAGGATCCGGGAGTGCTGCAGGATATCGACCTGCCCGAACAGCTGGCCAGATAGGAAAGCGTACCAGTACAGATCACTTACCAGCCGGATCGGCGCGCCCCTGGTGGTGGCATCGGGGCGGGTGCTTCTTGATGCGACGCAAGGATTTTGCATTGAATTGCCGCATACAGTTGAAAGAAGTGTTTTATTCAGGATATCGTTATCCTTGCAATGTTCATCACGCTGTCTTGCATGGTCGTTCCTGTACCAGTCTCTAATAATTTGAATCCGGGAGATTGAAAATGAAGAAATATTTTGCTCATCTTGCAACTCTGATCGCATCCCTGCTGCTGGGCACGAGCGTTTGGGCCACGCCCTTCGACGGCCTGTATGTGTTCGGCGACAGTTTGTCGGATGCAGGGAACAATCCCTCAGCAGTTCTGAGCATTTACAAGATCCTGGGCACGTTTTACAACGTGCCGGGCGTGTGCGACCCAGGTCATCCCTGCCCTCCCTATGACAGCGGGCGCTACTCGAATGGTCCGGTTGCCGCAGAATATGTGGCCAATGCCATCCTTCCGGGAGGCGCCAACCCGACGAACTTCTTCAGCTTCGCGGTCGCCGGCGCCACCACTGGCATAGGCAACTATGGTGATGGAGGCAAAGCTGGCAGCAAGGGAGCGTATGGCCTGCCCGGCATTGCCCAGGAAATTGGCCTCTACAATTCGCTTTCAGGGGGCGTGGCCGATCCCAACGCCCTGTATTTCGTCTGGGGCGGAGCGAATGATTTCCTGACCCTCGATTACCCCACTCTGGCAGCGCAGAACATCGCCGCTTACGTGGCAGAACTGGCGGGAGAGGGCGCAACCCACATTCTGGTCCCCAACCTTCCGGATCTGGGCCTCACGCCCTATGTACAAAGCCTGGGTTCGACTGCAGTGGCGACTGCCCAAGGGTTTTCCCAGCTTTTCAACACCACGCTGGCGGGGCTGCTCGATAACCTGGACTCACAGTTCCCGAATGCTGACATCATCCAGTTCGATACCTACTCCTTCCTCAATGATGTAGTCGCCAACCCCGCCCGCTATGGCTTCACCGATACACAGGACGCCTGCCTGTCCTCCCAGCTCGTGCCTTGTGCCAACCCAAACCAATATGTCTTCTGGGACGGCTTTCACCCTACCACCCAGGCGGATGCGGTCATCGCGGCCGCCTTTGCCAGTGCCGTTCCCGAGCCTAGCACCATCGCCCTGCTGGCGGCGGGCCTGCTTGCCTCGCTCGCGGCAAACATGCGAGGGCGCCGCATGATTCGCCCGGTACTGAACCTTGTGGGAAACCTGGCATGAAACGTTCAAGCTGAGCACAACTGACGTTGCGTAGCCGCAAGGTCCATGTGCCGATCACGCGAGTAGCCGGATGAATGCCCATCTGAGTCTGCTCGCCGGTTGGCTCGGAGTGGTGGGCGGCGTGGTTTCCGGTGCCGTTATCGGTCTGTTTTTCCATCGCGACAATTGGGTCGGAGGCTACGGCGCGTTTTCCCGGCGCATGATACGGCTGGGACACATTTCCTTCTTCGGCATCGGCTTTCTCAATTTCGCCCTTGGCCTGACTGCATCGGCCGTTGGCCTCCCGCCCGCGCATCTGCATCTTGCCGTTCCGGCCATGATCGTCGGGGCAGTGACCATGCCGCTGCTGTGCTTTCTGACCGCCCGGCACACGTTCTTTCGCCATCTGTTCTTCATCCCGGTCCTGAGCATTCTGGTTGCTGCCCTGGCCGTGGTATCGGGCTGGCCGGCAGCTTGAGACTCGGCCTCATTGCCGTCAGCGGGGTGCGGGCATACAACCCCGAGTTGACCAGGCTGGGCCTTAACCTGCCGGGCTTTGTTGAGCGCAATCGCATCATCGCATCACTTCCAAGCCTGGGTTTGTTGACTCTGGCCGGGCTGACGCCGGACGATGTCGAGCTTCAGTACATTGAAATGCCCGGAGACGTCGAGGGCAAACTGGCCGGGGGCTTCGATGCGGTCGCCATTTCGAGCTTCACGGCGAGAATCAAGGATGCCTACCGGCTGGCACAACGTTACCGGGCCATGGGAACCAAGGTCATCCTGGGCGGCCTTCATGTAACGGCCCTGCCCGAGGAAGCCATGCAGCATACCGACTGTATCGTCATCGGTGAGGGTGAACCGCTCTGGCCTGTCGTGATCGCCGATCTCAAGGCCGGGACGCTGAAGCCGGTCTACGATGCGCGCGCACACAGTTTCGATCTCGCCCACGCCCCGATGCCGCGCTTTGATCTTCTGGATGTCGGCCAGTACAACCGGCTAACGGTCCAGACCCAGCGCGGCTGCCCATTCCGCTGCGAGTTTTGCGCATCATCAATTCTTCTTTCGCCGAGGTACAAGCTCAAGCCGGTGGACAAGGTCATTGCGGAAATCCGCCGGATCAAGGAACTCTGGTCGCAACCTTTTATTGAATTTGCCGATGACAACAGCTTCGTCAACAAGCCGCATTCCAGGGCCCTGATGCGTGAACTGGCCAGGGAGAAGGTGCGCTGGTTTACGGAAACCGATGTCTCGGTGGCCGAGGATGAAGAACTCCTTGCACTCATGCGGGACAGCGGCTGTGCACAGGTACTGATCGGTCTGGAAAGCACCAGTCTGGCAGGCCTAAACGGCCTCGAGCAGCATGCCAACTGGAAGGCAAGACAGCTGGACCATTATCTCCAGGCCATCCAGCGCATTCAGGACCATGGCATCACGGTGAACGGATGTTTTGTCCTTGGACTGGATGGAACCGGCACCGAAAGCTTCGAACAGGTCTGGCAATTCGTCAGGGCCAGTGGACTGTATGAGGTACAGATCACGGTGCTGACGGCTTTTCCCGGAACGCCGCTGTACGCCAGGTTACGCAAGCAAGGACGCCTGCTAAAGGAAAATGCCTGGGAACTGTGTACCCTGTTCGACGTAAACTTCAAACCCACCTCCATGAGCGTTGCGGAGCTGGAGACCGGGTTGAGAGAACTTGCCGCTCGGCTTTATAGTGCCGAATTCACCCACGCGCGCAGGGAACGCTATCGACGGCGCCTGCATGAACAGATGCATCCAACACACAACGAACGGAAGGAGTAAGTGCATGTACCCCTGGACAAGACCCCTGTTTGTCATCGCTGCCCTGTATGACGGCCTGCTGGGGCTGGCCTTCCTGTTCTTCCCCCTGGCCATCTTCGCCCACTATGGCGTCGAGCCTCCCAACCATCCCGCCTACGTCCAGTTCCCTGCGCTGTTGCTGCTGGTATTCGCTGCCATGTTCCTGCGCATCGCGAACAGCCCGGCGAAAAACCATGACCTGATTCCTTATGGCATGGCATTGAAAGCCTCCTATTCGGGACTCGCGTTCTGGTATGCCATTACCCGTGGCATTCCTTCAATGTGGATACCCTGGGCCTGGGCTGATCTTGTGTTCCTGCTCGTCTTTGTGTTGTCCTGGCTCAACCTTCGCAAGTTCTATGGCTAGCCGGACGAATGAATTGATGATTCAACGAATCGTGGTCGTTTTGTGCCCGACCGGTGAATCCAGGGTTGATGCACGTCGTGCCACACGCGCGATATGCGGAATCGGGACGTGAACTGCAAAGAGGACAAGGTCTGCGTCAGCTGGACAATGCTGGCCAGAACGAGTTTGCTAGGGCGTGTTAACACTAATTGACACGATGCGGATGGCTATGAAATACTTTGGGCATGGAACTCACACAAGCCCAGTACGAAGAAATCGCACACTGCCTGCCCAGACAACGCGGCAATGTCAGCCTGCCCAATTTGAGTGTCTTGAACGCCATCCTGTATGTGGCCGAGCATGGCTGCAAATGGCGCGGCC